>CAZBUJ010000082.1:0-25363 GCA_964495075.1 uncultured Phycisphaeraceae bacterium
CCCCCGTTGTCGGCCTACGCACAATGGCAGTCCCAGGCCCTGGCCGACGGGCTGGCCGCGATTCGCAAGCGAATCGAAACACCCCTGCTGGTTCGCCGCAACGGTCGGGAGATCGACGCGACCGCAGGCCTGCGGGCACTCGCCGCGCACGCGGGCGTGGTGATGACCCACCTGCACGCCGACGGAACGAACGCCCGGGACACGGTGGACGCGGCGCGGGCGGCGGGCGGGGCGAACGCGCCCGTGGAAGTAGCCTTCGAACTGTTCGCCGGGGCGGGCTATCCGCCCCAGGCGCTGGTGTCCGACGTCAAGGACGCCATGTCCGCCGGCGCCGCGGGCGTCACGATCGACGACTCCATGGCCCTCACGCCGCCCATCGCGGACGGCGTGAAACAGGCCATCCGGTATGCGCGTCGGAGTCTGTGAGAAGCGTGCAACGCGCCCGAGCCGCGGAGTGAATCGGCGAGGGCGTCGCGCGACGGCGGTGGAGGAGGGATCGGCTGGCCTTTCTGGTCCGGGACAAGCTGTCACAAACACGCGCGCTCCGCCCGCTCGCCGGGCCGTCTCGATGCGTGGACATGCGAATGCCGGATGGAAGAGGTAAACGGAGAGTGCACGTTGCCACGCGAAGCCGTCGCAGATCGTCGTTTATCCCGCTCGATTGTGCGAGACGCAATGGCCGTCGGCATGCTGGCCGGTCTGGCGGAGTTCATCTGGACCTACCTGCTGCCCGCGGTACGTGACGGTTGGCACGCGGTCTTGCCCGAGAACCTCGGTGACATCCTCCTCTTTCTACTTGCGGCAATCGCGACGGACGGACTGCTGGTTCTCGTCGGGGGCGGACTCGTCTTGGCGGTGGTCTTCATCGTTCGGGTGAGCGGGTGGAAGCGGGCCACTGAGGCCCGGCTTCGGTTTTGGGGCCGAACCGCACTCCTCGCCGGCGCGGCATTGTACTTGTTCGTGGGCTGGCTCGGCCTCTTTGTCATTCCCGCGTCCCAGTTGCTCTCGACCGGGGGTCTGGCCATCACGATCGCGGGCGCGGTGGTAATCGTAACGTCCGCCGCACTCGTCACCGCCGCGTTCGAATCGCAGCGTTCCTGGTTTCGACGCGTGACGCGTGTGCGTGTCCTGTGCGGCACGGTTTGCCTGCTCATCGCGCTTTCCACGGGGCTGGTCGTCCGCCATCAGCAATCCCTGACGCCCCAATCATCGATCGCCCCGCCCGCCGCGGCGCACGGCCCGCGACCCAACATCGTGCTCGTAACGATCGACACGCTCCGCGCGGACTACCTCGGGTGCTACGGGCACCCGTGGATCGAGACGCCGACGGTCGACGCACTGGCCCGCGACGGCGTCGTTTTCGACACGGCGGTCGCCCAGGCTCCCAGCACAGGCCCCTCGCACACTTCGATCTTCACCAGTGTCTACCCCTTTGACCATGAGGCCGAAAACGGCAAGCCGATGAAACGCGGGTTGGTCACGCTGGCCGACGCACTTGCCGCCGCAGGCTACGAAACCGTCGCCTTCACGTCGTCGACCACCACGCGCTCGACTAACAGTCGGTTGAATCAAGGCTTCGACCGATACGTCGATTCCCTGGTTCCGTGGTCGACGCTCTTCGGGTACGACGGTTTTCAGCACCTGATCGCCTTCTATCTCGCCGGTGTCGTCCAGCACTACCAAATCCGTGGCGAGGTCGTGACGGATCGCGCGCTCGACTGGCTCGCGACCCGTACCACCGACAAGCCGTTCTTCGCCTGGTTGCACTACTTCGATCCTCATGACCCCTATGGGGCACCGCCGCCGTTCCGGGGGAAATACCGCGGTCGGATCAACGACGGCGCACCAGGGGCAGGGAAACGGGAGAGTTATGCAGAAGACATCACGTACGCGGATCACCAGCTTGGCCGCGTGATGGACTCGCTGCGGCGGCGTGCGCTGTACGACTCGGCCCTGATCATCGTCACGTCGGACCACGGCGAGGCATTCGGCGAGCAACATGCCGAGGTGATCGAGTGGGCCCACGGCGCCTGCCTGTACGACACGACGCAACACGTACCGCTGGTCATCAAGCCCCCTGGCGCCGGCTCGCCTGCGCGTCGCGTTGAGGGCCAGGTTCAACTGGTCGATCTTGCCCCGACCATTCTGCGATTCCTGGACATTGATCCTCCCGAGCAGTTCGTCGGTCGCCCCCTCAACAGCGCGGTCGACGGAGGTGATGCCGACTCGAGCTACCGTGACGCGGTCGCCTGTAACGTCAGCCGGATGGAATCCACAGGCCCGGGCGGCCATGAAGTGAGATTCCTGCAGCAACTCTCTATCCGTTCGCCGGACTGGAAGTACATCACGATACCGAGTGCCGATCGACGGGAGCTGTACGACCTGCGTTCCGATCCCGCGGAACGCTACAACATCGCTCTCCAACACGCTGAGGTCGTTACCGGTCGGCACGCCGCGATCGAGTCGTATTGGCGTCCAGAGATCGAGACCGGCAAAGATCCGCGCAACCGCCTTGCCCCGGCACTGGTGCGGCAACTCCAGGCGCTGGGTTACCTGGTCGACGACGGGGACGACGAGGTCGATGCCGGCGAGGAAGAGTCGACCCCCGCCAGCTCCCAGCCCGGCGCGAGGGCCCCTGATGGCGACTGACACTCGCATGCAGCCGCAGGACGTGTCGCGTCGACAGGGTGATCGAGTACAATCGGAGGCGAGCCATTGCGAAGGGAGGAACCTCACCGATGCGCGATGCGATTTACATACTGTTCGCGTTCACCACGAGCTTGATGCTGGTGCTCAACGGTTGTGACAAGCAAACATCGCCCGGCGACGAGGGTGCCGCAACCACTGAAACGAGGGCGAATGCGGTGGCGAGGCCGGCGTCCAGCGCCCCTTCCCTCGTCGACGCGAAAACCACGGCCCCAAAGGTGAACGACGTGGACGCGGCGGCGTTCGGCGCGGCGCTGGCCAGCGGTCCGGCCCCCACGATCGTGCTTGCCCAGGCCCAATTCGTCGACGTGAACGACCCGGCCACCGGCTCATCCCACCCCAAGCCGGGGCCGGCATGCCTGGTCGTGTTGCGCCGGACCGACGGCGGCTGGATCCGCACCACCATCGAAGATCCGGACAGCAACGTGTTCCACAAGACGACCTTTTGGAGATACCCGGGCCACGAGGACCGCCGGCCCGGCCTGCTGGCCATCGCCGCCAATGGCGCGTCCATCAAACTCTGGGAGCATGACGGGCAGGCATGGCAGGCCACGGTGCTCTGGGCTGGCCACGTCGGCGGCACGCAGAACCGGCTGCGCGATTTCGAGATTGGTGACGTGACCGGCAACGGCAAGGACGACATCGTGATCGTCACCCACGACCGGGGCGTGGTGATGGTCATGGAATGGACCGGCACGAAGTGGCAGGCTACCGAAATCGACCGGGCCGGGAAGCGCACGTTCGTGCACGAGTGCGAGTTGGGGGATCTCGACGGCGACGGGAGGCTCGAGATCTACGCGACCCCCTCACGACCGAATCGCTTCGACGGCACCGCCCAGCCGGGGATGATTACGGTGTATCGAAAGACTACCGACGGGTTTGAGCGGCGGGTGGTCGACGAGTTCAAAACGCGCCACGCCAAGGAGATCCTCGTGGCGGATACCGATGCGGACGGCACGCCTGAGCTGTGGGCACTCGTCGAAGCCGAACTCGCGGACGGGCCGACGATCGATCCCGACGGCGACCGGATCGCCGTGCGGCGCTACACCTGCCAGAACGGCCAATACGCCGGCACCACGATATGCACGCTCGACGACAAGCTGGCCCGTTTCCTCACCGCCGGAGATGTGGACCGCGACGAGAAGGTCGAGCTGGTGGCTTCCACGCACGACCGAGGGTTGTGGCTCCTCCGTCCGCGGGGCGATACGGCGACCACCGAGCTGATCGACGCCGACAGTGGGGGCTTCGAGCACGCGACGACGCTCGCCGACCTCGACGGCGACGGGACGCCTGAGATTTACGTGGTCGCCGACAAGCAGCACGAGGTGCGGCGCTACGTCTGGAACAACGGGTGGTGGCAGCGCGACACGCTGGCCCCAATCCACGAATCGAAGTTTACGTTCGGCCTGACGGTTGGTCTGTGGTAGCCCCGCGGCCGGTCCGAAACCAGGAACCGCGGCTTGGACAGAAAACACACGGCGGTCGGCGATCGGTCACCTGGACCGTTTCGCCAAGCTCTTGCGGTGCCGCCGGGCGGCCGCCTGGACCTTTCTCGTCATCGGCGCGGCGCGGGTGTGGAGGATGAGCCGGTCGCCGCCGGCCGCGATTTCTGACCTTTTGCGAAATGTCGGATTATGAAGATTGAGGGCGTTGGGACTCGAACCCAAGACCTACGGCTTAAAAGGCCGTTGCTCTACCGACTGAGCTACACCCCCGGCGTCCGCCACCCCGCCGCACGGCGCGGGTGATTCGATCGGACAACATCTTATACACCGATGAACCCGCCGGGGAAAGGAAGGCCGGGCGTCAGGGACCGACGCCGTCCAGGCCGGGCAGCAGGTCACCCGCCCGGGCAAGGTAGTCCGCCACCACGAACAGGGCCCCGATCGCCACCACCCAACTGAGCAGCAGCACGCCACTCGTGACGATGCCGGCCCACGCCCAACCGCGCCCCCGCAGCGCCACGCCCTCGCGCCGCGCCCGACGGATCCGGGCGAGACTCGCGAGGCCGAAGCCTAAGCCGGCCACCTGCGACACGATCGGCACGATCGCCGTGAACCCACACACGGCCGAGGCAATCGCGAGCGAATCGGTTCGCGTCAGGGCCGGCGCGGGCGGACACGGGCGGGCGACGCCGACATTGGCGGCCCGATGCGCAGGCTCCGGCCATGCGGCGGCGTCATCTGACACCCGCACGACCTCAACGACGGAATGGTTAACGGCGGGATGCTCGACGGTGTCGGGAGTGAATGGACGCGTCATGATCGGTCCCCCTTTCGCGCACGAATGACCTCGAAGCCGACACCGACGCCGGGCGGTTGCAACGACCCCCACCGCCCACGAGGAACATACGATACGCAGCGGGTAGTCCGTCACAAACTCACCGTCGACCGGAGCCCGGCCCGCGGGTGTCAGAACTCGTCGGACAAAGCCGCACTTGATGCACCAATAACAACCGGAACGCTCGCTAAGACATGCTGAGCCACGATGTTAGCACGCGGGCCGCACGAGCGGCCCGGCCTTCGGCGCGGGGGCAAGTGACGATCCGTCCGCGTCCGGTAAGATTTTTCGTTGCTCCGCGGAACAAACAACGATAAGGAACGTCGCGGGCGTTGGCGTACGGGCATCGCCACGTCCTCCGACCAGTATTCCGGATCGAAACAGAGATGGTTGACGAGCGCCCCGATTCCGAGAATCCGCGGGAGGGCGGGGAGGACCGCCCCACGGAAGAGACTCGCGACCTCCATGCCGACTCCGCGCCGCTCAGCGACGACGACATCCCGACGTGGCCGTCCTTTACATCCGGTCCGATCCCGGAGGCGTTTGCGGGCTACAAGATCACGCGGGAGATTCACCGGGGCGGGCAGGGGGTAGTGTACCTGGCGATCCAGCAGTCGACGCGTCGCAAGGTGGCCATCAAGGTCATGAAGGAGGGCCCGTTCGCCCACCCGGCGGACCGGGTCCGCTTCGAGCGGGAGGTGCAGATTCTGGGGCAGTTGAATCACCCCAACATCGTGTCCATTCACGACAGCGGCGTGGTGGCGGGGTGCCATTACCTGGTCATGGACTACATCAGAGGCACGCCGCTCGACGAGTACATCGAGGATCGCAAGCTGGAGATCGATCGGGGGCGCGGCGACCGGGGATCTCCGGGCAGCGGGGGGTCGGCGGCGCCGGGCGGCGGCCCAGCCCGTGGGCTGTCGATCGACGCAACGCTGCGTCTGTTCCACAAGATCTGCGCGGCGGTGGAGGCCGCCCACCTGCGGGGCATCATCCATCGCGACCTCAAGCCGCGCAACATCCTCATCGACGAGAAGAACGAACCGCACGTGCTCGACTTCGGACTGGCCAAAACGGCCATTGGCGGGTCGGACCTTTCGGTGATGACGGCCACGGGCCAGTTCATCGGCTCGCTGCCCTGGGCATCGCCGGAGCAGGCGGAAGGCAAACCCGGCATGATCGACGTTCGCACCGATGTATATTCGCTCGGCGTCATCCTGTACCAGATGCTGACCGGCCGGTTCCCGTACGAGGTGATCGGCACCATGCGGGACGTGCTGGATCGCATCATGACGGCCGAGCCGGCCCGTCCCAGCACGATCCGCAAGCAGATCAACGACGATGTGGAGACGATCGTCCTCAAGTGCCTGAACAAGGACAAGGAGCGTCGCTACCAGTCGGCGGGCAGCCTGGGCCGGGACGTGGCCCTGTACCTGGCCGGCGAGCCGATCGAGGCCCGGCGGGCCAGCGTCATCTACCTGCTGCGGGCCAGAACGTCGGCCCTGATCCGGCGGCACGCTCTCCTGGCCTGCTTCCTGATTTTCGTGTTCAGCGTTGGCGTGGCCTACTGGCCGGGCATTCCACTCATCGGCGAGTGGCTTCCGCTGCAAGCGAGGTACGAGTCATTTGCGTCTTCGTTCTATCCCAGCCCGAATCTGTCCCAACCGTACGACGACATCCGCGTGATCACGATTGCGTCGAGCACGCCGCTGGGTGTGCTGGCCGATGCCATCGGTGAGGACGAGGCCTACCTCGCGCAGGATATCAAGCGTTACCGCCGGGTGCACGGCCTGATGATGAAGAAGCTTGCGGCGGCCGGAGCGGCCGTGATCGTCTGGGCCATCTCGTTCGGCTCGCCCAGCGAGTACGATCAGCCGTTCCTGGAGGGGATCCAGGCGGCCCGCAAGGCAGGCACGGAAGTTGTTCTGGCGACCAAGTCATGCACGCGCGACGTGGAGGGCCTGCCCGCGATCAACCGCGACTTCCTGACGGCGGGCACGCGGTGGGGATGCGCCCTGGCGGGCATCATGACCGGCACGGAATGGCGTATCCCAATTGCCGTCAAGGAAGGTCTGAACGATCCGGTCCCGTCATTGGCGCTGGCTGCGTACATCGCGTTCCGGAAGCCAGGCATGGAGGCCGACCTGCGGCTGAACAAGGAAGCCAACCTCCTCTCCGTCGTCTACTGGAAACCGTCGCCGTTCGACCGGCGAGCCAAGCGGACACTGGACGAGCACGATGTCATTGAACTGACGGGCGTCGAATCAGCGGGCGGTTACGCGGCGGCGCTGGGGTTGGGCGAGGATGATGAAATCGCCCAGTACTATCTCAAGGACCTCCGGGACGAGGAGGCACTGCAAGCGGCCACGATGGACTACGCCGCCGCCCTGACGGCCGACCCGGCGGACATGCGAGCGCGATTCAAAAGCAAGATTGTCATGATTTGTGACGGGCGCGATCCCAATCTCTACGCCACGGATGCCAGCGGGCGACGCGTGCTCAGCAACTACGTCCACACCACCGCACTGGACCAACTACTGCGGGACCAGCCGGTGCGCACACACTCCGCGGCGTTGCTTCGAGGCACGTTGTGCCTGGCCGCGGCGGCCGGGCTGGTGATCGGGTGGGTGTGTGTCGGGCGGCGCTGGCTGCGCTGGTTGCTGTTACTGGCCGGTATCGCAGCGTGCATCGGTGTCAGTCTGTGGCTGGCCCACCATCGAGCGATGATCTTGAATCCACTGTTGCCGGTGACCGCCCTCCTGGTGGCCGGCCTGCTGACGATCCAGGCCCGCGGCATGTACGAGGCCCGCAGAGCGTAAGTGAGCCAAGCTGGCTTACTGGGGGAACAGCCAGATTCACGTCCAAAGGAAGCCTGACATGAAGCACATTCCGCGCATCGTACGAGTGACCGCCATCGTGGCCTTGACCGTGCTGCTGAGCTGCGTCGCCGAAAGGCAGCCAGATGGGATGCAAAAAGCCCGCCCGTACCATGATGTCACTGTCTGCCCGCGTACGAGAATGGAGCCGCTCAAGCCGAATCCACTGGTATCTCTGAATGGTGTGGTCTACACGGATGCCGCCGGCAATCGCGAGTACCTGGACCTGACGGACCTGGCGAGCACGAACGGGCCACCGGTTGACGTGGGGAAGACGTTCAAGCTCGAACACGGGTACCGATTCCAAGTGGCACACTCCCTCTACGTGCCGAGCGCCGGCGGCGGACACGTTCTCAGACACCACCGGTACACGACGCTGGTGGTCCCCGAGACGCCGCGCACCGCGACCGCCGAAGTCGGTTTCACGACGAGCACCGGCACCGGTGCCGTGGCGGTGGAATTGAGTCGCGGCTGGGTGTTGCTGACCGGTTCGTATCCACTCAGCCGCACGCACTGGGTGCACACCGTCGCCGACGGAACGGCCTGCGCCATGCAGTACTTCCCGGCGTCGGGCGGGATGCCGCCGAAGGTCATCATTTATAATCTCGAACTGCCGACCGCGAACACGTGCAAGGTGCACATCTACAACACGCAGAATCAGAAGGTGGGAACGCTCATGAACTGGCAGTATGCGGTGGTGCCGGCGAACTTCATCAACGTAACGCCGAAGAACATCACGGACCAGCAGAAGCCGTTCATTAAAGACAAGGTGTACGAGTGGGCCAAGAAGGCGACGATGCCGGATATCACCGAGAACCCGAATTATTGAACGTGGCCCCGACGGATCGCGGATGCCGCGCCGGCCCGGCGGCTTACGGCGCCTGTTCGATGATCTCGACGCCGACCGATTCGTCGCTCAGCCGGCTGCGGCGCACCACGGCGTCTACCGTGTCGCCCACGTCGATCGCGACATCCCAGCGGTCCCTGGGGAAATCGATGACCCCGTCGTAGCCGTCGAGCTCGACGCGCATGCCCCGGATCGCGTCGTCTGCGGCGTCCGGCGGGTACGGGGTGACCGCCACCACGCGGACGTCGTGCAGATCGTGCGTCGTGTGCAGGTAGGCGGAGATCTTGACGTACGCCCCCCAGCCCAGCAGGCCAACCACCGCCGCCACGCCGACCGTGCCGAGCGTCCAGCGGAGCGGTCTCGTCTTGAAGCCGCGCCGAGCGGTCAGCGGCAGATTGAAGAAGAAGTCGAACACGAAATGTTCGAGCAGCCCGCCGCTCTCCCCGAAGACCGGGATGGTGTGCACCATGCCCTTCGCCCATCGACCAGCCATGAACCGGGCCAACGCCGGGTCGTGGGCGACCATCTGCAACGGAAACGCCAGGTAGCCGACGACGTGAATGAACGAGACGGGGGCGGCGATGCAATAGTTCTTGATGTCCCTCTCGCGGATCATCAGGTAGAGCACGAACAGCCCACGGGCCAGCGAGCCGGGCGAAATCGGAAGCACCTGGACGACACCGGCCGCGGCCACCCCGGCGGCCATGCTTTCCGTCCAACCCCACTGCCGGTAGGTCAGGCCGTAGGCCAGCACCGCCCCGCCGACGATCACCATCACCACCTGCGTGATGGGCACGGTGCACGCGTGCACGGCGACGCACCGCAGGTACTTCTGGATGAACGGGTCCTTGATCTGCTGCGATATCTTGTCCGCCTCGGTCGGGGTGAGCATGCCTTCTTCGCGGCCCATCCGCACCTGGTCAAGCAACCACTCCTCGCGGAAGGCGGGCACACGGAGAAGCATGTAGGTGAACCCGACGGCCTCACGAATCCGGGCCTTGGCGTAGGCCGGCTCCGTCAGGAACCGGTGCCATGACTGTGGCATCCAGCCCACGAGGATGCGCTGCACCCAGTATCGGACCGGGCGATCCACCAGTCCGCGCAGGCGCTCGTCGCTGCCCCGGCCGTCCCGGTGCCAGACGATCAGCACCTCGATCCGCGCCGCCCGCATGGCCCGCCACAGGTACCGGAAACTCGTCAGGCAGCGCCGGGCGTGCTCCCGCACCGGGGCGTTGCCCCACAGCTTGACGATCCCGCGTCCGAGCAGCGGGATGAACGACAGCAGATAGAGCAGCCGAAACGCCCAGTTGCCGCGCCGCAGCCGGGCCGCGTGCTCGTCATCCAGCCGGCCGAGGTTGTGCCAGGCGGTGATGCTCGCGTCCTTGATCGACGCCCGCAGCGAGCGATCCGTCAGCAACCGCACGTGGTGGTGCGTCACGTCCGGTAATGACCGGCGATGAACGGACTCCTGCGTCCGCAGTTCCTCCACCACCGGCTGGAGATCCGCGAAGTCGTCGCGATGCGACTCGATGAAACGCTCGAAACGCCCGGGGTCGCTGCGATCGAACTGCACGAGCCGCCCCCGCGCCAGCCCCCGCAGGATCAGCCAGACGTCGGCCGGGCTCATGGGCAGCAGCGGCAGCAGGGCCAGGCCCGCCCGGAAGTCCACCGCGGTCAGGCCCGCTTTCGGCGAGTGATCCTCGGACAGGCGCTTCAGCACGTTGGGCTGGCTCTTGCACGTCCACCATTCGTACTGCCGGGCGAGTTCCGGGGCACCCATATCGTGCAACAGTCCGACGATCTCCCGCATGAAGATCTTCTTGTGGACGAACTCGGGCGACTGGTGATCCGCGGGCGGTGCCCCCTCGAACCGCCACCGCCCGAAGAGATCGTCGTCGACTTCGAATTTCCAGATCCGGCCGCTGATCCACTCGTTGATCTCGCCGAAACTGCGCAGCTCGGCGTCGTAGAAAGTGGCGTAGGTGTCGCAGACCGCAGTGTCCTCGCCGATCCGGCGCGACGCCGCGCGCCGGATGAGCTTCTGCCACAACACGCCCACCCGCACGCTGGCGGGATTCACCTGCGCGCTGAACGGCCCCTGGTAAGCCAGGAAGTAGAGAGAGTTGCGGAACGCGCACGCGAACCCGGACGGCGGTTTGAGCACCTTGATGGCGTACCGACCGCCGACCTCGAGGCCCTCGATCGGCCCGTCGTCGCCTTCCAGTTCCACGAGCCGGACCCGGTACACCTGCCCGGCGAACCCGCCGCCGACGAACTTCTCGACCTCGACGACCATGCGGCCGGCGCGGGCCGGATGCACGCCGGTGATCGCGTACTCGAGCCGATCGCCGGGCTCATGGGCGGTGCGGCGGAACGGGCGAACCATGCCGCACGCGGCGTACTCGCCCTCCAGTTGCCGGCGCCAGGTCGGCCCCGTGATCTCCTCCGCGACCACGGGCACAAGTTGTGTGGCAACATCGGTCATGTTCGTTTGCCGGCCCCGTACGGTCCCCCGCGTCGACTCCCCCGCTGGTGGGGGAGCGCGATTGTAGCGAGTCGCCCGCGAGATTACAGGGACGCGACGACGCGCCGCCCGTCACGGCGCGGGGCGTTTCAAGACGCCGGATTCCACCAGCCCCGCGAGGTCACGCCCGACATGGAGCGACAGGATCTCGGCCCCGCGGCGGTTCAGATGGAGCGGATCATCGTAATAGACGCCGGGGTCGGCCCCGACCAGAATCTCGTTCCCGTACCGCAGCAAGGGAATCCCGGCGCGGTGGCACAATGCGTCGAGCTTCCGATGGTACCGCGCCGTCACCGCGGCGCTGACCGGGTCCGATTCGATGCACGCCTCGAACGCCGGGTGCAGCGGAGGGTGCAGCAGAACGACCTGCACGCCCGACGCCCGCAACTCGTGCACGTCCGCCTCGAACTGCCGCCACCGGATGCCGTCGATGTCGGCATCGCGATACCAGATCCGGTGATGCGACCGGCAGGTATTGTCGAGCAGGCGGGCCGGCAGCGTGGGGTTGCGATGGTAGCCCCGTTCGTCGACCGAGGCGTAGGTCGGAAAGATGCCCTGGCTCGTCGTGAACTTGCTGGGGCGCGGCCAGCCGGTCAGCCGGTGATACAGCGTCTTCTCGGGCAGCACGCAGGAGGCGACCGCCCGCCGCCATGAAACCAGCCGGACCCGGTCCGCGAACCCGAGCGACCAGAGCAGCTCGTCGCTCTTCCAGTTCGGAGCATTGTCATTCACCTTGGAGATCGACACGCCGAGCACCATGATCGGCGACGACGCGAATCGGCCGGCAAACTTCCGGGCCGCCGCCGCGGCCGACGCCGTGTCACCCGCCCCCACCGCGATGTTGATCACGCGGTCATCCGACAGTCCCAGGAGCGGGGCAACGAGCTTCGGCACGATGCCGCTCTCGGCACGCGAGTCACCGGCCACCACCACGGACGGCCGGAACCGATCCGTCAGGATGGCCGTCTTGCGATACAGGTCCATGCGGGCCGCCGGACGCGGGTACACCCACGTGGCCACGATCACGTGAAACGCCACCATGATGGCCACCGCCGACACGGCGCCCATCGGCAGCCGCCGCGTCACGCGGGCCATCGCCGCGATGGCACCGGCCAATGGTGAACGGCGGGAGCCACCGCAGACCGCGGCCGGCAGCCCGACCGGAGCGCCTGGATCCATCAGCCCTTCAAAACTGGAAGTAGATGAATGGCTTGTCGACATGGGCTCCAAAGATCAGCAGGCCGTACACCATCCCGGCGTAGGCCAGCCCCCGCACCGGGGCGGGCAAACGAAACAACACATTGAGATCCGCTTTCGAGTACTGGGCAAACTGCATCACGACCAACGGCGTCGCGAACGCCAGCAACGTAAAGACGCCTGTCCCGGCCAGCGAGTTCGCGCCGGTCAGCAGCCACCACGGCCAGGGCGTCGCGAGCGACGACAGCATGCCGCCGATCTGGGCCACCGAATCCGACCGGAAGATCAACCATCCGAGGCACGCGAGCTGGAAGAACCCGCCGATCGCGATCGCCCGCGTCACCCGCCGCGTCGACGCGAACCACGCCGCCGTCCACTGATCCAGCCACGGCATCACCGCCCGATGGGCCACCAGCAACACGCCCTGGTACAACCCCCACAGCACGAAGGTCCACGCCGCGCCGTGCCACAGCCCGCCCAGGATCATCGTGAGCATCAAGTTGATGTACGTGCGGCGGGGGCCCTTGCGATTGCCGCCCAGCGGGATGTAGAGGTAGTCGCGGAGCCAGCTCGACAGGCTGATATGCCACCGCCGCCAGAACTCGGCCGGGCTGCTCGCGAAGTAGGGCAGGTTGAAGTTCAACCGGATGTCGAACCCCAGCAGCATCGCGCAGCCCCGCGCCATGTCCGAGTATCCGGAAAAGTCGCAGTAGATCTGCAACGCGAACGCATAGAGCGCCACCAGCACGCGACCGCCCAGCAGATGATACGCCGGCAGATCAAACGTCGGATCCACAAGCAACGCGCCCAGGTTGTCGGCGATGACCACCTTCTTGAACAGACCCCACAGGATCAGGTAGCTGCCCTCGTACATCCGCTCCGCCTCGATGCGGCGCGGCCGGGCGACCTGCGGCAGGAAGTCGGCCGCCCGCACGACGGGCCCGGCCACCAACTGGGGGAAAAACGCGACGAACACCGCGAAGTCCAGCAGGCTGCCATGGGCCGGCAGCCGCCCGCGGTACACGTCGATCGTGTAGCTCAAGGTCTGAAACGTGTAGAACGAGATGCCCACCGGCAGGATCACGTGCAGCAGCCGGGGCTCCAGCGGCAAGCCGATGGCCGCCAACAGATCGGCGCACCCCTCCGCGAAGAAATCGTAGTACTTGAAGAACCCGAGAATGGACAGGTTCGCCCCGACCGAGACCCACAACAGCAGCCGCCGCCGGCCCGGGCTGTCGCGATACGCCCCGTCGGTCGCGCCGCCCTCGCGACGGTCCAGGGCCCGCCCGCAGGCGAAATCGATCACCGTCGACAGCACGATTAGCCCGAGGAATCGCCAGTCCCACCAGCCGTAGAAGAAGTAGCTGCCGGCGAGCAGGAGCACGTTCTGGGCGACCCGCCGCCGCATCAGCGACACGTACAGCGCGAAGAAGACGCCGAAGAAGGCCGCGAAGATGAAGCTGTTAAAGACCATCCGTCCCGTGACTTACGACGGAACCTGCCCCCGCACGGCACCCGGGCCCCGGGCGCATCATCCGCCCCGGACCCCCGCGCGGGGCAGTCCCTCGTGGCGCTTATCGGGACGCCGGCCCCGCAACTTGAGTTAGCGGACCTTGGGGTCTAGCCGCCCGGATCGGCGGCCTTGAGCCAGTCGCGAATGTGACCGGCCAGCAGTTCGGGGTCGCGGCGGGACAGGATGTGCGCCCGCAGTTCGGGCTTGACCTTCAGATTGGTCATGGCCGCGTCCACCCGCTTCCACAGCCGAGCCTGCTTCTTCTCGGTGTCGGTCAGGTACAGCTCGGTGACCAGCTCCTGCAACTTGCCCAGCATGATGGTATCGCGATGATCGTAATAGCGCTCGACGATCTTCCGCTGATGACGTGAGAGATCGGGCATGCTCTGCCTCCCATGGACCGGCGGCGTGGGCGATGCCTACGGTGCGACGTCGACGTCCGCGGTTCCGTTCAGGTCCCAGTCGATGGCGAGCTTCTTATGGAGGTTGCGCCGCCACTCCGCGTGGAAGTCGCCGAACAGGAAGTTGATCCCGCCGGAGTGGCGATCGTCGAAACGATTCCCGTTGATCCCGTCCGGCCCGGCCACGTCCGTTTCCCCCGCGTCGATGTAGCTGCAATCATTGCCGTCGGCGCAGGATTCGCAGTGACTGTCCGAGGACCCGGAACAGTCGCCGTCCCCCCGCTCCGACTCCGGGTTCGCGTCGCCCAGGACCGGCATCTTGGGGTTGAGGTTCCCGCGGCCGGACGAGGCGTGGGGCGACGGCCCCGTGACGTACCGGCCCTCCTCGTCGACTCCAATCCGCCCGCCGCCCCAGAACGGCAGGTACACGCGATAGTGCCCGGACGAGATCCCCTGGTTGTCGGCGGCGCGGCAGAGCAGGTACTTGTCCCAGCGGTCCCCGCCGATGTTGCGCTGCACCGGGAAGTTGGGCGGACAGTCTCCGCCTTCGTCATCCACGAAGACGTCCCCTTCCTTGTACACGAACGGGAAGAGCAGTTCGGCCCAGCCGTACCGAATGGTCACGTCCCGTTCCTGCGGGTCGGGCCGCTCCCATTCCGCGGGGGGCAGCATGTCCAGGTAGAGATTCTCGTAGGCGGCCAGACCGTTGGCGAAGTCCTTCTGCCGGGCCAGGCAGTGAGTCGATTTGGCCTGGTCACGGGCCCGGCTCAACGATGGCATCATGATGGAAATCAGCAGGCTGATGATCGCCACGACCACCAGCAACTCGATGAGGGTAAAGCCGGTGCGTCGATTGCGCGAGCGACGGGTGTCCACGGGGACGCCTCCCTTCCGGCGCACGGTCACTCAGGCCAGAAGCCACTGCACCGCCACTCGTACGCCTCAGTCTATTATAGACATCGGCCGGCAAGCCGCCAAACGCGGCCGGTGGCCCTTCCCCGCGGCCCGACCCCGGATCATCGGGCCGGTTGCCGCGTGCCGTCCGACGCCGCGGGCACTCGCAAAACGCCCCATAACTCGCGGTTCCCGCCGCCTCCCCGCAAGGGAGAGTCCACGATTTCGTCGAATCGCAAGCCGGCCGCGGCAAGTCGCTCGTGCACGTCGGCCAGGGTCGCGGCGAGCCACTCGTCCGGCAACACGCCGCCACGCAATCGGGCGGGCGGTGACTCGTAATGCGGCTTGATCAGCGACAGGATGACGCCCGACCCTTGCAGCAATGCCACGGCCCGCGGGAGGATCAGATGTTGCCGCGTCCACGCCACGTCGATCGTCACCAGCGAGACCGGTTCCGGCAACGACACGTGAAGCGCGTTGGTGCGTTCCATCACGACCACCCGCTCGTCTTTGCGCAGGGTCCACGCCAGTTCGCCGTACCCGGTGTCCACGGCGTAGATCCGAAGGGCCCCGCCTTGCAGCAGGCAGTCGGTGAACCCCCCCACGTTGCAGCCGAGGTCCGCGCACACGCGATCGGCGCAGTCGACTTCAAAGTGATTCAAGGCGAAGGCGAGCTTGGCCCCTCCACGCGATGCGAATGACGGCTGGCCGGAATCGCTCATGGTGAACCCACGATCCGCCCCTCCGGGCGCATGAAAAAGTGGGCCGCGCTCGGTGCAGCCCACATGGAAGACTTCGCCGGATGGGAAGCTACGAGGAGGAGGCGGTCAGCCTGTTGAGTCGCTTGGCCAGGCGCGACTTCTTCCGGGCGGCGGTGTTCTTGTGGAGGGTGCCCTTCGACGCGGTCTTGTCGATCTTCCTGACCGCCTCGCGGAACACTTTCTGGGCCGTGTCCACGTCCTTGTCGTGGATGGCCTTGTCCAGCTTCCGCACGGTTCCCTTGATCACCGACTTCCGCGCCCGGTTGCGTTCCCGCCGCGTTGCGTTCTGGCGAATCCGTTTCTTCGCCGACAATGAGTGCGCCACAACATTCCTCCTGCAGCCAATCTCGATCTCTGCCGCCCGCCGGGGCGCGACGCGGCAGCCTACGAACCTCGCAGCCCCTCCAGTCTATCACGCACATCTTTGTAATTGTAGTCCAGTTGGAGCAAATTCCCGAAGGTTCTCCTGGCCGCGTCCACTTGCCCGTCGTCCGCCTGGGACCGCCCCAGCCAGTACAGGATGTCCTTGGCGATCTGGTCGTCCGGGATCTCGTAGCCCGCCCGGGCCTCTTCCAGGGTGGAAACGGCCTCCGAGTAGTATTGCTTCTCGTAGAAGCACCGCCCCAGGTAGAGCATGGCCGCCGTCCGGACCTTGGGCTCACCCCGGGCGCTCTGGAAGCTCGGGATCGCCTCGTCGTGCCGGCGGGCGGAGAACAGCCGGACCCCATGCTCGTACCTGATCCGCAGATCGGTCGGATACTTGGCCACCCGCTCCTTGAAGACCGGGATCTCGAACTGGAGTTGTCGAATCCGAGCCTGGCGGACCGCCTCTCTGTCACCCGATTCCCGGGCCGCGCGGACCCGGCGGGCGAGCTGGCGCATGTGGATGTCGTCCGCCCGCATCTTGAACCGGTAGTCGCCGTCCGCTTCGTACCGGTCGAGCAGGATGCCGATCGCCCGCTTCTCTTCGTTTTCATCATCGCGGCGACAGAGCAGGTCGACCAGTGTGGTCACCTTGGACGGCACGCCCGGATTGTCCCGCATCTCCTGCTCGGCCTTGGCGATCAACTGCACGAGTCGCTCGTCCGTCTGGACCATCCGTTCCTTGTCGTGCACCTGGGCCTGCTCACTCGCGTCCCGCACGCTCTCGGTAAACGACTCCGCGGTCTGGTACTGCCCCTTCAGGATCGTCAGCTTGGTGGACAGATCCCGCATGATGTTGCTCAGCGACAGATCCCTGGGCGTGAGCTGCTTCTGGACGCTGAGCGCTTCGACCGCCCGCTCGAACGCCTCCACCGCCAGGTCCAACTCGCCACGCTCCTGGGCCCGGTCCCCACACGCTTCATACGTTTCCTTCAACAAGGCAAAACGCTTGGCGTTGGGTTTCTTTTCCGCCTCGATCGCCTCCCGGTAGACGGGGCCGATCCACATGAGAACGTCTTCGCAGCGGGCCTTGTCTGCGTTCTTCAGCACCCCCTCGATGTACGACACGTTCGACGGGTCGTGGGCCCACAGCCACTCCGCGTTGAGCATGGACTTAACCGGGTCCTTGCCCGTCATCGAGTGCTTGACGGTGTCCATCATGCCGGGCTTCTTGCCGCCCGCCTGGCGACGGGCCAGCGCGCAGACCCGCAAGGGCTTATGGGCTTCCTCCACCGCCTCCGGCCAGAACTCGAGCCCGTCAATGAAACACTTGATCGAGTAGTCGTAGCTGCGGGTGTCGAATAGCTGCTTGGCCCGGGCAAACCACTTGCGGGCCTTGGCCTTGTTGGCCTCGTCCGTCCGGTGCCGGGCATTCGCGTCCGGTTGCTGCTCCTCGGGAGCCGGGCCGCCGTTGCCTGTCTGTTTCTCTGTCATGTGCCCTCGGTCATCTGCCAAGTCATCAGCCGGCACATCGGCGCCGTGCGGCCCTCATCGACACCGGCGCCACGAATTTGAAACAGGTTCAACCCGAGCCGGCGAGGGCCCGAATCGACCACAACTCACGCGGGACCTTTTGCTTCGAACCGCGGAGCTATACTATCATACCGTGCAGGCTGTCAAGTACGAGGGCGGCCGGATCCAAAGGTGACCCGTCGATGCGCGGTTTTTCTCGACCGCGGCGGGCAGGGCGGCCGATGACTGGTGGCGGGGACAACAATGAGACTGGTCGACATTGACCTCAAAAAGCTTCGGATCGTCGAATATCCCGACCCGGTGCTGCGCAAAGTGTCCGTGGAAATCGACGAGTTTGGACCGCCGCTCGAGGCGCTCGCCCAGCGGATGCTCGAGCTCATGCGGGAGGGGCGCGGGATCGGGCTGGCCGGGCCGCAGGTCGGGCTGGCGTTGCGGATTTTCGTGTGCAACACGACGGACGACCCGGCTAACGACATGGTCTGCGTCAATCCGACGCTCGCCGACTTCGAGGGCGGGGCGGAGATAGAGGAAGGCTGCCTCTCCCTGCCGGAGATCAACGTGCCCGTCCGCCGGCCGGAGGGCGTCACCCTGTCGGCCCTCGACGCCCACGGGCACCCGTTCATTCGCCGATCCAACGATCTCTGGGCCCGCGTGTGGCAGCATGAGACCGATCATCTCGACGCTCGGTTGATTATCGATTACATGTCGACTGAGGCAGCGATGTCGAACCGGCGGGCCCTGAAGCAGCTTGAGCAGCAATACCAGCGACTCGCCAAACGAAAGCCCCTGCGGATCCGGTAGACGGCCATGCGCATTCTGTTCGTCGGCTCCGGCGACTTCGCCGAGCCCACGCTCCATTACCTGGCCGAAGAGCACGACGTGGCGGCGGTCGTCACCCAACCACCACGCAAGGCCGGCCGTGGCCGCCGCGTGCGGGCCACGCCGATCCACGCGCGAGCCAAGGAACACAACATCCCCGTCATCGAGGCGGCGGACGTCAACAAGCCGGATTTGGTCCGGCGACTGGCGACATTGGAATGCCGGCTGGGCGTCGTCATCGCGTTCGGGCAGAAGCTGGGGCCAGAACTGCTGGCCGCGGTCCCCGCCGGCTTCGTCAATCTGCACGCCTCGCTGTTGCCCAAGTACCGCGGGGCCGCCCCGTTCCAATGGGCGGTCATAAACGGCGAAGAGAAAGCCGGAGTCACCGTGTTTCGCCTGACCTCGGGCATGGATGCCGGCCCGATCCTGTCGCAACGGTGGACCTACCTTAAACCGGACGAGACCGCGGCCGAGCTCCACGATCGGCTGGCCCGGATTGGCCCGGACGCGGTTCGCGCGGCGGTCGACCTGTTCGCCAACGACGCCATCCCCGAGGGCGAGGCGCAAGACCCGAACCTTGTCACCCGGGCCCCGAAGTTGCGCAAAGTGGACGGGTACATCGATTTCACCCAGCCCGCCCGGCGGCTGGCCCACTTCGTGTGCGGCATGTGGAGCTGGCCGGGGGCGACCTGCGACTTCGAAGCCAGGGACGGCAGCCGGCGGGAACGCGTCACGCTGGCTCGGGCGAGGGTGGGGGACGCGGACCCCGCTCCGCTCGAACCGGGAGAGCTGGACGCACGCCTCTTCGTTGCCACCGGTGACGCCTGGCTCGAACTGCTTGAGATCAAGCCGGCCGGCGGGCGGGTGATGACCTGGGAGGAGTACGTCAACGGCCGGCACGTGAAGGTCGGCGACCGCCTGGTTCGCATCCGTCCCGATCCGCCCGCGGCGGCCTGAGTCACAGCGGTGGCGACGGGTCCGACGCCGCCCCGTGCTAATAGTAAATGGCCAGGAAACTCACGAAATCGAACAGGGCGTGCCCCACCACGGCGGGGATCACCGATCGCCGCCACACCGTGAACAGCGACCACACGACGGCCATCAGGAACAGCGGGATGACGAAAAGCGCCACCTGCGCTCCAATGTGCAGCGCGGCGAAGACCGCCGAAACGAGCGGCACGGCGATCCACCACGACCCCGTCACCCGTCTCAGGCGAGTCATCAGGTAGCCTCGGAACACCAACTCCTCCCACAGCCCCACGCCGGCGGACAGGGCGAGGAATCCCAGCGGGTGAAGCTTCGGGAGCACGTCTCGGACTTGCTCGGGGTTGGATTGTAGCAACTCCTGTGCCGCCTGCGACGTCGCGCACAGAATGATCGTGGCGATCAGCACGGCGACGTATGCCGCAGGTGCGGCCAGGACACCGAGCAAGAGGTTCGCGCCCGGCGAACGGCGAAACGTGAACCCGACGGATGCAGGGCCGTCCCCGGTGATTCGCAGGGTGAAGACCACGCAGGCGACGGCCATGATGCCCATCCCGAGCGTGACGGCGAGGTTCACCATTCTACCCGGTTCCGTTTCGGGTGGCGGAACCAGGCGCCAAGTCTGGGCCACGAATACCCAGATGGCGGTGCAAGCGACGAGCATCAGCAGGATGGCGCCGACGGCCGCCAGTTCCTTGAGAACGCTGAACCGGGAGCGGTGCATGAGCAGGAACGGTTCCGCCCGCACGGCGGGCGGGACCGGGGCCACGATCGGGCGCGCGAACGGAGGCGCGGCCGGGGCGATCGGCTCGAGCGGGTCCGGCGGATTCTCGGGCAGCGGGTTCTCAGGCATTCGGCACGCGTGATTCCGGCACGATGATCCTGTCCTCCATCCACGAGGCGGTTGTAGCCTAGCCGCCGGGTCCGGGTCTGGAAAGCCCCGGTTGCCCGGACACGCACCATGAGCGTACACTACCTGGCGGAGTCTTGTTGGCGCGGTACATCGGGTGGCCGGGCTCCGTCCCTTCGGCATACAAGGAGATTCTCGCCGTGATCACGATTCCAGTACGCAGTCGTCCCGCGACGGCCATGTTGTTGTGTCTTTCCGTGATCGTGCTCGCCGGGTGCGACGCGCTGACCAACATTGTCCCCGGAAAAAGCTCCACCCAGACCGGCGGCGCCTCGGAGCAGCCGGAACAATACATCGTGTGGGGCGATCCCGTCACGTCGGACGCTCATCCCCTGATTCGGGACGTGAACAACATCGCCGACCGCGGCATTCTCGTGGGCACGGACGGGCGGGTCGTCTTTTCGATCAACCTGATCTGCACGGATTGCACGGTCGAGGGGCCCTATCTCTCGCTCGACGGCGAGCCGGCGATGGCCTTCCGGTTCGGCCCGGATCGTGACGGCGCCGACATCCGCCGGCCCTACCTGGTGTCGAACGACGAGGACGGGCATTACATTCAGTTGGTCAGCGAGAACGACGCGATCACGTTCCAGAAGACGAGCGAACCGTTTGAGCAACTGGCCAGCGAGCTGGTGGTGTGGGGCGATCCGGCCGGTGACGCCCAGTCGACGGAGGTGTATGACGCCGACGACGATGCCGAGCGGTTCGTGCGGGTGGGTACGGACGGGTTCGTGCAGTTCTTCGATGGCAGCATCTGCGGCGACTGCGACGTGGATGGCTCCACGATCGGGTACACGGACGACCTGACGATGAGCATCCGGTTCGGCCCCAGCCAGCAGGGCAACGGCTCCCTGCCGTTCCTGGTTTCGAATGACGGGTTCCTCGTGCGGCTGGTGGCGGACAACGACGGGATCACGTTCGAGGTAACAGACACGTTGTTCGAGGATCCGGACGACGCGAGTGACGACCTGGCGGAAGAGGACGACACGGAGGAGAACAGCGATCCGGGCGACTACCCCGGTGACGACCTGGCGGTGGAAGCCGGGGTGGTAGACAACCCCAGCGCGGCCACCACGGCCCAGCAGAACCCGCTGCAAGCCCTCGCCTGCGGCCCGTCGATGGTGTTGTTCGTCCCGCTGACCGCGATGTCGATTTTGCTGCTCCGCCTGACCCGGCGGCGTTAACGCCGTCCGGGCGACGAGCAGGTTGACGGCCAATACCAATTGTTTCCCGCCACCGGCGGATGATGGTACCCGCCCACAATCCGCGCGGCGGCTCATGCGTAATACGTAGCCGGTCATCGAGCCCGGCCGTCAATCCAGCCATTGCTTCCTGTCTTTCAGCTTGGCCGGCACGTACTCGTCGGTAACGAAGCTGAGCGACTTGTTGCACAGCGCCTCGACCTCCATCTTGAAGCCGTTGCGCACGAGCTTCTTGATCTCGCGCTCCCAGGGTCGCTTGCCTTCGAACCACGGGTAGTTGAGGATCTGCTTGCACCGTTTGACGTCGTTGGCGTCCAGGGCGAGCTTGACGTCGTCGCTTAGGTCGTAGCGCTCGTAGTCGAACGCGGACACGCCGATGAAGACGGCGTCCGGCACGGCCATGCGGCTGGACTCGAAAGCGAGATTGATCGACCCCTGTTTGATCACGGAGTAGATGTAGTACCCCCAGGGGTCGTTATCGAGCAGGACGTAGACCGGCAGCCTCAGCTCGTTGTGCATGCGGTAGAGGAGTCGTCGCATGCCGCGGGTCGGCTGCCCGGACCCGTGCGAGACAATGCAATGGTGCTTGTCCCAGAACCCGTCCTCGTAGAAGCGACGCCATACGGTGTCTTTTTCGACGTGCAGGATGTACTTCGCCTTGCATTTCTTGAACTGGATGATGTCCGGTTCCACGATGCTCGGCACGGGATACCCGGCTGACCCCATTCGCGTGCAATCCAGCTCGTTGCCCGAGTCCACGAGCGTGATCGGGCCGACCAGGTTGCCCCGGTTGCTGGCGAACACGTGCAGCTCCTCGCGCAACGCGTCGAGCGCGACTTCCAGGTCCTCGAGGACCGGATCCGACTCATCCTGATCGTCAAACGTCTTCTCGTTCGTACCCGGGATCGTATGCTTGGCGAGATAGTAAATCTGTCGAATGGAGGCCGACTTGTCTTCTTCCGCCAGTTGCTTGCACTTCGAAGCCACAAGAAGCGTCTGCATGAATCGCTTCGCCTGGCCATAGTTGAAGAAGTTGCGGCGTTGGCGGCGGTCGCCCATCTCGATGTGACGGGTCTTCGGATTGAACGACACGTTGCTCAGGGCGCGAATCGGAATGTCGACGAAGGGGTCCTCCTGCTCCCCCGCCAGGGCCACGACCGTATCGGCCAGGCCGCGCAGCTTCTCGGCGGTGCTCTTGCCGTCACGCCCGCGTCGTCGCGACGACGAGGGGGACGGCGCGTTCGCCGTCACCTTCTTGGTCTCTTCGGCCTTCTTGACCTTTTTAGCCGCTTTCCTGGCCATGCGCTGCCCCTGGCGATCCTCTACCGGCGGGCTTTCTTCTTTCGTTTCGACGCGCGTTTCGACGTGCCGTTTGACCGAGGCTTCGTCTTCGCCGGAAGGCGGCCATCACCGGCGTCGAAGAGCGTTCCCTGCTCGACTTCATTCGAATCGTCCGACCGATCGACGACGATCGTGTCGGACAGCTCGCGTTCCCGCGTCGTCGTCACGACGTTTCCGTGGTCGTCGAATTCCATATCCGCCGCGGCCGTATACTTCTCCGACAGCGCCAGCAACGAACCGTGCAACTCGCGCCGGTTGATCCGCGTCATGTCCCCCACCGCGTTGACGACCTCGCCGATATACCGGGTGAAAACGTCGCGCCGCTTGGAATAGGCCACCTTGGTGCGCTTCCGCCGCAATAGCACGCCGAGCTTGCGGCCGCACTCGCTGATGCCCAGCTTGATCTCCTTGCGGATCTCGTCGTAGTCGGCGATCGCCTCCTTCGACTCGGACGTGAACGGCACCCACACGCTGGCCATGTGCACCAGCACGACCATCGGGGCCGCCGGCAGGGCTCCCCGCGATTGCGACAGTCCGTACTTGTTCCAGCCCGTGTCCACCACCGACCGGAACATGCAGCAACCGCTCTGCTGATACAGCAGCGGCACGCGGTTGGCGAACCGCAGCACCCGCGTCTCCGGCGGCTGCTTGGCGTCGCCATTGTTCTTCTCGCCGCGTAGCCAGTCGGCCCCCAACTCGCCGCCGTAGGCGATCCCCACTTCGATCTGGAACGGGTTCCCGCGGTAGACGGTGGGCGGACGCGTGGTGGCCGTGTAGAACTCCGCCTTGATCCCTTTCAGCAGTCCGCTCAGGATCGCTTCGGCTCCGATGGGGGCGAGGCAATTCGTGCTCGGGGCCATGATCCGCGTCGACTGCAACGCGTTGTAGAGCTTCTCCGCGGTGGGCGGATCGACGGCCTTGACCCAGGTCAGCGGCGTGACTTCAGCTTTCTTACACACCTGCTTCGACACCACCGGGCTGACCCGCGAGAACTCCCGCTGGAGAAACGCGCCGACCTTGGTAGCCGGCGTGTCCTTCAACATTTTCATCAGCGTGCCCAGTTCGATACCGTACGGGTGCGGCTTGATCTCCCGGGTGGCCGGCGGGAGCGCGTCGACCGTCCGCGGGTACTCGGTGACCTGGTCAGCGGGCGACCGGTAGGTGATCCGGGCGTGGGGGTTGGCGATGGCCGTCTGCTCGACGTACTCGTCGACGCTCTGGCGACCCTTGGCGTAGCTGGCGACGAGTTCGATCTCCACGCGTGTGCCGTGGTCCCAGTCCACCTCGACCGTGTCGTCGTGAATGATGTCCGGCTTGTTCTTTTTCGTGTCGATGGCCAGCTTGTAGTGGTGGGCGTCCTTTTTCGCCCCGGTGCGACTGGTGATGCTGATCGGCTTGCCGGTGGTGATCAAGCCGTACATGCCGGCGGCGCTGATACCGATGCCTTGCTGCCCCCGCGACATCTTGAGCCGGTGGAACTTCGAGCCGTACAGCAGCCGGCCGAAAATGCTGGGGATCTGCGTCTTGACGATGCCGGGGCCGTTGTCCTGCACGACCACCCGGAACCGGTCGTCCGACAACTGGAGGACCTCGATCCGCAGGTCGGGCAGGATTCCGCCCTCCTCGCATGCGTCGAGGCTGTTGTCGACCGCTTCCTTGACGGTCGTCAGCATGGCCTTCCGCTTGTTGTCAAAGCCGAGCAGGTGCCGGTTCTTGGCGAAGAACTCGGAGATGGAGATCTCGCGCTGCTGTTTGGCCATCGCCTCCGCGGACAGCGCCCCGACGGCGCGGCGCGGCGACTCGCCTGCCGCCCGCCCGTTCGTCCGCCGCTTGCGCCCCGCACCGGCGGCGACGGTGCTTCGCTTCTTCGGTTTGCCTCGCTTCGTGTTCGCCATGTCGGATGGTGTTGACGTGGCCGGCTTGGCCGAGAAGGTCAGATTCAGTTGCCGGTCATCGTCCGTGTGCGCAAGGGGTACCGGTGGTTTCATGCGTGCCTTCCTGGCATGCCGTTTCATCTTCCCTGGCCATGGTAGCAATCGGTCCAACCCGATCAAGGACTTCCCTCTATACAAACTAATCGGCTCACCGGGGTGAAACCGGTGAGCCGATTGGATGTCGATGGTCGCTCGCGCCGGGCCGTATGGCCCGGCGGGCACCCGGATGTTCTTCGGGCTTCGATATTTCGCCGATCTGGATCAACTCGGCCTCGTCG
>CAZBUJ010000083.1:0-25327 GCA_964495075.1 uncultured Phycisphaeraceae bacterium
CGAACAACGGTCCCCGTCTTGGCTGTCTTACCAGTGCCACTGGATGACACTAAATTCCCATCTCCGCGCCCCCTCAAAACGCGCGTAAGTATTTCTACGACATCCGGCCGAGCAAAAGGACACGATTCGCGACCCCACCCCCAAGGAAACACGCGCCACGACGCCGCGCGGTGAGCAAAAGGACAACACGTCAGATTCACTCCGCTCCCTTGTGATTTTTGCTTTTGCCTTTCGTCAAAAGCGCGCGCAGACTTACTTCCGTCAGTGGGGAGGCGCCAGACGAAAAGAAAGGAGGTCTTCCCCTCATTTCGCCACAGCTCATTCCGATAGCTGAGAGGGATCGCAGTAGCTGAGAGAGATCACGCCAAAGAAGCGTAGCCATTTCCAACGATAGCGGGCGTTGGGATGAAACAAGGATGGATCTGTCCACCGGGCGCTGAAGGTACGCGCTTCCCGCGGAACCGCGCGTCGGCCCAACGGCCACGGCGCTGGGCTGGACAGAAAGGCGGGGGAGCAGCCGGCGCACTCGGGCTCGGCCCGGATCGGCGAGGGTAGTTCGAGCGGGCCCCTCGTCGTGCCGGAGCCGAAGGTGCGGCCGTCTTTCCGAGCGCAGCCGCACGCGCGTCGTGACCGCTCCCCTTCTTGTGATCAATCGGGTCCGCGTTGGGCGGACCCGCATGAATCGGGCGCCCAATTGGGCAAGGCGCAGGGCCTGGAGGCCAGGGAACGAACGGGCACGAGAACCTCAACCCGGATGGGAGGCCAGGCATGACAGTTCGAGCATCGATCCAGCGGACTTCCGCCTTGCTGGCCATCGTCGTGTTGGTACCCGCCGCCGCCGGCTGTGGGACCGACGTGGTCAGTCGATTGCTGCCCCCGGAACCCTCGGCGGGCGGCACGGGATCGGATAACGAACCGGATGCGGGGTCGGATACGGGACTCGACACGTGGCCAGCCCGGGCGGACGGGGCGGATGGGCGGGATGGGGCGGCCATCGCCACGGACCCGACGCCCCCGCGGCGCCGCGTGCGGGTCTATCGCATCGGACCGTCGACTTACCTGATCACGAACGAGCCGTGGCCCCCGCAGGCTGCGGATCGCGACGTAGACCGTGACGCAGACGCAACAGCGACGGAGGGGGTAGACCCATGAACTCGACCCGCCGTCATCGACTGAGGAGCACCGGAGATCGTGCGGGGCGTTTCAAGGCCCGCCCGATACTTCAGGCACCCGGCCGACAGCGCGACCTGGCGCACCGACCCGGCCCTGAAGTGTCGGCGGGCCTATACAGGAAGTCGACGAGGCCACCCATGAGGTCGCTGGGGCTCCCTGGAGGCCAAGTTGCCGGCGATGACGACCTTCGCGTGCGGCACCACACGACGTCGTCGAGACCACCCAGGCCAATCGCCGTGTGGTCACCCGCTCCCCACGATTTCGGACTACCTCCTCGTGTCTTGGTCACGGGGCGGTCGACTGGGTCAATCCGGATGTTCGTCGCGGCGTCGCGTCGGCCGGGACCTGCCGGCCGTCGTGGGCGCTTCTCCACGACGGCGGCACTTCTTCTACAACTCGACCGGCCGGCGCCGGCGACATCCGGCCAGAGCCATGCCTCCCAAAACCAGGACCGCCAAGGTCCCCGGCTCCGGAGCCCCCGCCGCGATCGACACGCCGGGCTCGGTCTCGTAGCCCCACGCGAAGGCGTCGAGGAACATACCGGTGCGGACGACGCCGATCCAGCCGTACTGGTAGTCCGTGCCGCCTCCCAGATCGAAGAAGCGCACGCCAACGTAAGTCTCCTCGCCCTCTGGCAGCATCGTGTGCGGATCACCCGGAGCGGCATCAAGCCTATAGGTATACGCGGACGAGGTGAAATCATCGGGACTCCCCGTGGGTATCGCGTCCCCCGCATCAACACCGATGAGCAATTTAACCGAGCTCGCAGGGCTGAAGACGAATTGTACGCCCTCGCCCGTTGGGCCTGCTCTCCGAACGTCCGTGCCATAGGTACGGTTCCGCTGACGGTATGCCCCGGAATCGCCCACGACGGCCGTCTGCTCCGCAGGCCCATCGAGGATGCTGAGTATCACTTCATCTCCAACTTCCGGGATCGCCCCCCACTCGTAGTGCCCGTCCCCCGGCGGGTTGTCAAACCGGATCGGGGCCGCGTAGACATGGGTCGCGGCAGCAGCAAGCACGACGATTGTCCCCAGCACCAGCGCGACACTTCTGCGTCTGTGTTTCTTGCTCATTTTCATCCTCCTGCGTTATCAAGGAGAGACCCCGGACACGAACCCGCGGGCGTGCCGCCCACCGATTCGGCTCAACACTCAACATTCTCTCTCCCTGATTGGCGACCCTCAGAAGAAGTGATCGGCCCCTATATATCGCCATCATACCCGGCCGACCGGGCCACGTCAAGCTCCATATCTCAGATATGGACTATGCAATATGCGGCGAAAGACGAGCGGTATTATGGGCCCCTTAACACGCACGGGCAGCACTTACTGCGAATGGTACGTCCCGAAGACTGCCCTTTCGCCTGTGCGTCAGGGGGTCCCCACACAAGGGAGGTGCAACGGAACAGAAAAAGAGATCTCGAAGTTCAGAACGCAGCAGCCGGAGACCCTTGACGAACAGTGCGGCCCGGCCGCTCGGCAACGCGAATACCTTGGCTGTGCGTCCAAGGGTAGGCCGGCGACACACGGAGGCAGCACTGGCTGAGGATGGGACGACCGGAAGGCTACGCCTGCGTCCGTGCGTCAAGGGCGGGGAAAGAAGCACACGGAACCGGGCCATCGCGACCGGGAGGCAAAACACCACCCGGCCACGAGGCCCGAGTAAGAACCATTAGAGTTTTTAGCACAAAGGACAAGAAACATGAAGCCATTGATGACAGTACTAGGAATCTGCGCTCTCCTGGCAGTCACGGGGAGTGCCTTCGCCGACCCTTACACTTGGGATGGTGACGGCAGCGCGGCCGATTGGTCAGACGAGGACAACTGGGGAGGCTCTGGTTACCCCGACGACGGGGACGACTGCTCGGACTCGGCGACGATCGAGTCGCGTGTCGGAGGCGGCTTCTGGCCGGAGTTGGACGACGACTACTGCGTCACGTCCCTCACCATGAGCAACGGGACCAGTGGTAGCCCGACCCAGATCGACACTTACCATGACAGCACCACCACCGCGTACACGCTCACGGTTAGCGGTACTTTCACTGTCACTGACACTAATAGCTCCTGCTACGTTGAGGTGACCGGTTCGGGCGCGATCTCCTGCGGCTCGTTGAGCGTCCAGGGTGGCGACTCGTCGGGCGAAACCGCCACGTTGAAGGTCTCGGCCGGGACGGTCTCAACGAGCTAGGACAGCCAGACAGCGAGCACGAGGCCTCCGGGATCGGCCCGGAGGACGAGGAAAAGGAAGATGAAACGAAGCGGCCGGACAAGGGCCAAACGCCAGAGCGTTGGAATCGACCCGGGCACGGCCCGGGCCGACGAACGGCCAGCGGCCAAACTGACGCCGCTTCCTTCCATAACCACGAAAGGAAAACCAACCATGAGGCTTTTTAAACTAGCACTCACAATCGCCCTGGCGATGTTCATCATCGATGGAGTCGCGGCGATGGCGGACACGCACGTGTTCGAGGAAGATGTGGATGACGGCAGCGGCAACTACCTGTGGCAGACGGCTGCCAACTGGGACCTTGGGTCTGTGCCCTCGGCTGGCGACGAAGCGGAAATCCGCAATGGCCTTACGGCAGTGGTGCGGGGCACCAGTGATATCTGCGGGTTCGTGGATATCCAAGGCAACGGGGAAGTCGTCGTCGAGGCCAGCGCTAAGCTGACGCTGGATGGCAATGGCACCGCGCGAACTTCCGCTATCGCCTCAGACGCAAGACTGTACCTCGAGGGCAGCGGCGCGGAGTTGGCGGTCATCGATGACGACCATACGCTCTCAGGTGCTGGAAAGGTCGTTGGTCAAGATGACGCCGCCAAAATCACCGTCACGACTGGCGAAACGCTGACCAACTCCCTGACCGCCGTCGACCCGAGCACGGCCGGTATCACCGGCCACCTTGAGATCAGCGGTGCAGGCAACTTTACCAACAACGGCATCGTTAACGCGGATACCGGCGGCGAATCGGCCGCGAGACTCAAGATCGCCGTGACCGGAACGCTCGAGGACACCACGGGCGACCACTGGATGGCGACCGCGGCCAACTCCATCTTGAGCTTCGACTCAGCCCTGGTCACGATTAGCGCCGACGGCATGCTGTCCGGCAACTTCGTGATCTCCGGGTCCTCCTCGGCGGAGATTGAAAACCACGAGCAGTGCCTGAGGACTGAGGGCAGATTGGAAATGTCCGACGGCCTTCTGGACGTGCAGGAATGCCTGACCATGGGTGACAATACTAACTACTTCATGAGTATCTCGGGCGCCTCAGGCAACCCCCAGATCGTCGTCGCCTACGGAAAAACGTTCAACCACTACTAAGTCTGGACCATCCGGCGAGACCGGGTAGTCAACTCCAGACGAAGGTGGCAGAAAGGAGAATGGGGTGCCCCCGACTCGCTCAATGCGGGTCGGGGGCCGCTCCCACAAGCAATGAGGAGAAAATGCCATGACTGCAAACACACGTTTCGCAACCGGGCGGCTTGGCGGCAACGCAACCCCGTTGCTGGCAGTCCTGCCCTTGCTGGGCCTGCTCTCGGCTCCCGTGCAGGCCTGCATCACCGTAAGCGGTACGTTGCGGATCAGCGGTACCCTCACAACGAATTGTGTCGTCGTCAACACCAACGGAACCATCATCATCGAGAACGGCGGCACCTTGGTTCTCACCGGGACGTGGGGGGATGTCTCGACCGTCAACAGCGACGGCTCGATCGTCCTGGCAGGCGCGACCTCCCAACTCCGCTTCACCACCAACAACCACACCGTCTGCGGATCCGGATGTATCCGGGGCTTGCATGAGGAGGGGGGTATCTACATTCCTGAGGGCGTCACCCTGACAAATACCACGACGATAAGCGGGGCGTTGCGGATCCATGGCCCCGGTAACTTCGTCAACCAGGGCATCGTCGACGCCAATAGCAACGGGGTGCTCAGGATCGCCGTAACCGGAACGCTCGACGACACCGCGGGCGACCGCTGGATGGCGACCGCGGCCAACTCGATCTTGAGCTTCGAGTCGGCGCTGGGGACGATCAGCACCGACGGCAAGCTGTCGGGCAACTTCATCATCTCCGGCGCCGCCACGGCGGAAATCGAGAACCACGAGGCGGGCCTGAGGACGGAGGGCAGATTGGAAATGTCCAATGGCCTTCTGGACGTGCAGGAAAACCTGACCATGGGTGATGATTGCAATTACTTGATGAGTCTCACGGATGACGACGCGACCGGTAGCCCCCGGATCGTCGTCGCCTCCGGGAAGACGTTCACCCACCACTAACCCGCCAAAGTGGCGTGGCTGCCGTGACCTACCCACGGCAGCACACCACCGATAACCGCGGGCCGGCCGCAAAGCAACCAACCCACAGATCATCTCTTCAAGACTCTCAAACCCAATTCACCCGCCGCGAACGCCGGACTTGGCTGCCATTTGCGGTTGAATGGACGTGGAAAGAACTACCGCTAGAGCGCGGTGGTTTTACACCCTCCGCGCTCTCCCTTGACTCGTCGCACGGGCACCGCGCCGGCCCATTGCCGCGAGTCGTAGCGCGTTAAGCAAGCGGCGGTTTGTCCATGACTGCGGTCACGACGGCCCCGTCATCCCCGCCGTGAGCACCGTCGCGTCGCCGAGGTCTATGTCCCCGTCACCGTCATTGTCAAACACCAGGCAGTTCGGGATGCCCGGACTCACGTCCTCGCCTGTGAAGCAGCGTTGAAACGCCGCGAAGTCGCCCAGGTCCAGGTCCCAGTCACCGTCGTCGTCGGCCGGGATCGGCCCGAACACCAGATCGAAGTTGGGTGCGGCACCCGAGTGATTCTCCGCGCTGGCAAACGAACCAAGAAACGCGCCGCTCGCGCCGTCATACTCCAGGATCTCGTTCGGCCCGTGGCTCGCCACAAAGTAGTTGCCGTTGGGCCCGAACGCCGCGCGATCACCAACGTCCAGCCCGCCCGATCCGGGCTCGACAAGCGTTCGGATGAAAGCCCCGGTATCGGCATCGTACTCTACCACGCTGTCCGAAATCGCTTTCGGCACTACAAGATTGCTACTGTGCGGTGACCAGTCGACCGCCGCAGCCAGATCACCCGGGGGATCGCCGGTGTCGCCCAGCACCCCGATGCACGCGCCGGTCTGCGCGTCAAACGCGATGACACCGCTCTCCTCGCTGGTCACGAGCAACACGTCCCCGCCCTCGGAGAAAAGCAATTCGCGCCCTTTCGCCAGCCCGCATGTGCCCCGCTCGACGACCACCCGGACGAACGCGCCGGAGAATCCGTCGTACTCGAACACCGCCGACAGGCTGGTGGGTGGGGCCGCTCGGTCCACGACGAAGAGGTTACCGTTAGGGCCGAACGTCAGCCCAAACGGCCGCTCGAGTCCACCGCTCTCCGCCGGCACAAACACGCCGAGCCGTCGGCCGGTGACCCCGTCGAAGCGGACCACGGCATAGTTCCCGTCGCCTGCCTGCCCACACGCGACGAACACATCGCCGTCGGGTCCAACCGTCATGCCGGGAGCAAGCCAGAGCTCGCCGAAGTCCTCCCCCCGCCCCGTCCGGTCCTCGGTGAACCAGCCAAGCACGTCTCCCGTCTGCCCGTCGTACTCCATGATCCCAGGGACCGTGCGGTGTCCGCGATGCCGGTACGCCGTCGCCACCAGGTTCCTCGTCCGTGCCGAGCGGCAGCCGGTGATATCGATTGCCGCCTCCAACGTGTCCGATTGCCCATCCGGGTTCACCGCCACCACGTCCCACGCGCCGGTCGCGACAACTCCTCCATCCAGGTCGAAGTCCACGGTGAGTGACGTCCCGTCCCCGCTGCTGCCGGTCACGCGCCCGACGAAGTCCGCCTCGCCTGCCTTCGTCAGCCTCACCATTGCCCCGTCTCCATCGAGATCTGTGCCAGTGACCGTGACTCCGGTCAGCCCTGCACAAGCGTCTGCCTGGGCGACCGACACTCCGGTCACCGTGGGCGCCGACAAGGGGTCCGGAAGCGGCGGCTTGAACACCAAACCCTCAGCATTGCTAAGTGATCCACTGCTGGCAAAGGTCCCAATGAGTTGGCCGGTGCCGCCGTCGAATTCAAGGACTTCGCTTTGGTGGGCGACCAGGACGTTGCCATTCGCGGCAAGGACCAACCCCCGCGGCGTGCTTACGTTAGCCGTGGTCAACACTTCGCCGGTCGACGAATCCAACTGGAAGAGCTTCCCCGTCGACCACGTATCGCTGTCTCCCCAGTACGTGACCAGCCAAAAGTTCCCGCTGGGTCCGAACGCCAAGCCCCGGGCCGAGCGATCCAGGGCGGTGGTCACGGTGCGTACGAGCCGCCCGGTCGTGCGGTGGTACTCGACCACATGGCCCGGGATCGTCCGATCCTGGCCCGATCCCGTGACGAACACGTTACCGTTGGGTCCGAGTGTGATCCCGTACGGGCCGTCCAACCCACCGGGCAACGACGCTCCGATCGCGAACGTGCCCAGCCACTCGAACGTTGCCGCATCGTACGCCAGAATCGCTCCATTGTTGCGCCCGCACACGAGAAGCCGGCCTTCCGGTGTGAATGCCAATCGGGTCGGATACTCCAGCCAGCACGTCGTCTCATCTTGTGTCCTCGGGATCGCCTCGCGCACGAACGCGCCTGTCGTGCCGTCGTACTCCGTGACGCTATTGCCGAAATAGCTGCACACAAACAGATTGCCGTTCGGGCCAAAGGCCATCCCACACGCCCCGAAGTCGTCCGGCGTAACGTCCGAGACGAACACGCGAAGGAACTCGCCGTTCTCATCGAACTCGACGACGTTGTCGCTTGAGTAGCCGCTGACGAACAGATTCCCAACTGCGCCCGGTTCACCGGCGGCCGCCGCGTTGGGGAAGCAGACCACGAGTAAAAACAGAGTCGCCGCCGGTGAAAGTAAACCGGCGGCGAGGGATGCGCCAACGAGAAAGCGAGTGCCACGGCCCGGCACTGCCATCGTTTGCCGCACCGATCGTGCAGCGCAGTTTGATTCTGATTCGATCCGCACCAAGCCTCTTTTCCCCAACGGCGTGAGCCCCATGCCCAGACGACTTGATGGCAGCACCTTCCCGCATCGCTGCCAACTTACCAGCACCTGTGCCAGTTCGTCGCGCTGTTGTGGCATGGGCACAACACCTTAATGTAATTTACCCACTCACGCCGTGGGGTGCAAGCAACATATCTCAGAGACGGATTTTTCCATTGTCAACAAACAAGTCGCGCTTTCCTGCCCTCGTCAGGCGCTCATTCGAGCCCTCTTTTTATTTGGACGTTTGACGGACGAGTTTATCCGGACGACGAACCGCGACGAATACCAACCCCGTGCTGTCGCGACATTTAAGTGGGCCTAATACCGAGCGCCCGCGCCCATGTCAAGACGAAAATTTCCATGTCTGGGATATGTTAGGGCAAAGCACTGGGGCGGCGACGCAAAACTACTTGTGCGACAAGCACTTAAAGCAGCTTCGTCGCTATCGGCCGCAGCAAAAAAAACGGCGAGAATATCCTTCTCACCGGAAACTGGGCCGCCGTGCGGGGGCTGGCAAGAGAGACGCGATCCCCGGCAGCACTACGCTTTCTCCACCTCTTAACCGCGCCTGAGCACGCGTCCTCAGGCAATCATCACTTCAGTCCCTTGTGACTGTGGCCGGTATCTTTTGTCTCTGAAGATTCTGCCGCATTGAGAGATGGAGCCACCGCCTGTCACCCGGGTCATTTCGCTGAGCCCGCGCGTGAAGAAGTGGCGGGAGCACGCCAACCGGTGGGCTCCACGCGGCGCGTTCCGGAGAGGATCGCACCCGCGCGTCGCGCCGCCGGCCAGCATCACCCCGCGACTTCGAGCTCAGAACTGCAGCATCGCTCCATGCCCTTCATGGGCAGGGTTAGGCCAACCGGTTTCTCCTGTCGCGCGATCCACTCGGATTCCACTCAACGCGGAGTCGTCTCCAAGCTCTCCGGGATGCGGCCACGAAGGCGCTTACTATCGCCTATCCGGGATCTGGCATTGTCGCTTCTCTCGGCCGGCGGCCAGGCCGCACGCAGGGCGAGCGCGGCCCGGCGGGTCTTGCTTTTTGGCCATGTCTGAGATATGTTGTATCTGTCGCGAATCACGTGGCCGCAGGGTATTTCGCACATGGTTGCAGATGTTCCCCCGGTGGCACGTCCGCCAGTCGAGCCTGGCGCCCCGGTTACCAGTGGCCGACCGTGTCGAAACCACTGCCCACCGAAGCAGGGCACAAGGTCCGAGAAACGATAAGAGCTCGCTCTCGCGAGACACTTCTTGAGGAGAGGAAAACGTGAGCCACCGACGCAACACATCTCGGCGTCGGAGGGGTTCAGCGGGCGAACGGCGCGGTTGGAGAGCCAAGCCCGCAGCCTGGGCCCTGGCTGCCGCGGCGGCCATCGCCGCTGGGACGCAGGCGTACGCGGCTCCGATTCGCTGGGATAACCCGCCCGGGCCGAATCACTTCGTATGGTTCGGCGGCACAGATACCGAGCCCATCGGTCTTGAAATCGTCAGCAGTGCCGGAAGCCAGACCGGAGCCTGCGACGGCCTTGCACGCTTCGCGCAGTCCAACGAGCTGCCCAACGGCGACCGCGTTTTCGCACCGACGGGCGGCGGCCTCGAAGTCGGCGGGTACGCCGACGTGTTCCTGGTCGGTCTCTATCTCCATGAGGATGAGGGCGTTGGCATCCCCAGTGGCGCGGAGTGGCGGCACACCGGTTACATCTATCACCCGCACTTCGGCTCCTGGTTGCCGGAGGGCGTTGAGGCGATCTTGGGCGTCAGATTCCCGCTAGTCGGCGGCGCGCCCCTGAACTACGGCTGGATCGGCGTGGAGAAGTTCATCGCCGATGACGGTTCTCACCAGTTGGATGCCTTCGCCTGGGGTTATGAGGCTGAGCCTGGTGTGCCATTGGTCTTCATGCCCGAACCGGGTGCGCTCTTCACGCTAGCCCTCGGTGCCGCCGGAGTCGCGGTGCGGCGAAGGCGGTAAAAGGAGAGCTCGCGCGGCCTAGGCGACTGAACATCTGACACGGAGCTGCTCAAATGAAAAGGCACAACCGACTTCGGTTGAGCGGACGTGCAGTCTCGATCCTGGCTCTTGTCCCGGCGTTGGCGACCGGGACGCGAGCGTACGCGGACTGGATGCGCTTTGACAACCCGCCGGGTCCGGGGGAGTTTCAGTGGCGCGGGTCGCTCGGCGACACGATTTGGTTGGATGTCACCCGACCGTATTCTGAGCAGACAGGTCGGCCGTCGGCGCCCTCAAGCATCGGCCAGCGCGAAACGACCGATTGGGGCTTGCTGGAAGGGAATGACTCCACACTGACACTAGGGGTGGGCGGATTCGAGGATACGTTTCTGGTCGAGGTCCCCGTGTACCTCGTGGATCCGCCCATGGAAATCCCCCTCCCTGGTGTCAGCGCCTGGGCATCCTGGGGGTTTATCTATCATTCCGTGTATGGTTCGCAGCTCCCGGAGTTCCCTACGTATATCGCGGGCCGTTTCCAACTCGCGGACGGCGTGCATTACTGCTGGGTTGGCGTGGAGCGCGATGGAACTGGTGTAGAGCCCTTCGCGTGGGGTTACGACACCGATCCGTACGCTCCGGAGCCTCACACATTGGTGATACTGGCCTTAGGCGCGGTCATTGGACATCGCAGAATGAGGTCGGGGAGAAGCTAGTGCCGTTTCCAGAAGGGGCGATTCGATCCCTGGTGAGACAGGTAGGCTTACCATGGCGATCACAAGGAGCAGGGGGATGCGCGGAGGTGGCGCGCCGACCACTGCAACCGCCACGCGAACAGAAACCGCTAATGCGTTACTGGAAACGGCACGAATTCGAGTTGCGTAAATAGACCAAACACCAAGGAGTTCGGCAATGAAGAAGCACATTAGTGCGATAGGGTTACTATGCGCGCTGTTCGGCGGAGCGAAAGCCACAAACGCAGAGGTCATTGACTCGGGTTATGTCGAAAACACAGGGGGCGAACCCGCCGTCGTTTACTCAACGACCGTCCAGGTATCCGGGGCACACGCGATTTTCCTGATCTTTCAGCAAGCACTGCTGTCAGGAGACGAAGAGCAAGGAACCGGATCGTATCTGGTTCTGACATCAGTACTGGACGACGGCGTTCAGACGATGCACGCCTCACATGTCGCGCAGTGGCTAAACAGGTCCGCGTTCTTCAACGGTGACAGTCTCGACATTGAGCTCGTCGCCTATCCAGGCACGGGCCTTAACCGTATCGTCTTCGAACCGACGGCGGGCGGGGCAGGTTCACCGGGCTCGTCGGCGTGCATCGACCGCCGTCCTCTCTCACACGATCCGCGGGTCGCTCGCATACTGAACTTGAACGGGTACGCATATTGCACTGCCTTCATCATCGATGACGCTTGCCATTGCCTGCTGACGGCTGGACACTGCGCCGGAGGCTTGCACGCGATTGAGTTCAACATCCCCCTTTCGGATGACGCCGGGCGCATCGTCCATCCAGCGCCGTCAGACCAGTACGTGGTCGACCGCAGCTCCAAGCAAACAAAGACGGGCGATGAAGCACACGGTGACTGGTGCTATTTCGGCTGCTTCCCCAACTCTACAACCGGCCTGACGCCTTTCGAGGCCCAGGAGGCGTACTTCTCCATTGCTCGAACACCAATACCCGTAACCGGTCAGACGATTCGTGTCACGGGATACGCGCAAACATCACCGCCGACGCCGAACAACCGCAACCGTGCACTGAAGACGGCGACCGGCCCGTACGAGTACTACAGCGTGAGCGACCCCGAAGCACCTAAAATAGGCGCCGAGATTCACAGTTCGATAGGAAACTCAGGCTCTCCCGCACTCAATCTGGATGCCTGTGAGGTCATCGGGATCATCGGCGGTGCTGGCTGTGATACGAGCCACGGTTCAGCCACCACGGTTCCTGATTTGCTGGCGGCGTTGGTCGTCCCCAAAGGTGTGTGTAGTCCGGATTGCAACGATAACGGTATTCCGGATCGATGCGATGTTGACTGTGGAGACCCGGGCGGCGAATGCGATGTGCCCGATTGCGGCCAAAGCGAAGACTGCAGCGGCGACAGCGTCCCGGATGAATGCGAACCCGATTGCAACGGCAACGAGGTCGCCGATTCGTGCGATATCTTCTACGGCACGAGCACCGATTGCAGCAGCAACGGCGTCCCGGATGAGTGCGAACCCGACTGCAATGGTAACTCGGAGCCCGACGACTGCGACATCTTCTACGGCACGAGCGACGACTGCAATTGCAACCGCATCCCCGACGATTGCGATGTTGATCCGTACGACCCAGACGGCGACGGTCAGGTGAGTAACGACTGTAACGAAAACGCCATACCGGATGCCTGCGAGGAGGACTGCAACGCCAACGAGATCCCAGACGATTGCGACCTTGATCCCGACGATCCCGACGGCGATGGCGAGGTAAGTGAGGATTGCAACAGCAATGGCGTTCCCGATGAATGCCTCGGGTGGCCTTACGAACCGGACTGCAACACCAACGGCATCCCCGATGAGTGTGACGTGGACCCGACGGATCCAGACGGTGACGACCATGTCAGCGACGACTGCAACACGAATGGCGTTCCCGATGAGTGCTTTGGCTCATACTGGGGACAAAGCGACTGCAACACCAACGGCATACCCGATGATTGCGACGTGGATCCGAATGACCCGGACGGTAACGGCCAAGTCAGTGAGGACTGCACAGGCAACGGCATCCCGGACGAGTGCGAGCCTGACTGCAACACCAACGACGTGGCCGACTCGTGTGACATCCAGGCTGGCGCGAGCCAGGACTGCAATACGAACGGCGTACCTGACGAATGCGACACCGGCGACGGGACCAGCCTGGACTGCAATACAAACGGCGTACCTGACGAGTGCGATCTTGCCATCGCGACCAGTGAAGACTGCAACAGCAACAGTATCCCCGATGAATGTGACGTGGCCGGTTTCGGCGATCTATTCGTTGTGGGTGTTGAGTTCTGGGGTTCTGTCGACCAGTACGACTCCGTCACTGGTGCTTACGTAGGGGAATTCGTCGGTTTCATTGGAGGCTTGAAGCAGCCACTCGGGATGACGGTCCACCCCGATGGCAGCCTACTCATTGCCGACGAGTACCTGCACACCATCCGCCAGTACGACGGCGTCACTGGCGTCTACCTGGACGACTTTGTCGCCGCCGAGGCCGGTGGGCTATACAGCCCGTGGGACCTGACGTTTGCCCCCGACGGCCACCTGCTGGTGGCCAACGTCGGCGCCGACGGCGTCGGAACCAACGGCATCCTCGAATACGGCGGCGAGACCGGCGTGTGGCTCGGCACGTTCGCAACGGCCGAACTGGAAGCCCCGTACGGCCTCACGTTCGGCCCGAATGGTAACCTCTTCGTCTGTGACTACACCACGGCCGAGATCGTCGAGTTCGACGGCGACGATGGTGCGATCGTCGGCGTCTTCGCCAACAGCAACGGAATAGACCTCGATGGGCCGTCGGCCCTGGCGTTCCACCCGGTCAGCGGCAACCTGTTTGTGGCCGACGCCGCGGCCAACGACATCGTCGAGTTCGACGGCAATAACGGCTCACGGGTCGACGTCTTCGTCGACGATGTTGGTGGCTATGGTGCGGCGTCACTGATGGACCTCAAGTTCGGCCCCGACCGTCACCTTTACGTTTCGCACAGCGAGTCCAAGTTCATCTACAAGTACGACGGCGCCACCGGCGAACTGGTGACCCGGCTGCCGGAGTCCGACTATTCCAGCCTGAAGCCCCTCCGCCTGGCCTTCCGCCCGGCGGTGGCCGACTGCAACTCCAACGGCGTGCCGGACGAATGCGACGCGTGCGATCAGTTCTACTGCGACTTCGATCGGGATTGCGACACCGACTTGGTCGATTTCGACGGCTTCCAGTACTGCTTCGACCCGTCGGGCACCGGTGCTTCCGAGTCCTGCCAGTGCACGTTTGACACCGACGCCAATGGCACGATCGATCTGGAGGACTATGTCTATTGTGGAGGCCAGGTGACCGGGCCCGGCGCCGGCGTCGGCGAGATGATGATGGGTGGCGGCGGCTTGTTCGGCGGCGGGGCGGACGAAGCCATGATGGCGCCCGCCGAGTCGGAGGATGGCGTTGTGCCGCCCCGGCTGGAGGACGACGGCCCGGCTGTGCTGGCAGCCGCCGTGTCCATCGAAGTCCGCGCCGTCGGTGGCGTGGAGCCGGTAACGACCCTCACGGCCGATACGCCCTACGAACTGCACTATACGGCCGAGCATGACCGGGCGAGTCTGTATATCCTCGGCGCGATCGCGACGACCGGTGGGCAAGGCTTGACCGCGGCCAGCCCTCCGCTCGACGGGCCCTGGGCAGCAACCGGCAACTTCTCCTACGAAGACCTGGCCGCGGGCGGCACGCTCGTGCCGGCGGTGGGCTTTCCGCCCGGCTACTTCCGCGTCGACTGGATCACCGACGGGTTCTGGCCGGACTTGGACCGCCCCATCCCCAGCACCGGCCTCCTGTGCAACTTCACCACGGACGGCCCGGGAGAACTGAACCTCGTGCTCTACATGGAGCATCTTGACATCGAAGGCAGGCATTACGTCGCGATGGAGGCCCAGCGAACCTACCGGGTGAGCGCGCCGTAGGTCTGGCGATCACCAGGAATGACCGAGTGGAAGGGGGCCCTCGCGGACTTCTCCTCTACCCGGGAGATGTCCCCCCACTCAGCGTCCTGATACGTCTCCGCGGCCGCTTGTTCACGCTCCGGCAGGTCGAAAAAGTGCTGCCGGATCGCGTCCTCGTCGAAGTCGGCCGGAACGTCCAGGTCGCACCAATGCCGCACGTTCTCGGTCACGGTGAGCGTGGCCCGTTTCGTATTCTCCGCCATCAGTTTCTCCAACAAGGAACGTACGACCGCAACGTGCCGCATCGTGCCCATTGATGCGCACACGTTGATTCGTCGGCACGTCAAACGATCCTACATCGGTACGGCTGCGGGTGCGGCCTGGCGGACACGGATTCCGGCGGTGACACCGCGCCCGACTGCAACGACAACTGTCCGGACGTGCATAACCCGGACCAAGCCGACAGCGACGGCGTCGGGGACGCGTGTGAAGATGGCGAGCTCTGCGCATCAATCAACGTTCATGTCGCCAAGCTCATCGTTGGCTGGGGTTGGTGTCCACACATCGAACGAGAGCCACTGGCTGGGATCGCGGTGGGTGCGTATGGAATCTCCACTGGCAGCTGTGCTGCAGGACAGGCGTGGTGTGGCTGGTTGTTCTGTTGGGCGGACCGGCCCGACATCATCCAGAACTACGAAGCTGTGGCGAGCGGAGTGACGGACGAGAATGGTTGGGTTACGATCGACGTGCCCGCCGGAGAGTATCTGGTGGCCACGCACTTCGACTCCGATGGGGGTGGAGAGGCTGATTCCTACCCGGCCACCGGCTCTGCCGTGACCTCGACTGCGGCGACACCGCGACGACGTACCTCCGGATGATCGAGGCGGCCCGCGGGCGGAAGCTGCCCGCCAGGTGGACCCGGTTGACCGGGTCGGAACTCCTCATCGTCGAGCCGGAGGTCATGATCTGGGACGAGGCGGAACAACTCTATCCGTTCGGGCTGGAGGCGATCGGTGACTGGCGTGTGACGGCCAGCGTGACGCCGCCTAAAGGGTTCGTGTCCGACGCAGACAGCCTGTCTACGGAAGTGGATGATAACTTGGCCGCGCTGCAATTCACGATCACCGAAGTCGGCAGCGACTTGGTCCCGACGCGGACGCGGTTCGATGTCTGGCACAAGGGACAAAAGCAGATCGTGCAGAGCAACGTCGACATCCGCCTAACGCCGGATTATGCGCGATTCCGCGGCTTCGACGCAAACGAACTCCGCCGCCGCAGGTTGATCGTCGACGATCCGGACAAGCTGTGGCCGTCCAACGCCGGCCCGTCATCGCACAGCGGGGGTGGCTCGATCGGCTCACCTGCGCCGAGGTAACGATCCGGCACAGCGATTGACGGCTAGGTCGCGGCCAACCGTGGAGGGCCCGAGGCCCCTCTCTGTGCAGCGAATGAAGTAATCTCCGCTTCCCAAGGATCGGGCCTGGGCAAAGCGAACTGGCACGTCAGGCTCGCCGGTCCTTCGAAATCCAGCGATAGTGCCAAACGCCCCGTCCGCTGCGGCCCAGCGGGCGGGGCTCTGTCCTTGATGGCAGAAGATCGTCCCTTCTTGGTCCCGACGCAGTCCTTCACCGGACCGAGCTCTTTGCATTATTGGCGACAATTCAATTGCTCGCATTGCTGAGGTCGCTGGTAACGGGTCTGTGGAGGAGCCGCATACGAGACGGTCACTCCAGGGGACGGCGGAGTGCGCCAAAGGGACGCGGAGCAGTGGCGGTTCGCGTTTTTTTGGCGAACCGTCATTGTGTGGTTGCGCTGTGACTACCCGAACATCAATCTGTGGTCCTCCTCCGGATCCGTTCTTCCGCCCCTTCTGCCTGGACCACGAAATCAACACCAAGATCGAGGTCTTCCGTCCCCGCGAGTCGCTTGAGTTCGGACAGGTGCCTCATGGCCTCGTCGAAATCGCCCATCCGTTCGCAGACGTTGGCAGCGCACCACAACCAGCGTGCCAACGCGTCATTGTCATCAGGTGGCGGCAGCCGGACGATCCGAGCCTGCTCGCGCGGCGCCAGCGACTCCCACACAGGATCGAACGCCGAAAGCGCCTGCGCCACCTCGCGTTCGTCGACCAGGTCACGGCTCAGCGCGAGCTGACGTTCCCGCACCTTGGTCAGCCGTGCCTCCGACCGCCGCAACGCGTCGCGCTGTCGCGCGTCGCCGGCTCCGGTGCTGACGGCCGTGTGGGGCTGTTTCAGCGCTTTGCGCCGCCGGGCGAGCTCGCGCTCGATCGATCGCCGCTCGCGTTCAAGATCGGCGATGGCCTTCTGGGTTTGCGCCCGGACCTGCCGGATCGACTCGGCCAGCACGCTGGGGTCGCGGCCGACGCCGCGGATCCGCGCGACCACCCATCGCTCCAGTTCCCCGGCGGGCGCCGATTCCGTGGGGCAGGTGTACCAGCCTCGCCTCATCGCCTAGCTGCAGACGTAGTACCGGTAGCGTGTCGAACCCTTCGACGACGTCGAGTCGAGCATCGCGCACCCGCACGGCACGCACCGGACCAGCCCCTTCAGCAGGGCGCCGTACTTGTTCTTCACGACCTCGCCGCCGCGGCGGCCGTTGCGCTGCAGCAAGGCATTCGCCCGCTTCCAGACCGCCTCGTCCACGATCGCCTCGTGCTCGCCGTCGTACAGTTCGTCACGGTGCCTGGCCTTGCCCCGGTACGCCGGATTGCCCAGCAAAAAACGGTACGGCGTGGCCTGGTCGAAGGGCCGGCCGCCGATGGTCGTGCCCTTGCGCGTTGTCCACTCTTTCGTCCGCCACATACGGCGGTCGAGTCCCTTAAGCACCGGTGTGATTCGCGCGTGCTCCAGGTACAACTCGAAGATCGCCCGCACCCGGACCGCCTCGTCCTCATCGACGACCAGTCTCGAACCGCCCGGCGTCGCGACCAGGTCGTAGCCGAGTGCCGGCCTGCCACCTGCCCACGTGCCGCGGTGGCGGGCCGCGGCAATCTTGTCACGCGTGCGTTCCGAGATGATCTCCCGCTCGAACTGGGCGAACGACAGCAGGATGTTCAGGGTCAGCCGGCCCATTGAGTGCGTGGTGTTGAACTGCTGGGTGATCCGCTCCGCCCGCCGCCGGACATCGCTATGACGAACGCCGAAGGCATCGTTGACTTCGAAGTGACAGAGCGAGTGGTATCAATGGTGGGGCCGGTCAGCGGGTCGCGGGGGAACGGGTACTGCCAACCGTTCAACTGTAAGCGGTGGGACAAGCGTTCAGAGGTACTTACGCGGCTGTGGCATTCAATCCCACTGACCGGCACACCGTCGCGGGCTTAAAGTACGGCTGCGTTGTGCACGATCCACGTGCAACCGAGCAATGGCCGCGTTCAGCGTACCTCGCGCCGCCACACAGCCAAGATTGCAAGCCGCAATCGGGTGCTGCACGTGCGAATGGCACGGACAATGCTGAGTATGATCTCTTCGCGACTTGGTATAATAATGAATGGTACGCTCACTCAGGGACAGGTGGCACCGACGGTCCAGCAACTCTACTCACCAATCTGCTTTCACGGACCGCCGTGCTGCGCGTTGGTCGACAAGTCTGCGCGCGGGGACGGGGCGTTGGTGTGCTGAAACGACTGTGATCCACGGGAGGCATGACGATGAAGTCAGCGACTGCAACAGCGTGGGCAATTGTGATTGCGATCGGCGTGGCGGGAAGCGCCAGCGCGAGCACGATCTACGTGGATGACGATGCCCCGGCCGGCGGCGATGGGCTGAGTTGGGCCACGGCGTTCCACGATCTTCAGGACGCGCTGGGCGCGGCCGCGGCGTCCGGGGGCGCGGTGGACGAGATCCGCGTGGCGGCGGGTCGGTACGCGCCGGCTCCGCCCGACGGTCCGCGCGACGCCACGTTCGACCTGGTCAGCGGCGTGGCCGTGCGCGGCGGCTACGCAGGCTACGGCGCGGCCGACCCCGACGAGCGGAACATCGCCGTCCACGCAACGATCCTCGATGCCGACATTCAAGGCAATCAGACCCCATACGGCGGCTGGAGCGACAATGTGTATCACGTCGTGACCAGCACGGCCACCGCCGAAGGTACGGCGGTCGACGGCGTAACGATCGCGAATGCCTATATCGGCTACTCTGACGTCACCGAGAACGCCGGTGGCGGGCTCCTGGTCCACGGAGGGTTCCTGCGACTCACGCACTGCGTCGTGCGCGGTAACGAGGTGGCGTGGTACGGGCAGGGAGGTGGCCTGTACGCGGACGCCGCTGAGCTGACTCTGTCCAATTGCGTGTTCAGCGGCAACTATGCCGACGAAGGGCGCGCCATCTTCGTCGACGCGACCGCCGTCGAAGCGACAAGCTGCACGTTACTGGATCCCTACTCGAGTTGGGCAAGCACCACGATGCCGATGGTCCAATGCCGTGCCGGCAGTGCGCTGCTGTTGTCCAACAGCATAGTGTGGGGCATCGGCACTCCTGCGGTGGACATGCTCGCTGACGACGGTACGGGTTCGCTGGCCGTCGACTACTGCTGCGTGCGGGGGTGGACGGAGGACATGGGAGGCGTGGGCAACCACAGCAACCGCCCCCAGTTCGTTCGCCAGAGCTATCATCTACAGGCGGACTCGCCGTGCATCGATGCGGGTGACCCGGCATCGGCCGACGGAATCGACGTGGATGGCGAGTCGCGGGTCCACGGCGGCCGCATCGACATCGGCGCGGACGAATTCGTCGACGCCGACGAAGACACCATGGCGGACTGGTGGGAGCTGAAATGGTTCGGCGATCCTTCCAGCGCCGCGCCGGATGGCGATGATGATCTGGACGATCTTTCGAACGCCCGGGAGTACGTCGTCGACACTGATCCGCTGACGCCGCGCACCGCGTATTATGTGGATCCGGCGGGCAACGACGCGTGGGACGGGCTGGCCCCGACGTGGGACGGGGAGCACGGGCCCAAGGCAACCCTCCAGGCGGCCATCGATGCGGCCGGCAGCGACGAGATCGATGTCGTCTGGGTGGCCGACGGCGTCTACACGGGGCCCGGAAACACCAACGTGTATATCGACCCGTGGGTCAGTGCAAGCGCCATCCAGGATATCGAGATCCGCAGCATGAACGGCCCCGACCGGTGCATTATCGACTGCCAACACAATGGGGATGCTTTCGACGTGTTCGGAAGCGCGTCGTTCGCGACGTCGATCGATGGATTCATGATTCTGCACGGCATGTACGACGTGCTCGGTGGCGCGATCTATATCGGGGACGCCAGCCCCTCCATCCGAAACTGCGTGATCACCGATTGCATTGCCGCGGGTGCGTCGTGCGGCGGATCGCTCGGCGGCGCCATCTTCATGCAATATTCGGATGCCACCATTGACGGTTGTGCGATCGTCGACAACCGAGTCAATGGACCCGAGGCCGGGGGGGCCGGCGTTTTCTGTGTGGCCGCCGGGCCGATCATTCGTGATTGCCTGATCCGCGACAACCGTGCGATGGAACCGGATCCGAGCACCTACTCTACACTCGGCGCCGGGATCCACCTCATGGACTGCGACGCCCTGGTAGCCGGATGCCTCATCGAGGGCAGTGCGGCCTACCGCGGCGGCGGCATTTACTGCACCAACACGATGTCAACCGCGAAGTCGCGCATCGATCGCTGTACGGTACGAAGCAACGACGCGTATTTCGGGGGTGGCGTCTACAGCTTCGAAAGCAGCCCGGTTTTGACCAACTCCGTTTTCAGTGGCAACCGCGTTCGCGGGCATGGCGGCGGGGTATATGAAGGGGGTGAAGCTGGAGTCCCTATCCTCACAAACTGCACGGTGACGCGAAACTACTCGCAGAATGAGGCACTTCACACGACGCGAGGCGCGGGTGTGTACGGGGCGCGGTTCAACGTGTGCAACTCGCTGATCTGGGGCAACGTGCCCAACCAGGTCGGCGACGTTGAAGCGGACGTGGTCCCGGTCGAGTACAGCCTCGTCCAGGGCGGCTACGACGGAACCGGGAACATCGACGCTACGCCATCGTTCGCCTTCGAAGCAGACGTTCACCTGCTCCCCGGTTCCCACGGCATCGACGGCGGGACCGAGACACCCAGTCGCGGCGAATTGCCGGACGTGGACTGCGATGGTTTACCGCGCTGTCTCGACGGCCTGGGCGACGGCACTTCGCTCCCGGACATGGGGGCCGCCGAGTTTGCGCCGGATCAGCCACGGATTGCGGTTTCCGATTCCAGCGTGGTCTTCCGGGCGCCGCTGGGAGGGGAGAGCCCGGCCGAGCGAATCGTCTCCATTCGCAACGCCGGTACGGGCGTGCTCAATTGGGAGACGCACGTGGATCGGTCGTGGGTCAGCGTGTCGCCGGGCACCGGCCAATCGGACGGCAGCGTCGATCAACTGCGCATCGGCATCGACGCGAGCGATCTGCCCCGCGGTCTTCACATGGCACGGATTCAGGTGCTCGATCCGTCCCTCGATCAGGACCCGATTGTCATCCACGTTCTCTTGCGCGTCTACCAGACCCACCGGGTGCCCCAACAGTACGCCACGATCCAGGACGCGATCGACGCGGCCGAGCGGCACGACGAGATCGTGGTGGCGGACGGCGTGTACAGCGGTGCGGGGTACTGGGAAATCCGGTTCTACGGAAAGCCCCTCGTGCTGCGCAGCGAGAACGGCCCCGGCGCCTGCATCATCGATTGCACCGGGGAACCTCGCGGCGTTGTATTCAACGAGTTCGAACGGAGGAATTCTGTGCTGGACGGGTTCACCATTCGCGGGGTCGCCGGGCCCGCGGTCGTCTGCTACGCTTCCAGTCCGACCATTCGCAACTGTGTCCTTGAAGGCAACACGCGGGGAATCGAGTGTACGGAGGATGCGAGTCCGATCATCAGTCACTGCCTGATCACCGGCAACGTCGGGGAACACGGTGCGGGGATCTACATCGCCGGCGGCTCCGAGTGGGGCGATGGCCGACCGATCGTAAGCCACTGCGTGATCGCGAACAACCAGGCGGATCGCGCCGCCGGGATCGAGGTGTACGGCACCGTCCTTCCGACGATCACCCATTGCCTGATTGCATGCAACACGGCGACGAACGGCGACGGCGGCGGCTTGTGGTTGGAGGTTGATCCCGACGCACGGCTCTCCACCAATCCGACGGTGGCGGTCAGCAATTGCACGATCGTCAACAACGCCGCGCTCAACATCGGGGGCGGGGTCCTTCTGGCTCCGCCCGCCCCTTCCCACTACGGTCCACTCCATGACGTCCGAAACTGCGTGCTGTGGGGTAACTCCGCCGCCTCCGGTGCCCAGGCGGCGATTACCGGTGGTCAGGGCATCGAGTACCGCTTCGCCTACTGCAACGTCGAGGGCGGGGCCGAAGGCGTGCCGGTCGAGGCGGGCACGTTGATCTGGGGACCGGGCAGCCTGGACACCGACCCGCAGTTTGTCGATCCGGACGGTCCCGATGACGACCTGGACACATGGCTCGACAACGACTATCGGCTTCAACTGACGTCGCCGTGCGTGGATGCGGGTGACAACAGCGGCGTTACGCCCGATGTCCTCGATCTTGATGCCGACAACGACGCCGACGAACCCATGCCGCTGGATCTTGACGGGTACCCGCGGTTCGCCGATGTGCCGGGCATCCTCGATACCGGCAATCCGGGACGCCAGGGACCACCGGTCGTCGACATGGGCGCCTACGAGAGCTTCGAGATCGATTGCAACGGCAACGGCACGGATGACGACGTGGACATCACGGAGGGCACCAGCGCAGACTGCAACGAGAACCGGGTCCCCGATGAGTGCGACATCGCGTACGGAGCGAGTTCGGACCTCGACGGAAACGGCGTCCCCGACGAATGCGAAACCAACATCCGGTTCGTGGATGCCGATGCCGTGGGAAACCGCTCCGGCACGAACTGGCACGATGCCTACCCCGACTTGCAGGCGGCCCTCACCGCCGCCGCCCTTCAGCAGTTCGACGTCGAGGAGATCTGGGTCGCCCGCGGGACGTACTACCCGGATCGTGGGAGCGGGGACCGCGAAGCCACGTTCCGGGTCGTCGATGGGATCAGCCTGTACGGGGGGTTCCGCGGCTGGGAGTCGCAACGCGCCCAGCGTGCCCCAGCCCGTCACGAGTGCGTCCTGAGCGGCGACATCGGCAGCCCCGGCGACGATACGGATAACGTCTATCACGTCGTGACCGCCGGTGGCCCGGGCGAGACGGCCCTGCTCGATGGGCTCGTCATCACAAGCGGCCGGGCGGATGGCCTCCGACCGCTCGATCGAGGGGCCGGAATCTACAACCGGGACGCCACGTTGACCGTCCATGATTGCCGGTTCGAGAACAACTACGCCGCCGACGTGGGCGGTGCGATCTTCAATACCTTCGCCGAACCGACGATCAGCCGGTGCATGTTCTTCGCGAACTCCGGTTCGGTGGGTGGCGGCATTCGGAATGAAGACTCGGTCGTCCGCATCGATAACTGCCTGTTCGGCGGCAACATGGCCCACGCGTACGCCGGCGGGGCGATCAACAACAGCAACACCGATCTCACCGTAACGAACAGCACCTTCGTGGCGAACGAGGCGACAACGGCTGGTGCGGGGGCGATCCGGAACGTCGGCACCAGCGACGTTTCATTGACCAGTTGTATTCTCTGGGACAACCACACGAGCACCGGTGAACCGACCGAGACCGCGCAGATGACCAGCGCACCCACGTGTGCCGTCACCGTGGATTACACGTGCATCCAGGGCTGGACGGGATCGCTCGGCGGCACCGGCAGTATGGGTGACGACCCACTGTTCGTGAATCCAGCCGGGCCGGACGGCGACCCGGGCGGGTGGGCGGACAACGATTACCGCCTCAGCGCCGGCTCGCCGTGCATCAATACGGGCGATCCGGCCTACGTATTGACCGACGGTCACACTGATCTCGACGGACGCCCACGCGTCCTCTGTACGCGGGTCGACATGGGGGCGTACGAGTACGGCCTGGGCGACTACAATTGCGATGGGTCAGTCGATCTGGTCGACTACGCGGCGTGGGACGGTTGTTTCACCGGGCCGGACGCCGGCCCCTACGACCCCGGTTGCGAGGCGTTTGACGCGGAATACGACGGCGACGTCGACCTGGGCGACTTCGGCCGATTCCAGGAGGTGCTGGTCCATTAACGGCCCGCCGCGTAAGCTGGTCCGTAACGCCCTACCCTGCAAGCGGCTAACCGGGTCTCAGAAGCACGGGAGGCGATACGGCCGAGCACGTGCCAATCCACCGCGAATCGAAGGCTCACCAGGCACTACGGGCCTGTCTGACCCCCGCGCCTGCATGCCGGACGTTCGGTTTGTAGCCTGCTCCGGCCGTCCCTCAACGCTGCGTTGACGGTGGGGGTGAACGTGGCGCTGGCCCTGTTCTGCTTAAAACCGCCCGCCGTGGGCGTCAGGTTGCCCAGCAGGTCCACGTCGTAGTCGCGGACCAGGTCACACAAGGCGATCGACCCGCTCCTGTTCTTGAGTGCCACGTCGCGTCATACTGGCGTGGCTAATTTAAAGAGCCCGGTGTCCAAGGTACTCAGCACGTCCTCGGCCGTAGGTTCGTCGTCGTCCTCAGGGAGTGCAGCCTGGGTGTCCGCGCTACGCTCTATCCGGGGCGGGTGGGTCGTGGTGTGAATCTTCTTCAGTTTGCGGATGCTCACCTGGGTGTACATCTGCGTGGTGGACAGCCGGGCGTGGCCCAGCATCGCCTGGATGACCGGACAAGGCGAATCAGGAGACGCATCGAACGCCTTCATCGTGGGACCAGGACCGACCATGGACCTCGGGGCGGGTATGGCCGGCCTCTCGTGGCCCCTAGCGCGTCGTGCCCACATTGGGTGTCCTTTGGTCTTTCAGGATTTTGCCGTCTCGCAGCCATCGGGCGTCCTCTTGGTTAGTACTCATATTCAAGCACCTGGGAGGATGCCCCCTCCTGATACCATCTTCCTTCATTCCCCTCCGGGAGGAAGGAGGCGACCATGACCGAAGCCCTGCGAACGGCTCTGACCAAGTTGCGGCTCTCGGGCCTAGCCCAATCGCTGGACGTGCGCCTGCAGGAAGCGACCGGAAACAGCCTGACGCACGCCGAGTTCCTGGCGTTGGTTGTCGCAAGACGCCATTCGGCCCTGGTGCCACCGGCACGGGCTCTTTCCGCGCGATCCCGACTTCGCCCGCAAGGCCGGGCGCATTCTCGATCTGTACGCGGGGCGATGGAACGGCCGACCCCTGGGGCAAGACGAGTATGGGATCTCCGCCGACGAGAAGACCAGCATCCAGGCGCGTCGCCGACTCCATCCGACGCAGCCGCCCCGTGCCGGTCACCCGATGCGGGTCGAACACGAGTACGCGCGCTGCGGTGCGTGGGCATATCTGGCCGCCTGGGACGTACGACGCGCTCGAGTCTTCGGTCGTTGCGAGCGGCAGAGCG
>CAZBUJ010000084.1:0-24428 GCA_964495075.1 uncultured Phycisphaeraceae bacterium
GCGACGATGCGCCATCGTGCCATCGAAGTGTCACTGTCGAATTGGGCGATACAGGCCTCGAACTCGTGGGACAGATCCCCGACGTGGGAATCTACCAACTCGAGATCCGCAACGACGAGACCGAAGCAGACGCGGCCATGACGCGGCTGGACACCGTCTGCGACGCCCTCCGAGGCTACGAGGGCGTGGACGCCGTGGGGTACAATGAGCTGCTCGCCGGCCGGGCCGTCGAAAACGACGACGACAACTCGGACATGACTCAATCCGAGCGCTGTGCGTTCGCGGTGATGGACTACTACCAGGCCATCCCCGTCTTCGACCAGGTGATGTCACACGTGAACCTGAGCGACGTGACGGTAGCGATCGTCGACTCGAGCCTGTGGGTTGAATGCGATCAGTTTGACGAGATCCTGCCGCGAACGCAATTCCCCGGCCAACCTGATGGTGTAACGCCATACGACTGGCACTTGCGCAAGCACGGCACGAACATCGCGGCCCTGATCGCTGGCGACAACGGCGACGGGATGATCAATGGCGTCGCCCTCCGCGTCCTGGGCGACCGGCTGCACCTGATCGTCGGCGACGCCCATATCTGGGGCAATGCCTACAGCCTGGCCCGGACGCTCGCCCGGATGCGGGAATCCGTCCTGCTGGGGGCCGACATCGTGGTTCTCAGCCTCGGGCGGGACGCCGGGAGCGACCGGCCGAATTGGCTGCTCAGGGCCCAGGCCCAGTTCAGCCGCGTCTTCGACGAGTCGCCGGAGACTCTATTCATTGCGGCCGCTGGCAACGACAGCTTCGTCCTGAACGGCAACGACGCACCGGCCGGCATGCCCAATGCAAACCTGCTGACCGTAGGCGGGCACCAAAGCTGCGACCCCGACGTCCGCTTCCCGCAATCGTGCACCGGTCCCGGCATCGAGCTGGCGGGGCCGGCCACCACCATCCCCGGCCTCGTGGGCGACAACATGGTGGGGCCGGCGCGGATTACGCTTGAGGGCAACTCGTTCGCCGCCCCGCTGGTCGCATCCGTGGCGGCCATTGTGAAGTCGATCGATTCCGATATGACCGGTGCGGAGCTCAAGGAGTTCCTGCTGGACGAGGATCACACCTGGCCGGCCGCCGCGGACGTCGGCGGGCAGCGGGTGGCGCTGCTCAAGACGGCGGGCAGCGCCCTGCTGACCCGGGCGGCGGGAGCCATCGGCGTGGATAAGATCATGGACGCCTACGGCCCGGCGGATAACATCACGGACCCGTCCGGGTACACCGTCAACCGGCTGTGCGGGCATATCAACTACACCATCACAGGCAGTCATAACGAGGCCGTAACCCTCGACGCCCCCGAGATCGAATGGGGACCGGACCAGTACAACTACGGCATCATCGGCATGGGTCACCAGGTGATCCTCAAGGTCAGCAACGGGAGCAGCGCGGTGATGATCTCGACAACCGCGGGGTTCCGGCTCGACGAGCCGTACACCGGCGGCATCCAGATCGTGGTGCCCAGCTCGGAAGGCGATCTCGCGGGGGGTGCTGACGGCAGTTGGGGCACCTTCACCCTCAGTGAGTGCGAACTGACCACACGTTCGCTGCCTTTGGACTGGTTTTCGCCGGACAACCCGGGACCGGACCAGCTCATATTCATCGAGGTCAGCGGGTCGTTCATCGGCACGAACCAGGGGGCTATCCGACTGAGCGACGGCGAGCACATTGAGGGCGTCAGCTACGCGGCGAGCGGCGGTTTCACCACTGCGTTCACGCTTGTCTTTCCCGAGGCGGACACGCTCGACTACCTGGAGCGGCATTGCGTAGGCGGCTACCTCCTGGGCCAGCAGGAGTAGTGAAACGAAGACTTATCGGATGTTCCGGCCAAACCACGTCCGTCACACCGAACGGCTCGCGGGGATGTGGATTGTCAAGGCTCGTTCCTGCTATCATGGCGGTCAGGTGATTTCGCCTTCCTCGGGCAGGAATACGGGGGAAGCCAGCCATATCGAAGGGCCACCACGCTACCAGGGACGATGGAGCCCCCACCACGTTTTGGAGGAGAGAACGATGGACGTACGAAGTCGAAAGCCGTTGAGATGCGGGTTGCTGGCCACGTCGGGGGTCGCGTGGCTTGTGTTGTCGGCGGGGCCGTCGGTCGTTGGCGGCGGCATGGTCCCTGATTTCTCGCTACCGGATGTCAACGCAACATCCCCGAGGTATGGCGAATGGGTGTCTCCCCGCGACTATCTGGGACAGGTGTCGGCCTGGTATTTCGGGCAGGCCACGTGAGACTATTGCCGGATCCAGTTTGGAATCCTCGACGCAATGCAGAACGATCTGGCCGCCGCTCACCCCGAGCTCGCTATCCAGATTCTCGGTGTGAACCAATTCGGCTTTGAGGAAGACAACGACCTGATGACCGACGGCGTGGACATCCCCTGGCTCCAGGACGTCGAAGACGAGGAAGGTGGCTCGGAGGCCTGGCTGAGGTGGGGCGTGACGCTGCGCGACGTGGTCATCCTCGACGCCGAGAACCAGGTGGTGGGGACCTACAACCTGACCGAACACGACTTGGAATACCCGCCTTATTATGAGGAGCTGCGACAAATGCTTATCGACGCCGCGATCCCCGAGCCCGCTACCCTGTCCCTCCTGCTGATGGGCGGGCTCGTCCTGTTAAGGCGAGCCGGGGAACGCGAATAGGCACGGTCACCGGTTTCCGGTGGTCGGCAAGCGATGGCGTCCCAGGCCGGGCGGAAGCGTCGGTCACACGTGCCGTCGCCTCCGGGCCGCCCGGCACGAGCGCAGCCGCCTCCCCAGCCAAATCGGCGGCAAGAAATCGGAAGCGCCAGTCCCGAGGAACCCGTCCGCGTAGAAGACCGGATGAGACGTTGGGGCATCCACGATCGGTTCGAGCCGACCCAACGTGCGACCCGCGAGGGATTGCTGGAGCCCCAGGGCAGCTTTCCGCATGCCCCGCCGCCCCGATCCCGCGGCCAAACCGCTCCGGGGTGCCGCCGGGACGCCAAACCACCCAACGCCCACATTTGCCGCGAAATTGGCTGTTCGCATCCATAAAGACCCGACGATCCAGTGCCGATACCCTCCGTGCCGGTTACCCCGTTCCGATATGAGCCGACCGAGATCACGTTCGGCCGGGGGTATCCGCGCCGGCTTTGGCAGGAACGCGCGGAGGAGTCGCAATGAGTCTAAACGGAAAGTTCGCCGTCATGGTTGTCATCCCATTGGCTGCCACGGTGACACTCATAGGTCTGGGGATCTGGACGCTGCGGACGGCGACGAGCGGGTTAAAGGAGATTGTCGATCGCCAGTTCGTCGTGCTGCTCGACGGCCAGATTCGACCGTTGATCGACGACGAGATGATGCCGCTGATCCAAACCGACGTGGTGCGGATCCAGCAGTTGGACAAGAGCCTCCAACTCATGCTGGAGGCCGATCGCGATATGCACCAAGCGCTGATCGCCGAGCGCCTGGCAGCCTCGGCGGACCCGGGGAAACGGGCCGAGGCCGACGCAGCCAATCAGGAGAACATCGCCCAAGCGGATCAACGCGTAGCCAAAGCGTCCGAGTCCTTCTTCACGGACGAGACGAAGACGCTTCATCAGCAGTTCGCCGCGGAATTCGAGGCCTGGCAGCGCAAGACCCGCCGCGCGTTCGAGGCGGGGGCAGGTGATCGCGACGATGCGTACAGCATGGCCGCCGCGGGCGAGGCGTTCGACAAGGCCCGCGACACGCTGGACCGTTTGCAGGGTCTGCAGCAGGCGGAGATCGACGCGACGGTCGCCCGAATCGACGAAAAGAAACAGCGAGTTCGCGCCCTGCGCGATAATATGGAGAAGAGAAAAGCGGCCGTAATGGAGGTCAGCACGGCGGTCAAGGGTCGCGCGAGAACGGCCATGCTGGGCTTCGTTGGCGTGGGCATTTTCATGACCGTGCTCATGCCACTTGTTGGCGTATCCATCGCCCGCGGTCTCTCCAGAGTGCTCAAACATGTGGTGATCCGCCTGAGCGAAGGTGCGGAACAGATGTCTGCGGCCTCCTCGGAAGTCTCGTCGAGCTCGCAACAGCTCGCCCGGGGGGCCACCGAGCAGGCCTCGTCTCTGGAGGAGACGTCGGCGTCGCTTGAGGAAATGGCCGCCATGAGCCGGACCAACGCGGAAAACGCCCAAAGGGCGAACGATCTTGCAGACCAAGCACGTACCGCGGCGAACTCCGGCAACCAGACCATGTCTCGGCTGAACGAGGCCATGACGGGTATCAGCCATTCCTCCCTGCAAATTGGCAAGGTGATCAAGGTCATCCAGGAGATCGCCTTCCAGACGAACCTGCTGGCGCTGAACGCCGCCGTGGAGGCCGCACGGGCCGGCGAGCACGGTAAGGGCTTCGCCGTCGTCGCTGACGAGGTTCGCAACCTGGCGATGCGTGCGGCCGACGCCGCGACGGAGACGACCGCGCTCATCGATAGTGCGGCGGCTTGCTCACGTGAGGGCGTCGAAGTCGCCGAGGAAGTGGGCAAGGCTCTTGGGAAGATCGGCGACGACGTGGCCAAGGTGACCGAAATCGTGAACGCCATTTCCAAGGCATCCGACGAGCAGGCCCAAGGCGTGGACCATGTCAATACCGCGGTCTCGCAGATGGACAAGGTTACGCAACAGAACGCCGCGGGTGCCGAGGAGTCCGCTTCCGCCGCCGAGGAACTCAGCGGGCAGGCCAAGACGGTCAAAGCCATGGTGGATCGCCTGGTGGCCGTCGTGGAGGGCAAGTCGGACTCAGCCCGCCTCAGCCGCGTCTCCGGCCACGATGGGAACCATCGCGATGCGCGGCTTGTTCAAGTGCCACAAGAGCGCTTGTCCCCGCACGCCAAGGCGCCCAAGCCCCCGGGCCGAGACCATGGAGTCCCGGTCACGACGCCATCCAGCGGCGCGGATGGCCTGCAGCAGTTCTAGTCCGCATTCCTCACCAGTTCTCTGCAGCGTCGCCCGGGCCACCCCCCTCGCCCCGGCCCCCGCCGCCCCCGGCCGTGGGTTCGAACCGAGCCAACGACCGTCACCTTACTTCCCATAATCGTCGCAGTAGGCATGCTTGTAGTAGACCAACGATCCGGCGAACACCAGCAGGAAGACCACGGCCCCCAGACCCACGAGCGTCTGGTTCCGGCGAGCCCGTTGGAGAGACGCCACGAGTTCACACGCGTAGTCCGTCTGGTCGGCGACGGCCTCGATGGAATGCGCCAATTCGTTGATATCGCGCATGTTGAAGCTGTGAAACACACGGCGCAGCCGCGAGTGCGTGTCGGCGGTGTGATGGTGCAACTGGCCCAGCGAGAGGTTTCGGTATCCTGCCGCTTCCAGCGCCAGGAATTCCTCCGCTGACGAGTCGATCCGTTCCGCCGTCGTTCTGAGCACTTCCTTGATGTCGCCCACCACCTTCATGGTGGAGGCCTGGTGGCAGACGGCGCACCGGCCGCCATCCGAGCGGGGTCGCGTGTCGATGATGTCGATCGTGGCCCGCTGGATGGCGTGGCTGCCCTGTCCGTGGCAGAAGAGGCACGACGGGTCGCCGAAATTGCCATGCGGACTGCCGAGGTGCTTCTCCATGATCTCGGTGTGGCAGCGTCCGCAGAAGTAGGAGATGCTGCGCCCGCGCGCGCGGCTCACGAACCGGGCGTCATCGGCGTGCAGCGTGAGGAACTCGGGGACGCGGGCCAGATGAGCAGCTCGCTTGAACGCCTCGTCGGAGGCAAAATGCTCCCGTTTCAGCGACGCGTCGCCGCCGTGGCAGCCGTCGCATCCGATGTTGTTCTCGAAGTGCACGCTCCGTGTCCACTCGAGGTCGACGATTTCCGCCGATCGCCCGGACAGCGCCCGGTGACACTGCACGCATGCGTTGTCGGCGAAGGCGTCCGCCTCGCCGGCGGCGGGCTCCGACCCACGCTCGTTCTGCTCCGACGCCGGGGCGGCGAGGCCGAGCAACGGCAGGAGGAGGAGCGTTGTAATCGGCGATGTCATGGTGACTGCTCTTTCCTGGGGTATAACACCCGCCGGATCGTGCGGCGTTCGTGGACGATCATGACGCAGAACAGAACCAGCGCCGTAGCGCAACAGAACGTGAGCAACGGCGGCGGTGGCCACACGGCCCAGAAGGTCAAGGCAAGGAAGCCAAAGATAATCACCGTGATGATGGTCCCGTGAAGCACGCCCGGCCGCCGACTGGACCAACGCCGCGCCCAGAACGGGAGCAAGATCAGCGCCAGCACGAACGGTCCTTGCGACAATACCCCGATCGTCTTTCCCGAGATGCCGAGAAACTCCTGCGGCGGCAGCTTGAGATACTGGTACACCGCGAGAAAGTACCACTCCGGCCGAATGTGGGCCGGGGTCGATCGCGGGTCGGCGGGCTCCTCTTCGTGGATCAACCCGCCAAGGCCGACGTAATCCAGCACAACCGGCAGAACGACGAATGCCATGATCAGTGCCAGCGTGCACAGAACCACCACGCACATCCGCAGTATCTCGTTGGGCCAGAACGGCTCGAGCTGGCCCGGCGTGTATTGTTCACGATAGTCGACAGCCACGATGACAGACTCCTTTCGCCGCTAGAGCGGCTTGGAGATTCCGGTTCGACGGATCATCGCAAAGTGCATGCCCAGGAAGGCAACCGTTATGATCGGGAGCACGGCCACGTGCATGGCGAAGAAAAACCCCAGTGTCTCGCCGGATATCGTGGGCCCGCGGCGTAACCAGGTCACGATCTGCTCGCCGACCACGGGCACGGCACTCGGGATTTCAGTACCCACCGCGGCACCCCAGTAGCTGAGGTTCGTCCACGGCAACAGGTAGCCCGTGAAGGCCAGAAACATGGTGAGGCCGAGGAGCGTGGCGCCGGAGACCCAGTGCAATTCGCGCGGCGCCCGGTAGATCCTGTAATACGCGATACGGCCCATATGCATCAATGCCAACACGATCATCATGTTCGCCCCCACGGTGTGGATCCGCTGGATCAACCAGCCCATGGGAACGTTGCTCTTGATGAACGTGACAGAGTCCCACGCCCGGGTGGGGTCAGGCTTGTAGTAGATCAGGAGCAAGATCCCCGTGAATACCTGAATGGTGAACAGCAGGAAGGCGAGTCCGCCAAAGCAGCCTGCCCAGCCGAGCGTCCGCGGTACCCACTTTTTCGTGAGGTTCTTCTCGAGCAGCGGGGTGAGGGCATAGCGCTCATCCAGGCCCCGGTAAACGGACGTGAACCACTTCATGCGGATCCCTCCGACACGGCGTTGCCGACGTACGTACTACGCGATCTTGAGCACACCCGCTTCCACGACGAACTCGACGCGCCGCAGCGGCGTGTTCACCGGGCCAAACACCGGGTGGCCACGGTCGTCGAACGCCGCCCCGTGGCATGGACAGCGGAAGGTGCTGGTCGCGCGGTCCCACTGGACAATGCAGCCGAGGTGCGTACACGCGCCGTCGAACGCCCGGATCTCGTTGCCCTTCTCGATCACCACGATTTGGCGCCCCAGGTGCTCACCCCACACGGCCGTGCCATCGGCCAGGTCATCCAGCGATACTTCCAGGACATCCTCGGGCTTGGAAGACATCGGCAACCGGAGGAAAGTCACAATGGGGTATCCGATCGTCCCGACGGCGATGCCGGTCATTCCGCCGAGCATCACCTGGCAGAAGCGGCGACGTCCGTCGCCTGGAGTGCGTTCGTCCTGTGATCCGGATGTCGAGTTAACCATGATCATTCCCGTCCTTGCTGCTGGCCGTAGAGCAGGAGTTCCGCCGCCCGCCGGTAGCTTCCGAGCGCCGTTTCGCTGTCACCTGCCTTCTCCGCCACGAGCCCGGTGAAATACAATACGCGGGGGTCATGCGGAATTCGCTGACGGAGTTCCTGGAGCCGGGTGGCGGCGGCGGCGAGTTCGTCGCCACCGCGATGGATCTGCACGCGAATCAACCCGAGGGCGGATTCGGTCGAATCGGGGGCGATCTCGAGCGCTCGCCGGAATTCCGCCTCCGCCGCGGCCGGTTCTCCCCGGTTCAGCAGGCACGTGCCCAGGCCGATCCGCGCGCTCACGCACTCGTCGTCGGCGGTGATAGCCTGCCGAAACGTGTCAACCGCCAGTTCCAGGCTGCCCCGCCGGGCGAGTTGCACGCCGAGGGCGGCCAACCGCTGGGCCCGGGTGGATCGCTTGGGCGTGGTCGCCTGCGAAAGCCCGCCACGCCGGCGGTCAAACTCCCCGGCCGAGAGTTGACCGGCGGCGTACAACAGCGCGTCACCGACCATGTCCCGGAAGTTCAGCGGGTAGCCTGCGCACGACAAGATCACCGCGCCGTTGGCGTCCACGACGACGAGGCTGGGCAGCACGATGACGCGGTAGTCGGCCAGCGCGCGGCGGTCGGGGTCGTGGAGAATGGGGATCTCGACTCCCTTGCGCCGTGCTTCGCTCTGCAACTCGGCCGATGGCGATCGCTGGGTCACGACCAGATAAGCCGAAGCACCGGTGCCGGCCGTGGCGAGGTTGGTGCCGATATCGCGACACGCGGCAATGGAGTTCTCGTTGTACAACTCCCCGAACAAAAGAAGGACCACCCGTCCGCGAAGGTCCGCGAGGCGAACCGTACCCTCGCCTCCGAGGGCGGGCAGTTCCAGGCCGGGCGCGGTCTCACCCACGGCTGGAAGGGACGTGGCATAGCTCGCGATCGAGCGGCCGTTCACCAACAGCAGAATCATGATCACGATCAAGCGCAGGTTACCACCCGCAGGGGCGGGCGGGTCCGGTTGCCTCCAGCATTCGTGCGTCCTGTTCATCGCATCACCTCCGGGAGCCCTCGATGTCGTGCGGCCCGGCTGCCTTGTCCGTTCTGGCGGCGATACGTTTGCGCCTCGTGACAGCCCGGTGCGCAAGTGCCGCCGTCGGGCAGCGCCACGAAATTGATGTCAATCGCCCAGCCACCGGGTCCGAAGGGGACAGCCTCGCGAATGTGGAACGGTCGCTTTGAGGCGTGCACCTCGTGACAGGCACGACAAGTACGTCCCTTTTCCGGCTTGTTCACATGCACGTAATGAAGGTTCCGGTCGCCGTCGCGAAAACCCGTCACCCCCGTCCCGGCGCGAATGGTGACCATCTCCATGAAGTGGCACGAAAAACAGAGCTTGTAGACGTCCAAGTCAAAAGGCGCGTAGAACGTGTCCGGGTATTCCAGCTCCAGCAGACTGAAATGGGGCGCGGCGTGGGGATCGTGGCAGGCTGAACAATCCGCGCGCCGAACCGGACCGTGATGCTCCGGGTTATCTCGGAGCAGGGCCGCCATGCCGGTCAGCCGTCGCCCATCCGACGCATCCATTGGCTCGGCGTGGCAAGACAGGCAGAGGTTCATCAGCGGCTCGGCGAGCAGCTTCGGCAACAGACCGCCGTGCCCCGTGTGGCACGCCGTACAACCCTCTTCGGAAGTCACGGCGCCGTGCACGTGACTCGCGGTCTCGATGAGAGATTGAATCCATTGGTGGTCGTGACAGGACACGCACAATTCGCGCGACGGGGATCGCAACTGACCTGGGTAGTCCGACGCATGGGCGTCGTGGCAGCACAGGCACCGCCCTTCCTCCACGGGTTTGTGGACATGGCGGGACAGCGGCAACCGGGCCAGGACGTCATCGTGACAGGTTTGGCATAGCTGCTCGGGCGCTGTTGCGAGCAATCGGGGATACCACGACGAGTGGACTTCGTGGCAAACTACACAAGCTCCTGCGGCGACGGGGCCATGGACGTGCGCCCGCTCCTCGAACGTCGCAGCCGGATGGCAGTGGAAACACAGCCCTGCGGTCGGATCCTCGATGAGAAAAAACCGATCATCGCCGCCGTGCGGATCATGACACCCGGTGCAATCTCCGCTCCGTACGGGCTCGTGAACGAACGTACGGAGGCTTTGAATGTGACAAGATTCACAAAGCCGGGCTGGGGGGACGGTCAAACGGAAACGATGCGTAGCCGCGTCGGTCAGCGAATGACATGCCTCGCACTTTCCCCCCGCCACCGGCGCGTGCAGTGCCCGCTTCGACACCAAGTCATCGTGGCATTCGGAGGTGACACACGTGGCCGAACCGGCCGGCGAAGGCGATAAACGCCCCTGCGCCGTGGTCCACGCAAACGTCATCAGGCACAAGCCAACAACGAATTCGACTCGGTCAATAGTCACGCCGTTACACCGGAGAAACGGGCAGACAGCCCACCCACAGGGAGTCACTTTCTCGGTTCTGGGATCACCAGCCCCGGGCCACCGGCCTCTTTCCCAAAAGTGGGAGCCCGACGAACGCTACGTGCCGCATACACGGTGTCGACCGGATCACGTTGCAAGAAACGTGCCCGGCCCGCGGTTTCGCGACGACACAATCGATCGGAGCGTGCGGAGAATGACCATGCTCCGGCCCCCGCGTGGAAGCCATGCCAGCGCTCACTGACGAAATCACAAGAGTCATTGCCGGCCCGGGCGATCGACGGACCGACCGCCCCCGCCGGGCGCGGTGCACCTCACCGTTGCCGGCCCGGCGTCCGCCGACGGTCGTCGTCTTCCCGCGTCGGGCAGCATTCGCACCAACTACGTTCCCTGCAAAGATTTACGAATGCCGGGCGGCACCAGTTGAGTTATGGGTGGCACGGTGTATGGTAAGCGATTGGGTGCGGCTGCGTTCCGACAGCCTGGTCAGGTCTAAGGACTGGTCCACACGGGAGCCGGTCATGATCCGCCGTCACGTTCTCGGCACAGGCCTCCTCGGCATCGCCATCTTCAACAGCGTCGGATGCAAAGCCACGCCGGCGTGGCGTGACATCGATCCGCTGGCCGACGAGACGCTCCGCGTCATGAGCGACGCGCTGCGAGAGGCGCCGTCGTTCAGCTTCCATGCAGTCACCACGACGGACGTCCCGCTGGCCGACGGGCCGTTCATCGAATACGCCGGCGAAACGCACATCCGCGTGCGGCGCCCGGACCGGCTCGCGGCAACCATCCGAGGCGATCTCGGCAACGAAAACGTCTGGTACAACGGCCGGCAACTGACCGTCATGAACCTCGACCGCAACGAATACGCGGTGGAAGACGTGCCGGACACGCTCGACGCAATGCTCGAATACATCGTGAACAAGTACGGCGTCACGCTGCCGCTCGCCGACTTCGCGTACAGCAACCCGTACAACGCGGTGATGCCCGACGTGTTGGAAGGGAGGTACTTCGGCCGCCACGAAGTCGACGGCCAATCGTGCCATCACCTGCTGTTCCGCCAAGCCCGGATCGACTGGCAGATTTGGATCGACGCGACGGACCTCCCGGTGCCGCGCCGCGTCGTCATCATCCATCTCGACCAGGACCGGCAACCGCGGTTCAAAGCGCACCTGTCGGAATGGGACCTGGCCGCCGACTTCCCCGATGACGACTTCGAATTCAGCGCGGGCACCGACCCGCAGCGCGTCACCATGGACGCCCTCGTCGGAGCCAACGAAGGAGACCAGCCATGTCCACCGGCGGACGCCGGCGTCGATGGATCATTGCCCCAGCTCTGACCGCCGTCCTCCTGCTCGCCGCGGACCGAGGGCTGGCCGACCAGCGCGGCAGCTTCGGCAGCCGTCTGGGCCAAGCCACCGGACGACGCGGATACTGGTCCCCTGGTCGCGGAATGGGCAATTATCTCGGCGGCTCCATCCGCTACTCCGGCCTCGTGTATCCGCAACCGCCGCCCAGTGTCCGAACGCGGTCGCGGGCGGCCATCACCCGCGCCGAGCAACTGCGCACCGCGTCGGTCCGCCCGGCCCACTACGGCTCCATCCGACACGGGCGTTACGGGACCGACATCGTGTACACGCCGCCCCAACCCGCCGGCCTCGTCGAGCCGGCCCCCGAACCGGCCCACGTCCTGGAGACGCCGTTGGGCACCATCCCGATCGTGCCGATGCCGTGGGGCAGTCCCACGACAACCGGCCGCCGCTTTTGGGGCGGCGTCGTTACCGAGTTGCCCGAGGACTGCGTGCAGGTCGACATCGACCCCGGCCGCTACTATTTCTTCGAGAACGGGTACTATTACCGCCGCTGTTTCTACACCGGGGACGTCTGCTACGTCGGCGTGCGCCCGGTGATCGGAGTCTGGGTTCCGAACCTCCCGGCCGAACGCCAGCGCATCCGAATCGCGGACAAAACGTACTACCGGTACAACGACGTGTTTTATGCCCGCCAAGAGCACAAGGGCGTGGAGGGCTTCGTCGTTGTGGAAGCCCCGCCCAAGACAAAAACCGGCGCCACGCCCCACCGCGAGGCGACCGAGGAGGCGCCGCCCGACCCGTATGACATCTTGCAGCGAATGAGCGACTTCCTGGCGTCCGCCGAGAAGTTCAGCTTCGAAGCGGTGGACATGACCGAAGCCCAGATCGACAAGGGGCAGATGGTCGACGTGTCGTCGCGGTGCACCGCGCTCGTCTCCCGGCCGGACGGCTTCCGCATCGAAATCAAGGGCGACGGCATCGACAAACGCTTCTATTACAACGGCCGAACGCTGAAGGGCTATGACCGGTGGCGGAATACCTGGTCCATGACCCACGTCCCTGGCACGATCGACGCCGCCCTCGACTACATCGCCGACCGGTTCGGCATTGCCATTCCCACCAGCGACGTGCTGTACGCCAACGCGTACAACGCGCTGGTGCCCACCACGGACGCCGCCGCCTACCTCGGCATCAACGGCACGGGCGGGTATCGCGGACACCATCTCGTGTTCATCGGACCGATGCTGGATTGGCAGCTTTGGGTCCAGCCCGGCGACCAACCCGTGCCCCTCAAACTCGTCATCGACTACAAGCTCGCCTCGGGAACGCCACAGTACACCGCCGTGTTCCGAAACTGGAACTTCGCGCCGAACGTCACCGTGGACACGTTCGCGTTCCGGACCCCGGCCACCGCCCGGCGGGTCGGTATCGTGCCGGCGCGGCGCTCGAAGGATGAGACTATCGGCCGCTCGGATCGAACGACCGAGGAGTAAACCAGGGCACCGCACCGCCAGGCGACCGAAGAATGGACGCCGCGGACTGACCGAAAGCCGACACAGCATTGCCAATGCGTAACGCGTCTGAACGCGCGAATCACCTTCGACAAAGGCGGCCGCATTGCCCCATCCCGCGGGTCTTTTCTATAATGCGAGGCAACGCCGGTCTTCGTGGGCCGACGTCCATGGATGAAACGGCCGGCTGCTCTCCCGCAAAACCACGAGAGGCTCACCATGAAGTCCTTCGTCCCCGTGCTTGCGATAATCGTTTGCGTTCTCCACGGGTTGGCCCGGCCCGGCCTGGCCGAAATCATCTTGCCCGGGACCCAACCGGGAGAGAAAGGCGTCGAATTCGCCAAGGTCGCCCAGTGCATCATGTGCCACGCCAAGACCAACAACGGCGAGGCCGACCCCGTCTTCTCCTGGCAGGGTTCGTTAATGGCGCAAGCGGCCCGCGATCCCGTGTTCCTGGCGACCATGTCGATCTCGAATCAGGACGTGCCCGGCGTGGGCGAGTTCTGCCTCCGTTGCCATGCCCCGCGCGGCTGGGTCGAAGGCCGGTCAAAGCCGGCCGATGCCTCGGCCCTGACACCGGAAGACATGCACGGCGTCAGTTGCGACGTCTGCCATCGCCTGGTCGATCCCCTGTCCGCGGAAGCCAAGAAGCTGGCTCAAACCACCCCGCCCGGTTACGGCAACGCCATGATGGTGGTGGACCCGGCAAACGTCGTTCGCGGACCGTACCCTGATTGCCAGGGCGCGATGCCGCACGGCACGGCGAAATCCGAGTTCCACGCGTCCGGTCAACTCTGCGGCGTCTGTCACAATCTGTCGAACCCGATGCAGGCGAAAGACGTCAACACCCAGCCACCCCACGCGTTCGGCCACATCGAACGGACCTACAGCGAGTGGTCCCTGAGCGACTTCGCCAAACAAGGCCGAAAGGGCACGTGCCAGTCCTGCCACTACCCCACCGTCGCCGGCGGCGGGCAGGCGTCGCGTTTCGGCGGACCCCGGCGCGACTACTTCGTGCGGCACGGTCCGCCAGGTGGATCGACCTGGGTCCAGGACGCCATCGCCCGCCTGTGGCCGACGAAAGATATCAACGCCAAAGCGCTCAAGGTGGCTCAGGAGAAGACGCGCGAGTTACTGCGAACCGCAGCGTCCCTCGACCTGCGCTGCCCGCCCGGCGGCAAGGGATCGCTCCGCATCACCAATCGGACCGGTCACAAGCTGCCGACCGGCTATCCGGAAGGACGTAGAATGTGGGTCAACCTCGTGTTCCGCGACCCGGCCGGGACCGTCATCAAGGAAGTCGGTCGTTACGGCGACAAAAAGGACACGCTCGCCGGCCAACCGGTCACCGCCCCGACGCTGCTCGACCCGGAGCAGACGCGGGTGTACGAGTGCCTGCCCGCCATCAGCGAAGAACAGAGCAAGAAGACCGGCAAGCCGGCCGGCCCGTCGTTCCACTTCGTGCTCAACGATACCATCGCCAAGGACACCCGCATTCCCCCCAGAGGCTTCAAGAACGCCGCGTTCGCCGAGCATCAATGCGCACCGGTGGGCGCCACCTACGCCGACGGCCAGCATTGGGACGATGTGGAGTTCGCCGTCCCGGATGGTGCCAAGACGGTCACCGCGAGACTCCTTTACCAGTCCGTGTCGTGGGAGTACATCAAGTTTCTCGCGGAACAGAATAAGAGCGACGAGCGGGGCAAGCGATTGTACGAGGTGTGGACGCAGACCGGCCGGTGCCCACCGGAGGCCATCGCCGAAGTGACCACGAAGGTCGGCGGGTAGAGCCGGCAGCAACCGCGGATTGACCGGCCTGCACGAGCCGCGGTCAGCGGCCCGTCTTCGCGTTGCGATCAGTCGAGCGGACCGGTGAACGGTTGCTGGAACAAGGCGAAATCGTCGAGGTCCACGTCACCGTCACCGTCCAGGTCGAAGACCTGGCACGCGGGATCGACCACCACATCCGGGCCCTCGACGCACGTAGCGAACACGACGTAGTCATCCAGATCGACGTCGCCATCGCCGTCGCCGTCGCCGGGGAGCCCGGGGCCCTCGCCAATCACCACAAAGGGCTTCGTCGACGGATCTTCGTCCAACGCATCGATAAACGCCTGGTTCCGATCGTGCGGCGTATCGGGATCGATCTGGAACCGAAACGCTACCGCGTCCAACCTCCCGCCCAGGGCACCGTTCACGGCGTCGCTGACGTCGAGGGCATAATCCGTCGCCGGCTGAAACGGCGGAATGGTAACGCTGCCCTGGAACACCGCGGGCTCCGCATTGAAGTCGTCCGGATCCTCTTCAAGATCGGCCGGGTACGAGTAGACGTGCACCACCGCGGGTTCCATGGGGAATACCGTGGCCCCCCGGATCGTAAACCGAAGCGAAGCGCTCACGGGCGGGTCGATCGTCAGACCGCGCAGATCGTACTCCCACACCACGCGGTGCTCCATGCTGTTCACGGGCGACTCGGTCGAGAGCGTGATCGCTCCCTCGTAACCGGACTCGTCGAACGTCCAATCCCAGGCGTCCGGAACGCCGTCGAACGACCCGTACACGCCGCCGTCCACGATGGTGCCGTCCGCGCTCGCGTGGAACGTCTGCTCCTGGGCCGCCAGTTCCGACCCTGATGCGCACACAACCAGGACGGACAAGACCGCCACGATCGAACTCCCTCGGAATCGAACGATCACACCACGCAACGCCATTGCTCTCCTCCGACACACCGCACCCGTCATGGGCGGTGGTCCGCATTCGCGCTATCCGTTATCGGAACCGAAACGACGATCCCGGGGGGCCTTAGATGCAATGCCACCCAGCGCCCGTTGTCAACTGTTCCATAATCGTACGGTCCGAGTGGCCGTTCACCCGCACCCGGCTGTCAAGTCGCCCGGACCGTCTTCTACTCGCGCTTCATTGCCTCCAGCCGCCTCGCCAGTCCGCCCACCTGTTGGCTGTCGAACTGTGGCGGCTTCGCCGCGCGGGCACCGCCCGGCGGACACGGAGTGTCGTCGTCCCCTCCCTCCCAGTCGTGCTCGCCCCACGTCGCTCCATGGCCGTGGCAGGTCTGACAGCCGGTGCACAGGTCGTGCCACCAGTCTGTGCCCCCCGTCTCCAGCCAATCGACGTGACAAACGGCACAAAGCCCTTCCTGGCCGCCCCAGCCGACGTCGAGCCCGTCAATCGTCACCACCACATTTCGCGCGGTGCCGAAACGATCCCAGGGCGGACCGATGAAGCCGGCCAGCCGGTACCCGTCATCCACGTACGCGGTTCCGTCGACGAAATCGCGAATCATGTACGGGTTGCCCTCCGGGTTGGCGGGGCTATAGGACCCGTGGGGATCGTGGCAGTCGGCGCAGGCCAGTTCGTACGCCGGGGCGCCCGAGTACCCGTCCCACCCTCGCTTGGAGTCGTGCCCGTGAGCCGAGTGCGTCCAGGTGTACGAAACATACCACGGCTCGAAGTCGTAATCACACGACTCGATGCCTTTCAGGGCAATCGACGGACCGACGACGCCCGCGGGGAAGCCGGGATCGGCCGGACCCGCGCCACCAAAGTGACACGCCAGGCAGAACTCGTTGTCCGTGCCGGCCCAGGTCGACGTCGCCGCGGACGGGTCCGCCAGCGGCTGCGACGCACCGGCGATGTGCGAACCATGGCAGTTGAGGCACTCGAGCCTCGCGCCGCTGAAGCCCTGGTCGGCGTCACTGATGTCGTGGTGACTGTTGACGGCGCGAAGCGTGCCCCCCTCGGAGAAGCAGCTGTCACCGTACCACTCCGACCACTGGAGGCTGCCCAGAAACCGCGAGGCGACGTCGGGCGGCGCGTTCCCGTCCCCGAACGGGTCGAACGGATTCGGCAGATTGGCGGCTCCGTCCGCGTCATGGCAGTTCCCGCAGAAGTTTGACACGTCGGGATCGCCGGGCAGATCATCCGGATACACGAACCGGTAAATGCTCCCGTCATCCGGATCGCGCAGCTCCACGTACCCGTCCATGTGGGTGTCAAGACTGTGGCACACCTGGCAGCCTTCGTCATCCAGCTCGAGACCGAAGTGAGCGTGCGGATCGTCCGCCGGGAACTCGCCGGCCACCGCCCGGCGCCCGCCGGGCGGCACACCGTCGCCGTTGTCCTGCGGCACGCCGTGGCAGTCGATGCAACCACCGCCCGCCGGCAGGAAGCCGACCGCGTGCGGGTGGCAGACCGTGCAGTCCGCCCCACCGTGGTGGGGCAGACCCGAACCGTCCTCCTGATGGTACCGCGTATCCGTGTGACACACCTGGCAGATCCCGTCAATGGCCTCGGGATCAGAGTCCGCGAAACTGTACCGACCCGTCCGCGACAGGAAGATCACCGGCTTGTCCATCTCCAGCGTCCGGTTGTAAACCACGTCCGCGACCAGCGAGAGGTTCACGTTCGCCGGATCGTGGATCTCGTGGCACTCGGTGCAGACCGGCTCCCACGCACCCTCCACCGTGTGGATGGTCGGATGGGTCATGTCGACGTGGCAGGCATCGCAGAACGGGACCAGCTCGTCCGCCTCGCCCGTCACCGGCAGCACATCGACCGGCTCGGTCGGGTCCGCCCAGAGCCGAACCTGCCCCTCCATGTGCTGGGTCATCTCGTGGCACACTACGCAATCGTCGTCCGTCAGAACCTCGCCGCTCAGATGATGACCACCCGATCCGTCAGGGTTCACCACCGCCGGCCGCCCGCCGGGCGGAATGCCGTTCCCATTGTCCTGCGGCACGCTGTGACAATCGATGCAACCACCGGTCGGCAGGAAGCCGGCCCCGTGCGGGTGGCAATCCGTGCAGGTCGCCCCCGCGTGGTGCGGCATGCCCGTACCGTCTTCCCGATGGTACCGGGTGGCCGTATGGCACACCTCGCAGATGCCGTCGATCGCCGCGGGGTCGCCGTCGGCGAAGCTGTTCGGACCGCTCCGCGCGGTGAACACTACCGGCTTGTCCTCGTCCAACGTCCGGTTGTACACCAGGGCACCGACCAGCGCGAGGTTCATGTTCGCGGGATCGTGAATATCGTGGCAGTCGCCGCACGCCGGCTGCCAGTCGCCGGTCGGCGTGTGACCGATATGTTCCGTGTGACACGCCATGCACAGGGTTTCATCATTGGCCGCACGCAGCAGCATCCCATCGCCTTCGCCGTCGTTCGCACCGCCCGAGTCGGTCCCGTGCACACCATGACAGGTCATACACTCCACGCGACCGCCCTTGACGTACAACGGTGCCACGTCGGCCGCCGGCGGAAACTCACCCGCGCCGCCAGGGTACGCGAACCCCACCGGATGCGTCCCCCCCTCACCGGGTCCTTTGTCGCGCGGCTCGTGACACTCCTTGCACATCGCGTCCCGGTTGTTGCTGAACCGAAGGTACGGCGGGTAGAACGTAGAGTGCTGATCGTGGCACGTCGCGCACTTCAGGTTTCCATCGTCCAGGTACAGGGCCATCGGACTGCCCGGGGCCGGCCCCACCGAGTCGGCCAGCGGATTGACCGCCGGCGTGCCCCACGCGTGCGAAACACCCTGACCGTCCGCCGCGGCGGGGTTCAGGCCATACGGGTCGGCCACGTCCGTCTCGTGGATCGGCATGGTCAAAGCCTGGCCACCTGCCGTGTGACACGACATGCACAACAGTCCTTGCCCTTCGACCAGCCCTTCATGACCGCCCGGAAGACGCGGGAACCCATGGCAGCGCCCGCAGATGATCTCGGCATCGTCGAGCATATGCGGACCGTCGTAGACGACCGGCACCGCGGCATCGTTCACCACGCTGCGGTCGAGCGGCCGAGGGAGACCGAGCCACCCAACGCTCCTCACGCTGGACCCGAAGGGCGCGGGCGACGCCCGGCGGACAAAGTCATAGTAGCACCAGTTCGTGCCGCCCCGACCTCTCGTTGACCCGCCCGACCCGTTCACGGGCGACCGCAAACCACCCAAGTCCGGCGCCTCGTATACCTCGACGGTTGACGTGTTCGTGCTCACCACGTACAGCCGTGTGCCATCGGCGCTCAACGCCACATCGCACGGCGTGCGAAGATCGCCCGGCTCCGTACCGAACTCGAGCAGCTTGGCCAGTTCGCTGCCCGTCGCATCGAACACGCGAACCGTGCTCATCTGGGCGTCCGCCACGTAGATCCGCCCTTCCCCATCCACCGCGACACCCTGCGTCCGCACGACCCACCCCTCGGACGGCGAACCGGGCGTGAACTTCAGCCGGTACCCGAAGCGCTGTTCAAAAACGCCGCCGGTGGTGAACGTCTGGATCCGGAAGTTATCATGATCCGCCACCACCAGACGCTCGTTGCCCTCGTCGACGGCCAGCGCACTGGGGAACCGGAACTCGCCGGCTTGACCGCCCCGCGTGCCCAACAGCAACGCCAGACTCCCATCTGCGCTGAAACCGTATAGCTTGTCCGCCGGCCCATCCACGACGTAGATCCGCCCCGAGTCGGCCGCGATGTCGAGGTCCGTCGGCTGCACGAAGTCCACCATCGGGTCCCCGTCACCCAGGTAGCCGACGAACGTAAACGTGCCGTCGTAGATCGCCACCCGCCCCTCGTCGCGCAACGACACGAAGTACCGGCCGTCCGGGTGAGCGGCTATGCCAATCGGCCCCGCCGGCACCGACCACGTGCCCAAGAAGGTGCCGTCCGCGTCGAACCGCGCGATGTGGTTCTTGAACGGATCGGTGACCAGCACCGTGCCATCCGCGGCCACCGCCAGCCGGGCCGGACTCCGCAACGATTCCCCCAGCGTCCCCACGTGGGCGGGCGGATCGACCTGCCCCAGCAGCAACACGCCAATGATCAGCGCCTGGCTCATCCCGAATCTCCTTGTGGTCCGCCGGGCCGGCGTACCCGCGTACTGTCTCCTGATGGAAAATAGGCAAAAGACGTGCCAATGACCTGCGGCCCATGGCTGGGCGTTACGCCTCCGATTCCCCGGTCCGCCGCCCGCCAGCCGTGCGACGACCCCTCGTGCGTCGGGCCACAGCGTGGGCCGTGGCCGCCGAACGCCCTCAGTCCTATTCCCAATCGTGAGAATCAACCCCGTCCCGCGGGAGGGACGATGCTACAGCGAGCAGCCGGGAATGGCCTGATCCGGCCCCGTGTACTCGATCTGAAGCCGGGCCAAGTCGGCGAGGTCCACGTCGAGGTCGCCGTCGAAGTCATAGCACTCAGCGGCCGCGTCTGCCGGGGTATCCGGACCGGCGAGGAACCCGGCGCACTCCGCGTAGTCCTCGAGGTCGATGTGACAATCGCCGTTGCCATCCCCTTTGTTCGCGCAGGCAGACCCCACCTCGAAGCCCGCTTCGTGTCGATGGCAGTCGGTGCACGCTGGCATGCCCGAACTGAGTGTGTGCGGACCCGACCCGGCCGGGTACGCGTGGCACGCCTCGCAGACACCCTTCGTCAACGGGTCCGGATCGACGAACGCTCCGGGGCCGACCCCGCGGGTGTCGTCCGTGAAGGTCACGTCGGCGGCGCCGAAGAAAGTGAAACGATCGCGGACGAGGTGCAGGTTGCCGCTGGTTGAGTGCGTATCATGACAATCCAGGCAGTACGCGGTGAACAGACGCCCATGGTCCGCGGGCGCGCCGATGCCGCGGTGGCAGTCTTTGCAGAGGGCGGCGTTGGCGGCCGTCATCCGCAAGTACGGTTCATGGAACGTACTGTGCTGATCGTGGCACGTGGCACACTTGATGTTGCCGTCGTCGAGGTACAACGCCAGCGGACCACCCGGCGTCGGGCCCAGTGACCCGACGGGCGGATTGACCGCCGGAACACCCCACGGGTGTGACAGGGCCACGTCCGACTCGTGCACCGGACTCTGAAGAGCCTGCCCTCCGGCGCTGTGGCATGACATGCACAGCAGGCTTTGCCCTTCGACGGCGTCCTCCTGGCCGCCCGGCAGACCCGGGAAGCCGTGGCACCGCCCGCAGACGATCTCCGAATCATCCACCATGTGGGGACCGTCGAACGTTGTGTCCGGCGCGCTGGCCCGGTAGATCCACTCGAACGCGCTCGGCGACATCGCCTTGCTTGATGCCCCACCCCGCCCGACACGAAGTGAGTCGAAGAGGCCGCCATTGGTGCCCGGGGCACCGGGGGCGCCGGCCGGACTGCGCAGCCCGCCCAGGTCCGGCGTCGCGTACACTTCCACACTCGACGTATTCGTGCTCACGACGTATAGCCGCGTGCCATCCACGCTCAAAGCCAAATCGCACGAAGTGCGGAGGTCGCCCGGCTCCGAACCATACTCGAGCAGCTTGTCGATCTCCGTACCCGTCGCGTCGAACACGCGAACCGTGCTCATCATTGCGTCCGCCACGTAGATGTCGCCCGCGTCATCCACCGCAATCCCCTGCGTCCGCGCGACCCATCCCTGCGACGGCTCGCCCGGCGTGAACTTCAGCCGGTAGCCGAACCGCAGCCCGAACACGCCGCCCGTGGTGAAGATCTGGACCCGGAAGTTATCGTGGTCGGCCACCACCAGCCGGCCGCGGGCCTCGTCGACGGCCAGGGCACTGGGATACCGGAAATCGCCGGCCCCGCCGCCCCGCGCGCCGATACGCAACATCAGACTCCCGTCCGCGGCGAAGCCGTACACCCGGTCACCCGCACCGTCCACCACGTAGATCTGCCCCGTGTCGGTCGCGATGTCGATGTCCGTCGGCTGCACGAACGCTACGTCCGGATCGCCGTCGCCCAGAAAGCCGATGAACGCAAACATCTCGTCGTAAACGCCTACCTTGCCCTCGTCGCGCAGCGATACGAAGAACCGGCCGTCCGGGTGAACCGCGACGCCGATCGGCCCTTCCGGCACTGGCCACGTGCCGAGAAACTCGCCATCCGCGCTGAAGCGCGCGATGTGATCGTTGAATGTGTCGCTCACCAGCACCGTGCCGTCATCCGCCACCGCGAGCCGGGCCGGACTGCGCAACGACTCACTCAAGGTATCGAGGTGAGCAAGCGAACCGGCCTCAGACCAGGAGGCGACCTGCGCAACAACAAACACGCCGAGGATCAGACGGTGGAACATTGTCGTTCTCCTCCTGCTCTGCATGAGCGGACGATTCAGTTGAGCCCCAGCGCCGCGCCACGACCCATGCGCCGCAACGGCGCCCGCGTCGACTACCACGGAACAGCCGATTGACGCGAGTAACTTCAGTGCAGCCGTAACAGCAGACGAACCCTTTGGAAATCGCGCACGATCCGCGACCTGACATCGCGCTGCTTCATTCTCTTCGGCCGTGGGGCCGGGAAGGCTTTAACGAACCGAGTGTGGCACAGCGCGGATGCAGACCTTAGGGTGTGCAACCGGGAATGGGATCGTCCGGCCCGGTGAACGCCACCTGAAACCAACCGAAATCAGCGCAGTCCACGTCTCCATCGTCGTCGAAGTCGTAGCACTCGGCCTCCGGCGCCGCGGGCGTGTCCGGTCCGACAAGATACAACGTGAACTCCGCGAGGTCGGCGGAATCGACGTGGCAGTCTCCGTTGCCGTCTCCCCTGTGCGGGCAGCCGGGCACCGCGTCCGCCAACGTCAGGACCGTCCCCGCGGTCACGGCACCGGGCGTGTCGAAGGACCACTGCACATCGTTGAACACCCCGCCCGCCTGGTAGCCGATCGTGGCCGACGCACCGTCGTCCCACTCCGGGTCCTGCAAATCGACGTCGAGATATAGAAACTGGGCGTGCCCGGGCGACGCGGTCTCGAAGATCTGCACCTGGAAAGTCACTTCGTTGCCGTCGACCACGGGGTCGCCGGGGTAATGCGGCCGATTGTGCCACTGCACAATGTACACTTGCTCGCCCGGCTCCCCGATCGTCTCGTAATAGACGTCACCGGTGTCCGCGGCCAGATTATCCCAGTAAACCGCCAGTGCCTGCGGAGGGCCATGCGTGCCTCCGAACAGGGCGAAGCTGGGGATCTCGTCGTTGAGGTAGAACGCACCCGAGCTACCGTCGTCCGCGAACCCGATCGCCCCGTTGTTGCTGACCCAGACGGAGCGGTGGCCGCCGTTGAAGATTGTCTCCGAGAGGTCTAACTCCGGCCAGATCTGAACCACGCCGTCGTCACCCAGGGCGAGCGGCGTGCCGCTCTCGGAGATGTCGACGAAGGTGCCGGGAATCGAGTCCGTGATCACCAGTTGCGCCGGGACGGGCCGAGCCCACACCAGCACACTCACGACGGCCGCCGTCAAGGCTCGCATCGTCACTGCCTCCTGCAGCATCGGCCGCTGGAGGGCCGGAGAATCGCTTCACCGCCAGAGGGCACACCTTGAACGCGGCCCGCGCCCTCCGTACCGACCGCGCGGTCTCGGGGCGATCCCATTCTACCGCGCCGCCGGCGCCCGACAGCGGGAAAAAGGCAGCCCGGCGGTCGCACGCGACCCCCGGGCTGCCGTGGTGGTTCTTCTTACCCTGACCGACTACGGGGTCGCGTGCACCACTTCGACGGGCAGAAGTCCGCCTTCGCCGTGGCAGAGGGTGCACTGTTCCTCAAAGGTGCCCGGCGCCGTGTAGGAATCCACGTGGAGCCGCGTGTCAGCCGAGTCGTGGCACGACGTGCATGCCACCATCCAGGTCCGCATTTCGGCCCGCAACGGCGGCGACTTCCACGCGTCGGTGCCGTGGCACTCGCGACACTCGGCCGCCTCGCCCGGCATGGAGGGGATCAACAGGTGGCTGAAGTCCATGATGCCGGAGAAACCGGCCAACTCGTAGCGGCCGCCCTGCTGCACCACGTCCAGGTTCCGGGCGTTGTGGAGCTTGTGAACCATGATCCGGAAGTCCACGCTCTCGTAGGTCCCACCGTCCTGGGTACCGGCTGTGTGGCACGACAGGCAGGCGCGCACGCCTTCCCGCTGGTAGCCGTGGAACGCCAGATTGCCGTGACATGCGTTGCAGCTGGCCGTCTCCACCGTGCCGGCGTACGGCACGAGCGGATCCGCCGCCCCCAGCGCTACGTCAAACGCATCGGAGAACAATGGCTCGCGTTCGCCGGCGACGGGGGTGATCCGCCGGCCCCAGCCGGACACCGTATAAGTCCCCGCCGACAGCGGGGTGCCGGCTTCGGTGTACAACTGACCCCAGCCGCCCTCGTAGGGGAAAATCTGCTCGGCTGGAGGCTCACCCAGCGTGTTCAGCTGCGCCGGGAAGTTCTCCGGAATCGGGTCCACGGAGATGAACGTATACGTGCCGTCCACGGCGAAGTTGTCGACCCAGTTCGCCGCGTCCACCGCCAGCGAGCCGTTGCTCCACGGCCGTTGCACCGGGATGATCGTCTGGTACTGCGCCGTCGGGCCGCTGAAGACGAACTCGAGTCGGTCTACAACCGATCGGTC
>CAZBUJ010000085.1:0-5283 GCA_964495075.1 uncultured Phycisphaeraceae bacterium
GCCCCACACCACGCCCGACCGTGCGCACCCCCACTTCAGGGAATGCACCGGCCGCGACCAACCAGTTACGGCAGGTTACTCAACGCAACCCCCGAAGTCAACGCGTTGATCCGGTATTCACCCCCCGGCGACAATTCATGAATCCCATAACGCCGTGACATCAGCATCGGCGTTTCACACGGGAGACAGTTGGTCCACGCCGCGTCAGACGCCCGGCGGCTGGGCGTCAACGGCGAACCACCCCCACGCCCTGCGACGCAGCCCGTTCGTGCCAAAAAGAACGAAGCGACGAGCAAAATCGCCCATCCTCACATCGGTTTCCTAGCCACCGACCACCACAGGGTCGATAACAAGGTATGCGGCAAAGTCGCAGGTCGAAGATGCGCGAATAGGAAGAAATGGTAAGCTGCGTTGTCTACTGGAGCGGGTCTCGCGAGTGAACACGCAGCGTGGGAGACGCTGAGACGGATGACTGTCACCCTGAACCGCTGGATGCGGCGTGGACTTTCGTGTGGATTCTTGACGGCCGGGTTCCTTGTGCTGATGCACGGGGCGGGGTGCGGGGTTCCGCCGCCGGCCGCGACGCCGGCGCCCGCGGATGGACCCGGGAACGTGCCGGCCGGAGACGCGACGGATGGGGTCGGCGACGGGGCCGGCGACACGGCGGTCGAGCCGTCGGCGGTGGTGTTTGCGGAAGACCTCGAGCCCGCGATGGCGTCGCTCGGCTACGTCGAAGACGAGTTGCTTGTGCAGACGTTCCCCGGTGCCGAGCCGGAGGACCTGGATACGGCGTACGCCGCGGCGGCGGTGACGCCGGTGGAATCGTATCCCGAGTTGGATACGGTCGTGGTCGAGGTGGCACCGAGCGAGTTGACCGGTGCCGCGGCGACTCTGGCGGGGCAACCGGTCATTGAAAGCGTCCAGAAAAGCTACATCTATGACGCGCAGCGAACGCCGAACGACCCGCGTTTCACCATGCAGGCCTACCTCGAGGGGATCGACCTCGAGGAAGCGTGGGACGTCACGACCGGAGACGGGGACATGATCGTGGCCGTCCTGGACTCCGGGGCGTACGCGGATCACGACGATCTCACGACGAAGCTGCTGGTCGGCCGCAACGTGATCGACAACAACACCGACACCGACGACGGGAGCGGGCACGGCACGTCGGTGTGCGGCGTTATCGGCGCGGCCAACGACAACGGCAAGGGGATGGCCGGCGTGAGTTGGGCGTGCTCCGTGCTGCCGGTGATGGTCACGAACAGCGAAGGGCAAGCGACGACACGGTCGATCGCGAAGGGGCTGGTGTGGTCGGTCGAACACGGGGCGAAGGTGGCGAACGTCAGTTTTGCTCCGCTGCAGTCCGACCGCACGGTGCTGCGAGCGGCGCGATTTGTTCGCGCGAGCGGCGGCTTAGTGTTCATCGCATCGGGCAATAACGGGGAGGAATACGACACGCGGAAGCAGGCGGACGCGCTGTTTGTGGGGGCGGTCAACGGGTCGCTCCAGCCGGCCTCGTTTTCGAACACCGGCCCGTTCGTCGACCTGACGGCCCCGGGCACGGGCATCATGGTGACGGCGGTGGACGGCGGTTACTCGGGTGCCAACGGGACGTCATTCGCCAGTCCAATCGCGGCGGGGGTGGCCGCCCTGGTCTGGTCGGTGCGTCCGGAGTTGCGTCCGGTGACGGTCGAGAACATCCTCTTCGACACGGCGACGGACAAGGGCGGGCCCGGTCGCGACAAGGAATACGGCGAAGGGATCGTCAACGCGGCGCGGGCGGTGCGAGCCGCGCTGGACGTCGTCGAGGCGGACGACGAAACGGCGCCGCGGGTGTCGATCACGCAGCCGGAGGCCAACCAGACGGTATCGGGAACGATCAGGGTGTCCGCCACGGCAACGGATGCGAGTGACATCGCGGACGTCGTTCTGTCCGTTGACGGTAAGCCCGCCGCCACCGACACCGCCAAGCCGTTCCGCTTCTCGCTGAACACGGCGAAGATGGCAAACGGGGTTCACACACTCACGTGCGTGGCCACCGACGCGTTTGGCAATGTGTCGAAAACGGCGAGCCTGACGGTGTTCGTGGCCGGGGGTGACGACAGCCGCGGCGGGGACAGCGGGGTGGACACGGTGGCGCCGGACGTCGTCATCAACTTCCCGACCAATGGCACGACGGTGACGTCGGCGGCCGGCCTCCAGGCCACGGTCCGTGACAACAAAGGGCTGTCGAAGGTGGAATGGCTCGTGGACGGGTCGGTTCGTGCCGCGGAGCAGGTGTCGGGTGTTCATACCGTAGTGCGCTTCACGTGGGATGCGGCATCGGCGTCGAAGGGAACGCACAAGATCAGTGTGCGCGTGACGGACAAGGAGGGATTGACGGATTCGGCGTCGATCTCCTTGATCAAACCGTGATCAGCGAATCGCGAAGAACCATGCCGTGCGGGTTTCGCTCGAGCGAGTGCGTCTGACGAATCCACACCGTGGGGTGGCATGGCCGAGTCCGGGGATCACAAGAGGGGACCGGCGTGCCCGGCTGTTTCCGCGCGCGTATGGGTCGTTGTCGAGGAGGATCAGTCGACGGGTTTTTGTTGTCGCGCGGTCATCCGCCCCGCTCAACGGCTCCACAGATGCACTCGTTCGGCCGACGGTCGGGCCGCGTGATTCCATTTCGGTGGCGGCAGCGGTATGCTTTCGGCTCGACGGCGACTCGTGGCCGGTGGCGAGTACGAGCGGGTCCGTCGTGGCGTGTCCGGTGGTTCGTAGCCACCGGGCGTGAGGAGGCGGTGACCATGTCGTGGACCAAGGAGGAGGTTGAACGCCGGGTGTTGGGGGTGCTGCTCGAGAAGTCGCTGGCCCAGCCCGACTACTACCCCATGACGCTGAACGCCATCGTGACGGCGTGCAATCAGAAGCAGAATCGCGATCCGATCATGAGCGTCGACGAGGACGTCGTGTACAACGTATTGGAAGACCTTCGGCTTCGCGGCATCGTCACCGTGCACCTCCCGGGGGTCGGGGCCCGCACGAAACGCTTCAAGCATGAGACGGAGTCGCACTTCCGGTGGGAGAAGCGCGAGCGGGCGGTGATGGCGGAGTTGCTGCTTCGCGGACCGCAGACGGTGGGCGAGCTTCGGTCGCGCTGCAATCGGATGGCGTCGTTTGAGAGCCTCGACATCGTCTCCAACGTGCTGCAGAGCCTAGCCGGATACGAGCCGCCATGCGTGGCGGCGTTGCCGCGCGAGACAGGGCGGTCGGCGATCCGGTACCGCCAGTTGTTGTATGAAGAGGCAGGTGTGCCGGTGTCGGCGTCGGCCGCGACGGCCACCTCCGGCGCGACCCCCGTCCCGGTGTCGGGCCCCGTGCCCGCGCCGGTGCCACCCACCGCCGCCCCTGCCGCCACCCCGTCCGATCCGGAAGTCGCGGGGCTGCGCGACGACCTGGAGGCCATGCAGGACGAAATCGGCGAGTTGCACGAGGCGATCGCCGAGTTGAGACGGCGGGTGGGGAACGTGGAAAAGCGAATGGTGAACGGCGAATAGCGGGAGAAGCGTCCCCGATGCGCGGTCTGTCGGCATGGACACGTCGGCAGCGCAGCCGGGTGGGGGGCGGGCGGACCGGCGTGCGTCTTTCGCTACTCGCCACTCGAAACGATCGGTCCAACGATTCCCTTGCTGGCCATGTCCCGGACGATGACGCCGATGAATGAGCGGATCGCTTCCTCCGAAGTGGACTCAATCACCGTATCGGAGATCGCCGAGTAGATCAGGTCCCCCTTCTTCCCGGTCCCATAAACGTTCGTTTCCAGCGTCACCACTTGCTGCTCCACGACGTAGCCGGGCCGGGTCACGCACTCGTACCCGTCGGCGTAGTACGAGTGCCAGCCGCCGTAGTAGGAACGCGGGACCCGGTATTCACGCTCGGGCGGATAGTAATACTCCACGGTTTTGGTATCGAGCAGTCTGGTGATGAGCACCGCATCGACGCCCATGCCCCGGATCCGCGCCCGGACGGCGTTTTCATCCATGATGCTGTCGAGCGATTCGAGGACGGTGTAGCTCGGGACGGCCTCGGTCCCCGTCTGCTGGATCTGGCGGGCGAACTCGTCTTCGAAGAAGCGCCGCGTGGCCGGCCGCTCCGCCACGCCGATGATCAGCACCTTGGAAAGTCGGCCCTCGAAGTCCTGGCTGAACCAGACGGTATTGAGGGTCGTGGACGAGCAGGATGCCGCCACCAATGGAAAGAGAAGAACCAGCCCGCGGGACAGCCCTGCCCGTCGTTTCATCGGATGACTCCTGGATCGGAGGATTGTTTCGCCGGGTCGCGCCGGCGGGACCGTGGCGGCGGGCCGACGCTTCCCGGTCACACGGTCACTACCGGGAATGGTAGCAACGACGGCCCATCCGCTCCAGGGTGCAGGTCCGGTCGCCCGGAAAGAAGCGCACACCGGAATATGCGGCAGGCCAAGACGTGTGTGCCGCGGCGGGGATCGCTGCCGGAATCAGGCACTTCGATCGCCCCGGTGCCGTATCGATCCGCTGCCTGTGGCTCAGTAATCACAACCCCCCCAGGTTCGCAGTCTCCACTCATCGCATCGGTTGGCGTCGTAGTACCGCACCTCGATGAAGAACCGCTCGTCGTCGTCGCCAGAACCGTCTGACCAGACGAGCCTGATCTGCTCCGTCTCTCCGTGTCCCCCCGTCGACGAAGCGATCAGTTCATCGCACGGCGAATAGACATAGAGATCGTAGTCGAGGCCGGGGGGGACATCGAGTTCGATGTTCACCGACATCTCACCACCGGGGGGGAACTCGAACTCGCAATCCTGCACCAGAATCTCGTAATGTTCTTCCCCGTATCCTTGGACAGACGGCCCGCTGTCGCAGCCGGAGTCACCGCAAACGGAGCCCAGCGAGATGGCGTCCCCGCACAAGTAACCGTCGTGCCCGTCGTTCAGGTACGTCTCGCACCCGTCTCCGTCGTAATCGTTGCAATCGCCCCATTCGGCGAGGCACTCGAGAATGCGACATTCGCCGCTCTCGCATTCCGGCACTCCGCGATAGAACCAGCAAACGTGATCGCATTCACCGCAGTTGTCCGGATCCGACAGCAAGGACCTCTCGCAGTCGATCCCGGCATCTCCGTCACAATCACCCCAACCCTCGTTACACTCGCAGACGCCGGGTTCCTGGCAGGCCGCATGCAAGCCGCAGGAGGTACCGGCCGGGCAATCGGCGGTGTCCTCGCAGTCCACCAACCCGTCGCAGTTATTGTCCACCGCAT
>CAZBUJ010000085.1:5383-24117 GCA_964495075.1 uncultured Phycisphaeraceae bacterium
CGTCGCACAGTTCGCTCTCGCCGGTGGGGCACGCGCATTCACCGGCGATGCACTGCAGGCCGAACTCGCCGCACGGCGTGGTGTCGGGGCAGTCGGCGGTGTCCTCGCAGTCCACCAACCCGTCGCAGTTATTGTCCACCGCATCGTCGCACAGTTCGCTCTCGCCGGTGGGGCACGCGCATTCACCGGCGATGCACTGGAGGCCGAACTCGCCGCACGGCGTGGTGTCGGGGCAGTCGGCGATGTCACCACAATCGATCAGCGCGTCGCCGTCGTTGTCGACGTGATCGTCGCAGACCTCGGGTGTGTACTCCATCGGGCCGGTAAAGCTGGCCTCGAAGAGCAGGAAGTCTTCGAGGTCCACGTCGCAGTCGTGGTCGAGATCGCCGACGGGTCGACCAGTGGGGTCAACCGGCACGCCCGGCGGCGTGTTGGCGCAGACGTCGAGCGTATCGTCGACTCCGTCGCCGTCGGTGTCGACGGCCAACGCCTGCGTGCCCCAGAAACCGCCGATCGACACGAAAGCCATAATCGCGGCGCTCTGCAGTTGACGGTTCATGATCGGCCTCCTGGCAGCCAAGATGTGCGAGCGGGTGGACGGTGCGGTCAACTAGCGGTCCACGGTCACCCCCGTCGTTCTGAAGTGCCCACTTGGTGACACTCCCCACCTTCATCGTACCGGTTTTGGTTTCCCGCTTTCAAGAGCGTATAGCCGGTCCCGGCGCCGCGCCTGACATCGCCTCCGGCTCACCTTGCCAGTGCCGCTTCACCCGCCTGCCCGATGGCGGGCGAGATCGTAGAGCACGGGACGACTATCGGACCATCCACCTGCCGCGAGCCGTTGCCCAACCACGTGAAGTTCGTCGGCCTGACCGGCAAGACGACAGCGTTCCAGCACGGTGGGCCACGCCGGGCGGACGTCAGCGTTCGCATCGCGCCAGCCGACGGTGATCATCACCGCTTCGCGATTCGCGGGTCGCGTTGCCGGGCGAGCTCGAAGAACATGGTTTCGAGGCAGAGTTGGACGTTGGCGTTCAGGTCGAGGCGCCGTTCGGCGGCGCTGATCGCCGCGATGGCGCCGGCGGCCGACTCGGGCGTGAGAGAGGCCGTCGCATGCCCGGACCCGGCAAGCGTTGATCCGACGGCCTCGTGCAGGCCTTGCCGGTACCAGGTCGACGCCAGGGCCAGCAGGACCTTCAAACCCTGCCGCTGTGCCTCGGTGTCGGAGACGTCCGGATCGCGCTTCCGGTAGAACCCGCCAAGCGTCTTGGCCGCCTCGATCCACTCCTTGGCCGTCTCGGTGGCACCACCGGACGCAACCGAACCGAGCGCGGCGGCGACGCGTTCGTAGTAATCCACCACCCCGTCGTCGGCGTAAAGCAGCGCGTCGCCCAGGCTGCCCTGGGCGATCGAGCCGCAGAACTCGGCGTGGGTGGCGGACAACTCCGGCCTCAACTCGCGAAGCCGCCGGGCCACGAATTCGTGCGGCAACGGGGAGAACGAGATCAACTGGCACCGCGAATGGATCGTCGGAAGCAAGCGTTCCAGCGACGACGCGAGCAACACCAGGACCGTGGTGGGCGGCGGCTCCTCCAGCGTCTTGAGCAGCGCGTTCTGGGCGGCCGTGGTGATCCGATCGGCCTCCCGCACGATGAACACTTTCGCCCGGCCACGAGCCGGCTTCGAGCCGACACAGTCGATCACGAAATGGCGCACCACATCCACGCCGAGGTCGAGCGCTTTGCGACTCCGCACCGTCGGGTCGGGATGGTACTTGCCGAGTTGGCGGTAAACGCGGTGGAGGTCGGGATGGGTCTCGGCCTGCACGGCGCGGCAGTCCTCGCACCGCCCGCACGCGTCCCGGGTCGGCCCGTCCCACTCGCTCAGTTCGGGGATGCCGGACACGTCCGCCTGCACGGGGTTGGCGCACAGCAACCCGCCAGCGAGCCCGGCGGCGAACCGTTCCTTGCCGACCCCGTCCGGTCCGTGGAAGATGTAGGCGTGCGGCATCCGATCCCCGGCCAGCGCCCGCTGCACGATCCGCTGCGCTCGCGTCTGATGCCGTACATCAAAAATCGACACGCTCGATGCACTCCCAGACGGCCGCATGAACTTGATCCGCGGTCTGGTCGGCGGAGATGATCTCCACCGGACGCGGGTAGACGTCACCGATACGGAGGAAGACCTCGCGTACCTGGCGGTGGAACTCGAGTGGCCTGGCCTCCATGGCGTCGGTGTGGACGTCGTGGAACAGCATGTTCTGCCCGGCGTTCTGCTTGAGCTTCCGGCCCGGCTGCTGGGCCTCGCGCCCGGTGCGGGCGAACGCCTTTTCGACGTCGATGTCGAGGATGATGGTCAGGTGCGGCCACGTGTCGCCGATCGCGTATCGGGCGACCTCGATCACGCGACGGATATCGTAGCCGGCCGCGCCCTGGTACGCGCAGGTGGCGGATACGAACCGATCACACAGCACGGTCTTGCCGGCGGCGAGGGCCGGTTCGACCTTCTCGCCCAGCAGTTGGGCGCGGGACGCCATGAACAGAAACGTCTCGCACCGGACGTCCATCCGGCTCAGGTCGTAGCCCAGCAGGACCTGGCGGATCCGATCGCCGATCTCCGTGCCGCCGGGGTCCTTGCACTGGAGGACGTCCAGGCCCTCCGCCGACAGGCGATCGGCGAGCATCGCCCGCTGCGTGGACTTGCCGCATCCGTCCGGCCCGTCGAAGACGATGAACTTGCCTTTGAGTTTGTCGATCACAGTCTGTATGTTTCTTTCAAGAGTCTGCCGAATCGATGGCGCGGCTTCGTGCCGCCTCGAACACTTCGGCGGCGTTGTAGCTCGACCGGACGAACGGTCCGGACGCCACGCTCACGAAGCCCGCCGCCTTCGCCTCGTCGGCCAGTTCCCGGAACTCCTCCGGCGGATAGTACCTGGCCACCGGAACGTGTCGGGGCGACGGTTGGAGATACTGCCCGATGGTCAGCACGTGGCAGCCGGCCTCGACCAGGTCGGCGAACGTCCGGCGGAGGTCGTCGCGCGATTCGCCCAGCCCGACCATCAGGCCCGACTTGGTGAGAATGTGCGGGGCCGACTCGCGCACGGTGCGCAACACGCCGATCGACCGTTCATACCGGGCCTGGGGCCGCACGATCGGCGTCAGCCGCTCGACGGTCTCGATGTTGTGGTTGTACAGGTCCGGGCGGGCGTCGCACAGGGCTTGAATGCATTCGCGTCGGCCCCGGAAGTCGGCCGGCAGGACTTCGATCGTCGCGGTGGGACAGTGGGTCCGGACCGACCGCACGCAGGCGGCGAAGTGGGCGGCCCCCTCGTCGTCCAGATCGTCTCGTGCCACCGCGGTGATCACGACGTGCCGAAGCCCGAGTTCCGCAGCGGCGTGGCCGAGGCGCTGGGGTTCGGTCGGCTCGGGCGGGGCCGGGCGCGCGGTCTTCACGGCGCAGTAATGACACCGTCGGGTGCAATGGTGTCCCAGGATCATGAACGTGGCGGTCCGCTGCGACCAGCATTCAGTCAGGTTGGGGCATTTGGCGTCCTGGCAGACGGTGGCGATGCCGCTGTCGGCCACGACTCGTTTGGTCCGGGCGAACGAGGTCCCGGCCGGCAGTGGTCGTTTGAGCCAGGGCGGCAGCCGGCGTTGGGGCCGGCATGAGTCATCGATCACGTTGAGTTCGATCAACACGGTCTCTTCCGTTCCAGGTGCATGAATCGGTGCGATCAACGCGTTGCGCGATGATAGGCGGAATCGGGGAGCGGTCAAGGCGGGCAGGCGCGGCCTTCGGCCGCGACGAGCGTCGGCATCCCGCGCCGGAGTCGGTCGGGCGGTCGCACGGCCCGCTCGCTTTTCAGCCGACCCGGGCGATTTTTGTTTTCGCCAAATCGGCGGTCGTCCGGGAGCAGTTGAGCGGAAGCGCGGCGGCCCTTGCCCGCGACGGTACGCGTTGTTGACGGCTTCGCCGGTTGGATTTACCATAATCTCGTTTGGGCCAGTCACTTCTGCGAGGAGGTCAAGAGGGTGTCATGACTCTTCAAATCTCGAAAATCCTGTATCCCACGGACTTCTCGGCCCTGGCGCTGCACGCGCTGACGTACGCCAAGGAACTGGCGGAGATGTTCGAGGCCCACCTACACTGTCTGCACGTCATTGACGAGGCGTACCAGTACTGGACGGCCGTCGGCCCCGAGATGGCGCCGGTGACGCCCCCGGTCGAGGATCTGACCGCGATGGCCGAAGGGCAGTTGCAGCGTTTCGCCGACGAGCACCTGATCGGTTTGAAGTATCCGCCCGTCACGAAGGTCGTTTCCGGCAAGCCGTTTGCCGAGATCGTGGTGTACGCACGGGAGAAGGGGGTCGATCTGATCGTGCTCGCGACTCATGGTCGCGGCGGCCTGACGCACGTGCTACTGGGCAGCACGGCCGAGAAAGTAGTCCGCAAGGCGCCGTGCCCGGTGTTGACGGTGCGCGATCCGAGCCATGAGTTCACGCTGCCCTAGGCGGCACCGCGCAAAACGGAGGGACACGCCGTGAGCGAAGAGCCAAAACCGAGGTACGACGAGGCCGCGATCGCCGCCCGCGTCCGGCGAAACGCCGGGCAGGCGCTGTTTCCCGCCATACTCGTGCTGGTCGTGGGGTGGGGATTCATGCAACCGGCCAGCCATCCGGAGACCACAGCGGCCGCGGTGGTCGCGGTGATGGCGTGGATACTGCGTATCGGCGGCATTCTGTTATTGATCGCGGCAGCGCTCTGCTGGACCGGTGCCCTGGTTGGATTTCTGCTCGACGCGATGGTGTCCACCTGCGTGGCGGTCGGGCTGATCGCCGCCACGCTGGTCAGCGTTCAGTCGCTGCTGCACGGCGACCTGTTCGTGATCGTGTTTGCCGTCTTCGCCGCGTTGTACGTCCGGGCGGCGATCGCTCTCTGGCGTGACTACGGGGCCATGCGAGCGGGCACGGTACGAGCGGGCGCTGCCACCGATGCCAAGGGCGAAGAGACGGTCCTCGGGCCGTCGGGACACGAGGACTCATTGGGGGCCGCGATCCTGGAGGAGTTTCGCGAGTCCAAGGAGCGTGCCGAGGCTGCGGGCACGTCGCCGGATCCTCCACCAGAGAACGGCGGTACCGAGGCGACGCCGGACGGCTACCTGGCCGAACTGGCCGACGAGACAAAGAAGCCGCCCGGGAACGACGCGTGACCGTTACGGCGGCACCGCCCGCCCCTTCCATGGCGGCCGGCGAGTTCCGTCGGGTGTCATTCCGCTTGATCCTTGTCCAGGTTGGCCTGCCCATGCCCGCGTTCGATCCCGCCCTCGTCCGGTACTCCCGCCAGATGCTGTTCGAGCCGATCGGCGAGGCGGGACAGCGGAAGCTCGCGGCGGCCCGGGTGGTGCTCGTCGGGTGCGGCGCGTTGGGCAGCGTGCTGGCCGACTCGATGGCGCGAGCGGGCGTCGGTTCCCTGCGAATCTGCGATCGGGACTTCGTCGAACTCGACAACTTACAGCGACAGACGCTGTTCACCGAGCAGGACGTGGCGGACGGTTTGCCGAAGGCGGAGGCGGCCCGGCGACGGCTTGGCGGCGTCAACTCGGCGGTGACGATCGACGCGGTCGTCACCGACGTCAACCCGACGAACATCGAGCCGCTGGTGGCCGGGGCGGACCTCATCCTCGACGGTGCCGACAACTTCGAGACGCGCTACCTCGTCAACGACGTGGCGGTGAAGTGCGGCATCCCGTGGGTGTACGGCGCGGCGGTCGCGTCGAACGGGCTGGCCATGGCGATCGTGCCCGGCGACACGCCGTGTCTGCGTTGCGTGTTTGACGACGCGCCGCCGCCGGAGACGAGTCCGACCTGCGACACGGTGGGCGTGATCGGGCCGTTGATCCACCTGGTGGCGGGCGTGCAGGCTTGCGAGGCGGTCAAAATCCTCTGCGGCCTCCGTGATGCGATGAACCGGCACCTCGTTTCGATCGACGCCTGGTCGGGCCGGTTCGTGAACATCAACGTGCAGGGGGCCCGCGACCGCGCCGACTGCGTCTGCTGCCGTCAGGGCCGGTTCGAGTTTCTTGAGGGCAATCGGATCTCCTCGGCCGGGCACTTGTGCGGCCGGGGGGCGATTCAAATCAACCGCACGGGTGACCGTACGTTGGACTTATCGGCCCTCGCCCGGAAGGTTCAACCGGTGGCCGGCGGTCCCGTTCGCGTCAACGAGTATCTTCTTCAGGCAACGGTGGAGGCGTACGAGATCACCGTGTTCGTCGACGGTCGGGCGTTGATCAAGGGCACCGACGACCCCGCCGTAGCCAAGGCGGTTTACGCGCGGTACGTCGGCGCGTAGGTGGCGAGCAACAAAGCGTGCATGTGCGTCATGAAGCGCGGGGGCGGTCGCACCACGGGCGTCCAGCCTGCCCTCATCGGATCGCGGCCGGGCGATCGACATCGGACGGCCCAACCGGAGGCCGTACGTAGTGCCGCTCCCGCGCGCATACGACGAATCGATATACGTACCGCCGTCGCCGCCACCATTCCGGCTGGAAGGCGGCGGTGCCATCACCCGGCCGCTTCGCCTCAATACGACCGATTCTCCGTGGCCGGATTGAGAGACGGAGTCCGCCCCACTTGCTGCCGCCGGCGTTGGTCTCTTACTTCGCGTCGAGTTGCATGGTCAGTTCTTCCGGCGTGGTGACGGGCGTTTTACAGGAGAAGTTGCGACAGACGTAGACGGTGGGTTTGCCGCCGCGCATCGTTTTGTTCTTGAGCATCGGGATCATCCGCGTGGCGGGGGCGTCGGGCCGCGGTGCGAGTGCGACAACCTTATTGGGCCGGAACGTCGCGTGGACGGCGGCCAGCAACTGCCGCGTAGCCTGATCGTCCGGTGGTCCGATCACGGCGATTTCCTGCGTCGGCGCGTGGTAGAAATCCACGGAGCAGAGCAGGCGTTCGAACGCCCCCGGCGAGTTCTCGGCCATCGGGGCGAAGGTGGCGAAGATGGATTCCGCTTTGGCGCGGTAGTCCTTGTTGTGCAGCAGGATCGCCAGTCGCAGCAGGTTCATCGCGTGGACCGAGTTCCCCGACGGGAGTGCCCCGTCGCGCGGGTTCTTGGTCCGGGCGATCAACGTCTCGCCGTCGGAGGCGGTGAAGAAGAACGCGCCGCCCTGCTCATCGAAGTAGTGGCGAATCGACTGCCGCGCGAGGGCATCCGCCGCTTCCAGCCAACGGGGATCGAAGGTCGACTCGTACAGGTTGAGCAGCCCTTCGATGAAGAACGCGTAGTCGGTCAGGTACCCGGTCAGGCGCGACGTTCCGTTTCGATGCGTTCGCAGCAGCCGTCCGTCCTGCTGCAAACGGTCGAGCACGAAGTCCGCCGCCCGGGCCGCCGCTTCCGCGTACTTCGGTTCGTTCAGCACCGCTGCGCCCTTGGCCAGGCTGGCGATGATCAATCCGTTCCACGCGGTCAGGATCTTGTCATCGAGTCCGGGCGGCACGCGCCGATCGCGTGCTTCGAGCATCTTCGCCCGCATGCCGGACAGGCGGCGTTCCAGCTCGTCGACGTCCATGCCGTGCAGTTGGCAGAACAGCTCCGGTGCCTTCCGCACGTTGAGAATGCTCTTGGCCCCGGCCGGGGCATGCCCCATCGACTCGAACCAGTTGCCGCCCTCGGTGACGTCGTAGTACGCGCAAAACAGTTCGGCGTCCCCCTCCCCGAGAATGTCCTTTACCTCTCGCCGAGTCCAGATGTAGTACTTTCCTTCCAGTCCTTCGCTGTCCGCGTCGCGCGTGGAGTAGAACCCCCCTTCCGGTGACTGCAGGTCCGCGATGACGTAGTCCAGAATCCCCGATGCCGTGCGGGCGTACAGCGGCTTGCCCGTGACCTGGTACGCGTCGAGGTAGATCGAACCGACAAGTGCCTGATCGTAAAGCATCTTCTCGAAGTGCGGGACCCGCCACTGCGGGTCGGTGCTGTACCGGCAGATCCCGCCGCCGAGTTGATCGTAGATGCCCCCGTAGGCCATGTGGTCCAGCGTCGTCTGGACGTCCCGCAGCAGCGACTCATCACCGGTCCGGCGGTAGACACGCAGCATCAACTCCATCGCCATGCTGGGCGGGAACTTGTTCTGCTGACCGGCGAACCCGCCCAGGCTGGAGTCGAAGTATCGTGAAAGCGTTCGCGCCGTGTCGACCACCGTCTCTTGCGCGATGGGCGCTTGTCCGTTCGATTTCACCGTCGCCCAATCGAGCAGGTACTTCCGTACTTCGGCGCTCTGCATCAGCAGATCGTCGCGGCGATCGGACCAGGCCTCGGCGATCGCGTCGATGAGCCTGGTGAACTGCTCGGGCGGGAAGTACGTCCCCGCGAAGAACGGCGCGCGGTCGGGGGTCAGGAACACGCTCATGGGCCAGCCGCCGCTCCCGTTGTTCATGGCCATCGTGGCCTGCATGTAGATCTCGTCGACGTCGGGTCGTTCCTCGCGATCGACCTTGATGCAGACGAAGTATCGGTTGAGGATGTCGGCGATTTCTTCGCTTTCGAACGACTCGTGCTCCATGACGTGGCACCAGTGACACGCGGCGTAGCCGACGCTGAGGAAGATCGGCTTCTGCTCGCTTCGGGCCTTGTCGAACGCTTCTTCGCCCCATTCGTACCAATCCACGGGGTTTCGCGCGTGCTGGAGCAGGTACGGGCTGGTGGCGTGGATCAGACGGTTCGTTCGCTCGTGCGTCGGGTCGGTGTTCATGTCGGGGGCATCGCGGGTCGGGGTTTCGGTCGCGGTGGATTGTCCGTTCGTGTGAGGCCGAGATTCGGAGTATGGCTCGTGGCAGGCGATGAGCGCGCACAGCATCATCGCCGTCCCCGCCCGGACTGTCCGGTCGAACCCGTTCATGAACTCTCCTCGGATCGTCGGCCCGTTCAACCGCTGAGACGCGCAGCGCGGATTATAGGCGTCGATCGACGCGATGGCCAGACGGGAACCGGAACGAATCGACGTCGCGTGGCTCGACACGCCGGGGGCACGGCATGGTTCGCGGCGGCCGGGATGCGGTGGCGCGTTCAGCCGGAGATCGACCGTCCGAGCACTTTGGCGATCTTCCTGAGTTGTGTCATGGTGTGGGCGAATGTCTCGCAGTTGATCGACTGGGCGCCGTCGGTCAACGCGCGCTCCGGGTCGGGATGCACTTCGATCAGGAGGCCGTCGGCCCCCGCGGCGATCGCCGCCCGGCACATGGACGGGACCATATAGGCATGGCCGGTGCCGTGCGACGGGTCGACGAGGATGGGCAGATGCGATGCCTCTTTGATGGCCGGCACGATGGCGAGGGTCAACGTATTGCGCACGTATTGCTCGGTGGTCCGGATCCCCCGCTCGCACAGCAGCAGGTGCGGGTTTCCTTCGCTGATGACGTACTCGGCGGCCAGCAGCAGCTCGTCCAGCGACGCCATCATGCCGCGCTTGAGCAGCACGGTCTTGTTCAACCGACCGACGGCGCGGAGCAGGTTGAAGTTCTGCATGCTGCGCGATCCGACCTGGAGCACATCCGCGTAGTCCGCGACGAGGTCGACCTGGTCGACGCTCATCACTTCGGTGACCACGGCGAGCCCGGTCTGCTCGCGAGCCTTGGCCAGGATGGCCAACCCCTCCTCGCCCAGTCCGTGGAAGGAGTACGGGCTGGTGCGAGGCTTGAACGCGCCGCCGCGCAAGCCGACCGCGCCGGCCTCGCGCACGCAGTGGGCGGTTTTCAGCAGTTGCTCTTCGCTCTCGACGCTGCATGGTCCGGCGATGATGCCGATGTGCGGACCGCCGATCCACGAGTCGGGCACCCCGAGGCTGATCACCGACGGTTCTTTTCGCGCATCTCGGGCGGCGACCTCGAACGGTGGCCGGATGGGGACGACCCGCGCGACTCGCGGGGCTTGCTCGAGCCGTCCGCAGTCGATCCCGGGTTGGGCACCCAGCGCGGCGATGACGGTCTGCTCCGGATCATCGACCACGTGCGGGCGGAGACCCATCTCGCGGATCATCGCCACCACGTGGTCCACATCCGTCTGCTCACAATCTTGCCGCATTACCACGATCATGCCATGTCCCGCCGGTCATGCCGGCGGCCCGATGCGTGCCCGCCCGCCCATGTACGCCCGCAGAACCTCGGGGACGGTCACGCTGCCGTCTTCGTTCTGATACAGCTCCAGGATGGGGATCAGGACGCGCGGTGAGGCGATCACCGTGTTGTTCAACGTGTGGCAGTATCGCACCTTGCGGTCCCGGTCCCGGTAACGCAAGCCCAAGCGCCGCGCCTGGAACTCGTAGAAGCGCGAGGCCGAGTGCGTCTCGCCGTAGCTTTCGCGAGACGGCATCCAGGTCTCGATGTCGAATTTCTGGACCTGCCCCTGGCCGAGGTCACCCGTGCACACGTTGACCACGCGGTACGGCAGGCCCAGCGCCCGCATGACCGCCTCCGCGTTCGAGAGGATCTCCTCGTGGAAGCGGATGCTCTCTTCCTCGTCGTTTCGGCACACCACGACCTGCTCGACCTTGTCGAACAGGTGGATACGATAGAGGCCGTAGGTGTCTTTGCCGGCCGCGCCGGCCTCGCGGCGGAAACAGGTGCTCTGGGCGACCGTCTTCACGGGCAACTCGGCCACGTCGAGGATCTCGTCCGAGTGATAGGCCGTCAACGGGACCTCGGCCGTGCCGACCAACGACATTTCGTCCCGCTCGCACAGGTAGGCCTGATCTCGACCGATGGGGAAGTAGCCGGTGCCGTACATGACCGACTCGCGGACGAGCACCGGCACGATCATCGGGGTGAAGCCGCGCTCGATCATCATGTCCCGGGCGAGGCGCAACACGGCGTGGTGGAGCATCGCCCCGTGGCCGCGGAGCACGTAGTTCCGCGTGCCGGCCAGCTTCACCCCGCGTTCGATGTCGATGATCCCCAGCGCCTTGCCGAGTTCGACATGGTCCTTCGGCTCGAATTCGAATGTGCGCGGCTCGCCCTCCGTGCGGAGCACGACATTCTCCGTGTCGTCGGCGCCGACCGGGACGTCGGGGCCCGGCGGCTGGGGGATCGTCAGCATCAACTGATCGAACTCCTGGCCGATCGCACGGGCCTCCTCTTCCAGTTCCTTGATCCGAGCCTTGATGCCGGACAGCGTTTCGCGCGTTTCCCGCGCCAACCCCTTGATGTCGTCCGGGGTCTTGCCGTCGGCGATCGCGCGCTGGTACCAGTCGGATTTCGGGTTGCTGAACAGGGCCATCTGCGGGCCCAATTCGTTGCTCTCGGTCCGCAGGCCGTCAAGCTCCTGCTGAATCCGCTTCCGCTGTTCGTCCACAGCGCACAGGCGGTCGACGTCGCAGGAGATTCTCTTCTTCTCCGCGGCCTCTTTGATCAGTTGCGGGTTCTCGCGGATCCGCTTGATGTCCAGCATGGACGCGCTTCCTGTTGGGCCTGGGCGCCGATCACACAACGTGCCGCACCTCGCCGCCCGTCCGCTCGATCCAGACAAAGATATACCGCTCTCGCGTCCGCCGTTCAACCGCGGGCGAACCGGGAAAATGGTACCGCCGCCGCCTTGCGGCGTGGTTCCCGTGCGACTTGGTCGGCCGCCTCCCAGTGGTCCGGGCCCCCGGATCTTGCCCCGCGGTGCCCTCTTTGCCGTTCCGTCACCTTTCGCGATTCGCGATTCGCTGTGCCCGACGTTACACTGCCGCCATGACCGCCACCGCGGACGTCATCAGCATCGGGACCCTCAGTCGGAACACATTTTGGGGCGAGAAGGCCGCCGTGCGCCCATCCCACGCGACGACCACCCTGGTGCGCGACTCCGGAGCGACCATCCTCGTGGACCCGTCCGTGCCGTCGGAACTTGTCGCCCACCGGCTCGAGGAACGGTCCGGCCTCAAGCCGGATCAGATCGACGTGGTGTTCCTCACCAGTTTCGCACCGGTGCACCGGCGCAGCCTCGCCCTGTTCGAGCGGGCGGACTGGCTGATCCACGAGGCGGAGCGGTCGGCCATGCTCGAGCACCTGAACCTGGCGCTCGAGGAATCTCGCCGCGCGGGGGGCGCGGAACCGGAGGAGATCGAAGCGGAGCTGATTCTCCTCGGTCGTACCCGACCGGCGCCGGACAAACTCACCCCGGCCGTGCATATCTTCCCGTCTCCCGGCGTCACACCCGGCACGTGCGGACTGCTGGTGGCCGGTCCGCGAACCACGGTGATCACCGGCGACGCGGTGATCAACCGCGAGTACCACCGCAACGCGCGAGTGTACGAGCGCTGCGTGGACGCCGAGCAGGCCCGCCGCTCGTTCGCCGAGGTGCTGGAAGTGGCCGAACTCGTCATCCCAGGGCACGACAACGTGATCGTGATGGTCTGATCGCCCGGCGTGGGGAGTTGTCGGATTCTGCACGCCGGGGCGACGCGTTGACCGGGACACTTGGTGTCACGAATGGTTGAGCGGCGCGATGGCGGCCCGATCGCTCACGGACGGGCGGGGCCGTTGCCGGCTCAGGTTGTGCGTTCGTGAGCATGGCGGATGCGCGGGCCAATGAGCCGGGTAACCGGTACGGGTAAGGCAACACGCAAGAGTGTACACGATGGGGTGTATACAAAGGAGGACGGTCCGATGCGAAAGGGCATAAGGTGCGGTGCACCGACGATGGCGTTATTGGTGATGGGTCTGGCCGGGTGCCAGATCAACATTCCGGGCTTGCCGAGTCGTGCTGAGGCGGATTTCGATCTGTCGGCCTCGGCCGACGGGATCACGTCGCTCGAAATCGATTGGCGGAACGGGGATGTCCAGGTGACTGTGGACGGAACGGCCACTCAGGTCGAGGCGTCGGGGACGAAGTACGCCAACGCGCTCGGCGCCGACCCCGCCGAGTCCATCCTTGCCGCGATCGACATCGAACTGGCGGTGGACGGATCGAATTCGTCCACGCTCGTGCTGACGTTCGATGGCCCGACCGCGGCGATGATCGGGGCCGACGTGGAAGTCGTGCTGCCCGCTTCGTTGGCGCTGACCGTCGAATCGACCAACGGCGAGATTCGCGTCGAGGGCAACGAAGACGCGACGTCGGTTTCGCTGGACAACGGCCGCGTGATCATCGACGGGCAGGTGGGCGATTGCGACGTGGATGTGAGCAACGGCCGGGTGGCAGTAACGGGCGAGGGGGGCAACGTGGATGTCAGGGTGGACGCCGGTGATGCCGATATCGACGCCGCGCCGCCGGCCGACGGGACGATCCTGGCCCGGGTGGATGCGGGGTCCGTTTCCATCCGCGTGCCCGCCGCCTTCGCGGCCTCGCTCGATCTGTCGTCTGACGTAGGCATGGTGACGACGGCGTTGGACGGTTTCGTGGTGACCGACCTGCAACAGAGCTTCCGGTCCGCGAGCGCCACGCTCAACGGTGGTGGTGGTTCGATCGTCGGCCGGCTGAGCGTCGGCCGCATCGATTTCGGCGCCCTCCCCTGACGCGAGAGGCGAGCACGGGCGCCGGAGGTCGGCGGCGTGGAGGTCCCACGGGGGACGGTGCCACGCATGGTCCGGCCGACCCGTGACCGAGTTGAAACGCAGCCGCTTATGTTCACCGTCTGCCGCGCTGCGATGTAGGCGGCTGCAACCAGGACAACCTCGGCCCCGCGTGGGTCGGGGTTTTTTTGGGGGGGGGTCGTACAGGTCGCGGCCGACGGCCGCCGTGCTTTGGCTCGGCGGCTCTGCCGCTCCGGGCTCCCGGCGGAAGGCCGCGGGCTGGACAGAGGGGACCGAATCGCGAAGATGGCGGGGCGGGCGAGGCTCGCCCCCGCCCGGAAAGGAGTGCGGCGCGAGTCATATGGTCGAACGCGGGTCGGAAACGGAAGGACGGAAGGTGATGTCGGATTATCGATGTGACGGTCAGGTGAGCGAGGGCAGGCCCTGTGCGAAGTGGATGACGGGGCCGACGATCGAGCCGCTCGAGTTGCCCGGGAATGAACCCGTGGCCGACATGATCGACAAGGTCTTCGCACGCAGCGGCTTCAATGCCCGGCGGCTGGCCGAAGGGGCGGACCTGTACCGCCGCATGATCGACGAAGGGGCGACCATCGCCCTCACCGTGGCCGGTGCGATGACCCCCATCGGCATGAGCGGGATCTTCATCGAGCTCATGAAACGCGGGTTCGTCGATTTCATTGTATCGACCGGGGCGAACCTCTATCACGACCTCCACCGTCCCTACAACCACCCGATGTGCCAGGGAGAGCACGAGGTCGACGACAACGCCTTGGCCGAGGACGGGGTTGCCCGCATCTACGACGTGTACATCGAAGACGAAACCACGCTGTTCGCCACTGACCGGGCCATCTTCGACGCGGTGCGAAGCATCGACACGTCGAAGCCCTTCTCGACCGCGTGGTTCCACCGGGCGCTGGGTCAGCGCGTGCTCGAGACAGCGCCGGCCCCGGAGAAGTCGTTCGTGGCCCAGGCGGCATCCCTCGACGTGCCCATCTACACGTCATCGCCGGGTGACTCCGGGATCGGCCTGAACCTTCTCGTGCCGCACATGTACGACAAGACTGTGCCTCTGAACCCGATCCAGGACATCCTGGAGACAACGGCTATCGTTCGCGGCGCGAAGAAGAACGGCGTCGTCGAGATCGGCGGCGGCTCCCCCAAAAACTTCTACCTGCAGACGCAACCGGCCTTGCAGCAGTTCCTCAAAGACATGTCCCACAGCGGCCACGACTACTTCCTGCAGCTGACGACGGACGCGCCCCACTGGGGCGGGCTTTCCGGGGCCACGCCGAGCGAGGCGAAGACCTGGGGCAAGCTGCGCGACGCGCACCACAATAACGTTGTGGTCTATTCCTGCGCGTCGCTGACGTTTCCGCTGATCGCCCAGTACGTGCTGAGCCGGTGCAAGCCGCGCCCGTTGCGGCGTATTCATCGGCAACTCGACGAGTTGGTGGTCGCCCTCAAGGCCATCCCCTATCCGGAGCCGGATTTGTATCCGCGGTCGCGGTTCCGGGAGAAGATCTCGGCGGCGCCGGAATAGCGAACGGCGAAAACGCGAGGGAACGCGGGCATGACGTCGGCCACGGAAGAACTGCACAAGATGATCCAGGCCGCGACGCGGTCCGACGATCCGGCTGCCCTCCGGGCGGCGCTGGAGGGCGCTCGTGCCGCGGACATCGCCGAGGTCTTCGAACTGCTCGACGACGAGGATCGCTCCAAGCTGCTGTTCGGACTGCCCGCGGCCACCGCCGCCGAGGTCATCGTGCTGCTCGACGAGGCGGATCGAGTCGACGTCGTCGAGGACATGGACCAGGCCGAGCTGACCGAACTCGTCTCGGAGATGGAGCCGGACGACGCGGCGGACGTGCTGGCCGAGCTGACCGAAGCCCAGCGGGAGGAGGTCCTCGACCATATTCCGGACGAGCAGTCCGACAAGATCGAAGAGCTGCTCGCGTACCAGGAGGACACGGCCGGCGGGATCATGACCAAGAACCTGGTCTCGCTGCCGGCCGACGCCACCGTCCGCGAAGCCATCCGCGAGATTCGCCGCCACTTCCCTGAAGAGGACATTCACTACATCTACGTGGTCGACGAGCACGACCGGCTCACCGGCATCGTCCCCCTCCGCCAGCTCGTGCTGAACGACAAGCACGTCCCGCTCGGCGGCATCTGCGACCATGACCCGGTCAGCGTGGGCGTCGACGAGGACCAGGAAGAGGTCGTCCACGTCATCTCGAAGTACGATCTGGCGGCGGTGCCTGTCGTCGACAAGGAAGGCCGCCTGCTCGGCCGCGTGACCCACGACGACGTGATGGATGTCATTGAGGAAGAGGCGGAAGAGGACCTCTATCGAATGGCCGGCCTGGAACCGGCCGAGTTCGAAAAGTCGTCCCTGTTCCGGGCGGCCGGGATCAGGCTGACGTGGCTGGTTCCGTGCATGGCGGCCATGGGCGTCACCGGCGCGGTGATGATGATCGCCCGCCGCTGGTTCACCGACTTCGACACCTACGCGGCGCTGATCATCTTCGTGCCCATGATCGGCGCCGTCGGTGGAAACTCGGGGATCCAGATCTCGACGATTATCGTGCGGGGGCTGGCTACGGGCGATCTGGCGGGCTCCAAGTTCCGCCATGCATTGCTGCGCGAGGGGCGGATCGCCGGCCTGCTGGCCCCGGCGTGTGGAAGCGCCGCCGCCATGATTTGCTATGCCGGACTCCCGACGCTCCAGCAGGTCGGTCACGGCGCCGCCGCCGGGGACCCGGCCCGTGTTGCCCTGTTCGGCCCGGACCTCAACCAGGCGGCCCTGGCCGTTGGCGCCGGGATGACCGTAGCCATCGTCGTGGCGGCCACCCTGGGCATCGTGTTGCCCTTCGTGTTTCGGGCGATCAAGGTGGACCCGGCGATCGCGTCGGGACCCATCGTGACGACCGCCAACGACATCCTCTCGGTGTCGGTGTTCCTCGCCCTCGCTTCGATGATAATGGGATAACGACGAACTGCGAATTCGTAATCAGTGTTTCTCTTTCATATCTGCAACTGGTCCCGCAGGTAGTCCAGGCACCTCGATTTGTCGATTCGCTCCTGGCTCGCGTCGTCGCGGTTGCGAACGGTTACCGTGCCGTCGTCCTTGGTCTGGCCATCGATGGTGAAGCAGAACGGGCAACCGGCTTCGTCCATGCGAGCGTAGCGCTTGCCGATGGACTGCTTGGCGTCGAACTGGCAGGGATAGTGTTTCTTGATAGCCGCGTGAATCGGTCCGGCGATCTCCGGCATGCCATCCTTGGCCACCAGCGGAAAGACGGCCGCCTTGACCGGCGCGAGCCGCGGGTGGAACCGCATGAATTCAGGGCTGGCCCGCTTCTCGTCCACGGTATAGGCCTCGGTGATGAAGGCCAGAACGCTGCGGTCGACGCCGCCGGACGGTTCAATGACGTAGGGCACGAACCGTTCCTTGCGTTCGGCGTCGAAGTAGGACAGGTCCTTGCCGCTTGTTTTGATGTGGGCGTTCAGGTCGTAATCCGTGCGATTCGCAACGCCCTCCAACTCGCTGATGCCGAACGGGAAGTCATACTCGACGTCGGCACAGCCCTTGGCGTAGTGGGCCAGCTCGCCGCCTTCATGCTCGCGAAGCCGAAGGGCGCCGCTGCGCAAACCGAGGCCGACGTACCATTGGAACCGTACGTCGCGCCAGAACTCGTACCACGCATTCGCGTCGCCGGGATGGCAAAAGAACTCGATCTCGTACTGCTCGAACTCGCGCGAGCGGAACGTGTAGTTACGCGGGTTGATCTCGTTGCGAAAGCTCTTGCCGATCTGGGCGATCCCCAGCGGCAGCTTCACGCGGGTCGAGTCCACCACGTTCTTGAAGTTGGCGAAGATGCCCTGCGCGGTCTCCGGCCGGAGGTAGGCCACCGACGACGAATCCTGCAGAGCACCCACGTACGTCTGGAACATCAGGTTGAACTCGCGCGGCTCGGTCAGCTGACCCACCTCACCGCAGTCCGGGCAGGGAAACGTATCCCGGACCGCCTTGTCCGTCGCCTCGAACTCGCGGACCTCGGACGCCTCGTACGGCCCCATGGTCTTGGAGAGTTTCTTCAGCCGCTTGGCATTCTGTTCCAGAATCCGGTCGACCGTACCGCTGCCGCTGATCAACTCACGTTTCGGCTCGCCCTTGCCGCCGCCGAACACGAGTTCGACGTACTGGAGCTGGTCCGCCCGGAAGCGGGACTTGCACGCCCGGCAGTCCACCATCGGATCGCTGAATCCACCCACGTGGCCGGACGCTTCCCAGACCTTGGGGTTCATGATGATCGAGCAATCGACGCCGACCATCTGGAACTCCCGCCCGTCCGGACCGGCGGGCGGATTGCGGACCATGTCGTTCCACCAGACGTCCTTCACGTTCCGCTTGAGTTCGGTGCCGAGCGGGCCATAGTCCCAAAAACCGCCGATGCCGCCGTAGATCTCGCTCGACTGGAAGATGAAACCGCGCCGCTTACACAGCGCGACGATCTTGTCCATGGTGTCCGGTTTCGCCGCCATCTTCTGATCCTGTTGCCTTGTAACCGCAGTGCTGCGTCGCCTGCCGGGCGACGACCCGATGGTACTCGGACGCCGGCGCGCCCGGCGTGGCCGCTCCGCGGCCGCGGACGTCCCTTTTATCGGATCGCCGCCGCCGCACGCTTCCGGAACGGCGTCGCCCTATTTACCAGAACCCCATCGGCCCGACAAACGCCACCGTCGGGCTGCTTCATCATGCGGTCAACTCCTTACGGCCCAGCAAGTTACCCGACCGGGCCCCGCGGCACGCGGCGTCGGGCGATGCCCGATCTGATCCCGCCCGTACGGGCGGCACAATCGCTACAGGCGGAAGCCCGGCGATTCTCTTCGTAACTCCTTTTCTGACAGCAAGTTGCAGGGTCCGATAGTGGCGGGCGGTCGCTTCTGGCACGGGTGGCCAGCTTGCATCCCTTTCGGGCGAGAGAAGCAAGAGCCACCCGCGAGACGGGTGGGAGAGAGAGGCTTTCCTTGGAGGAGGCGAGAAGCATGTTATCGGCGAGTGTGGTCTATTGGTTCTTTCGGCGTAAGGCTCGGATCATGTTCCTGACCTGTTGTTGCTACGCCGCCCTGTGCTAGACCGCCTGACCGCCGACGCCCGGCCTGGAGGGGTGAAGCGGCGGGACGGAGGGGAGAGATCGCGGTTTGGGGGGAGTGACGCTGGAGGAG
>CAZBUJ010000086.1:0-23200 GCA_964495075.1 uncultured Phycisphaeraceae bacterium
CGCCAAACCCGTGCTGCTCGACGAGGTGGCCCGGGAGTTCCCCAATCTCAAGATCATCCTCGCGCACCTGGGATATCCGTGGGTGACGGAGACCCTCGTGTTGCTGGCCAAGCACCCCAACCTCTACTCGGACATCAGTTGGCTGCTCCACCATCCGTGGGAGGCGTACCAGGCGCTGTTGGGTGCCTACCATCACGGCGTGATGGACAAGCTCCTGTTCGGCAGCGGCTTTCCGTACACCTACGCGGCCCATTGCATCGAGGCGTTGTACTCCATCAACCACCTGGTGCAGGGCACGAGTCTCCCCACCATCCCGCGCGAGCAGCTACGCGGCATCGTTGAGCGAGACGCGCTCGAACTGCTGGGAATCCAGCCGGCCTCCGCGCGGCGCGCCGCCTCGGCGAACTCGAAGCAGGCCATTCCTGACGAAGATATCTGATCGCGTCCACGCCGGTGGGCATGGGTGGACCGTTCCGCAACCGCGATCCGCATCCATCCGCGTCCAAGGCGGTCGCCGTGGTGGCAGGAACGGCCCGGGGCCCGGTTTGACACGGACGCGGGGCGGCGGTTGAATCGAGTGAGAGGGGACGGCACACCGGTGACGGGCGTGGCCCGGCACGGGCAGGACGCGCCCGGCGATCCGGGCCGAGGATCCGTTCGCATGGCCAGTGGACCGGTCAACGAGCCGCTTCAGGACGAGTTGGGCCCGCGGTTCAGCGGCTTCGATTCGCTGATGCCGAACCGCGTTCACCACGTGCTGCTCGTATCCAGCCTGTACGAGTCGTTCATCCTCGAAGAAGACGGGCTCCTCAACGAGCTGGTCATCAGCGAATACGTGGACATGAACCTGAGCCGCCCGCCGCATATCACGCGGGTATCGACGCGGCAGGAGGCGCTGCGGTACATGCAGGTGGAACCGGTCGACCTGGTGATCTCGATGCCCCGCGTCGGGAATCGGGACGTACGCGAGTTCGCCGCCGCCGTCAAACAGATTCGTGGCGACCTGCCGGTGGTCGTGCTCGCCACCGACCCGCGCGAGCTGGTCCAGATCCCCAACCGCCAGGCACGCGGCGCCATCGACGGGGTGTTCGTGTGGAACGGCGACGCGAAGATCCTGCTGGCCATCGCCAAGCTCGTGGAGGACCACCTCAACGTCGAGCACGACACGCGGGTAGGCGGCGTGCGGGTCATCATCCTGATCGAGAACTCGGTCCGCTTTTACTCGGCGTACCTGCCACTCATCTATACCGAGGTCGTCAAGCTGACCGATCAGGTCATGGCGGACGGCGTCAACGTGATGCACCGTATGCTGCGTATGCGGGCCCGCCCGAAGATCGTGCTCGCCGAATCGTTTGAAGACGCGTGGGATCTCTACTCGAAATACAGCGACTATGTGCTTGGCGTGATCTCCGACATCCGGTTTCCCCGTAACGGCGAGCTGGACGGCGAGGCCGGTCTGGAGATCACGCGGCGCATCCGCAAGAACGACCCCCACATGCCGGTCCTGTTGCAGTCGTCCGACGCGTCGCACGCCCAGCGGGCGGCCGAACTGAACGCGTGCTTCCTGCACAAGACGTCGCGCAGCCTGCTCCAGGACCTGCGCAACTTCATCCTCTCCAGCCTCGGCTTCGGTGACTTCGTGTTCACGATGCCGGACGGGCGAGAGGTCGACCGGGCCCACGACCTGCGATCGTTCGAGGAGGCGGTGGCCCGCATCCCGTCCGAATCGCTCATCTTTCACGCCCAGCATAATCACTTCAGCAACTGGCTGATGGCCCGGACCGAGTTCGCCATGGCGGCGTTTCTCCGCCCCCACAAAGTTTCCGACTTCGACACGCCGGAAGACGTCCGCCGGCACCTGCTCCGCACGCTCCGCGAGTACCGCGAGCGTGACCAGGCCGGCGTGGTCGCTGATTTCTCCGCCCGCCAGTTCGGCCTCGGTACACCCTTCGCGCGGATTGGGGCCGGCTCTATGGGCGGCAAGGCCCGCGGGCTGGCCTTCACCAATGCTTTGATCCGCCGGTGCAACCTGCGCAACCGGTTCGAAGGGGTGCGGATCGCCGTGCCGCAAACCGCGGCGATCGGGACCGACGTGTTCGACGCGTTCCTCGACGAGAACGGGCTGCACGACGTCATCACGGAGGACTTCGAGGACTGGGTCCTCGTCGACGCGTTTCTCGAAGCGAAGATGCCGCAGAACGTGCTCCGGGACCTGACCGCGTTTCTCACGTCCATCCGGTACCCCATCGCCGTCCGATCCAGTAGCCTGCTGGAGGATTCGCTCAGCCGTCCCTTCGCCGGGATCTACGCAACCTACATGTTGTCCAACAACCACCCCGACCTCGGGGTGCGGCTGGACCAGCTCTGCGATGCTATTAAGCTGGTCTACGCGTCAACCTTCTTCCGGGCGGCCAAGCGGTATCTCGAAACGACCGGCCACCGACCGGACGAGGAAAAAATGGGCGTCGTGCTACAGGAGGTGGTGGGCAGCCCGCACGGCGCGAACTTCTACCCGACGTTCTCCGGCGTCGCCCGCTCCTACAACTTCTACCCGGCGCATGACATGAAGCCGGAGGACGGCGTAGCGTGCGTGGTGCTCGGACTCGGCAAGATGGTGGTGGAGGGCGGCGATTCGCTGATGTTTTCGCCCGCCCGCCCCGAGATCCTCCCCCAGTTCCCGACCACCAGCGATCTGCTGGAGATGTCCCAACGGAAGTTCCTCGCCCTCGACATCAGTCACCCCGACCGCTATCCGCAGATCGACACCGACGCCAACCTCCGACTCCTCGGCCTGGACGTGGCCGAACGCGACGGATCGCTCGCCCCCATCGGGTCGGTCTACTCCGCCGAGAACGACCGCCTGTATGACGGCGTGGACCGACCGGGTGCCCGCTTGGTCACCTTCGCCCACGTGCTCAAGTCCGGTGTGTTCCCGCTGGGACCGATGCTCCAGCTCCTGCTCGAGATCGGCCGCCAGGGGATGGCCAACCCGATCGAGATCGAGTTCGCCGTGAACATGGAGACGAAACCGATGGAGTTCGGCTTCCTCCAGATCCGGCCCGTCATCTCGGACGAGGAGGTGGAGCACGTGCACCTGGACCAGGTGAGCCACGACGACCTCGTCTGCTACAGCGAGCGGACGCTCGGCAACGGCCGGATGCGCGACTTACGCGATATCCTGTACGTCAAGCCGGATGCGTTCGATGCCGGTTCCACCATGCAGATCGCCAGCGAGATCGGACGACTCAATGACGCGCTGCGCAAGGCCGATCGCACCTGCATCCTGATCGGGCCCGGGCGGTGGGGCACCGCCGATCGCTGGCTGGGCATCCCGGTGAACTGGGAGCAGATCTCCTCGGCCCGGGTGATCGTCGAGACCTCGATCCGTGACTTCGCCGTGACCCCTTCACAAGGCACGCACTTCTTCCATAACCTGACCTCCCTCCGCGTCGGATACCTGACCGTCAGTAGCGCCGGGAACGGTGGCTTCGTCGACTGGGACTGGTTGTCGACACAAGGCGCGGTGAGGGAGACCAAGTTCGTCCGCCATGTCCGGTTGCCCGATCCGGCCGTCGTCCGACTGGACGGGCGATCGCGGCGCGGCGCCATTTTCAAGCCCGGTCGCAGCGTTGATCCAGAATAGCGTGCCCGTTCGACCGCTGATCCGTCATCGGCGGCCAGCCGCTGGCTCGCGCACCGCATCGGCCCGCCGTATCGGTCCGCGACGCCCCTGACGGCGAGCGCGTGAAGGAGAAAAAGTGGGATCTGTAAAAAGGGCGTGCGGCACCCTGTTTAGTATTGGCGCGGTCAAAGGGTGCCGCAGCGAGTGGAAGAACGTATAGATAATTGCGGGAGAAGCCTTTTGCTGACCCCGATGGACGGATGTCCAGGCCCACGGTCGGCTACTCGCTCAATTATACCTGCGCGGGAATCGTGTTTCCATTGTTCCCGCGCGAAATCAATGCATGTTCTTGGCTATCTCCCTACCCATCGGGCACATCCGGCCGACGGTTCGGCCATGATGACCCGATGCAGACCCGCATTCGTTCACGCCCTGACGGGATTCGCCGACGGCGACCGGCGGTCGCGACCCTTTTCGGCGTCACCGAAGCGTCCCGGCGAGCGACGGTTGCCCCTCCTCCGGCCGATCTCGCAAATCACTGGGGTTCAACGCGGTCCGCGCCACCCAGTCCCGGGTTGGCTTCAGGCGGGGCGGACACCGCACCGACGTGTCCGCCCAGGATCCCCGCTTTGCATTTTAGCACGATCAGTTCCAAACGGGAACCAACTTCCTCCTTATATCATAAACGACAGGAAAGTAAATGCTTAAGACTGATGTTTTTTTGTCGTCTGATAATTCCTATATTCGCAATGCGGCTTTCTGCCTGTCATCCTATTTCCACGACCGCTCGTAACCCGCCAAGAAAAAGTGCTTTACGAAAGAACCTACATCGTACCCAGCCGCACGGGCGCTCAATTGCCGAAACGCCGCACACCGCCCACATAGGTGGCGATCGAGACGAGCCCAGGAAGGTCAGTGTCGCCGCAACGGAAGGGGTCGTCGCTCAGGATGGCGAAGTCGGCGTGGTAGCCGGGCGTCAGTCGACCCAATCGGTCCGATTCGCCCACGCTACGGGCGGCGTTGAGGGTGTAGCCGCCCATCGCCGTCCAGCGGTCCACCGTCTGCGGCGAGTACCAGCCTTCGGTCGGCCGCCCCTTCCGATTCTTTCGCGTAACCGCTGCGTACAGTCCTAGGTGCGGGTTCAGTGTTTCGACGGGCAGGTCGGAGCCAAACGCCATTACGATCCCGGCGGAGCGAAGCGAGCGGAGTGGATAGGCGTGTTTGGCTGCTGCCCGCCAGTATCTATCGGCAATTGGCATGTCTTCGCATAAGTGAGACGGCTGGACAGAGGCAATGATTTTGTGTTTGGCCATCAACTTCACGGTTCGCGGTCGCACGCACTGTGCGTGTTCGATCCGGTGGAGCAGTCTCTTACCGGATGGCGCTCGGGGGACGGTCGCCATGGCCGACGCCACCTCGTGAACGGCCCGGTCGCCAATCGCGTGAACCCAGCAGGGAAGATCCAGCGCCGCCGCCCGGCTGAGGGTCTCGCGCAGCGCCGGTCCGACGCACACGGGGATGCCGTAATACTCCGGTCGTCCCGGATAGGCGCGGTACATCCACGCCGTCTGGCTGCCGAGCGCGCCGTCGCTAAACACCTTGAGGGCGGAGACGCGGAACTGGTCGTCGCCCAGCGCGCCCCGCAACCGAATGGATTCGGCCGTGGCGAGCTGGTCGTGCGGCAGCGCGTACCGGACACGCAATCCGAGCCGCCCCGCTCCGGCCAACCGCTGGAACCAGTCGAACGCGTCGATGCCGTCGACCGAGTGGACGGCGGTGATGCCGTACCGGTGGGCGGCCCGGCACGCCCGTGCCCACAGGCGGGGCACCCGCGTGTCCGCGTGCGTTCCCCGGACATCGCCCAGCAACGTCATCGCCGTATCCATGAGGATCCCAATGGGCCGGCCGCGAGGGTCGCGTTCGATCCGCCCGCCGGGCGGGTCCGGCGTCTTCGGGCCGATTCCGGCAATCCGCAACCCGGCCGTGTTGACCCAGGCGTTGTGCCAGTCGCGGCTGAAGATGCAGGCCGGTCGGTCGCCGGTCAACGCGTCCAAGTCGCCGGCGGTCGGGAATTCACCCCCGCACGCGTTCTTGTCGAACCCGTGCCCCACCACCCACTGACCGCGCGGCACCCGCGCCGCCTTGGACCGGATCTTCCTCATCACCGTATCCATCGACGACACGCCGGCCAGGTCCACTTCATCGAGCATGAGGGACCAGGCAAACAGGTGCACGTGACAGTCCGTGAATCCTGGCACGATGACGTGCTTGCCCGCGTCCACCACCTCGGTGTGACGACCCCTCCACGTCCGCAGTTGCGCCGGGGTGCCGACGGCCGCCACCCGACCGCTGCTCACGGCCATTGCGCGAACGACTGGGCGCTTCCGATCCATCGTGTAGATGCGCTCCGCGCGCACGATCAAATCAGCTGTCATCATGCCGGGATCGTAATCGGCGGGGTGGGAAGGGCAAGCGCAAGCGGCCCGATTGCGTAGCGCCGGCCCGTTGCTCAGCAGGAGATGCCCGACTCGGATTGCACCGCCCGGATCAATTCAACTTCGCCGGTGGGTATGCCGGTGCGGTGTGCGATCTCGACGCTTGACAGCCCGGCCCCGGCGAGGTGTTGGACGAGTCGGCAGCGCCCCGCGTGTCGCGCCGGGCGCGAGGCCGGCGGTTCCTCCGCGTCGGTGGCCACGAGGCGTTCGGCTCGCGGCGGGCTTGATTCCTCGTGCACCAACCGCTCGAGCGTCGCGATTCGCCCGTCGGCAGCCCGGGTGACGGCTTCCAGCTTGGCGACTCGGGTATCGATCTGGGCCTGCATCTGGCGGGCCAACTCCTCCAACTGGCTCATTACGTCTCGAACCTCGCGCGAGACCTTCCGCTCCTCCTTGATCTGCCGGATCTGTTCGCGGGCGTAGGCACGCGGCGAGCCACGATAGCGAGCCACACGGCGCCGAGCGCTGATCAGCAGGATCGCGCAGCTTCCAATTACGGCGACGAGCGTGACCATTTGCGACGCCGACATGCCGACCAGGGGCAGGATCATGGCCGAGCCAGGCTCGAGGCAGGGTACGGCATCCATTCCGCAATCGACTCCATCCTTGGATCGGGTGGCGATCACTCCGGTGTTCGGTGCCATGCCGCCCGGGCGGCGTCCTCGACGATCCGGAGCGGGAGGCCCTTTTCCGTCGCGATGCGGCGGCAATCCTCGTATTCCGGGGAGACGCTGATGATCTCTCCGCCGCGCCGGCCCACCTTCATCCGGACCGGGCCGTGGGGCGTGTCCACCGCCTCGTGCTCGCGGGACAGCTTGCTTCGGCACGCGGTCGTGCGTCGGATGCCGAACGTCGTGGTCTCCGCGAAAAGCATCGCTTCCAGCCGATCGGCATCGGCGAAGCTGCTGATCACGGTGAGCAGCGAGCCGGGCCGCGACTTCTTCATCTGTATCGGCGAGCAGTACGCGTCGAGTGCACCCGCGTTGAGCAACCGGTCGATGGCGTGCCCGATCGCCTCGCCGGTGCAGTCGTCGATGGCGGTTTCGAGGACGACGACCTCGTCCCGCTCGGCATCGGCCACCACGTCGCCGAGGATGACCCGGAGCAGGTTGGGGCGGTGCACCCCTTCGCGGGTCCCCGCGCCGTAGCCGATCGCACGCGGCGTCACGTCCGGCAGGGGACCGAAATGGTCGGCGAGCGTGGTCAGGATGGCGGCGCCGGTCGGCGTGGTACGTTCGCCGGCCTCGTGGCTGGCCACGAGGGGGACGCCGCGCAACAGCAGCGCCGTGGCCGGTGCAGGCACCGGCAGCACCCCGTGGGCCATCTGCACCGTTCCGGACCCTACGCAGATGGGCGAGCAGACCACGCGGCCGACGCTGAGTTCGTCGAGTGCGGCCATGGCTGCCACGACGTCGACGATCGCGTCGACCGCCCCCACCTCGTGGAAATGGACCTTCCCGATGGTGGAGCCGTGGACTTCCGCCTCGGCGGCCGCGAGCTTGGTGAACGCGGTGGCGGATCGCGTCTTCACCGTCTCGGGCAGTTCGGAGCCGTTGATGATGGCGACGATGTCTTTCAGGTGGCGGTGGTGGTCGTCGCCCGAACCCACGTCCACGCTGAATCGCGTGGCGGCGAACCCCTGCTTGGTCACCTTTTCCGCGTTCACCGCATATCCGCTGACGTCAAGGCCGGACAGCGTTTCCCGGACGCGATCCAGGGTGGCGCCGGCATCCAGCAGGGCACCGACGATCATGTCGCCGGCGGCACCGCTGAAGCAGTCAAAATAGGCCATGCTCATTGCTGGTGGGTCTCCACAAGCTGGCGCCCTGCGGGGGGCTCCGCCCCGCGCTCCGCGAGGGGTCGGGTCAGTGTAATCGTGCCGGCACCCCGTGGCAAAGCCGGGTCTTTTGGATGGCGTATCAACCGTGGCCGCCGTGGTGGGGTGGCGTGGTCGGCCGGGAGTGGATCGCTCGGTCCGGTCCCATGGCGTGCGAGCATGGCGGCCCCGGATCAGGCGAATACCCCCTCCCACCGGCTGCCGGACTGGCCGATAAGAAGGGTATCGTGGTTTGATTCACTGATTGTGGCGGAGCGGCTCGTGGCGTCGGGGGACGCGGCGGGCCGCTTCGTCATGAGGACCCCGCACCGAGGTCCGCGGCGTGAACCGGCGGGCTTGCGTCCCCGACAAATAAACAGAGAGCATGATCAGACGGAAAAAGAACTCCGTGCTGCTGCTCCCTGCGAGCATGCTGGGCCAGCGACGCGTGGGCGTCAGGAAACGCTTTGTCCCAGCGGCAGCGGGCCGGAGCCTGACAAACACGACGCCGCAGAAGGGCACAGCATGCGGGTCTTCCCCATCTCCCGGCATGGCGGCGGTAGTCCGCCCTAAGCGGCGACCGCCACCCCCGCTGCCGCATAGAAAAGTATACCGCAGGATATCGGCGGGTACCAACCGGTAGTTGACTCGGATGCCTCAAAGCAGGGCGCCTGGGCGTCGTGCGGCGTGGGCGGAAAACGGGATGCCGGATGCGGGGGTCGGGAGTACCGCGGCGGCCGGCGGCCGAGTGCTGCTTCGCGAGGCGCACCGTGTGCGGTCCGTTTGGGCGCGGGCCAGTCCGAGGCCTACGCGGATGCGTGGGCGGGCTACTCGCGGATGATCGCCTGGCCTAGTCCGATCCCGCGAACTGTTCCTTGAGTCGGGACCGGGCGCTCTCGAAAAACGCCGCGTACGTGCCGGCTGCGTAGTCCCGATACGTCCACGGCCAGGGCCGCCAGCGGTGGTCGTGATAATGTAACGTGACTTCCGCGTAGACTCCGCGGTCCAGGTAGAGACGGTGCGAGTAGTCCTTGGTGGTGGCCAGCACCAGTTTGCTGAGCGTCATGTAGCCGGGGTCGATATTGAGGGGGCGTCGATCGTGGGGACGTCCGTGGCGGTTACAGAACTGGTGCTCAAGATCGTTTGTACGGAGCTTGATCGCCGGCAACCGCGCGACGTCGATGAGGGTCTCGAAGAAGAGGAACTGACGCAACGGGTGTTGGCCGAGTTCATCGCGGTAATAGGCGGAGGCGGTGAACGGCCAAATCGGGCTCACCAGATCGACGGGGCCGTACTCGCCTGCGAGCACCGTCCGGGCCTCGCGCAGGAGGTGCTCGTCGCCCGCGAGCAGACCGGCGAAGAGCTTGACCGGTTTGGGTGAAGTTGCTGCGCCCATGGGTTTCGCGTGTGGTCCGCAAGCCGGGGTGGACGGATTACGCTACGTCGCCCAGGACTCCGCGATCTCGATCGCCTTCAGCATGCCGGCCGCCTTGTTGATGGTTTCCCGGTACTCATTGGCGGGGACCGAGTCGGCCACGATCCCGGCGCCGACCTGGGCGTCCACCGTGTAGCGGCCGGTTTCCGCCTGCTGCCGAATCACCAGCGTGCGCAGGGCGATGCACGTGTCCATGTTGCCCGCGAAGTCGATGTAGCCGACGGCCCCGGCGTACGGTCCGCGCCGGGTCGGCTCCAACTCATCGATGATCTGCATGGCCCGGATCTTGGGGGCCCCGCTCACCGTGCCGACGGGCAGCACCGCCCGCAGGGCATCGAACGCCGTCTGCCCCGGGGCAAGACGACCGGTCACCGTGCTCGAGATGTGCATCACATGGCTGTAGCGTTCCACGCTCATGACATCGTCGAGGCGGACCGAGCCGAGTTGCGCGACCCGGCCGACGTCGTTGCGGCCGAGGTCCACCAGCATCACGTGCTCGGCCCGCTCCTTGGGATCGGCGAGCAGTTCCTTTTCCAGGGCCAGGTCTTCGCCGGGCGTACGCCCGCGGCGCCGGGTGCCGGCGAGTGGCCTGGACGTCACGATGCGGTCTTCGACCCGACAGAGCACCTCGGGCGAGGCCCCTACTTGGGTCACGCTCGGTGTCTTCAGGTAGAACATGAACGGGGACGGGTTGATCGTTCGCAGGGCCCGGTAGATGCTGAACGGTGTGGCCGACGTGTCGATGGTCAGCCGCTGGGAAAGCACGACCTGGAAGATGTCACCCGCGCGGATGTACTCTTTGCAGCGCTCGACGGCCGCTTCGAACGCGGACCGCTCGAAATTGCTCCGGAACTCGCGTTGCGACGGCCCGACGGTCGCGGGCATTGGCGTGATTGGTTCCAGCCGCGGGTCGGCGAGGGCGTCGGCGATCTGTTGGATTCGCTCGGTGGCTCGCTGGTAGCCGGCCTCGGCGCCGTCGCGGTCGATGTGCGCGTGGGCGACGATCTTGATCAACTTCTGGGCGTGATCGAAGATCACCATGGTGTCGTAGAGCCCCAACAGCATGTCGGGCAGGCGGCGATCGTCGGGGGGCGCCTCCGGCAGATGCTCATAGTACCGGGCGGTGTCATACCCCGCGTAGCCGACCGCACCGCCGACGAATCGCGGCAGGTCCGCGTGCTGTGCCGCGCGGTAGCCGGTCAGCATCCGCTCCAGCAACACCAGCGGGTCCGCCGCCCGCGTGGTCTGTGTGGTGCCCTCCTCGGTGATCGACACGTCGTGGCCGGTGGCTTCAAACACGGCTACCGGATCGGCGGCGATGAAGGAATACCGCGCGATTTTCTCACCGCCGACCACGCTTTCCAGCAGGAAGGCATGGGTAGACGCGTGGCCCAGTCGAGCGAAGGCCGACACGGGCGTGAGTTGGTCGCTGAGCACCTGAGCGTAGACCGGGACAGTGTTGGATTTTCGTGCCAACGCGTCAAACGTGCCGCGATCGGGCATGAAATAGAGCATGGGCGGCGATGCTAATCGGCGCGATAGGGCAGGTCAAGCGGTGCTGACACCGGGCCGGATCGCGTCTACACTGCGTACGCGGGTGTGAGGCGGCGTGGGTCGTGTCGGACGACGATACCTCTGCGGATCGAACGATGTACGAAGTTACCGTGGCCACGACGTTTGATGCAACGCACGCCCTGCGAATGTATGATGGGCGGTTCGAGCCGGTGCACGAACACTGCTGGGGTGTGAGGGCTCGTTTCGTCGGCCGCGAGCTAGACGAGATCGGTGTCCTGGTGGACTTCGGACTGGTCCGCGAGCGGTTGCGCGCGATCACACGCCCGTTGACCGGTGCGCATCTCAACGATTGGCCGGCCTTGGCCGGGCGGAACGCCTCCGCGGAACACGTGGCCCGGGTGATCTTCGATGAGTTGCGCGCCGACGCCCGGCTGGCCTCGTCGCTGTACAGCGTGACCGTAACGGAAGCTCCCGGTTGCGAGGCGACCTTTGCTTTGTGGGAAAAGAATCAATATTCCGTTGATCGAATTCGGGCGGATTGACGATAAAGCCTTAGTGGAATAGAATTTGCTGTCGTGCCCGCGCCGCGCCATGCGCGACGGGTTGGGACAGTCGGCGCCGGTGAGTCGGGGGGAGGTGTGGTCGCGTTGACCACGGCAGTTATTCCGCCCCGCCAGACCCACGCAAACGGAATGGCCACGTAAGATCCACGGCGCTGCCCGCATGGGGACGTAGATGATGGGAATGCTGTGCCAACAGTGCAATCAGGTTCAGGCGACCGTGCATCTCACCGATGTGCTGGTCGGTGGCGAGAAACGCGAGCGGCATCTCTGCGAATCGTGCGCGCAAGAGGAAGGGCTTCTCCTGAAACCGCAGGAAGGGATCACGTCGATCCTTGAGCAATTCGTCAAGCACGGGGTGACGGTTCAGCAGACGGCGAATCTCCAGTGCCCCCAGTGCAACACGACGTGGCGCGAGTTTCGCAGCCAGGGCGTGCTGGGTTGCCCCTACGACTACGAAGTGTTCGCCGAGCACTTGCTGCCGCTGATCGAGCGGGCCCACGAGGGCGCGACCGAGCACGCGGGCAAGATGCCGGCGAGTTCAGGGGAGACGGCCAAGCGGCAGGCACGCCTGGTGCAACTGCGCCGCGAGTTGAGCCAGGCGGTGGATCGGGAAGACTACGAATCGGCAGCACGACTGCGAGACGAGATCAAGGTGATCGAGGATGCGCGAGCTTGACGACTTGGTCAAGACCACCGGTGCGTGGCTTCGTGGCGCCGGACCGATGTCCGACGTCGTGATCTCGTCCCGTGTTCGCCTGGCCCGGAACCTGCGCGGTTTCCCGTTTCTGTCGCGAGCCGGTGAGACGGAGCGACGAGAGATCTACCGTACGCTGACCGATCGGATCAGCGAGACGGACCTCGGCCGCAACACCGTCTACGTCGACATGGAAGAGACGGCGGCCCTGGACCGCGAACTCCTCGTCGAACGGCACCTGATCAGTCGGCAACAGGCGGAAGGGGAAGGCAGTCGGGGCGTGGCGTTGTCGCTGGACGAAGACCGGGCCCTGATGATCAACGAAGAGGATCATCTGCGCATACAGGTGTTGGCGAGCGGGCTGCAACTCGAGAAGCTCTGGGAGGAGATCAATCGAATCGATGACGTGATCGAGGGGGGCGTGGAGTACGCGTTCGACCCGCGTCTCGGCTATCTCACCGCGTGCCCGACCAACGTGGGGACGGGCATCCGCGTATCCGTCATGTTGCACCTTCCGGCCATGAAACTGACCCAGGAAATCGAGCGCGTGCTCCGGGCGGCACGGGATATGAAGCTCGCCGTACGCGGTCTGTACGGCGAGGGGACCGAAGCCATCGGCGACTTCTTCCAGATCTCGAACCAGACCACGCTTGGCAAGAGCGAGCAAGAAGTCGTTCGCGAGTTCTCCCAGGACATCATTCCTCAGATCGTCCAGTTCGAGCTGCGGGCGCGGGAGACGCTGGCGTCGGAACGGGCCCATCAACTGGATGACAAGGTCTATCGCGCCGTGGGGATTCTGGGCAATGCCCGCTCCATGAGCACGGAGGAGTCGCTGTTTCTGTTGTCGCATGTCCGGATGGGCGTGAACATGGGGCGGTACCGGAACGTCGACGTCAACCTGCTCAACGAGTTGTTCCTCCAGACCCAGCCGGCCCACCTACAGAAACTGCACGGGGAATCGCTCGACGGCGAGTCACGAAGCGTCGTCCGGGCCGAGTTCTTCCGCCGCCGTCTCGCCGGGAATAACTAATCGCTATCGCCATTCGAACGATCACACCGCATCTTGGCTCTCGGCAAGCTGTCCCGCGTACCGCGCCCGCCGGCCCTCGTTTGGATCGCCTGCGGCGAACCGAGGAAGCGGGGCGGGTTCTACCCGCCGCCGGAGGCGGCGAGGGCGGCACGAAGAGCGGTTTGTGGCCGACGGAAGAGCTCCGCGCGAATGCTCCGCCGCGCATTCCACCGGCGTCGCCGCACGGGTCTTGGGCGGCTTCTACGTTATTCACTTTGGTTCGTGCCCAGAGCCCTACGGGCCGACGAGTGCGTCGCTCATTGCCGGCCAGTCGTCCACGCCGATGGTGCCGTCGCCGTTGAAGTCGGCGGCGTGGCAGGCGGGTGACGTCGCGATGTCCTGTCCGAAACATTGCTGGAATCGCCCGACATCGTACAAGTCGACGGTTCGGTCCCCATCGAAGTCACCGCCGCACCCGGGATTGGGGCCGTCCGGCGTGATGGGCGCACCGCCGTCGCTGCCGTCGGTGAGGTAGCTCAGGTAGATCCAGTCGCTGGGACTGTGGGTGTCTTGCCCGTTGGGGCACCGCGCACCGCCCGGCGGCAAGCCGTTCGGCTCGCCGCCTGGGACCGGCCCGACCGCCGGGGCAAAGAAGTAGATGACGTCTTCGGTGAGGTAGTCGTTGTTCACGATGCCGACGGCGTCGACGATCGTGCCCACCGGCGGATCGATGTCGGGGACGCCGTCGTTATCGGCGTCAATGTCGTCTCCGTACGCGACGGTGGCGTCTCGGACGAGGGCGATCGTCTGCGTGCCGTTCTCGAATACGGACTGGCCCAATGAGATCTGTATGTCCGGGGCGATACCGCTGCCGCCGGCCACGAAGTAGCCCTGCTCGTCCAGCATGCACGGCGTGCCGCCGCAATCGTCCAAAGACAACGAGAGGTCCACTCGGCCTTTGGATGAAGTGCCCTCGCCTTCGATGGCCAGCAGGGTCAACCCGGTCAACGGGGTGCCGGGCTGCCCGAAAATCTCCGCGAACTCCATCGTCTCCGTGCCGTCGTGCGTGATCAGGACTTCGTTGATCAGCATGTCGTTGGCCGGTCCGGGGCAGGGCGGGTCCTCTTGCCCGCAGATGACGCCGATGCCGCGGAACGCCCCGCCCTGGTCGGTGCATTCCGCCTCGAGCAGCGTGTCGTCACAGCCGAGGGGCAGACAGCACGCCCCCGCGCCGCACGGCGGTTGCTCGCTGCCGCAGGGGACGTCCTCACCGCGGAACGAACCGCCGAAATCGAGGCACTCCGATGCCGTCATGCTGTCATCGCACGCGCCGTCGAGGCAACACGCACCCAGCCCGCACCGTGGGTCCTCCTCGCCGCAGGCAACGCCGACGCCGCGGAAGGCGAAGGGACCGGCCAGGTCCGCGCACCGCGCTTCATCCAGCGTGTCGTCGCAAAAACCGCCGATGCAACATGCGCCCGCGGCACAAGCCGGCAACTCCTCGCCGCAGCTCACCGCCAGCCCATGGAAGATGCCGTCCTGAGCAAGGCAGTCGGCCTCGCCAACCTCGATGCACTCATCGCCCACGCAGCAGGCCCCGACGTCGTCGGCGATCAGCACGTCGGCAAAGACGAGCAGATGGTCCGATGCCTGACCGCTCACTTCGCAGGGCGGGGCCGAGCCGACCTTGGGCAGACCGGAAAGACCCAGGCAGTCGTCGGCCGAATCGTAGACCTCCGCGCCCATCACCGTCATCGCATCACTGCGCCAGAGGTAATCGAGGCGCCGTCCGGACTCCGGTCGGGTGGCGTCGCGCGGCGATCCCGCGAGCTGGTAGGCGTCGATCGCGGTCAGGTGCTGCGGGCCCGTTCCGTCTTCCAACGCGTGGAACACGCCGTTGCGAACCGGGAACGTGATGTCGTTGCCGAGATGGAATCCCGCCGGCAGCCCGCTCGGCGCCGACGTGAAGTAGGACGGCGAATCCGGGGGGTCCAGGATGTCGTCGTTCATGTCGCCGACCACCAGGTACGGGATTTCGGCCGAATCGTACGGTGCGGTGGCCTGCATCGCCCGGATCGACTCCACGGAGCGGCGGAACTCATCCGCGTTCTCCGTGCCGGCCTTCCAGTGGTTTCCCACGAGCACGAGGGGGTGCTCGGCCCCGGGGACCTCCACCTCCACGATGATGAAATTGCGGGTCAGGTCCCGGGCCCCGGGATCGAACGACAACCCGGGCGCCGTGCCGGTCATCGTCATGGCGAACGGGTACTGGCTGATTACGCCCGCCCTCAGATCGCCGTCGAGTGCGTAGTCGGTGTCGGCCAGGATGGAATAGGAGTACCCCGCCGCGCTCGCCAGGTTCGACAGGTGGATGGCGGACGAGATCTCCTGGACGCAGACCACATCGGCGTCCACCCGCGTCAGAACGGCGATGGCCGCATCGCGCTGCGTGGCGTCGCTCCAGTTGAAGTTTTCGATGTTGAACGTGGCCACCCGGATCTGGACTTCGGCGAGGGCTGTGGTGCTGACCACGGTCAAGATGCAAATGAAAAAAACCGCAACTCTTTGTTTCATCGTCGCTATCCGAAGGGGGGTTGATCGAGCCGATCCCAGTGCCGGTCCCCGCAAACCCTTTTATTGTAGCAACTGTTGAAGGTCGTACGTGGGGGAAATACGACGGCGCCCGAGGGTCGTCGATTCGACCCGTCGGCGCGCCGAGGGGCGGGTGATCCCAATCTCGCGCCGGGCGGTGGAAATGTCGCCGGTCGACACAATCGACCCGACTTCGCCGGATTGTTGTGCTATCTTTCGCGTCGCGCGATCGCCCATTCAATTTGGGATACATGCATAATATGGGGGATTAATGCCGTGGGTGACGGCGTGGCGGCGCGGGCGGGAATGACGCGGAAATCGTTCACGCGTCGGCGGGGCGCATGACGATGTTGTGACATAGATCGGGGTTGCCGGGCCACGCGATTGGCATGCCCCGTGCGACGCGCGGTTGGCCGGTGTCCGCCTTCGTGGTTTCGCGGGGTGCGGCCCGGCATGCCGCGTGGATGCGGGTGAGGGTCGAGGCTCGTCAGGGAGGATGGCCGGTGAACCGTAGAAAGCGAATAAAGTCTCACATGGGCAAGGCGCGGGTGTCGAGTGGCCGCCAGCGTAGTGCGCGCGAGTTCCAGCAGTTGCTGATCGCCGACTATTTGGACGAAGTGGACGAGGCGCTGGAATCGGAGGTCCCGGTGCGGGTGATGGGGGGCGGGTCTCCGGCGGGGTCGGTGGGTGCTGGCGTGGTGACCGGGGTACGGGTGGTGGCTCCGGAGGTGGGGATGCCGTTCGAGGCGGCGGTCGCGGGCGCACCGCCGTGCCCGGCGGCCCGATCGGCACCGGCGTCACCGGCGGCGTGTCCCCCCATCATCCCACCACGGAGGCGGGCGGCGAATCCCGCGGTAGTGGGTCCGCCGCGTCCGTTGCGTCGTCCGGCTCGGCGATTCCGCTGGGGGCGACTGATGGCGGGTTTTTTGACCTCGTTCGTGCCCGGCGTGGCGTTGTTGTTGCTGCTGTCGTACCTTGCGCGGTAGGGTCGGTCGGCCGAGTCGCAGAGGCGTGATTCGGTGGGCGCCCGGCGTTCGTAACGTTCACTCCCGCTTCCACCTGGGTGCATCCTTGACACAACCGTAGGGTAGGCGGACAATCGCCTCACGCGAGGGCGGCGCGGACGGTGTACCAGCGCTCCGAGCCGGTATCGGACGGATCGACCGGCGTGCCGTCGGACCCCGACAGGATGGAATCTCACCGTACGATCGCAGCTTGGGTCGAGCGGACGTCGAGTTGCGACCCCCGATCGAAGTCAAACCGCCACCGGAGGTAACGCTTATGCCCGCCGCCAGAGGGGCTAGTCAACCCGGACTCACCGCAGCCCATGTGTGGATGATTGTTTTCGCCGTGCTTTGGCTGGTGTCGACCGGCTTGCTGGTCTGGGTGTACACGGACCAGGAGACGGTCAGGGGGCGGAACGCGGACCTCGAATCGGAGAACCGGCGGCTGATTGCCGCCGGTGAGCGCCAGCTTCCGTACGTGGGTCAGGCCCGGGAAGGGGGTCCCACGGTGGTCGGATTGATTGAGAAGGATCGTGCGGAGACGGCTTTGTTGGCGGTGGGTGCGGAGGACTCGGAGCCGGAGACGGTGGCCGGCGACCTGAACCGGTTGCTGTCGACGATCCGCGATGAGAACAAGGTGGTAAACGCCAGTGCCTTCGACGGCGTATCGCTGCTCGGCGGGTTGGAGGCTCTTTACGAGCAGTACCGGCAGGTGCACGATCATTGGCGCCAGTCTCAGGATGAAGTCGAGGGGCTCAACACGCAGTTGCAGGAGTTGGAGAACGCGAACCAGCAGCGTCTGGCGGACTTCCAGAAGAAGACGCAGGAGGTCTCGGACGAGTTGGAGCGGATCAAGAGTCAGTGGGAGACGCTGCAGGAGGAGCACGAGGAGCAGATTGTCGCGTTCCAGACCAAGTACAACCTGTTCCGCAGCAGCGCATCGGCCGGTATCCAGGAGTTGATCACGGAGCGTGATCGGCTGGACAAGGATCTCAAGGAGTTGTCGGAGCGGTTCGCGGAACTGCAGAAGAAGCTCGGCGAGCTTCAAATCACGCCGGTGCCGCTGCAAACGCTGCGTGAGCCGGACGGTGTGATCCTCACGGCGCAGCCGGGTGAGGACGTGGTTTACATCAACCTGGGCCGTGATGCGCAGTTGACGCTGGGTCTGCAGTTCGCGGTGTACCCGGCGGACACGGGGATCCCCGTGGACGGGAGATCGAAGGCCCGGATCGAGGTGGTTTCGGTGTACGACCGTTCCGCGGCATGCAAGGTGGTCGAGCAGTTGGCATCGCGGATCATTCTCGAGGGCGACCTGATCGCCAACCCGGTTTACGACCGGTCGCGCCCGTTGACGTTCCTGGTCATCGGGGAGTTCGATCTGAATCAGGACGGCAACCCGGATCCGGACGGCGCGGAGCGGATCCGGACGCTGATCGAAACATGGGGTGGCACGACGGTGGACACGGTGTCGGCCCGGATCGATTTCGTGGTGGCCGGCACGCCGCCGGCGGAGCCGCGGGTGAGCGGCGAAGCCACGCCGGAGATCCTGGAGCGGAACAAGGAGATCGCGGAGAAGCTCGAGCGGTTCACGATGCAGTTGGAGACGGCCAAAGCGTTGTCGATCCCGGTGCTGAACCAGGGGGTTCTGCTGAGTTTTCTGGGGTACGGTCCGACAGAGCCGCTGCCCGTGCTGTGAAATGATCCGGGGGCCGGGGGCGGGGGCCCGGGTCAGAAACCGCTTGCAGACCGCCCGGAAGGCCGCTACAAATCGCACTGGCGCGGTTGCGGTGACAGCGGTCTGTCGTCGGGATGCTTTCCGAGTCGAAATATCAAGTACCGGAGTTCGGGTGAATCCGGGTCGAAGGATGTTAGACGTTGACTGATTCGACGGTTGTCTCGTCCGTTCTCGCCGGTGGGCTGGTCGATGCCGTGGTCCGGAACTGGGCTTTGATCAGCATCATTTGCACGCTGACCGTGCTCATCGTGGTCCCGGCGGCGGTTCTGCGGCGTTACGTCAACCTGATCATCAACATCATGGATGACACGCCGCCGCCCCTGTCGATGGACTTGCGGGACTACGAGCGGATCGAGGGGAAGGCCGTGCAGTTCCGCGCGTTTGACGGACATGCTCTGGTCGGCACGTTGATCGAAGGCAATCCGTCGCTGCCGAAGCGCGGCATGATCATCTTTGCCCACGAGTACGCCAGTAACCGACACAGTTGCGCCCGCTATTGCCGCCCTTTGCTGGACGCCGGGTTCGATGTTTTCACGTTTGATTTTCGCGGACACGGAGACTCGACGGCGGAGGCGGGATACAAATCCCGCCAGTGGCCGAGCGATCGCGAGGAGTCGGACATGTTTGGGGCGATCGCGTTCGTGGAAGACTACCTTGAGCGGCATGGTCGTCCGCGGGAGCTTGGCTTGTTCGGGATTTCCCGCGGTGGGGGGGCGGCGATCCTGGCGTCGGTTGACGTGGAGAGCGTGAAGGCCATCCTGACGGACGGAGCGTTCAGCAGCGACACGACGCTGGAATACCTGATGAAGCGTTGGGTGAGCATCTTCGCGAAGGTGCGTCTGATTTACGAGAACCACCCGCCGACGTTCTGGCGGTTCCTGCGATGGCTCACGCTCTGCGCCTGCCGCCGCCGTTTCAACTGCCGGTACCCGTCGGTTCGCAAAGCGATCGTCCGGTTCGGGCCCAAGCCGATCTTCCTGATCCACGGAGAGCGGGACAGCTACATCCCGGTCTCCCAGTCCCAGTTGCTGTACGACCTGGCGGAGGGGCCGAAGTACTTGTGGATTGTTCCGCGGGCGAAACACAATCAGTGTGTGATCCAGCAACCGGACGAGTATGCCGGCCGATCGGTGCGGTTTTTCGACGAGCATCTCTGCGGTGCCACCGCCGACGAGCCTGCCCGCACCCGTACCGCCCGTCGGGCCCGGTTGCCGGAGCGTTCGATGACACAATTGACTCAGCCCCTGGCGGATTCGATCGATCTGCGCGAGCGTCACGCGGAGCCCGTGGCCCGACGTCGGAACGGCAACGGTCGGTAAACGTCCGGCCCGGCCGCGCTTCCCACCTTGGCGACCGCCGAACGCCCTCCTACAATCGAGCGTATGGCCAGCGTCGGGGGCATCTCAGAATCGGATCTCGAACTGTTGAAGCGCACGCTTTCGGCGCGGGCGTGCGAATACGACCGTGCCGGAGTCTGGCCTGACGACTCGTTGCGGGCGTTGGGGCAGGCGGGCGGGTGGTCGTGGTCCGTGCCGGTTGAGTACGGTGGTCGGCTGCTGGCCCCTCGCGCACTGCTGGCCGCGTACGAGGCCATCGCCGGGGGGTGCATGAGCACGGCGTTGATCGTGACGCAGCGTGACGGGGCGATCGATCTGATCCGGCATTCCTCGAACGACTCGATCAAGAGCCGGCTGTTGCCGCCACTGGCTCGGGGAGAGGTGCACGCGACGGTGGGCGTGAGTCAATTGACGACGTCGTCTCGAGGGAAGGGTCCGCTGATGCGAGCCGCTCCCGAGGGCGACGGATACCGCTTTTCCGGGCGGATGCCATGGGTGACGGGCGCGGAGCGCGCGGCGTTCGTAGTGACCGGGGCTGTGCTCCCGGGCGGCGATCAGGTCCTGGCCTGTATACGCACCGATCAGGAGGGCGTGGCGGTCGGGTCGGCGTTCGAACTGATGGCCTTGACAGCCTCGCGCACGTCGCCGGTCCACTGCGACAACGTCCGTGTGGAACCGGAGTCGGTTTTGCGGGGCCCCGCGGAGAACGTGCTGGGGCGTCGCGGTCCGGCCAAGGGGTTGGTGGCGTCGACATGCGGTCTGGGGCTGGCGGGCACGCTTCTCGAACTGATCGAGAATGTACCGCCGCGCTGGCGGTCTCCCTTTGCCGAGACGCTCGCGCCGTTGTCGGCCCGGTATCAGGCCACGCGGGCGAGACTGTTCGATGTGGCGGATAAGCTCGAACGGCCTGAAGTGGAGTACGAGGTCCCGGCGGCCGAGATCCGCGTAGGGGTCAACGACCTGGTGGTTCGCCTGGCTGTGGCGGCGCTGACGCTCGGCAAGGGCAGTGGGTTTGCGGTCGAGCACCCCGTGCAACGCGTGGCTCGGGAAGCGTTTTTCATGCTGGTCTGGTCGGCGCCGGAGGCCATCCAGACGGGTACCCTCGCCAGGCTGCTCCGGAACTCACAGCCGGCGTGATCGACCATCGGGATCATCCTGACCGGCCTGCGATTTCCGGACGTGGCATGGGCCGAGTCAAGCGGCAATCGACCGGAATATTCCGCCGCGCCGTGCGAATAAAGAATATGAAACGGAAAACCAGACAACCATGCAAGACCCGGCTGGGCGCGTTCTGGCGGGGGTGGGTGAGACCGATCGGGACGGTGATCCTCGTGCTGGGCACGTTCCGGTCCGCGGTGGCGGATTGGAACGACGTGCCGACGGGTTCCATGAAGCCGACGATCCTGGAGGGTGACCGGATCTTCGTGAACAAGCTCGCGTACGACCTGAAGGTACCGTTCACGACCTGGCACTTGCTGGAGTGGGCGGCGCCGCAGCGGGGTGACGTCGTAGTGTGTTTCGCGCCGGACACGGAAGAGCGGCTCGTGAAACGAGTGGCCGCCGTTCCCGGCGACACGATCGAGATGCGGAACGGCGTGCTGCTGGTCAACGGGCATCGAGCGGCGTACCAGTTGCCCGATTCGGGGAGCGATCGGCCGGGAGCCTCGCGGATCATGGAGGAGACGGTCGACGGGCGGTCGCACGCGATCATGAGGACGCCACGCGTGCGGGCGATTCGGTCGTTTCCGCGGACGCAGGTTCCGCCCGGCAAGTACTTCATGCTGGGCGACAACCGGGACCTGAGCCGTGACTCACGGTATTTCGGGATGGTGGACCGCGATGAAATCGTCGGGCGGGCAACGGCCGTCGTGCTGTCGGTGGCCCCGGACCGGCACTATGTGCCGCGGTGGGAGCGTTTCCTGCGCAAGCTCCGGTGACGTTCGACGCGGTCGGGGCGGATGGCAAAAAACACCGGTCAGCGGATTGCACCTCGCTGACCGGTGTGCGTTTCGATGGGGATGGTCACGCTCGCTTACCGACGGCGCCGGGTCGCCCGCCACACGAACGGCATGCCGGCGGCGAGCAGGAGCACCGTGGCCGGGTCGGGCACCGCGATTGCCAGTGTGCCCTCTTCGGTGATTGTCCGGCTTTCGTCCAGGCTCGACGCGGTGAGCATGCTCGAGGCGGTGACGCTCGGGTCCCCCAGCAGTTCGGCGAATCCCAGTCCGGACAGCAATGGCGTGGATTCGGCCAGCGAGTCAGCCAGCCGCCGATTCAACTCTTCCTCGATCTGGGTGCGGCCACTGAAGCTGGCGAAGACGTTCTCCACGTCGAGCGCCGCGAAGATCGGTTCCGTGATCACGGCGAGGAAGTCGGCAAACAGGTTGCCCTTGATGTCGATGGGCCCGATGTCGAGTTCGACCGGCGTTTCGGAGTCGTTGAATCGTCCGCTCTGTGTCACCGTCTCTCGGACGGAGTAATCGAACTCGAGGGTGTACCATCCGAAGGAATTGACGTTGGCCGTCGCATCCAGGAGCAGGCTGCCGGTGCGTTCGACCGACTGCCCGCCGACGTCGGCGACCCAGGAGTAAAAGAGCGGTTGGCCTTGGGTGTTGAGCGAGATGTCGAGGGTCTGGATTCCTCGATCGCCGGTTTTGAAGGTGAACTCGACGGGTCCGGAGAGGGTAAGCTGGCTCCAGCCCATGTCGAGGGTCTCCCCGAAGAACGTCCGCGACGTTTCCAACTCGCCGCCGCCGGAGACAGGGTTTCGTCCGGCGTACGTGTTGAACTGCGCGTAGTCGAGGCCGAGCAGAATGTTTCGCAGAATATCCGCGCTTGCGGTCTGACATGCGAGAAGCACGGCCGACAGCGCCAACACCAAGCGCGCTTTGCGAGCCATGGCAAAACCTCCAAGGGCGTATTGGGCTCCAGGGGGATCGCCCCCTCCGCGGGCAGTAAGGTAGGGGCAATCCCGGTTGTTTGCAAGCGTGGCGTACGGATTTCACGCGCACGGTTGTTTTCTTAACACGATGCTTGTACGGGAGTTATCGGCGATTTCGGGGGAAAGGATGAGTGTGGCGGGCAGATAGTGGGGGGTTGGGCCCGGCCGGCGGGTTATCGGACCTTCGGTCTGGCTGGGGCGGTTACTCGGCCAGGTTGCGCAGGAGCAGGGCCGAGGTGCGGATGCCGGCCCAGAAGTCCTCGACCACGAGGAACTCGTTGGGCCCGTGGGCGTTGCAGTTGGGCACGCAGAACCCCATGAGGATCGAATCGGCACCGAGGATTCGCCTGAATTCCGGCAGGATGGGCAGGGTTCCGCCCTCGCGGACAAAGACGGGGGGGGTACCGAATCCCTCGTCGATGGCGGCGGCGGCAGCCCGGAC
>CAZBUJ010000087.1:0-22944 GCA_964495075.1 uncultured Phycisphaeraceae bacterium
TCCACCCCCAGCCGCCGAACCGCCGCCTCCACGCGGGCCCGCAACACGAACGGTAACGCCCCCGCGTCTTCCATCTCCACGTCCGCGTTTACCACACCCAACGCGGACAGCGACTCCGCCACCTGCTGGCGAATGGCATCCCCGTACATCCGCTCGACCGTGCTCCGCAACCGTATGGTCACGCCGCCGCCATCGGTCAGCGCGATCCGGACCCAGCAATCCGACCGAACGTCGCGGCCACGTCTTCCAGCCTCCGCCTGCTTCGCGCTCATAGCTTGTCCGTCCTGCGTTAGTTGACGGGCATGTCCTCCCCGCGTCAATCGGCACAGGGCAATTGCCCTCCGATCCCCAATGAATCGATCCCAACGTATCGATCTCCATGAGAGGGATTCAAATCCGGCAATCGTGGCGAGTCAAGGCGGACGAGCCCGCAACCCCCGCTTCCGGCGGCGAACCGGTCGCCCACCCGTACCCGACGCCGCGCGGAAAGCCCTTTTCCCGGCGCCCTTGCAGCCGCGGCGACGGACAACTAGACTTCGCATTCGCGCGCCCCGCCCGACCCGGTCGGCGCGAAGCCGGGGATTGAGCGGCATTAACGATCACGACCCCGCCGAATTGAGCAGCCATTATGAACCACGTTCTCACCCCGGCGACCCGCAAACGCCGCCTCCAGAGTGCATTCGGATCGATCGTCCTCGCCACGCTGGCCACCGGCGGGTGCGGACCGGGCAGCGATTGGGATCTATCCTACAATGCCGCCCTGGGGAAGGCCCAAGCCAAAAACACGGACCTGGTCGTGTTCTACAAGAACCACCTCGACGCGTCCTCCGGCCAGATGGAAGACCTTCTCACCAAGCCACCGATCTCACGCCTGCTGGCCGGGAAGGTCGAGTGCCTGCTCGTCCCCGAGTTTGAGCCCAACCGCCGGTTTGTCGCCCAATACGGGGTCGATGACGTCCCGGCCATCATCATCATCCACCCCGACGAGACCTACCACGCCGTGCAAGGGCCCCAGACGCTCGAGGCGTTGGAGAAATTCATTACCGAAGCCGTCCCACCCGGCGAGAAACCCGATCTCAACCCCTCGGTGCCGCGCGAATACGAGTACCGCTGGTTCAACATCTACGAAGACGCGCTGGAAGAAGCCAAGCGGCAAAACCGCCAACTGCTCGTGGTGTACAAGTGGTGGCTCTCGGGCGACTCGAGTGAACTCATCCGGCGGATGATGAAGCCGGAGGTCGCCCGGCACTTCGCCACGATGATCCACTGCATGCTCGACTGGGATTACGTCCCCAATCGACAGCATATGGCTCAGTTCGGCGTGGACAAGGTGCCCGCCCTCGTCATCGTGCACCAGGACGGTACGTTCCACGCGATGGAGGGGCTGGCCTCCATCAGCAAGATCGTCGAATTCGCCGTCGCCGCACGGGCTCCCGGCCGAACCCCCGGCCAGCCGAGAACGGATCGGGCGAGCGGTTACAGCTGGCATACCGACTTCGACCGGGCGCTGGGGATTGCCCGCCGCAGGAACGTGAACGTGTTCGTCTTCTACCATTCCGTCTTCTCCGACACGTCCAAGTACATGGAAAGCCGGCTGGCGGAGCCCGCGGTGGCCGCCCTCTTCCGAAACACGGTCAACTGCAAACTCGACTGGTCGAATCCCCGGAACCGAGATTTGATGGAGCCCTACGGGGTGGATCGCGTGCCCGCTTTCCTGATCATCCGACCGGACGGCACGTTCCACACACGGATCGGACCCCAGACCGCCGAGGACCTGGAGAGCCTGGTCCAAGCCGCCCAGCGGCCCGGACGCTCGCCCGTCGGCCGCGCGACTTCACCTTGACCGCGCCGCGGGCACCGGTCGGAAACGCGAGGTCCCGGCAGACATGACGTGGCTGAACTGGCCCAACCGGATCACCATCGGACGAGCCCTCCTGATCGTCCCCCTCGTCATCTGCCTGCTCAACATGAATCGGCCCGGCGATGAGTACGCCCGCCGACTCGCCCTCGCCCTGTTCCTCGTCATCGGGCTGGCTGACGCCGCCGACGGATACCTCGCCCGGCGACTCGGGCAGACCAGCGCGGTGGGGAAATTCCTCGACCCCCTGGCCGACAAAATCCTCATCGCCTGCATGACCGTCACGCTCGCCGTCGACGCCACCGCCGTGCCGGGCGCCTTGCTACCGAACTGGGTCCCCGTCATCGCCGTCGGCAAGGACATCGTCACCGTGGTCGGATTCGCGCTTATTTACGCCACCACCGGGAAATTCGTCATCCACCCGCGCCCCTTGGGAAAACTGTGCACGGTGGTACAATTGGCCATGATCGCATTGGTTCTCGCCTCGCCGGATCTGCCGGGCGTGGCACGCGAGTTGCCAGCATGCGCATGGTGGGCCGCCAGCGCCCTGGCCGTGCTGGCCACCATGGACTATCTGCGATGGGGAAGCCGGGCGGTAAACGGCCTTGTCCACGCAGAGCCGAAGGAGCCACTGGAGTGAGCCACGAACCATTCAGCCCGATCGACCAGGCCTTCGAGGATTTGCGGGCGGGACGGATGATCATCCTCTGCGACGACGAGGATCGCGAGAACGAAGGCGACCTGGTCATCGCGGCCCAGCACGTGACCCCCGAAGCGATCAACTTCATGCTCAAGTTCGGCCGCGGGGTGCTCTGCATGCCCATGACCCGCCAGCGGTGCGAGGAGCTGAACCTCCCCCTGCAAGCCGCGGAGAACACCGCCAAGTACGGCACTGCCTTCACCGTCACCGTCGACGCCCACCCGCGGTTCGGCGTGACCACCGGCGTCTCCGCGTCCGACCGTTGCAAAACGATCGAGGTCGCCTCCGCGGCCGACTCGCACCCGCGAGACCTCTGCCGCCCGGGACACATCAACCCGCTCCAGGCCGTCAACGGCGGCGTCCTCGTTCGGTCCGGACAGACCGAGGGCTCCATCGATCTCTGCCGCCTGGCCGGACTCAAGCCGATGGCCGTCCTCATCGAGATCATGAACGACGACGGCTCGATGGCCCGCGTCCCCGAGCTGACCAAGTTCGCGGCGGAACACAAGCTCAACATGTACACTGTGGCCGACATCGTCGAGTACCGCCTCAAACGCGAGACCTTCGTGCAACGCGGCGTCTCGGTGAAACTGCCGACCCGCTACGGCGACTTCGAACTAATCGAGTTCCGCACCCCCGTCGACCCGGAACCGCATCTCGCCCTTTGCTGTGGCGGCATCGGGGACCGCGACCTGACCGGCAACCCCGTCGAACATGACGAGCCCGTGCTCGTCCGGGTGGAGTCCGAGTGCATGACGGGGCACGTGTTCGCCTCGGGCCGCTGCGACTGCGGCGACCAGTTGCACCGTGCCATGGAGATGGTTCAGCGAGCCGGCAAGGGCGCCGTAATCTACCTCCGCCAGGAAGGCCGCGGCATCGGGCTCCACAACAAGCTGCACGCCTACGCACTCCAGGACAACGGGCTCGACACGGTCGACGCCAACCTCCAACTCGGCTTGCGGGTCGACCGGCGCGACTACGGCGTCGGCGCGCAGATCTGCCGCGAACTCGGACTGCGCAACCTCCGGATCATCACGAACAACCCGAAGAAGACCAGCCGGCTCGAGGTCTACGGCCTCCGCATCGCCGAACAGATCCCGCTGCTAATCGAACCGAGCCAACACAATGTGAAATACCTGCGGACGAAGAAGCTGCGCATGGGCCACATGCTCGGCGACATCTGAATATCGGCGCAACCCCCCCGCGCGAAACGCCGGCAATCGCCACCCGCCCGGGACGCGCCGCGGGAGCCGGCAGGGCGGCAAACACGCCCCTTAACACCCCGCACGACGGGTAATCGGCACCTGGCAGTCGGCCACTCGCGGTTTACCGGCCATCTCCCGCTCCATCCCGTCAGATGCGTAAAACGACACCCCCGTCACCCCCACAGCCTCGCTCTCTCCCGTGTAAGAATCCCGCCGCGACGCCCGACTACCTATTGACGCCGCTCCCCCTGAGGCGGGGCGGGCGGGGAGGATAGACAGGGACGAGCCGTGGGGCGGTCCACGCGGGTGTCAAAACGGGAGGGCCACCCAACGACGCCACGGAGAAAAAACGATGAACCGACACGCTCATTCTGGACTGACGATCGCGTTGTGGCTCGCCACGGTAACCAGTGCCGGCGGACAGACGCTGTACGTCGACGACGATGCACCCGCCGGCGGCGACGGACGCCGCTGGGATACGGCGTTTCGCTACGTCCAGGACGCCCTGTACCTCGCCGGCGAGGATCCGAGCATTGACGAAATCCGAGTCGCCCAAGGGGTGTACAGGCCGGATCGCGGGGAGGCCGGCCCTGTCACCCCCGGCGACCGGGACGCCACGTTCCGACTGCTCAACGGCGTTGCCCTGCTCGGCGGCTACGCCGGCCGCGGGGCCCCCGACCCCGACGAACGCGACATCGACGCCCACCCCACCATCCTTTCCGGCGACCTGAGCGAGAGCGACATCGAAGACCTAGCCGGCGGGCTCCGCTGCTTCAGCGGCGACGGGCACGCCTACCCGGACGGCTGCGAGTCGTTCGACACGGACGGCGACGGCGATGTCGACTGCGTTGACCTCGGCACCTGCGAGAACAGCTACTCCGTGGTGACGGCCAGCGACGTGGTCGAAACAACCGTGCTGGAGGGCGTCGTCCTCACCGCCGGGTTCGCGAACGGCGTGTACACCGAGCCGCAAACACGGCGTTACGGAGCGGGGATCTACAACGAGAGGGGCACGCCCGCGGTATCTCGGTGCACGTTTTCCTCCAACCTGGCGGCCGGCGGCAGCGCGATGGCGACCTGGAGCGGCGGGGACGTAACGATCACGGCTTGCCGAATCGTGGACAACCACGGCAGCGCGATTAGAAACGAGGAGGCCTCCGTATCCATCGTCGACACGGCATTCGAAGGCGGCGTGGACGGCTTCATGTACGCCCTATCGAGTGACTCGTCCCTCGTGGGATGCACGATCCTCGACAACTCCGGACCACAAGTGGCCGGCGACTATGGCTTCGGAGCCGTGACGATCTACAACGGAAGCGCAACGATCACCGATTGCACGTTCCGCGGGAACTTGGGGGGATACGGCGGCGCCGTGCGGGCCGCGGAGGCCCACCTCACCGTGTCGAACAGCACGTTCGAGGACAACGCGGCGACAGATCCAACCCACCTGGCCTACGGTGGCGGCGCGATCTACGGCTATCGGAGCGACGTCCTGGTGACCGACTGCACGTTTGACCGGAACCGCGCGGCAACCTACGGCGGCGCGATCGCCATATACGATTGCTCGACATCGCTGACCCGCTGCGGTTTCCACGGCAACCAGGCCGACATCGGCGGCGCCGTCCTGGCTACGGTCTATGACCCGGATGTCGCGAACACAGCGGTCACCGACTGTTCGTTCACCGAGAACACGGCATCCCGCGGGGGCGGTATGGTGGTCGACGCCCCGGCCACCATCGCGGATTGCACGTTCTCCGGCAACAGCGCACTCGCCGAATGGTTTGACGGTGGAGGCGCGATGTACACGATCGACGACGTCACCGTCACCCGCTGCACCTTCACCGCCAACTCCGCGGGCCCCGGCCGAGGCGGCGCCGTGCGCAGCGGCACGAGCTACGGCGAGGACGCCGGGCCCACCGTGTCGGACTGCACCTTCACCGGTAACTTCGCCGCCGTTGGCGGCGGCATGTATCACAATGGCGGAGACCCGGCGATCTTGTCCTGCGTGTTCGTCGAGAATTCGGTCGATGGCGCCTTGGGGTCCAATGGGGGCGGTCTGTCCATCGAGTCGGGCCGGCCGACCGTCACCGGTTGTACGTTCGTCAACAACACCGCCGGCCTGTCGCCCGACAGAGCCGCGTCCGGCGGTGGATTGGCCATTTACGAGTCCAGCAGCTTTGTGACCCGATGCGCCTTCGAGGGGAACTCATCGACATACTCCGGCGGCGGGATGGGCGTCGAGGGCGGCGACTCCAGCATCTCCGAATGCACGTTCAACCGGAATATCGCCCACGTGCGCGGCGGCGGCCTGGACTACGCCGACACGGGCAACGTCGCCGTCTGCACGTTCACCGGCAACCGGGCCCCCTTTGGCGGCGGGATCTACGGCGACAGTGACAGTGCGCGGATCCGTCACTCCACGGTGATTGGAAACCGGGCCGACGCCTTCCATCCGTTGGACGGCCGAGGTGGCGGCGTCTATCTATCCGGCACATTGACCCTGACCAGTTGCTGCGTCATCGCCAACTCCAGTAGCGGGGCCGGCGGCGGCGTATTCTGCCAGGGTCCGGCATCGATGGTGCGGGACACCATCGCGTGGGGTAATACAGACGCGAGCGGCACGGGGGAGGCGGCCCAGATCGACTGGACCGAGCCCGCGCCCGAGGTCATCTACACGTGCGTCCAGGGCCTCGACACCCTCGAAGGCGAAGGCGACATCGACGCCGATCCCCTGCTCGCCCGCGAGCCGAACGACGGCGGCGACGGCTGGGGCGACGACCCGGACACACCCGACGACGAGGGAGCCAATGACGATTACGGGGACGTCCATTTGCGACCCGCCTCGCCCTGCATCGACGCCGGGAATCCGGCCCGGAACTACGACCTCGAACCCGAACCCAACGGCAACCGCATCAACATGGGCGCCTACGGCAACACGCTCGAGGCGACCCCCGCCGCCTGGTTCTGGGACTTCAACAACGACGGCGTGGTGAACCTGGACGACTACGTGCTGTGGGCCGCCTGTTTCACCGGCCCCGGCATCGAGGCATCGGAAGACTGCACGCCAACAGACACGAACGGCGACGACGCCGTGGACCTGCTCGACTACCAGGGCTTCCAACGCGCCTTCGGCGCGTCAAGGGAGAAGTGACGAGGACGGGCCGTGCGTTCCGCTCGCCGCGGCCTGCACCCGGCCACGGCAGTGGACGCACGGGGCCGGCCTTCCGCCGAAAAAGGAGAGCAGTGGAGCAAGTGATTCGCAGTCAGCCAATGGTCATTGGCCGTTGGTCACTGGTAATCCCTTCGACGTTCTTCCAGAACCGTCCCGCGATGTGCTGGCTCCCCGGTTCCCCCAGCACGTCGAACCCCAGCCCCAGCGCGGCGGCGCTGGCCGCCAACTGGTCCGGATGATTGTAGAACATCGGGCCGTGCCGGCCGACGTGCACCGCCTCCTCATGCTGCCGCCACGACCGGATCGTGTCGGCGTTCCACAGCAGGAAATGCAGAACCGCGCAGCCCCCCGGCCGCAGGACCCGGCGAATCCCCGTCAGGAACCGATGCACCAGGTCGCTCTTGAAATGCACGAACACGTTGTACGAAAAAACGAGATCCACCGCCGCGTCCGGCACGCCGGCCAGTGACGCCGTCGTGTCATGGCACGTGTGCAGCTTGTCCAGGTACCGCGCGAAGCGATGCTCCAGCGCCTCGTACAACAGGCGGGCACTGAAATCCACCGCGTAATATGCCCCCGCGTCCTCGATCACCGCCTCCGTGCACAATCCGGTGCCGGGACCGATCTCGCACACCGTGTGCCCCGACCGCATCGCCTCCCGCACCAGCGGCATGAACCCCGCCGGTGGCTGCGGATCACGCTCCGGGTAGTCGTTGAGGTAGACCGGCTCGATCCCTCGCGACCGGGCGAGCGACCATTCGTATTGCTCGATCAGGCAGTCGTCCCAAAGCTGACTGGTGAACCGCGACGGCACGCACAGCACCTGCACGCCGTGCTGCAACAGCCGGCTCCGGCGGGACCAGATGGCATCCTGAACCTCTCCGCGAGCCGTGATGATCACCGCTCGCGCGCCGACCTCGATAGCCTGCTTCGCCGTGATCACCGGCAGCCCGGCCCAGCTCCGCCCCACCTTCTCCGGATCATCGTCGATGATCCCGGCCAGGACCTCGCGGCCAACGCCGACCGCGGGACACACGTCGGCGGCCACGCGACCCGCGCCGTACAGCGCAATCGGTACGCTCCCGATCGCCTGCATCCGGGCCACCAGACGCACGAACTGCTCTCGCTCGCTCATGGCGAGGATTCCAACCGCGCCGCGGGGGCGCACGGGACCACGATCCGACCGGCACGCACATGGGTAACGCCGGCCGCCACTCGCCCGGGATCATACCCGTCGCCCCGGGCCCGGTCGAGCCTATTCGTAGTACTTCACCGAATCGTAGTTTTCCTGGTAGGTTGCGTTGTCGGGGAAGAGGTGGAGCGCCTCTTTGAAGTCGGCGGCGGCCAGCTTGTACTTCTCGCTGGTCCGGTACGACTCGCCGCGCGTATTGTAGGCCTCGGCCAGCTTGGTCTTCGCCGTCTCGTCGTCCACGTCGATCTGGTACGCCTGGCGGTACGCTTCGATCGCCTCGTCGTAGTCGTAGTCGCTCATCAGGTCGTCGCCCTTGAGCACGAGGGCGTTGACGGCGGCCTCCTTGTACGTCTCGTCGTTCTTGTACAGTTCGTACGCCCGCACGTACGCCGAGGCGGCGGCGGAGTAGTTCTCCTCCGCCAGGTACTGGTCACCCAGCGCGAAGCGCGTCTCGGCCAGCTTCCGCTTGTACGTGGTGTTGTCCGGATCGATGTCGTACGCCGTCTGGTATGCCAGGACCTCTTCGTCGATGTCCTCACCGGCTTGCTCGTGCATGCCCTCCAGGGTCAGACCCAGCGAGTAGGCCCCCATTGCGATCTGCTTGCGCAAGGAGTCGCTGCCGAAACTGCCGAGCTTCTGCGACGCGAGCCGGTAATCCTGAATCGCGTCGCCGTGGGCCCCCGCGCGGGCCTTGAGCCGAGCGCGGGCCAAGTATCCTTCCGCCAGTGCCCTCCGGACCTCGCGGTTGCTGTTGTCCAGGCTTTCCGCCCGCTCGAACTTCGCCACCGCCCCGGCGATGTCGTTGCGGTCGAGCAACGCGTAACCGAGCCCGACCTGGGCCCGGGCCTCGTCCGTGCTGTAGATGTCGCTGCCGGCCAGCTTGGTCGCGACGGCCAGCGTTTCCGACGCTTTCTGGTACTGGCCCAGTTCGAGCTGGGCCTTGCCGTGCAGGTGACGCAGGTACGCCACGCTCGGGGCCAGCTCGGACAGGTAGGCCAGCCGCGCCTCGATAGGGCCGAGTTCGGCGTCCTCGGCGGTGACGATGGCCCGATTGAACTGCTGTAGCCCGTTCACCGTGTCACCCTGAGCGATCAGGTTCTCGGCGAGCAGGAGTCGCGCCTCGGTGTGCGACGGCGAGCGATCGGTCAGGTTCACGAGCAGTCGAATGCCGTCGAGCTGGGTCTCGCCGTTGGCCACCATGCGTTTGGCATGGGCGAAGACCTTGTCGTCGTCCTGTTGCAGGAATCGCGCGTTCTGGGCGTCGCTATCCGCGCCCCGATCCGGATCGAGGAAGTGGGCCCGCCGAAACCACTGCTCGGCCCTTTCGTAGTCCTGCTTATCCAGCGCGACCGCGCCCATGGTGTGTGCCGCGACCGCGCTCTGCGGATTGTCGTCCAGAATGCCTTGCAGAATCGACTCGGCCTCGTCGTACTCGCCGTAGGACGATTGCTCGAGCGCCTGCTGGGCGGCGGCCAGTTCCCGGGCCTGCTCCTCTTCCGACTGCGCCGGCGCGGAGTAGGTCGAGGTCGACGTGTTCAACAGCACCGAGGCCAAGTCGTACTGGGGCACCGTCAGCTGGGACGTGATGCCCTGGGTGGCCAGGAACGAGTAGCCGGTGTCCGTCTCCGATTGCCCCAGTGACAGCAAGGCGTCGAGACCGAACGTGGACGCGTCAGTCGATTGCGATGTCTGGGTACTGGAGACGCCGATGGTGGACGTGGAAAACGTGGAGCCGGCCTGTCCCACCTGGGGAAGCATGGCGGCGAGAATCAAACTGTCTGTGCTGACGTCCATGGTCGTTGCCCTTATCGCAGGCAGACCTTCCCCAACACGCCAAGCATCGAATTCACCACAGGAAAAGGCAAACGGAACGGCAAAGTGATTGGTCCGATAAAAGGCAACGCGGGCGCGGCGAATGACAAATGACAAATGACTAATTACTAATGAGGAATGTAGCGTTTCAGGGGGAATGAGACATTCGGCGGTTGTGGTATAGTGATGGTTCAAGGGCGGACGCGGAGGGGGGAACCACAACCCCGAGGTTCCCCCTTCCGATCAACATGCGACGTCACTGCTCCGTGCCGCGTCGCAGTTGATCAGGCGTCCGCATCGTCGGGGAGGTTGTCTTATCGGTCGAAGCCCCATTCCTGGCGACGTGCGTGGTTCTGCCAGTGCGTGTCACCACAAGGTCCCATTGGTAATTATTGAGGATTGAATGGCCAAGGCAACAGGCAGGACCCCGAAAGAACCCTTACAGGCGGGTCCGGGCGCCTTGGCAGCGTTGCTTTTCAAAGGTCGATAGTCACTAGTACGACAGCGCTAGTTTGGTCTCGGATTGCCGCTGGCGCCAGCGAGAACGCGTTTGCCCAACAGGGCCAACCGGCGTTCACGACCTGTAAACGCGAATTGTAGCGCTGTCAAATTAGTAATTAGTCATTAGTAATTAGTCATTCGAAGCATTCCGCTTGAGCGAAGCGCTCCGCCTCCGGGCGGATCGCTTCGCTCAAGCGGAATGCTTCGCCCGAAATGCCTGGTACGCCGGGCACGCATGAGGGTCGCCGCAACACACGTCGCGGATGTATTCGTAGTACACGTTGGGTGGGTCCCCGTGCTCCTTGCGCAGCGAGCACTTGAGGCTGATGCGGGGTTTGGTCTTGCGGAGCTGCCCCACGATCACGGATTGAATGTAGACCTGGTTCTTGCCGGCGAAACACTGCATCCGCCGGTTCAACATCTGCTCGAGTTCGGTGAGGTTGGCGGCGGCCTCCTCTTCGACGATCGGCGGTAACTCGCCCCGCGCCTCCACGTCGAGCTGTAGCACGCGGGAGATCGTCTGATCCAACTCCAACGGCTCGACGGGATACTCCAGAAACGCCGCCGCCCCGAGCTTCATGACCGCTTGCTGCATGATGCCGGCACCGGCCATCCCGATCACGATCGTCGGAATCGCAACATGGCTCCGCTTCATCGCCCTCAACAACTCCAGGGCGTCCTGTTTCCGGACGTCCAACCCGGCAATGACGAGAACCGGACGGATCCTGTTGATCGCATGCACCCCCTTGGCCAGATCGCCCACCGTGTGCACGCTGTGGTAGTGCGACGCCGCGGACTCCAGCGCCCGGCGGGCCGATCGATCGGAGTGGATAATCAAAATTCGGGCCATGTCGTGACCTCCGAAGCGGGGTCCCCGGCGGGCGCGGGCAGAGCGTGCGGGTTCCCCCCACACGCCGCACGAAGAGGTACTTTATCGGATCTTACGCGTGCCACGCAGGCGAATCAACCGGGCGCCGCCCCAGGGGCCCCACGCACCCGAACGTTGCATCCGTGCCCGCCGCGCCCTATAAATCCATGGAAGAAAAAAAGCGTTCGGGCACGACCGCACTCCTTCGCGTCGAATTGCGATTACAACCCATGGCAGCCAACGATGACATCGTTGTCGCGTGCCCGAAATGTACGCAGAAGTACCGTGTGCCGGAAGCGGGAATCGGCCGTCGGGCGTTCTGCAAGAAGTGTGGCCAGTCGTTCCGCGTCGCCATCGACGCCCCGATCGACGAGGACACGCTTTTCGGATGGGTGATGGAGGACGACCCGGCTTCGGAGAGCGTCCTGGGGGCCACCTCGATCTTCGGACACACTCCCGTCACACCGCCCCGGCCGAAGGTGCCGGTCCGGCCGCGGGTGGAATTCGAAGGGCTCGACGACGACGGGGCCTACTTCGCCTTTTCCACCGACCAGTTGTTCGACGCCTCGTTCCGCCTCTCCTTCCCGCAACAATGCGCGAACTGCCTGACGCGGGAGCACCTCAATGTGAAACTCGTCGTCTGGGACGACGATGAAACCGGACTGGAGGTCGAAGCGCGCACCGTCCGATCGCTGTCGTACCTGCGACGCCGGTATCACCAACACTGGATCGATCACCTGGACCCGATCGCCAATCAACCCAGGCCGCTGAATCAGCCGTTCCCCTATTTCGTGTGCACCGACTGCCGGGCAATCCGCCCGGTGGTGGGACGCGTCACCAACACCGAGGGGCTGATCGTCTGCCGGCTCGGGATCAGCAACCTGAGCGTGGCGGCCGGCTTCCTCCGCAACAACGGCGGGCGAGAATCGAAAGGATACCAGAAACTGCTGGTGGCCAGCCGCCGGCAACGCGACAGCCAGTGGAACGCGTTGCCCGCCATCGTGCGGGCCCGCATCGGCCAGTGGTTCTCGCTGCACGAGGGCGAACGGTTCCTGGGCTTCTACGCCGATGCGGAATCGAAAGGCCCCGCGACCGGGAAATCCGGGCTCGTGCTGACCGACCGCCGCCTCGTCTGCCAGGCCCGCGGTTCTCACCGGGAGTTCTACCTGCAACAGGGGGGGATGCTCCGCATCGTGGCCGACCCTACGGCGGCCACCATCGCCATCTCGCAGGGAAACGACCCCGCCGCCTCCATCACCACGACGCCGCTGAGCGCCGGCAGCCTGGCCCATTCGCTGAAGTCGCTGGAGCATCCATGGTCGGTTCGGGCTCGGGTCTCCAAGCGAACCGATTGAGAATGGGAATTCAGGACCGCGAGGCCGTGACCCGCGCGCCTCGCTGCATCAGCTTGGACACCGCCGCCGGGATCTTCGGCAAGGGAAGGACATGATCCACGCAGCCGCCGGCCACCGCCGCCTTTGGCATGCCGTACACCAGCGACGTTTCCTCGTCCTGGGCAATGGTCCAAGCGCCCGTACGCGCCATTCGAGCCAGCCCGAGGGCACCATCCGCCCCCATTCCCGTCATGATCACGCCCACCGCCCGCGGCCCGCAGCAGCGGGCGACCGAGTCGAACATCACGTCCACCGACGGACGGTGGCCGGTGACCTTCTCACCGGGGTCCAGGCGAACGGTCAGCTTGATCCCCTGCCGCACGAGCTTCATGTGGGCGCTGCCCGGGGCCACCAGCACGCGGCCCGGCTCGGGGGCGTCACCGTCCTTCGCCTGCGTCACCGTCATGGAGCACACGGTGTCGAGGTGCTTGGCGAACGACTCCGTGAACTCGGGCGGCATGTGCTGCGTGATCAGAATCGGCGGGAAATCGCTGGGGAACGCCGGCAGCATCTTGGCCAACGTGGGCGGACCACCGCAACTGATGCCGATGGCCACTACCCACCCCTTGACCTTGCTGGGCGGAAGCGACGGCGCCGTGCTCAACGTGCCGGTGGCTTTCGCGATCGGCTTGCGCCCCTTGGCCTGGGCGGCCGCCACCACCTTGGCCCAGAGGTCTTCGCGGAATTCCCGCCGGGCGGCGAGCCCCTTGGTCGGCTTCGCCACGTAGTCGAACGCCCCGCGTTGAAGGGCGTCGAAGGTGATCCGGGCGCCGGCCCGCGTCAGTGTCGAGCACATGACGAAGCTCACCGGGACCCTGCCCGCCGCCCGGTCCAGAACCTGGATGCCGTTCATGCGGGGCATCTCGACGTCGAGGGTCACGACGTCCGGGCGCAGGCGGGCGATCATCTGCAGCGCTTCGACGCCGTCCGACGCCTCACCCACCACCTCGATCCGCGGGTGGGCGGTCAGCGCGGCGCGGATGACCGTGCGGACAAACTCGCTGTCGTCAACGACGAGTATTCTGATCTTCGGTCCGGCCATTCCTGTGTGCCCCTCAGCGCGGCGACGAGCCGCCTTCCCCCGCTCCCGGGCACGCCGGTCCGCCGTCAGTTGTCGTCGGCGGTGTCCACGACCGGCAGCGGCGCCGGCGGCCCGACCAGCGCATCGGTGAAACGCAGACCGACGTACCGGTCGGCCTGATCCGCACCGGTGTGCCGCACCTCGGCGTTGATTTCGATCTGCGTTTCGCCCAAATCGAATACCAATCGAACGACCTCGCCCGGCGACGGCGGCGGTTCCATCTTCAGGCGGACCCCGTCCTGCGACACAACCAGGAGCTGCACCTGTTGAACGGACTCGTCCTGGGGCGCCACCAGCACCGTCACGTCGCCCGAGCGAATCTCGTACCGCGGGCAGTCCCGCCGTTCGTGCCCGTCAGGACTCTCGCCCTCCATCTCGACGAGCGTGCACCGCTGCTGAAGCGCGTCAAACAACCGTCGGCTTTGAGCCGCAACCGTGCTCATGGTCATTCCCTCGGGGTCAACGATGAATACCGACCCAGTATGTGACGACCCTGCACTTAACTGTCGGTAGTTCTACGAACCGGTATGAGCAAGGGAACGCCAAATCAGGCGTATCCCGGCCGTCATCGCCATCCGACGTGGACGGTCACCGGCCACCCCCCCGGTCGGACGCCCGCTCGAGTGGACTGGTCAACGACCGATATGTGCGGCCCGGCGAGGGCGGTGGGGCTCGACGGCGCGGCGAGCCGGCCCGCGTCGAAATGACGCCGACCGGGGCACACCGCGGGCTACCGGCGCACCACCGCCGTCCCGAACGCGAACACCTCGACGCTCACCGCGGGGTTGTTCCGCCCCGCGCTGCGGATGTTTGACGTCCCGTATCGGACGTTGTGCACTTCGCTGGCACCGGCCCGGCGAGCCTGTTCCAGCATGCGGAGCAGGGCCTCGCGCCGGGCACGGAGCATCAACGTGCGAAAGGTCTTCACCTCTCCGCCCACGATGTTGCGCAGCCGCGCCGCGAAGCTCTTGAAATAGTCCGACGCGATCACCGCGTCGCCCACCACCAGCAACGCATGCCGCGCGGTCCGCGGCGACGGAACCGTTTTCAGGTTCGTGATCACCATGTCCTCGAACTCGGCCTCCCGGGCCGCCAGCGATCGGAAATGACGTCGCTCCGCGTAGCGGCCGGCCCCGAACCCGATGGCAAGCAGGCCCAGCATACCAAGAAGCGGATACAAATCGGCCAGCGTCACTCGATCTCCTCCACCACCACCGCCGTCCCGTACGCGTACAGTTCGGCCGCCCCCTGCGTCACCGCGCTGGTGGTGAATCGCACGTTCACGATCGCGTTCGCCCCGAGCTGCTGGGCCTGCGCCATCATCCGCTCGATTGCCTGCCGCCGCGACTCGGTCAGCAGTTCGGTGTACCCCTTCAACTCGCCGCCCACGATGTTCTTGAATCCAGCGGCGATGTCGCGGCCCACGTGCTTGGCGCGGATCGTGTTCCCCTGGACCAGCCCTCTGACCTCCCGAATGGTGTACCCGGGAATCGTCTCCGTGTTCACGACGATCATATCGTTGCCCCCTGCCGGCCGGCTGTCACGGCGGCCGCGATCAGAAATCGGCGGGCGGCGGCGATGCATCCAGCTCCCGCAATGCATCCAGCACGCCCGGCTCGGTCGGGTCCAGTCTGTACGCCGTCATCAACGCCTCCCGCGCCTCCTTCTTTTTCCCGATCCGCGTGTAAAAGCGACCCAGGGCCGCGTGCGCATACGCGCTGTCCGGTTCCAGTTCCACCGCCTGGCGATAGCGCAGCAACGCACCGTCTGGGTCGGCACGCTCCTCCAACTCCCGGGCCAGGAACAATTGCTGCCGCGCCGTGGGCACCACATACTCGACCGCCCACTCCGCCACCGCCAGGGCGGACTCGAACCGCTCCTTCGCCTCCAGCGCCATGTTCTTGCCCCAGTGCGCCGGCTCCATCCCCGGATAGGCGTTGATCGCGCGGGAATAGTAATCCACCGCGTGGTCCGCGTACCGCAACGCGGCGGCCGCGTTCCGGAGCCGGAACTGCTCGTTGGCCAGTTGCATGCTGCAGTCGCCGAGATCGTACAGGTTCCACGCGTCCTCCGGCACCCTCTCCATCGCCTGCTTGAACAGACGCTGGGCCGCGCCGTAATTGCGCTGGATCATCTGCTCCTGACCCATAGCACGCAAGTCGCGGTAGGATAACTCGTTCGTGCAACCGCTGAGCACGCCGGCCAGGACCAGCACACCGAGCCAGCGCCCGATCTCGTTTCGGATTGCCGCCCGCACGACGATCATCGCGTGCCCTCCCCGACTGTGATACATTGATGGAAACAGGCCGACGCCGGTTCCGCGCCGCGGAGGACTCCCATGCACCCCCCGCTGTTCGTCATTCTACACCACCGCGACCACGCGGGCGAGCACTGGGATTTCATGATCGAAATGCAGACCGCGCTGGCCACGTGGAAACTGCCCGCCGATCCAGCGGCGCCCGACGCGCTCCCCGTCCAGGGTACGCGCATCGACGACCATCGCAAGCACTATCTGGACTACCAAGGACCCGTCAGCGGCGACCGCGGCCACGTGACCCGCGTGGACAAAGGGCCGTGCCGGCTCCACCAGGCAGGCGACAAGGTCTGGGAATTCACACTCGACGGCCGCCGCATGAAGGGCGCCTTTCGGCTCGAACGGGACGACTCCGACGTCGACACGTGGAGGCTCCACCGCTTGTGAAGTCGGATTCCGACCGGTCACCCCGCCGGCGGTCGGTCGCGGACAGCGCTATGACCTCTTCTGCATCTTGGCCCAAGTGTCCTTCAGCGTCACCGTGCGGTTGAACACGAGGCGGTCATCCGTCGTGTCCGGGTCCACGCAGAAGTAGCCCTGCCGTTCGAACTGGCACCGGGCCCCCGGCTCGGCCCCCGCCAGCCCCGGCTCGACCATGCAAGCGTGCAGCGTCTCGAGGGAGGCCGGGTTCAGGTTGTCCTTCCAGTCCTGCCCGTCCTCCGCCGCGTCCGGATTCGGCGTGCTGAACAGATGGTCGTACAGCCGAACCTCGGCCGGCACGGCGTGCCGGGCCGACACCCAGTGGAGCGTCCCCTTGACCTTGCGACCGTCCGGCGCGTCCCCGCCCCGGGTGGCCGGGTCGTAAGTGCAACGCAGCTCGACCACCTCGCCGTTATCGTCCTTGACGAAACCCGTACACGTGACGAAGTACGCGTAGCGCAGCCGCACCTCGCAACCCGGGGCCAACCGGAAGAACTTGCGGGGCGGCGCCTCCATGAAGTCGTCCCGCTCGATGTACAGTTCACGCGAGAACGGCACGCGCCGCGTCCCCGCCCCCGGGTCCTCCGGGTTGTTGATCGCCTCGAGTTCCTCCGTCTGCCCTTCGGGAAAGTTCTCGATCACCACTTTCAGCGGCCGCAGCACACCCATCACCCGCGGGGCATGCTTGTTCAGGTCCTCCCGCACCGCGTGCTCCAGCTTGGCGATGTCGATCGTGCTGTTGAACTTCGCCACGCCGATCCGCTTGCAAAACGCGCGGATCGCCTCCGGCGTGTAGCCCCGTCGCCGCATCCCGGACAGGGTCGGCATGCGCGGGTCGTCCCACCCGCGAACGTGCCGGTCCCGCACCAGCTCGAGCAGCTTCCGCTTGCTCATTACGGTGTACGTCAACTCCAACCGGGCGAACTCGATCTGCTGCGGGTGATACACGCCCAGCGCATCGATGAACCAGTCGTACAGCGGCCGGTGATTCTCGAACTCCAGCGTGCAGATCGAATGGGTGATCCCCTCGATCGAATCCTCGAGCCCATGGGCCCAATCGTACATCGGGTAGATGCACCAGTCGTCGCCCGTGCGATGGTGACGGGCGTGCAGCACGCGGTACATCACCGGATCGCGCATGTTCAGGTTCGGCGACGCCATGTCGATCTTCGCCCGCAACGTCCGTGAACCGTCCGGGAACTCGCCCTTTTTCATCCGCTCGAACAGGTCGAGATTCTCCTCGACGCTGCGGTCGCGATAAGGGCTGTTCCTCCCCGGCGCCGTGAGCGTGCCGCGGTACGCCCGCGTCTCGTCGGCCGAGAGGTCGCACACGTACGCCTTGCCGGCCCGAATGAGCTGAACCGCCCAGTCGTACAACTGCTGGAAATACGCCGACGCGTAGAACAACCGGTCCTCCCAGTCGAACCCGAGCCATCGCACATCCTCGATTATCGACCGAACGTACTCGTCCTCCTCCTTGACCGGATTGGTGTCGTCGAACCGCAGGTTGCACGCGCCGCCGTACTGCCCGGCCAGCCCGAAGTTGAGGCAGATCGACTTCGCGTGGCCGATGTGCAGGTACCCGTTCGGCTCGGGCGGAAACCGGGTATGCACCCGGCCGCCCCACTTCCCGGTCCGCAGATCCTCTTCGATGATCTGTTCGATGAAGTTCAGGCGGCGCGCCACCCCGCCCCTTGCTGGCTCTTCCGCACCACGCGTATTCGTATCGTCGCCTCGATCGGCTTCCCGTTTCGCCATCGTCACTGATCCATCGGGCAAAGGACCGGCCGGTCCCTTCGATCCGCACGCCGCCGCCCCGTCGCGGCAGTCGGCCCGCCGCGGAGATACGGTCGCCTGGAGTGTACTGGAGCACGCCGCCGTCCACAATGGTACGACAGAGCACGCGATCACCATGAACGCCCGGACGAGCACCGCGGCGACCGCGGCTCAAGCGCCTAACCTGGGCATCAGCGCCCTTCCAGTTCCTCCACCGTCCGGGGCCAGTCGTCTTTCAGAAGTCGCGACAGCGAGCGGTCGGCCAGCACCTTGCCCCCCGTCTGGCAACGCGGACAGTAGTTCGTTTCGTTTTCGGCGTAACGGATGCGCTGCACGGCCGTCCCGCAGGCCGGACACGGCTCGCCGAATCGACCGTGCACGGCGAAGTCCGGCCGAAACGCCGTCACGTCGCCCGGGCCGGGAAACCGATCGCGAAACTCCGCCCCCAACCGCTCGATCCACCGGGTCAACGTCGCCCGCGCCGCCGCGTACAGCCGCGCGGTCTGCTCGTCCGTCAGCTTGCTCGTCAACTGCAGCGGTGACAGCCGGGCGGCATGAAGAATCTCGTCCGAATACGCGTTACCGATCCCGGAGAACAAACGCGGGTCGGTCAACGACCGCTTGAGCGTGTGATTCTCGCGCCGCAGCGCGTGGGCAAACGCCGCCCCGTCCGCCTCCAACACTTCCAACCCCCCGCGATCGAACGACGCCAGCCCCGTCCGATCCGCCACCACGTGCAACGAGGCCCGCTTCTTCGTGCCGGCTTCCGTCACCACGAGCCGGCCGGGCGGGAAGTCGAACACGGCGAGGGCAATCTTCCCCGGCGGCTTCGCGCCGGGTTTCAGCCACCGAAACCGCCCAGCGATCATCAAGTGGAAAACCAGAAAGAGATCGTCCTGCCCCGCCGCCGCCCGCTGCGTGTCCGACCCCAGTGCGAGGATCACCCGCTTGCCAAGTCGTTCCACGCCCGCCACCACCTTGCCTTCGACCCCCGCCAACGGCGGTTCGACGGACCGAACAAAGAACGGACTCAGGGCCCTGGCCCGCTCCAGTGGCTGACCGACGATGCGATCGCGCAAGGCCGACAGGTAGACCATGATGTCCGGCAGTTCCGGCATGGCGACCCTCGATCATACCATCCCGCGGCCGCCACCGTCATACTTCGTAGACCACGTAGCACCCGGCGTCGATCTCCGCGAAGCCGCGATCCGCGAGCGCCGCCATCCGCGCCGCCTCCTTGTCCCCCTCCAGTGTGAAGTGGATCAGGTCAGCGCCGAGCCGTGCGGCCGTCGCCGCCGCGGTGGCCAGCAACGCGTCAAACGCATCCCCACCCGAGGCCGGGTGAAACATCGACACACCCGCCCACGTTTTGCGTGCCTCCAGCGCAAACACGCCGAGCCGCGGCACCAGCCATGTGCTCTCCCACTCCAACCAGCCGTCGTGGAGCCGCCGCCGCAGGGCGTCCACGTCCGGCGCGTCCGCCGTGTGCGGATCATTCGCGGCAAACTCGCAAACCGCGGCCAGGTCGCCCTCCGTGATCAGCGCCGCCTCCGCGACCGCCCCGCCCGCCACCTCCGTCGCCCGCCGACCCAGAATCGGCAACCGCCACTTCCGCTTCCACCCGCGCTCAAACATGAAGTCGACGTGCCGCCGCCACGACTCGCGGAACCGCTGGACGTACAGGTTACGCGGCATGCCTGGATACAGCCCCGGCACAGCCGCGAACATCCGGTCGTACAGCTCCCGCTCCAATGCGCCATCCACCGGATACGTCCATGGAAACCCGAACGGTATCGTCCAGCTACCGGGCTCCCACTCGAACGGCGGGTGCGTGCCGATGTAGCCGGCCAACTCCCCGTCCGGACGCTCCGCGTAGATCCGCATGCCGGGATGCCCCTCGGCGTGCGACAATTGATACCGAACGTTGGTCACGTTGGACCGCCACGCCAGCGGCAGGTCGTCCGTGGCCTGGATCCACAGGTCATATTGCCGCCGGGCGTCCTCCGGTCCGGCGTAGTTGCGATAGGAATACGATGGCATGCGATGGCTCCCGCTATTGTGCACGATCGCCCGGCGCCCGACGACTTGCGCCGCCGCTACATGCCGAGCCGCGTCACGAACGCCCCACACCGGCCTGAACTCGACGACGATGACGCCTGCCCCATCGACCCGGTCATCATGGCTGCCATCGCCGTGGGCATGACCCCCTTCTTCCACATCAAAGGCCGGTCCACCGAACCTCGCCCCACCAAAAACCAAGTGTCATCGCGCGACTTGGTAATTGGTGATTGGTAATTAGTAATTCGTCACTCACGACACCCCCAGCATCTCCGTGAACTCTCCGACCCTCGCGTCAAGCTCCGAGGCCGTCAGCCCCCGCAGCCTCCCCACCGAAAAGTCCTCGATCGTGAACGACGCCACCACCGTCCCCCGCACCAGCGCCCGGCGAAGGGACTCATAGTCGTGCGAGCCCTGGGACGCGAGGTAACCGAGCATTCCGCCCGCGAAACTGTCACCCGCCCCCGTCGGATCCACCACCCGCTCCGCCGGGTACGCCGGAATCGCCGTGACGCCGTCGTGAGTCACCAACACCGCTCCGTGCTCCCCCTTCTTGACCACGACGAACTGCGGCCCCATCTTCAGTACCGCGCGTCCTGCCGTAATCACGTTGGTGTGCCCGGTCAACAGCGCCGCCTCGCTGTCGTTGATGACGACGCCGTGAACGGCCGCCAGCAGCTCGGCCAGCCCGCCCCGCTCCGTGTTGATCCACAGGTCCATCGTGTCACAGACGACCAGCTTCGCCTTCGGAAACTGCTTGCGCATTCCCCACTGCACCGCCGGGTGCGTGTTGGCGAGGAACACCGCCGCGCTGTCCCGGTAAGCGTCCGGGACCGGCGGCGGGGCCTCCGCGATCACGTTCAACTCCGTGACCAGGGTCTCCCGCTCGTTCATGTTGTCCTTGTACTCACCCGACCAGCGGAACGTCTTGCTGCCCGCCCGCCTCTCGAGACCGGTCAGATCGATCCGGTCCGAGGTCAGCACGGACCGGAACGCGTCAGGAAAATCGTCACCCACCACGCCCACCACCCGGACCGGCGTGAACGCCGACGCGGCCAGCGCGAAGTACACTGCCGACCCGCCGAGTATATCCTCCGCACGACCGTGCGGCGTGATGACCGTATCGATCCCAATCGTACCTGTGACAACCAGTGACATGCGGTCTTTCGCTCCTTTACGAGTGGATGGAATTCACCGATCGCGTTGTCGAACCGCGCGGCGCGCCGAACCGCCGCTACGAGCCGCGCCGGGCCAGGCACCGCCGAATGCGGCCGACGGTCTTCTCTCGTCCCAACAGATCCAGCGTGTCGTAGATCGCCGGGCTGACGGTGGTCCCCACGATCGCGACGCGGACCGGCTGGGCCACGTCGCCCAGCTTCGCCTCGTGCCGCTCGCAGAACGCGGTGAACAGCGCCTCCAGCGACTCTTCCGTCCAGGCGTCCGCCGACTCCAGCGCGGGCAGCAGGGCCTCCAGCATCGCGTACCCGCGCCCGTCCCCCTTCTCCAGCACCTTGCGGACCGCCTTCGGGTCGTACACGATCGCCGCATCGTCCACAAACAGCCCGCCCGCTTTCGACGCCACGTCGCGAAACGTCCGAAACCCCGCGCACATCGCGAGCACCCGCCGCAGCACCGCGTCGTCCAAGTCCCGCATTGGCGACCCGCTGACCGTCGCCCAGTCGCGAAACGCGGCCAGCAACCGGTCCTCCGACACCGCCGCGCACCATTCCGTATTGCGGGCCAGCAGCTTCTCCCGATCGAACTTCGCGTTCGACTTGATGATGCGCTCCACCGAGAACGCCGCCACCGCCTCCTCCCGCGTGAAGTGCTCCCGATCGTCGCCGGGCGACCAGCCGAGAAGATTCAGGAAATTCCCCAGCGCCTCCGGCAAGTACCCCGACTCGCGGAAATCATGGACGTCCACCTCGGGCAGCACCACCCCGGCCGCGTCGGCCAGCCGCGCCAGGGCCGTCATGTCCAGGGCCTGGAACTCCGGCTTGACCTTGGCTTTCTTGTCCCCGAACCAGCGGGCGGCGCTCGCCGCGGCCACCCCCGCCCGGCCCGCGACGTCCTCCGCCTTCCACCGGCCGTTGCGGATCAGAAGCGTGACCGCCTCGTGCACGGCCGTGTGCTTGTCACGCTTGCCCATCTTGCTGCCGTTCATGTTGAAAATCAGCGGAAGGTGAGCGTAGGGCGGCGTATCGAAGCCGAGGGCACGCTGCAACGCGACGTGCTTCGGCGTGTTGGACAGGTGGTCCTGACCGCGACAGACCAACGTCACACCCATCAGCGCGTCGTCGACGACGCAAGCCAGGTGATACGTCGGCCAGCCGTCGCTCTTCTGGATCACGAAGTCCTCGAGTTCCTGCTCCGCGACACGGACCTCGCCGCGAATCAGGTCGTTCACCACGATGCCACCCGGCGGCATCAGGAACCGAACCACCGTGGGGCGACCCGACTCGCGGGCCGCCCGCCCCCCCACGAAACTCGGCAGCGGGTCCCGCCCGCGGTACCCCATCGGCTGCTTAGCCGCCCCGGCCCCCAGCCGCATTTCTTACAGCACTTACCGCGTGTACCACGCGTAAAACGCCAT
>CAZBUJ010000088.1:0-22741 GCA_964495075.1 uncultured Phycisphaeraceae bacterium
GACTGGGCCCACCAGGACTTGAACCTGGGACCTCATCGTTATCAGCGATGCGCTCTGCCAACTGAGCTATGAGCCCGGTCTCAGCCACCTCACTCTACATCGTCACCTCAGCCTGTCAACCGCCGCCCAATCCTCGCCCCGCAACCACCTCGCCCACCGGTCCGCCGCCCGGCCCCAGACATCCAACCACCACACGCCCCAACGCCCGTTGCCTGAGGACCCGACGCCGAATCGGCGCTCGCCTACTCGCTGCCCACCGCCGCACCAGCCACCAAGCGCCCCGGCGCCAACCCGCCGGTCGCAGGCCGGCCGCACTCCGGGCAACGGGGGTCCGGCAACCCCTTCAGGGGGTAACCACATGCCATACACCGGCCCTGCCGCCGCCACCGCCTACGCCGCAGCGGACCCGCCAGCAGCCCCGGAACCGACACCGCCAGCAGCAAGAACGCCGGGGCCCAGAACGGCGCCCCACCGCCACGGGCCAGCACCGGCCTTAACCACCCCAGCGGGACCGTCTTCACATAGAACCCACCCCAACCCGACTCCGAACGCCGGTACGCGGCGTCAATCTTCTCCACGGGCGTTGCATACACGACGTGAAACGTCCCGCCGATCGCCGCGAACTGAAGACGGGCCTGGTCGGGCGAGGCGCCGATCCAGATCGCATCGTCCGGGATACCGCGGAAGTAACTGACCACCCCCACTCCCACACACCCCAGACCGGCCACCAGCATCACCGTCAATACCAACTTGCGGATCATGGGTCGCGTCCTCCGCCGGGAAGCGGCTCACTGCCGCCGCGGCTCCAATGTATCCTCCAGCAATGACAGCACGGGGTATGCCGCGTTGTAGTGCTTATGAATGAACAGCGGGTTCCGCTTCTTGTACAACACCCGACCGATCCGGTCGGCGATCGGCACCAGCAACTGCTCGTGCCGACAGAGCACCGGCGAGATCCCGTTGATACTGCCCGTGGTCTGCCAGTTCAGGCAGCCGCACGTGTTGTTGCACCGCTCCCGGATCGCGCACGGCGTGCAGAACGCCTTCTCCGCTTCCGAGTTGTCGTGGATCCGCTCGCGGACCTCCTCATCGATCCCCGTCGAGACATGCCCGAGGCACCATGGGCTGGCCGGTCCCGCCTTGGGAAACTGCACGCACGGATAGAGGTACCCCGCCGGGTCGACCGACAACTGCCGCCGTGCCAACTCACATCGTTCCTTGCGGTAGCAGTGCCGGTTGATATGCGACGACAGCTTCACCTCGAACGGGCTGAAGTAGAACTTGCGGTTCCGGCGCGTCCACTCGATGTAGCGGTCGGCCAGCCAGTCGTACTGCTTTTTGAGGACGGCGAAGTCCTCTTCCGTCCAGTCGGCCGCGAAGTTCAGCGACACGATGGCGTACCGCACGCCTACGTCCTCGATCAGGAACGCGATCGACTCGGCCAGGCGGCGGGCGGTGTCTGGGTTCACCACGGTAATCACGCTCGAGTACGGCCGGACCTCCAGCAAGGCCCGCAGACGATCGATCAGCCGGTCATACGAACCCGACCCGTCCGGCAGCCGGCGGTGGGCGTCCTGGGCGGCGGCCACGCCGTCGAAGCTCATCGCGATGAGGATGTCGTTGCGAACCGAGTAATCGAGGAAATCGTCATCGCACAGCAGACCGTTGGTGGTGATTTTAAAGTGGAACCGCCCGGCCCGCCCGCGTTCCATCTCGCAGGCCCGCTCCACGGTCGCGTAGATGACGTCCTTGCAGAGCAGCGGCTCGCCGCCGAAGAACACGATCCCGCACGACCCGTCGCCGTTAAGCCGGGCCCCGAGTTCCAGCGCCTGGCCGGCCACGTCGGCCGTCATCACATGAGCATCGCACGCACGCGCCGCGGGCGGGGCGTAACAGTACGAGCACCGCATGTTGCAGGCCGTCGTCAGGTGCAATGTCAGATGCACGGTGTGGTCCTCCCCGCCCTGTGCACGCCCCTGGTGATCACCTGGGCAACAACACAGGGCGCTCTCATATCGCCCCCTGGCCCTTGAGCCATTCGACGAAGTCCTGAACCTGGCGACGGAGAAGCTCCCGGTTGCTGACGGCCGGCTCCGTCTCCTGATCGCCCCCCGCCATCGCGGAATCATCCTTCTCAAGCTGTTTCAGAAGTCGGCGGAGCTCGCGTTTGGTCGAAGGATCGATGCTGTCGCGTTCGATCATCGGATCGTAGAAGGCGGCAAAGTAATACCCCGCCCCCTGCTCGCGAACCTGATCCGACACGTAACGGGCAACCTCGGGCAGATCGAAGGACTGAACGGTGCTGACTGATCGGGCACCGTTGAGCCAGTCGTAGTCCGCCCGCGACACGAATTCGATCGCGACACGTTTCTTTGCGTCCCGCATGTCGACGTTGAGGGGCGACTCGCTTCCCGGCAACTCCGATACGCGAGATACCAACCGGCTCGATCCCGACACCCATTCTTCGACCAGGACAATCGTCTCCCTCCGCCGGCGGATCATCACGTCGTCCAGGTCAACGTAGGACTCCGTACACTCGACTCCCGCCTGCGCGAGTTCATCGCGAATGATCTGAAGACCGTCTTCCTCCGACAGAAACACCGGCGGCGCCAGGACGACGCACCCCGTTGCCCCCCGACCTTCGCCGTGCTCGAACAGGGGCGCGACGATGGCCGGTGCGTCGGCCAGCCGATCCGGGCGTTTGCTGCCGGTGGCGGCGCCATCATCGCAGTCGGCGAGGTGGGCGGCCAGGCACAGCCGGGCCAGTGGCACGACTTCGGGGGGCCGCCGCCACCGCGACGGCAGGCGACGCAGCAGCTCCGGATCGTCGCCGACGTCGAGCCGCGTCGGATAGGCTGGCCAACGAATGGCACGAACCGGTTTCGCGTGCAAAGAGGCCATCGGCGGTTCTCCATCGACAGGCGGCGCGACGCGCCCAACGTCAAATCACCCCCTGGGCCACGAGCCATTCGAGGAACTGGCGCACCTGCATCCGCAAACGGTCCTGGGCGTCGGCGCGTTGCTCCTCCCGCCCGCGTTCGTCAAACCGGAGCGGCCGTAACCCGGGATCGTGAAAGGCCCCGAAATACACATCGATGCCGTTGCCCCGGACCGCCTCAGACACGGCGTGGGCCCCGGTCTGCACATCCCCCGCGCAATCAAAGGACGAAGCTTCGGCGTCGGACAGGTACTCAATCGCCACGCGGTGTTCGGCGTCGTAGAGGTCTACAACCAACGGCTCTTGCACCACTCTCGTCTCGTTCAAGGTGCGATCGGTGAGCCATTCATACGCCCGCGGCCCGGTTTCGCGATGCCGGATCGACACCGGATCGAGCTGAACGTTCGCGGCATCCATGGCGAGCCCGGCGAGTTGCATCTCCTCTCGAATGATTTGGATCGCCTGGCTCACGTCGATCGAAGGATGGAACACGCCCGGAGAGCCGCGGAGCGTGCACCTGAAGTCCCCGTCGCAGCCGTAGAATCCCGACCAGCCTTCGAGCGGACCGTCGTCTCCGAACACCGGGGCGACGATGGCCGCCCGCGCCGACCGGGCGCCGCCGGCGACAGCCGTGCTCGCGTCGTCCGCGCAACCGCCCACCTGGGCGGCGAGGTACACACCGGCCAGACTGACGATCTCCCCGCGCCGGCGCCAGGCGCTGGGCATTCTTCGGAGTACGGCCGGGTCGGCCCGCACTTCGAGCAGCGTAGGATAGACCGGCCTGGCGATGCGCCGGGCCGGTCGTGCCTGTAGGTCAGCCATGGCATGCCCTCCGACCCTTTCCACTCCATCGAGTCGGCACTTCAGGACAGGTTCAACCATTGTGACCGGACACGGTGACTGACAATGTCACCTCTCGGTAACGGCCACCATCCGTGGCGCCGCTAAATCGCCCCCTGGGCTTTGAGCCAGTCCACGAACTCCCGGACTTGGCTCCGCAGCTGACTTTCGGATTCCTCACGCGCGGCGGTCAGGGCCTTGCGCGCGCTGTCCGGCATCTCATCCGGTGAGAATACGAAATGGTAACGGTCGCGAATGTCAACGAGCGGCAGCGGATCGTAGAACGCCCCGAAATACGCACCCTTGCCCGTCGCCTGGGCCGCGTCAGCCAGCGTGCGGGCCGCGGATTGAAGGTCATGGGTCCAGACAGTTGAATTCGATTCTTCGCTTTCGATCGCGGCGCAGTCTCTTGCGTCGATGAACTCGACGAACACGCGGTTCCGCGCGTCGGCCATGTCCACGATCCACGGCCCGTTCCTCGGAATGACTCTGCCTTCCTCCTGCTCGGTCAGCCAGTTGTACGCCCAGCGGACCGTCGTAAGGTCCAACTGCACCGAGTCCCACTTCACCCCCGTATCCGTCGGCTCCAGACCGGCCGCCTGGAGCTCATCCTGGATGATGAGCAGCGCCTCATCCTCCGCCATGAACACCGGCGCGGACACGACGAGGCAACCGCCCGAGAATCGACCCCTGCCGTGCTCGAAGATCGGGGCCACGATGGCCGGTGAGTCGTCGGTCAGCCCGCTCGGCGAGGCCTTCTCGTCCACGCAGCCGCCGACCTGGGCCGCCAGGTACAGACCGGCCAGACCGGCGATCTCGCCGTGCCGGCACCAGCCGGTAGGCAGCTTCCGAAGCAGATCGGGACGGGCCTGCACATCGAGCTTCGTGGGATACACGGGCGGGGCGGTCCGCCGGACCGGTCGTGCCTGCAGGTCAGCCATCGCGCGCCCTCCAAATCGAGTCCGCACGTCAAGAAATGTGTACGTCTCCTTAGACGCACGAGATGACGAAAGGTTTTACGAATCCGCGGTTTTCGCCGCCCCGGCTCGCGATTCCACCGCCGTGCCCCTTCCGCGGGGATTCCCCTATACTGTCCAGCCAAGCGAACTCGATCCGGAGACCCAACCATGATCCAGACCGTGCCCGTCCGAACCAACCGGCGTTGTGAAATGATCGACGTGACCCGCCAGGTGGCCGCCGCCGTGGCCGACGCCGGTGTGCGCGACGGCCACGTCGTCGTCTACGTGCCCCCCACCACGGCCGGCGTCACCATCAACGAAAACGCCGACCCTGACGTGCAGCACGACATCCTCCTCACCTTGGAGGAACTGATCCCCCACGTCCGCCGCGGCTACCGGCACGACGAAGGCAACAGCGACGCCCACGTGAAAACCTCGCTGGTCGGCTCGTCCGAAACGGTGCTCGTTCAGGATGGACGGCTCGTGCTCGGCACGTGGCAAGGCATTTACTTGGCCGAGTTTGATGGACCCCGCACGCGAACCATGCACGTGGCGGTGTTTGATTAGCGAACGGCGGATCGCGAAGCGCGAAAGAAACTACCCTTCAAGAACCGGGATGCGGCCGGCCTGCTCGAGCATCTCGATGATCTGAACGGACGCCTCCTGCGGCGAGACGTGGTGCGTGTGAATCACCAGCTCCGGCTTGAGCGGCTCCTCGTAGGGGTCGTCGATCCCGGTGAAACCCTTGATCTCGCCGGCCCGAGCCTTCTTGTACAAGCCCTTTGGATCGCGCTGCTCGCACACCTCCAGCGGTGCGTGGACGAAGACCTCGAAGAAATCGCCGTCCCCCAGCAACTCCCGGTTGGCGTCACGGTCCCGCCGATAAGGGCTGATGAACGACGCGCAGGTGATGATCCCGGTGTCCACATAAAGCTTGCCCACCTCGCCGATCCGGCGGATGTTCTCCGCCCGGTCCGCCTCGCTGAAACCGAGGTTCTTGTTCAAGCCGTAGCGGATATTGTCGCCGTCCAGGCAATACGCCATGTGACCACGCTGCATGAGGGCGTGCTCGACGGTGAACGCGACCGTGCTCTTCCCCGAGCCGCTCAGTCCGGTGAACCAGATCAAGGTTCCCCGCTGATCCAGCATTTGCTCCCGGGCCGCGCGATCGACATGGCCCTCGTGCCAGGTAATGTTCGTAGCCTTGATCTTCGTCACCGCCACGCTGCTCCCTTCGTTGTGGGCTCCCCGGACCGTTTCGACGTGACCGTCGCAAACATGCCAGCATAGGGCACGGCCCGCACGATCACAAGCCGAGCCGCCCACGCCCCCGGCGCCACCACGCCGACCTCTGCCTTGCCTCACCCGGTGGCAACGGCTAAAACGTGCCCCATGATGCACCACACCAGCCAGCTCCTCGGCGTGACCCTCTGCATGTTGTCCATTACGGGACCTCGCGTGGTCGCGGAGTCGCGCGCCGAGCCGCCGGGACAGTGGCTGGTGGACCGGGCGCGTTCGTACGCCATGAGCGGAACCAGCGCCCCGACGGTGGCCGAGGCGCAGTACGTCCTGCTCTGGATGCGTGCCGCCTCCCGGCTCTCACCCGACCTGCCGCAAGCCTACCTCTGGCAATTCGACCTGCTGAACCGCCTCGGGCACGAGGCGGAAGCATTGAACGCGCTGCGCGCGTACTGCGAGCGGCAACCGGACGACGAAGCGGCCCGCCTCGACTGGATCGATCTCGGAATCGAGGCGCGGCAGACACTCGACGACCGGCGTGCGTTCTGCCAGGCCCAGTTGGAACAACCGGGCAACCCGCCGAACATCGTCAGCGAACTGCAACGCCGGATGGCGGACCTCGCCCGTCGCGCGGGCGACGATGACGCGGCCCGGCGGTACGCCCAAGCCGCCGTCGACGCCAGCCCCTACAACCTCTACGCCCGCGCCCTGGCCCTGGAACTCACCGGCCGGGCGGACGATCCCGTCGAACAGGTCCGCTTGCTCCTGCATCGACTGGGCGCCAACCCCGCAAGGGGCGGACCGCTCCTCGACCTGGTCGGGTTCCTCGACGAACTCTCCCTGCACGACCGGGCCGCCCAGTGGTACGCGTGGTCGGTCGAACACTTCCGCCGTCGGCATCCGGGCATGCCACCGCCGATCGGTGTCATGATCGACTGGGCCGCCTCGCTGTGCGACGGCGGTCAATACGCCGAAGCCTTCGACGTGTGCAACGCGGCCATGAGCCTCGACCCCGCCAACGTCGAAGCCCAAGTGCTGATGATCCGCATCGCACGGCTGCGCGGCTTGAAAGACGTCGCCGACAAGCAGACCGATATGGTCGCCCGCCATCTCGTCGAAATGGAGTCCACCATTCTCGCCGAACGCAACGGATCGGCCGCCGCCCAATCGGCCTGGTTCCATATCCGCTACAAGCCGGAGCCCGGCCGGGCGCTGCGGATGGCCACCCTGGCCGCCCAGACCATGCGAGACGATCCGATCAGTGTCGGCCTGCTCGGCTGGGCCACCCTCCTCGACGGGCGGGCGGCCGAAGCGGAATCGATCCTGACCCCGGTGGCCGGCACGTTTCAGCACGCCGCGATCCCGCTCGCCAAGGCACAACTCGAGCAGGGCCACCGCGACAAGGCGATCGAAACCCTTCGACGCGGGGAAAAACTGCGCTACTCCGGGCAGGCGTACGACACCATCATCGAGATGCTGGAAGAACTCGGTCTCAAGCCCGCCCCGAAACCGGATCACACGGCCGTGACCGAGGCGCTCGACCAGTTCGATCGGGCGGTCCTCGGGTTCTATGACGATCCCGCCAAGGCGTTGAAACTCGACGTCAAACCGGCCGCCCGCAAGGTCGGCGTGCGCGACCCATTCCTGCTTACCTTCACCCTGTCGAACGTGGGGTCCTACCCGGTCACCCTCGGAGCCGACGGCATGGTGGCGAACCCCCAGGTCCTCGTCTCGGTGATGGGCCTCTGGCCCGACGCGCCAGCCGAGACGGCTTACCTCTCCGTCTCCCTCATGCGTAAGTACGTCCTCCTGCCCGGCGAGCGGATCGTGGTGCGGCAGAACGTCAAACTCGGTGGCCTGGCCCAGTACCTCGAAGTCCAGCCACAACGCGAGGCCAACCTCGAGTTCTCGTTCGTATTCGACCCCGTCCCGGACGATCAGGGCAACTTCGTGTCGCGACTGCCGGGGATCGAGCTTCCGCCGGTCAAGATCACGCGATCGGCGGTGGATGGGACGCCGCGCGGTGTAGCCGGCCTGACCGCCGCCATCCGCTCGGGCAACGAATCGCAGAAGAGTGACGCGGTGCAGACACTCACCGCCCTCGTCGTGGAGCGCCGGTCGGCCCTGGCCTACTCGATCGACTACTCCGCCATGTCGGTCGACCCCGACGCACTGCTGCAGACGGCGCTCACCGCCCTTCGCGACCCGTCACCGCTCGTGCGGGCTCACGCCGTCGATGCCCTCGCCTTGCTCCCGGCCGAGCCGCCCATCGTGCAGGCCGCGGCGCCGCTGCTGTCGGATCCCAACTTCCTGGTGCGGATGCTCGCGGTTGACGTGCTCGCCAACGGCCAGGGACCCGTTTTCGCGCCGGTCGTGCAACGGCTGGCGGACGCCGATGCCGATCCCCTGGTCAAGGAACTCGCCGGTCTGTTCCAGGAGGCATGGCGCAGCCGGGATGAGGCCGCTCAACGGCCAACCGGCGGAGCCGCCAAACCCTGAACGATGAACGCAGAACGAAACCCAGTCACAAGGAAGGTTCGTTTATTGGCGGCCGCGATAGACGATGCGGCCCTTGGTGAGATCATAAGGGGATAGTTCGACCGTGACGGTGTCACCGAGCGTGATGCGGATGTAGTACTTGCGCATCTTGCCGGAGAGGTGAGCCAGTATTTCGTGCTTGTCCCCACCCAAATCCACTTCGACCAGAAACCGGGCATTCGGTAGTGCTTTGACTACCGTGCCCTCCACTGTCATGCTTTCTGTGGCCATCATACCTCTTCGCGACCTGTTCCCGCTGATGCCGGTGCCGTGTTTGCACAACGCGTATCGAACCGGGGAGTATACGCAGGGGTCAAAGGCAAGTAAACCCGCATTCGGCGAGGCATGCCCGACGAATCCGCCCTCGGAAGTCGTCACCTTCGCCCCCCGTTGCGCCCGGCGATTGCGCGGTGGGCGGACGATCAGCCGACTGCGACGCCGATGCCGCGTCGATGCGCAAAACCGGAAGAACGGGAGGTCCGCCATGATTGTGGAACCCCCTCCGCCGGCGCCCGCGAAGCGGGAAAAGGACCGGTCAAAGCCCCGTTTCCGCCGCGGCCGCCTCGGCTTTGACGCTCGCGGCTCGCTTGGCCACGACCATGCCGACCTCGACGTTGAACCGGCCAAGCGGCGAGTCGCACGGCAACCCGAGGACCGGGTGATTCCGCGAACTCAGCACATTGAGCTTCTCCGCCACGATCACCCGCGGGAGGGAGACGGTGATCTCCAAGCCGTGCAGCTTGGCCTTGGCCTGGCCGGCCACCATGTTGGCCAGCTCGCCCAACGCATCCGCGAAATCCGGATCGTCTTCCGTGAGTGCGGTCCCGGCGAAATTGCTGGCCGCCGCGACCGCGGAGCGGGCGGGAAAGCATAAAGCCACACTTCCAGTGGCACCGCCGCTGAACCCGATGACCGCCGCCACATCGGCGTTACGGTCGTCCTCGACCTTGACATACGGCTTGCTGATGATGATGTCCGTTTTGAGCATTGTCTTAAAGACGTGCTTAATGGCCGTAATGAACGGATTGATGTAGCGGACGTCCATGACCCGGCATTGCCCCGTGCTAGCCCAACTCCAGCGACAAATCGAGACCATGTGCGCCGGAAGTAGAAACGCGCCCGAAGTGTATCGACGGAATCCGGGAGGTACCCTAGTTTGGCCGGCGGCAAAATCCCACCCGGGTTTCTACCAAGTTCGAATTTCCGCGTCCTTTTAGAATGGAATATCGGGCGCGGATAGGAGAATACTAATACACGCGACCCGTGCAGGAGGTTTGGCCGTGCGATCCATTGCTGTCGCATACATTCTCTGGTTCTTCCCTCTCGGTCTCCTGGGCATCCACCGGTTCTACTGCAACCGGATCGGAACGGGCATCCTCTGGCTGCTGACAGGGGGACTCTGCGGCATTGGCTGGCTGATCGATCTGTTTCTCGTGCCCGGCCTGGTGCGCAGCGCCAACGAAGAGTCCCGGCTGTTGAATTCGCTGACTCGGATGCCGGGGCACGCCTCACCACCGGTCGTTTCCGTGCAGGACTACTCCACCCCCGCCGGGCAGACCCGGCCCACCGCCGCACTGGCGCCGGGGCACCGGCTGCTCTATTGCACCCACTGCGGGGCCCCCATGCAGGTCCCCATCCAGGCCGTCGGCGGCCACTTCGCCTGCCCCGGATGCCACCAGGTGGTTATCGCTCCCGGCTAACCGACCCGCTCATTATGCCATCGCCGGCTTGGCGCAGGTCCGAAACAAACGGTCGGGAAAAGCCGCTGGCGGCCCCATCGGGCCACCCGCCAGCCATTGTGCACCGCGGGCCAAGATCACCGTTGACGCTCCCAGATCGCGGTGATATCGTGAAGTGTTGGCGAAGCGGGCGCGACGGTCGGACCGCGTCGGCTGCTCGGAGGTGGGAGCCCATCGTTCGTCAACACAAAAAGTTGGAACCAAGCGGGTACAAAGAGTGTGTTCAGGCCGGCTCGAACGGCTGATGTCCAGGGTGCGGCGATCCGCCGCCCGGGGGCACCCCCTACAGCCGGGTGGCCCACCAGGCCGACCCGCGGCGGCAAGCCGAATCTCTCGAAGGGATCAGTGATCATGAAATCGGCGAGTTGGTGTGCGTTGATCGTGCTGGCGGGAATGCTGGTCGCGGCAGGCTGCGCGGCCGAAGGGGAATCGGGGCTGATGTTCAGCCGTGCCGTGTCCACGGCGACCGGCGACTCGACGAACGCCGCGGCGGGGCCGCAGACGGTGGCCGACGTGACGTCCGAGCAGGCCACCGAGCCGCCGCCCGGGCAGACGCTGCCCGCGGCCGCCGCGGTCAATGTCCAGATCCAAAACGCCAGCGACAAGTCCGCCGATGTCACCCTACGCTTCTTGCGCAACAACGTCGTGGTGCACCTGACGTTGCTTCGGGTGCCGGCCGGCATTACCTCGCTCGTGGTCGGCCCGGACCAGGCGGAGTACATCGAGGCGGGCGGGACGGACGAGAACGGCCTCGTGCTGCCCGCGGGAACGTTCGAACGCGGGGTCGACTTCGACGAATCGAAGGTGGCCATCTACCGGATCGGTGAGGCGGCTGACGAGCCGTCCCCCGGGCAACCGCTGCCGGGCACCGGACCGGTGAACCAGGACGGCGGCCCGGACACCCCGGGGGTGAACGACCCGCCGTCGATCGAAATGCTCGAGCCGTCCAGCGACGTGCAGGCCCGGCTCGGGTCGCTGCTCACGCTGCAATGGCGGGACGCGGACCCGGACAACGACGCCCGGATCGGGCTGTTGATGCGGCCCGTCGGCGGGAACGACGACCTATCGGCGCAACTGGCCCCCGTGCTGGCCGAGGATCCCGACGGCCCGAACGACCGGCTTCGCGTCGTGATCGAGGGCATCGCCCCGGGCGTGTACGAGGTGGTCGGCGCGATCGATGACGGCGCGGCGGACGCCGAGTCGGTGGCCCCGGGCCTCGTGACGGTGGTCGGCAACCCGGAGGATGCCGCACCGACACTGACGATCCTCCAACCGTCGGTGAACGTGACGGTCATTCGCGAAGAGTCGCTCGCGGTACAGTGGGATGACGCCAGCACGAGCGATGCGTACATCACTTTCTACCTCGACGCGGACGGCATCGCCTTCAACGAAGATGACATCCAGGTGTCACCGCCGCTGGCCGCCGGGCCCGACGGCGGAACCAACGACTCCGGCCGCCTGGCCATCGCCGGCGTGCCCACCGGCGAATACGAGCTGCTGGGCGTCATTAACGACGGCGAACTGTTGGGGACGGCCCGGGCCCGAGGCCGCGTCACCGTCATCCGCCGCAGCCTCCCGGGACCCCCGCCGCCGTCCGGGCAGCCGTGCTCGTACGACGAGCAGTGCAGCGACGGAATCTTCTGCAACGGCATCGAGCAATGCACTTCCAACGGGTTCTGCGCGCCCGGCGACTGGCCGTGCCAGTTCGGCGAGACGTGCAGCAACGAGACGGGATGCATCCGCCCAACCACCTTCTGTGAGGTGGATGAGGATTGCTACGACGGCATCTTCTGCAACGGCCTCGAGCAGTGCAACGACGGCGTGTGCGTGCCGGGCGGCTGGCCGTGCAACTACGGCGACACCTGCAACGAAGAATTCGAATGCGTGCCGCTCACCTCAACCTGCGACGTGGACGAGGATTGCGACGACGGGTTCTTCTGCAACGGGTCTGAGTTCTGCTTGGGGGGGCTGTGCTTCGCCGGTGAACCGCCGTGCAGCGTGGAGGAATTGTGCGACGAACGCAACGGAGAGTGCCTTGTGCTTCCACCGTTCGAGGGACAGACGCTGTTCGCGTACCCCGACTTCGACCAGGGCAGCGACGTCTTCCTGACGCCCACGCAGTTGGACCCCGCGTACGACCTTCTCTACTTCATCGCCAATCGCATTCTGGTCCCCGGCGACGATCTGCGATTCTACTGGGTGCCGGTCGCCGACCCGGAGGCGCGGCTGCCCATCGATCCGTCGCCTCCGTCCCCCACTTTCTGGCGCCCGTACGGTTTTGCCATCCTGGAGCCGTGGCCCCTGCAGGAATACGGCTACCTCGACTGCGCGACCACCGGCTTTGCCGACGCCTACGTGGAGGTCGACCTGGTGCATGTGGACGTGGAGGGAATCGAAACCGTACTCGAGACCGCCCGGGTGCAGTTCTATCCGTCGCCGGGCGCGGGCGGGTTCCCGCTGCCGGAAGATGCGATCATCCGCGTATGGTGCGAAGACATCCCGCGGTAGCGCCGCGCAATCATCCGTGGTGGATCAGGTAGACGGCATGCGTGCCGCAACGTGCACCGTCATCGGCCCGAGCGTTTCCGCCCGCGGGGTTTGCTCGCGGCGTGAATCAGGTCGGGCAGGATCTCCCGCCACTGCTCGAACGCGTGGTCGACCGGCGATCGAATCACGCACACGACGTCCACCCCGACCGGCAGTTGTGAGCGGCTGACGCGGAACACCTCGCGAATCCATCGCTTGATGCGGTTGCGTTCCACCGCGTTGCCGGCCCTGCGCGACACCCGAATGCCCAGCCGGGACCATGCCAGCCCGTTCGCGTCCACATACACCACCACGCCCCGGCGGGCGACACGGCGCCCGCGACGCAGCACGCGCTGAAAGTCCTGCTGACGGCGCAAACGAAACGGCTTGCCGAACGTGAATCGTTCTTGCATGACGGCTCCGTGGCCGCTGGGTCGCGACAATCGCCATCGTACCCGGCCACGGTGAGGTCGACCAGTTCGGCGCTCGACCAGTTGGTCCGCTCCCGGGCAGTGCCTATAATCAAGGCGTCCGACGATCGTCCCGCTAAAGGAGAGCAACAATGTGTGGTGCGGCGAACATGACGCGGGCCTGGGGTCTGATCCTGGCGGTGTCCCTCGCAGCCGGCAGCTCGCCTGTCGCGTGGGGCCAGATTCAGCCGCTACAGGGCAATGCCATCGACGCCAACAACCAGGTGGGGTCCATGGGCCTCAACTACGCGAGGCCGTACCAGCACTTCAACTCGGCCGACCTCTACGTCACCGGAAACGTCACCGGCGGGCGCGGGTTTCGGGGCTTCTCGCCCGTTCGCAATTCCAACGCGCTGTTCACGGGCATCCCCAGCGCCGCAATCGCCAGCTTCCGGGCCGACGCCATATCCGCCGGCGACGTGCTGATGGGCCGGTCGAACTACACGACCAGCCCCTACTTCGCGGAGTCCAACACCGTCGCCAATGCCGGCATCATCGCCCGTGGCTTCAACCAACCGGGCTCGTCCATCCTCACCACGCGATTCATGGATCCGAATCGGGCAGCCACCACCACCACACGGTCGCTGACGTCATCACTGGCGACCTCCATCACCCCCGGTGTACCGTTCCAATCCATGGCGGTTGACCTCGGCCTCGACGACATCAACGCGTACGCGTCGTCGCCGGTCCGCCCGCTGATGGTCCCGACCCAGCCCGCGGCACCGACCCTCACCCAGAGCCCCCTCTTCAACCAGACCCCGATCTTCGACATCGATCCCTGGCAGGCGAACGGCTCGGCCGGGCTGGCCACGCTGCCCGTGGAACAGGCGGTCACTCCCGAGCCGGTCGGCTTGACCCCGGGCGAACCACCCGGCCTCGGGACCGTCAACGACGTGCTCGAGCGCGAATCCGCGCTCGTCTCCCCTGCCGACCTCGCCCCGAGGGTCTTCGGTACCCCCGTGCGTGACGCGCGGACCGAGGCGGAACCGGGGGGCGGAATCCCCACCCTCGAATCGTCCACCCGGTCGCTCCAGCCGGAAGTCACTACGCTCGGCGCCACGCCGCGGGAGCAACCGGAACCGGCCGCGTCGGACACCTACGAGCCGGAAGGACAAAGCGCATACCGGGACTTCGTGAACGCGGTTGAGTGGCTCCAGCGGATCCAGGCCGACTCGGAGGCGCCGACCACGGAGTCGCTCACCCCCCAGCAGATGGAGCGTCTCGACGAAGCGACGGCCGTCGCCCGCGAGATGATCGGGCAGACGCTTCAGACCTACGCGGGCCACGTCGAGTCCGACGCCAATCACCACATTATGGAAGCAGAACGCCTCGCCCGCGAGGGCAAGTACTACCGGGCCGCCGACCAGTATGAAATGGCGCTGTCCATCGAACGCGACAACGCGCTGGTCCGACTCGGTCTCGGGCACGCGTACTTGTTCGCCGGTGACTTCCGGACGGCCGCCCTCCACCTGGCCCAAGGGATCAGCCGGTTCGACGGAATCCGCTACTTCGACATTGACCTGACGCAGTTCGTCCCGGACCCCAGCGTGCTCGAGGTGCGCCGGGCCATGCTGGAGCAACAACTCGAACAGCGCGAGGACTACCAACTGCGCTTCCTGCTCGGCTACAGTGAGTACTACAGCGGTCTCAAGCAGTTCGGATTGCCCGACCTGAAGAAGGCCGCCGAGGAGGCACTCCGGGTCGCGAACGCCCCGCGTGTGTCGCCGGCGGAGCAGGCCATCGCCCAGGCCATCGCGGACTTCCCCCGCCAGTTGACCGACCAGGATAACCTGCTCCCACCGCGGGACGAGTAGCGTTTGCCCTCGCGGCGGGACCAATCACGCGCGGCCCTTCGTCAGAACGCGTCGTCCGGGGCGCCAGTGGCCGGTGCCGGCGGCCCCGGCTGGGCTCCGCGCGAACCGTCTTGCTGGCCGAAAGCGGTGAGCCCGCCCAACGCCCCCAACCCCATCGTCTCCACCGCCGTCGACGGCACGATCACCATCGACCCCTTCTGCTTGAGCCCTTCAAAAACCATGTTCATGGCCCGCAGGTGAAGGGCGACGGGGTTCCGCTGATACGCCTCGGACGCCCGGGCGAACTTCTCCGCGATTTCCGTTTCGGCGGTGCCCAGGATGATCCGCGACTGCCGCTCGCGCTCGGCCTGCGCCTGCTTGCTCATCGCATTCTCGAGGCCCTTCGGGATGATGATGTCCCGGATCTCCACCGACTGGGCGGTGATGCCCCACGGATCGGTCTTCCGGTCCAGCACCTGCTGAATCTCGTTACCCAGGCGCTCGCGATGCGACAACAGGTCAGCCAACTCGCTGCGGCCGATCGCATCACGCAGGGCGGTCTGGGCCGACAGGATCACCGCCGACTCGAAATCCTCCACTTCGAGCACCGACTTCTCCGCGTCCCACACCATCCAGAAAGCGATGGCGTCGACGTTGACCGGCACGGTGTCCTGGGTCAGCGTGGTCTCGGCTCGGAAATCGCTGACCCGAATCCGCTGATCCACGAACTGGGCCACCTTGTCGATAACCGGGCAGATCAAAAACGGACCGGACCCGCGAATGCCTTTGAACCGGCCGAACCGCAGCAGCACGGCCCGCTCCCACTGATACGCAATCTGGATCGATGGCGGCAGGAACGCCGAGATCACGGTTGCAAGAACCAGGATGCGACTCGGCACGCCGAACCCACGAAAGGCCAGGTACCCGCCCAACGCGACGATCGCCCCGCCGATCACCACTCCCTCCCAGATCTGGGTCGCCCGAAACACGGCCGTCAGAACGAGGGCCGCCACAATCGCGTAGACGACCACCTCCACCGACAGCCGGTAGACCGCGATGTGCACGGCCATGCCGGCGAGCATCATCGCGAGCAAAAGCAGCGCGTTGAACGGCGAGAACCGGTAGTCCGCCCGAGACGACATGGAAAACCGCTCCAACGAAATCCGCGGTACACGTGCTCCGCTGGCAGTCATGGTGATACCTCCTCTGCTGACGATACGCTGCGTTCGTGTGATTCACGTCCCGCCTCGCTGCGCGGCGGGCTTCACTACCTGCCAAACCACGCTCAGGTCACTTCCTCGAGATCCTTGCCGTACAACCACAACGCGCTACTGCGCGGATCGGCCGGGTTGAACACGATCCCGACGAACGCACCCGGATTCAAAGCCTCGGCCCAGGCGTACTGGTACGTCCGCTCCCGCCCCGCCGCGCGAACGCCACGGTGGTCAATGAAGCTGTAATAGACGTCGTACGGATGCTTCCGCCCCATGCTGACGTACGACACAGTGTCAATTCGCGTCACTTCACCCGTGACGCCGACGCCATACTCGAGAAGCTCCCGCAACCGCCGGGACCGGACCGCACTCATGGACAGCATCACCAGCCCGATGACCAGTTGCGGCGCGAGAAGCCCCACGATCAACAGGTAGACCCACGCCGGCATCAGCGACGCCGTACCGTCCACCGGTCGGGCCGTCGACGGATCATCCGGGTCGTACTCGATCTCGATCGGCGCCCCGGGCGCCTTGTGCCCCACCGCCGGGTCCCAGGTAAACCCGACCGCCGCCTCCCGCGACCCGTCCTCCGTCGTGAATTCGAAGACCACTTTCCACGGATGCCTCGATCCGCTGTGAAAGTGCTTCATCAACTCGGTACCGATGACCTCCGCCGTCGTCGTGACATGCCGGCGGTTCAGACGCCAGTCCACCGTGGGCGACACCCGCCCGCCGAGGAAGTAAAACAGCCACGGCAGGCCGCCGCCGAGCAGGATGCCCAAGCCGGTGAACATCGCCCCCAGGATGAACAGGCTCTTCATGCGACGGTAGAAAACGCCCTTGGGCACTGCACGTGGTGGCTCGGGCACCAACGCGGGTCGGCCGCGATCATCCAACATCACTGGCTCCCTTCCACGCGCTGTTGCAGCGCGTCGAGCACATCGCGGAGCGACAACCCGTACGCCGAGGCCTGGGACAACAACTCCGTGCAGATCTGAGCCAGCTTGCGCTGGCGATCAGCCTCCGACACCTCCACCTGCCCGTTGCCGATAAATGTCCCGGTGCCCATGTGAGTACTCACCACACCCCGGATCTCCAACTCCTGGTAGGCACGGGCCACCGTGTTCGGATTGATCTGCAATTCCACCGCCAACTGCCGGACGGTCGGCAGGCGATCCCCACAGCCCAGACGCCCGTCCGCCACCGCGAACTGCACCTGGTCGATAATCTGCCGGTAAAACGGAACGCCACTCTTCGGATCGATTGTGAACCGCATGATCCTCCACCTGTCTGGATGATGTACCAGTACACTAGTGTACTATAACTATAGTACAATAGTACAGAAAAGCAAATTTTGGGAACGAAATGGTTGTAACTAGTTACCAGAAAGAAGGTTGGTACTGAGGTCCAAGCCGGGTCGCCTGCGCCCCCGGCGGGCGCGGGTCAGTTGGAGGCCCGCGCGTCGACCTCAAAACCGGCGGTGTCGCCTCGCTGGAGCTGGTGGTAGCCCAGGGCCGCGATCATCGCGGCGTTATCCAGGCAATAGACCCGCCGGGCGGCGTGGAACGCCAGATGCCGCTCGTCGCAGGCGGCCGACAGCGTCTCGCGCAGCGCGGAGTTGGCGGCCACCCCGCCGCCCAGCACCACCGTGTCGGCTCCCACGCGATCGACCGCCCGCATCGTCTTGCGCACCAGCACGTCGACGACGGCTGCCTGAAAGCTGGCCGCGATGTCCGCGACGTCGCCCGGCGAGAGCTTCTCCAGCCCTCCGGTCGTACGGCCCGGACCGTGAACGTGGTAGAGAACCGCCGTCTTGAGGCCGGCGAACGAAAAATCGAGGGAAGCGGGCCCGAGCATGGTGCGGGGGAAGTGGATGGCTTGCGGGTTGCCCCCCCGGGCCACGCGTTCGATTTCCGGGCCACCCGGGTACGCGAGATTCAGGATCGACGCGACCTTGTCGAACGCCTCGCCGGCCGCGTCATCGGTGGTCGAGCCGAGCCGCTCGATCCGGTCGAACTCCTGAACGTGATAAAGGGACGAATGCCCGCCCGAGACGATCAGGGCTACTGCCGGCCAGGGAGGCGGCTGCACGTCGATGGCGGGACTACAGGCATGGGCGAGCACGTGGTCCACACAAACGAGCGGTTTGGCCCATGCCCAACTGAGCGTCTTGGCCATCGTCAGGCCGATGAGAAGCGACCCGACGAGCCCCGGGCGCTGGGTGACGGCGATGGCGTCGATGTCGTCGCGGCCGCACCCGGCCTGGTCCAGCGCCTGCCGTACGACACCATCGAGCCACTCGATGTGGGCGCGGGACGCGATCTCGGGCACGACGCCGCCGTATTTCTGGTGGAGATCCACCTGGCTGGCCACCACGTTGCTGCGCACGTCCGTGCCGTCGACCACCACGGCAGCGGCCGTTTCGTCACACGAGGTTTCGATGCCCAGAACCGTGGTCATGGCCCATCGCGGTCGTGGCGTATTGTGGTCTTGGCGCGTGGTCCGCGCCGCGCGGACGTCCCGACGCGGCGGGCTCATGGTAGTCCATCCACTCCGCGGTGAACAGAGCGGGGGTTGCCCGCGGGATTCGGTGGGTGCGTCGCCGTCGGACGGGCGGTCCGGCGCCTCCTCCCGCCACCCGCTGCTTGCATCGAGTGCGGGGGGTTCTATCATGTCCGGCATGACCAACGAGAACCTGACGGAAGAGAGTCCGCCGGTCCTGAGCACGGAGAAATCGGAGGCCGCCTACCGCGCGGCGCGGGAGATCCTGCCCGGCGGCGTGAGTTCGCCGGTTCGGGCGTTCGGCACGGTGGGCGGAACACCGCGATACATTGCCAAGGGGTCGGGCGCGTTCATCACGGACATCGACGGCAACCAGTACATCGACTACGTCGGCTCGTGGGGCCCGTTGATTCTCGGCCACGCCGAGGAGCGCATCGTCGCGGCGATCAACAAGGCGGCGGCGAAGGGATGCTCGTTCGGCGCGCCGACCGAAGCGGAGACGCGGCTGGCGGAACTGATCATTGCCCGCGTGCCGAGCGTGGAGATGGTGCGCTTCGTCAATTCGGGCACTGAGGGCACGATGAGCGCGGTTCGACTGGCCCGCGGTTTCACCGGCCGCGATGTGATCGTCAAGTTCGCAGGCTGCTACCACGGCCACGTGGACGCGTTGCTGGTGGACGCCGGGTCGGGAGCCCTGACGTTCGGCGCCCCGTCGTCGCCCGGAATTCCCCAGAGCGTGGTCGCCTCGACCCACGTGCTGCCCTACAACCATCGCGCCGCGGCGGAGGCCCTGTTCGCCGAGCACGGCGACAAGATTGCCGCCGTCCTGGTTGAACCGGTGGCGGGCAACATGGGCTGCGTGCCACCCGTGAGCGGGTTCCTGGAGTGCGTGCGCAGTCTGTGCACTAAGTCCGGTGCCCTGCTCGTGTTCGACGAGGTGATGACGGGGTTCCGCGTCGCCCCGGGCGGCGCGCAGCAGTTGTACGGGCTTTGCCCGGATCTCACGTGCCTGGGCAAGGTGCTCGGGGGTGGGCTGCCGATGGCCGCGTACGGCGGTCGGCGCGACATCATGGAGCACGTCTCGCCGGTCGGGTCGGTCTACCAGGCCGGCACGCTGTCGGGCAATCCACTGGCGACGGCGGCCGGCATCGCCACGCTCGAGGCGCTAAGCGAGGACAACGTGTATGAAACGCTGGAGGCACAATCGAGCCGGCTCGCGGAGGGGCTGGCCGCCGCGGCGGCGGAAGCGGGTGTGCCGCTGTGCGTGAATCGCGTGGGCAGCATGCTGTGTCCGTTCTTCACGGCCGGTCCGGTCACGGATCTTGCGGGGGCGACGGCGAGCGACGGGCAGGCGTACCGCCGGTTCTTCCACGGGATGCTGAACCGCGGGGTTTACCTGGCCCCCTCGCCGTTCGAATGCATGTTTGTGTCCACCGTGCACACGGACGAGTTGGTGGACCGCACCGTTGAAGCGGCGGCCAAGGCGTTGGCCGAGTCCGCGGTCGAGGAGTGACTCCAGGCGAAAGAAAGGAACGCGCGATGAACACGGAGATCCCGATTCGGTCCGCCAAGGCGACGGCCGAAGAGCACGCGATGCTGCGCGATTTCGAGTCGGCCTTGCGAACGATCCGGTCGGCCCGCGGGGTATTCGTCACCCTCCTGATCCTGTCGTTGCTGATCCACGTGGCCGCGTTCGCCGCCGTGCGGTGGGGGCACGTGCTCGAAGCGACGCAGGCCGTGGCCAACGGCATCACCGCCGCCGGCGCGCAACCGGTGACCGACACGGCGGAGGAGAGCGAGGAGGTCGGCCACACCGCGTTCGTCGCCAACCTGATCCAACTCGTGCTGCCACTGACCGAATTCGTCGGACAAGCGAGTTGCGCGTTGTTGGCCTTCTGCTTCCTGGCGTCGGCCCAGGTCTGCCTCGCCGGAGGGTTGGGCGGCGTACGGGGCAGCCTGTCGGCGTTCTTCTGGATCCTGGTGATGCTCGCCCTGCTCTTTCCCTGGGCCCGATGGCTCAGCGGGACGCAGGTCCCCGGCGTGTACCTGACCTTCCTCGAGCTGAAGCGGTTTCCGCAATCGTTCCCCAGTCTCCTGCCGGAGGTGCTGGCCTACCTCCGCTTCCTGGGCTATCCGCTCCTGGCCCTGCTTATCGTGTTCGTCGCCAACAGTCGATACTCGCGGGGCTACCGGCTCGTGCATCGGCACCTGGAGACCCGTCTGCAGGTTCGACCGATCTGAGTCCGCCGATGCGGGGCAGGGGGTACTGCCGATTTCGCCGCGTGACGCTGCGGCGGAATCGTCGAGAAACGGGAAGCTCAAACGTTGATCAAGCATACTCTACCGGTCCTGACCGCCACTGTGATTCTCGCCCTGCTCGGCGTGTACATCAGCAACAACCTGCTGGTCAAGCACGTGAACAAGCAAACCGGGCTGGGATGGTTCGACAGCACGTGCGAGGCGAGTGACGACTCCCAGAGCCGGCGCAGTTGCGACGAAGTCGTGTCCAGTGCGTGGGGCACGTTCCCCCCGATTCCGAAAGGCACCCCCGAGGAGCAGCGCCACGTGCCGCGGCCGGCGCCGCTGCTGGGCCTCAACCTGACGCCGCGCCCGGTGGCCCTGTTCGGGATGATCTACTTCAGCGTGATGGCCGCTTGGTACGTGGCCGTCGGCCGGTGCGACTACCGGCGCCGATTCTGGCACCTCGTCCCGTTGGCGCTGAACACCGCCGGCGTGTGCGGCGTCGTGTTCTTCGCCTATGTCATGTTCTTCACCGACCTCGAAGCCTGGTGTCCCTGGTGCCTGGTCACCCACGTCATCAACGTTCTGATGTTGGTCGGTACGATCCTGCTCTGGCCGCGCAAGCGTTATGAAGTCGCGGAGGCGACCCGGCTCGCCGGCCCCGTCGCGGGCGGCGGCGACGCATCCACCGATACGGCCGACGCGGAACCAAAATCGACGGCCCGACGGAAGGTGGCGCCGACCGCGCCCCCCGCCGAAGCCACGGCGCCGGCCGGGACGGCGGCGACCCGCCCGGCGAACCCCACCGGGCACCTCGTGTTTGTCACGGCCGTGCTCGCCCTGAGCCTGGCGGCGGCGCAGTTGTTGTACTACGAGTTCGCCGACGCGATGAGGGGCAAGCACGCCTTCCAGGGCGCCTTCGGCAAGTGTGAGGAGGAAATCAAGAAGGTCCAGGAAAGCGCCTCGACGTTGTACGCGCTCTACGAGGCAAACCCCAAGGTCAACATCCCTATCCGCCCCGACGACCCGATCAAGAATGCCAGGACCGGCAAGCTCCTGGCCGTCGTGTTCAGCGATTTCGGCTGCCCTCATTGCCGCCAGTTCGCCAAGTACATGAGCGAGACCGTCGAGCCCATGTTCGGGGACAGCCTCAAGGTTGTCTTCAAGCACTATCCCGCGTCGAACAAGTGCAACAAATACTTGAAGACCCCCATGCATCCGGGGGCGTGCCCCGCCGCGATGGCCGCCGAGGCGGCGCGGAAGTTGGGCGGGTCCGACGCGTTCTGGAAGGCCCACGATCTGCTCTTCGCCGCGAGCAAGAAGCAGCGCAACTCGGGCGAGTATTACGGCTGGCTCGCCAGGGAACTGGGGTTCGACCCGGTGGAGTTCGCCAAGACGATGACCTCCGACGAGGTCCGCGAGCGCATCGCCGAGGACATCGACGTCGCCAGCGCGATCAAGATGCGGGGCACGCCGTCGCTGTACGTCTCCGGCCGATTGGTCCCGTCGTTCGCGCGGCGCGAGGCGATCTACTGGGAAGAGGTGAAACGCCGGTTCGACGCGATCATGGCCCGGCGCGAGCAGTTGCGCCAACACTCACGCGGGACACCGCAACCGGACCGTCCAACGCAATCCATGCCCCCGCCGGCTACTGAAGATAGCCCAGATCAATCAATCGTTCGGTGACCTTGGCAAGTTCCTCGTCGGAGTAGACCTCCTCGCCGCCCGCCCCGGCGCCGACC
>CAZBUJ010000089.1:0-22216 GCA_964495075.1 uncultured Phycisphaeraceae bacterium
TTGGTGCCTATCTTGGCCCGGGCCGCCCGGGGGACCGTGGGGGGGGGGTGGAGGGGGGGGGGGGGGGGGTGGTGGGGGGGGGGGGGGGGGGGGGTGGGGGGGGGGGCGGCGCGGCCTTCGGCCGAGCGCAGATGAGCAGCGGAGCGGGAGGCCGTCGGTTCAGCCGGCGGGCCGGGCTGTCCGGGTCGGCGGCGTCAGGGCCTGCTCTTGTGACCAGATGCCGGGGATGGGGGTGCCGCAGTTGTGGCACTTGCCGTCGGTGATCCGGTTGTGCGTGGTGCGCATGCCGACGCGTCGGATCAGCTCGTTGCCGCAACTGTGGCAGTAGGTGTTCTCGCCGGGATGCATGGGCACGTTGCCGGCGTAGGCGTAATGCACGCCGTTGTCCAGGGCGACCTGGCGGCAGCGCTCGATCGTGGCCACCGGCGTGCGGGGCAGGTTCGTCATCCGATAGGTGGGGTGGAACCGGGTGAAGTGCATGGGCACGCCCGGGCCGAGGTGCCCGACCACCCACTGGCTCATCCGGGCGATCTCGTCCGGCGAATCGTTCAGGGTGGGAATGATCAGGATCACCAGTTCGAACCAGATGCCGACGTCCCTGAGCACTTCCAGCGTGTGCAGCACGGGCTTCAACTCGCCCGCGCAGTGGTCGGCATAAAACGACTCCGTGAAAGCCTTCAGATCGATCTTGACGCCGGTCAGGTGCCGGCACAGTTCGCGGAGCGGCTTCTCCTGGATGTAGCCGTTGGAGATCATCACGCTGCCCACGCCCTGCCCGCGGGCGACGGCCGCGGAGTCGAACATGTACTCGTAGAAAATCGTGGGTTCGGAGTAGGTGTAGGCGATGGTGGGCGAGCCGCGGGCCTGGCACGCGTTGACCAGCCGCTCCGGCGTCACGCGTGAGCTTTTCACCTGCTCGGGCCGGAACTGACTGATCTGCCAGTTCTGGCAGAACTTGCACTCGATGTTGCAGCCGGCGGTGGCGATGGAGAATGCGGTGGTGCCGGGCAGGTAGTGGAACAGGGGTTTTTTTTCGATGGGGTCGACGGCGGCCGAACAGAGGGCGCCGTAGACCAGCGTCTGGTACTCGCCGCCGCGGTTCTCGCGCACCCCGCAGTAGCCTCGTTCGACGTCGGCCACTTCGCACTCGCGGGGGCACAGCCCGCACTTGACGCGATTGTCCGCGAGCCGCTCCCAGTGCAGGGCGGGATGGCGCACGACGCCTTCGAGGCGTGGACCGTCCAGCGCCTCGGTGCCGGCGACATCCTGGGCCAGGGCGGCACCCAAGCGGCACAGCCCCCCTGCCGCGCCACAGGCGACGCCCCACCGCAGCACGTCGCGCCGGGATGGGCGGGATGGAACGGCGAAGAGATTCGGAGGCTTGGGCATGTCAGACCTCGATGCGTTGAATGCGGCGGCGGTCGGCGGTGCCGAGTCCGACGCGGGCGGCGGTGGCGATATGGCTGGTCGGCCGCTTCTCGATCGCGAGCGTCGGCAGACCGGCGGTCGCCCGCTTCGCCTCGAGCAGGTCGGCGGCCACGGCGTCGGCGGCGACGATGTCATCGCTGATGATCATCCCACCGAACGGCCAGGCGTACTCGACGCTTCGGCCCGGGCCGGCGTGGTACTGGGCCCGCATGGCATCGCACACGGTGAGCTTCCATTTCGGTGCGATGTAGCGATGCCGCACGACGTCGGCCACGTACGGATCGCAGTTGTGGTCGTGGTACTTGTTCGGATTGTGGATGGCGCCGTAGAAGTTCTTCAGTCCGAGCGAGACACCGGCCAGGTTGTGATCCTTGAGGACGGGCACGCAGATGAGCGTGTCGACCTTCTCGGCCACGATGCGGGAGTAGCAGGACCCGATTCGCCCGCTCGACTCGATGTCGGGCAGGTAGCCGCTGCCGATCCGGTCGCCGTCGGTGCCGTAACAGCGGGGGCCGGTGGTGGACTTGTTGATCCGGAATCCCGCCCGGCGGAGTTCGACGTCGAAGCGGTCCCAGATCAGAATGTTGTCGGCCGGCACGCCGGCCCGCCGCAGGCCGGCGACGATCGCATCCACCACCGCCGGCTGGGTGGCGAGCCCGAGCGTGTTGACCTTGATGCCGATTCGATTACCGGGCCGGAAGTACGTGCGCCACGCGGATTCGGCGTCGGTGGCGCCGGTGAGTTTCTGCATTCCCGCGTCGAGCAGTTTGCGGATCGACTCGGCGTGCTCGCCGACCTTGCCCCGGGTCAACTGATCATCGCGGGCGACGACCACGCGGGCCTTCGACGGCTCGGCGGCGCCGGCCAGCGCGGACGCCGCGGGAGACCGGGCGAGGGCGGCCCCGGCGGCGGCAGTGCCAATCCGTGTCAGGAACTCGCGTCTCGTGCTGTGCTGGTACATGACTGGCTCGTCCAGGACCGGGCAGTGCTGAAACACCCGGTATCTTCCGGCCCTACCCCACCCGGCGGCGATGCGTGGCGGCGTCAGCGTTCCGCCCCTTCGGTGGGTTCGCCAAACACTTGCGCCTCGAATGAGTATATCGTCGTGCCGGGACGTCTCCAAGCATCCATTGGCAGTCGGGCCTTGCGGCAAGTCTGGTTGAGAAACTCTTCACGGGACCAGCCGCGGCTGTAGGCCACCTGCGGGAGCAGCAAGCCGCGGTCGCGCCCGCGTTCGATCACGAGGCCGTGCGTGCCGACGACGATATCGTTCGGATTCGCGACACGCTCCAGCGGGGTCAGATAGCTGATTTCGACGTGCAGTTGGGGCAACTCGGCGGCGGTGATCGGGTGGTTGACGAAGCGAGAGTCCCGGCAGGCCAGGACGGCGTTGCGCATGACGGCCTTGTAAAGTGGGTCGCGGGCGTCCGTGTTACCGATACAGCCGCGGAGTTCGCCGTGGTTCTCGAGGGTGACGAAGCAACCGCCGTCGGCGCGGACGGATACGGGCAGGTCCTCGGGTTTGACGGCGGGGAGCGGCTTGCCGGTCAGGTGCGCGGTCACGGTGTCGCGGGCGAGTTGCAGCAGTCGTTGCTGCGCGTCGGTGTCCAGCTTGCCCTTCCGATCCATAAAGACGAAAGACTGGTAGGTTACGCTGTTGCTGTAGTCGCCCGTCATTTTCCCGGAGGTGTCGAACCACGTGCACCCGCCGTCCGCCCCGCCTCGCATGGACAGGATGCGCAGCAGCAGTTTGATGGCGTGCCGCCCGCAGATGGTGTCGCGCGTTTCATCCAGGTGGGCGTCGAAACCGTCGTAGTCGCACTTTTCGATCGGGGCCGCGGCACGTTCCGCCAGCTTCCCGAGGTTGCTCTTGATGTCATCCGCGAACGGAACGTAGTTGAATTGGTGTCCGTAGTGGGTGAAATCGCTGCTGGCCACCAGCAGCGTTTTATCATCGACTAGCGGCAGGATGGCTTCGGCGGCCGTCACGTAGTCCGGTTCGGACATGCGTCCCACGAGCAGCGGCACGAGCTTGAAGGTCTTCAACGCGCGTTGCAGAAACGGCAGTTGCAGCTCGAGCGAATGCTCACCGCGCTCCACGCCGGGATGGTGGGAGAACAGCGGGTTCTTCGCGAGCTGCCCGCACGCCTCCTTGTCGATCGGCACGAACCCCAGCGGCGTCTGGTACGCGTCGAGTGATTCGGGAACATCCACGCCCTCGTAGGAGTTGGACAGGCGATGGCTGAACGCCAGCACGATGACCCGATCGTATGAACCGCCTTTCACGTACCTGTACGCTTCACCGGACACGTAGGCGCTCCACCGGTACCCGGCGTGCGGGGCGATGATGGCCCGCGGCGTGCCCGCAAGGTGCGCGGATGCCCGTCCCACCAGCGCATTATCCACCGCGTCTCGCAGTTCGTCCGGGTCGCGGGGATACCAGCTTCCCGCGCAGTCCGCGGGGCGGACCTCGGCGTATTCGAACGACGCGGACGGCGGCGACGTGGATTGTGCGCACGCCGCGTCAACTATGAACAGCCCGAGGATTAACGTGGCCAGCGAATCCAAGGTGCGGGTGTTCATCGTTCGGTCCTCCTTCCTACCTGTTCATTTGCCCATCGGCGGGACGGACTTTCGCTTGGGGGGCGGCTTCCACGACGCCGCGGAGGAAGCGGGCCAGGTTGTCCGGTTCGATGACCGCCTTCTCGCGCAGCTTGGCGACCAGTTCGTCGACCTCCCTGTCGAACTGGTCGTCGCGGTAGCTCTCCATGAGTTGCGGCTGCATGGCCGCGAAGTCCGCTTCCGCACCCGGGTCGATCGCGCCGCATTTGACGATGAAGAACGCATCCGGCCCCTCGAGCACGTCGCTCGACTCCCCGGCCGGCAGTTCGAACAGCGCGTCCACCGCCGGCTGGAACCGTTCCCGCAGGCTGTCGCGATGCACGAAGCCCCAGTAACCCCCTTCCGCGGCGTGGATGCCGGTCGAGAACTTGCGTGCGACGTCGGCGAACGGGACGTGGCGGTCCAGTTCGGCCCGGGCCATGGCGATGGCGGTGGCCGCGTCGACGGGCCGCGTGTCGCCGCCTTCGGCCGGCACGATGTCGAGCGGTGCGTTCCTGGTGATCTCAATCAGGTACATCTCGCGCCGGGGCGGCTTGACCATCTCGGCCTTCTTCTTCTGGAAGTGCTGCCACAACTGGGCGCGGGTCGGGTGAGTCACCCGCGGCCGCACCGTCTGGTAGAGGTACCGTTGCACGACGAGCATGCGTCGAACCTGTTCGCGTCCTTCCTCGAGCGACAGGCCCTGCTCGGCCAGCGCTTTCTCGTACCGCGTCTGGCGCCCCTGGTAGTCGGCGTTGATGATATCGCGGATCCGCTGGTCCACGAACTTGTCGACGTGTTCCCACTCGTCGTCCCCGATGCCCTTCGACGCCTCCTGGTACAACAGCCGATCGCGGGCCACCGCGCGGATCCGGGCGCTGGCCGCCTCGACCAGGAACATCTGGTAGGACCGGACGGGCATGGACTGGGCCCGCCTCTCCAGCGCCGGCCGGATCGGGCGCAGCACTTCGTCGGCGGTGATCGCCTCCCCGTTGAGGAACATCACGGTTACGGGGGTGAGGTCAACGGGTTGGTTTACGATGGTGTTGTCTTCTCTGGGCTCTTCCGCGGTGACGGCCCCGGGGCGGGTATTGCCGGCGTGCGTCCCCCGGTGCGCGGCGTCGTCCGTTTCCGACTCACCGGTGGCGACCGTGTTGGGCGGCCCGGGTTTCTGCGTGGTCGACCCCGGCCAACCGCGGGACGAGGAGCAGCCCGCCAGCACGACCAGGGCGCCGGCGGTCGGCACAAGCCATCGGACGTACGAGCAGCCGGTGGTCATCGCGAGGTCTCCGGGACGGGTTCCGTTTTGTGGAGCAGTTTGCGCAGGATTGCCGGCAGCGTCTGCGGCTCGAGGTAGGCCGGCGGCAGCCGAAGGTGAATGGTGCGCGGGTCGGGCATTCGAGCGGTTCCTGGAGCGTCGGTAAAGAGCGCGTCCACCGCGCCGACACTGTCGACGGTGAACACGACGTCGGGCTCGCGCAGGATGATCGACTGGATCTTCCACCGACGGGCCAGCACCCGGATTTCGGCCAGGTCCATCAGTCGCGCCACCGGCGCCGGATAGGGCCCGAACGCGTCTTCGAGATCGCGCTGCAATTGCTGCAGATCGTCCAGGGTCCGGCACGTGGTCAATCGGCGATAGATCTCGATCCGCGAGCGTTCAGCGCGAATATAGTGGGCCGGGATATGCGCGGCAACATCCAGTTCGAGGTGAACGGGGGCGGGTCGCGGGTCCGGTTCGTTCTTCAACTGCCGGACGACCCCCTCCAGCAGGTTGCAGTACATTTCGTAGCCGACGGCCGCGATGTGACCGCTCTGCTCCGGACCCAGGATGTTGCCGGCCCCGCGGATCTCCAGATCCCGCATGGCGATGCGGAACCCGGCGCCCAGATCACTGAATTCCTCGATCGCTTTGAGCCGTTTGGCGGCCTTGGACGTGACGGGCCGGTCCGGCGACAGAAGCAGGTAGCAGTACGCCTGATGCTTTGACCGCCCGACCCGGCCGCGCAGTTGATGCAGATCCGCCAGGCCGAACCGGTCGGCCCGGTCGATGAAGATGGTGTTGGCGGCCGGGATGTCGATGCCGCTCTCGATGATGGTGGTGCAGCAGAGCACGTCGGCTTCGTGGCGCACGAAGGCCAGCATGACCTGTTCGAGTTCGGATTCCTTCATCTGGCCGTGTCCGACCAACACCCTGGCCTCCGGGACGATCCGGCGGATGCCGTCCGCCACACGGTTGATCGACCGGACGAAGTTGTGGACGAAGAAGACCTGGCCGTCGCGGTTTATCTCGCGGATGATGGCATTGCGGATCAGTTCGGAGTCGAACGCGCAGACGCGGGTGGCGATCGCCCGGCGATCGATGGGCGGCGTTTCCAGCGAGCTGATGTCGCGAATCCCCAGCAGCGACATGTGCAGCGTGCGGGGGATCGGGGTGGCGGTCATGGTCAGCACGTCGACCGTCTCCCGCATCCGCTTGAGGCGTTCCTTGTGCTCCACGCCGAACCGCTGCTCCTCGTCGATGACGAGCAAGCCGAGATCGGTGAACCCGACGTCCTTGCTGAGCAACCGGTGCGTGCCGACCACCACGTCGATCTGGCCTCGCCGGGCGGCTTCCACGATCTTCTTCTGCTCCGGGGCGGATCGGAAGCGGGAGAGGCAGGCCACGGTCATGGGGTAGTCGGCCAGCCGTTCACGGAACGTGTGGTAGTGCTGCTCGGCGAGCACGGTGGTGGGCACGAGCACGGCGACCTGGCGGCCGTACTCGACGACCTTGAACGCGGCCCGGATGGCGATCTCCGTCTTGCCGTACCCGACGTCGCCGCAGAGGAGCCGGTCCATGGGCGTCGTGCTTCGCAGGTCGCGTTTCACGTCGGCGGCGGTGGTGAGTTGGTCCTCCGTCTCCTCGTAGAGGAAGGACGCCTCGAACTCTCGCTGCCACCGCGTGTCATCCGGGTAGGCCGTTCCTTCATTCGTGCGGCGTGCGGCTTGAATGCGCAGCAGCGCTTCCGCCAGATCGGTGATCGCCCCCTCCACGCGTTCCTTCGTCTTGCGCCACCGCGTGCCGCCGAGCTTGGAGAGCTTGGGCCGGATGCCCGCCGCCCCGACGTACTTCTGGATCAAGTCGACCTGCGACGCCGGCACGTGGAGAATGGCGCGATCCGCGAACTCGAGGGTCACGAACTCCTCCTGCTTGGCGGACGCACCCTTTCGCATCACCTCGAGCCCGCGGAACCGGGCGATGCCGTGCAGGGCATGGACGACGAGGTCGCCGGTCGCCAGGTCCGTCCACGCCTCCAGCGGGCGGGCCGCGTGGAGCTTCCGCAACCGGCGGCGCTGGCGATAGCGGTGAAAGAGCTCGTGGTGGGCAACGACGATGGTGCGGGCCGCCACCCAGTCGAACCCCTGGTGGAGCAGACCCACGTGCAGATCGACGTTTTGGGGGACGGCGCCGGCGTGTTCGGCGATCAACTCGCCCAACCGCTGCCTCTCACCGTTGTTATCGCAGACGACGATGACGCGGCCGTCGCGGGCCTGTTCGCAGAGCGCGGCGACGGTCTCGTCGGACTTCCCCTCGAACCGGGTCAGCGACGCGACGTTGAACGAGAACGCGTCCGCCACCGCGGCATGGGGGGCCGACGCCAGCCGCGACAGGTGCAGATTGCTGAAGTCGCCCGCCCGGCGGAAGATCTGGTCGGTCGCCCACAGTCGTTGGGGGCTGCCCAGCCGCCGTTGCAGGGTCCGACCCATGTCCTGCACCTCGGCCGGTTCGTCGAACGCGATGATGGCGTCGGGGGGGAGGTAATCGAGGAAGTCGGCCACGTCCCGCGGCGACCAGTCGTGTTGTTGGGGCATCGCCGCGACGGCCACCTCCGTCAGGCTTTCGGTGGATCGTTGCGAACTCACGTCGAAGCGGCGAATGGACTCGATTTCGTCGCCGAGCAGCTCGAGCCGAATCGGGTGGTCGTCGCCCCGCGGAAAGATGTCGAGAATGCCGCCGCGGAAAGCGAAGTCGCCCGGCGACTCCACCAGGTCCAGGCGCTCGAACCCGCGCGCCACGAACCACGCGGCGACCTGCTCCGGGTCGATCGGCTGCCGCACCGCGAGTCGCAGCGCGTTGGCGGCCAGCGCCTTCCGCGTGGGCACCGGCTGCAGCAGGGCGAGGATCGGGGCGACGAGAATCAGGGGTGACGCCGACCCGTCCGCGGTGGCGGGTGTCGCCGCGTCCGCCAGTCGGGTGCAGAGGCGGAGCCGCTCGGCCTCGATCTCGCCGGCCGCCGCCCCTTCGCCGGGCAGCGTCTCCCAGGCGGGAAAGAGATCGCAGGCGGCGTCAAGAAAATACTCGATGTCTTCGCGTGCGTGGTCGGCCTCGTCGAAGTGCGAGGTGACGTAGAGGACGGGTCGGCGGGTGTGCCCGGCCACCGCCGCCGCCACCATGGGCGCAAACGACCCCCACAGACCTGCTGCGAACACCGCCCCCCCTCGGGTTTGCAGTCGTTCACACAGGCGGCGCAGCGTCGGATCGTTGGCGATCGTCTCGATCACCATGGCACTGCGTGAATCTTAGTCGGCTGAAGCCTCGGTGTGCAACTGCCGCCGGGCCACGTGCGGCAGGCGACCGGCCGGGCGCTGAATCGTGTGCGGCAGTGGCAAAAACGCGGTGGGGGCCTACCCGACCTTGCCTTTGGGCACCAGTTCCAGGTTGAAGGACTTGATTTCGATCGCCCCCTTGGCGCCGGACTGCTCGGTACCCTGAATCTCGACTCGGCCGGCCAGCACGAAGTGATAGGCCCGATTCGGCTGCATGGTGATATCCACGGAAGGCCTGTCGCGACCGGCGAGCGTTGTCACGCCGGGCGATGCACCGGCGTTCGCCAGCATCTGGCGGTACTCGACGTTGCCGGCGGAATCCCTCACGTACACCTTGAGGGCCAGCGAGTCGAGCGGTTTTGTGGTGTCGGTCAGGTCGGTATCGAGGAAGCACTCGTAATCGACGTTGAAGATCGCCGTTACCTTCATTGCCTCGTCGGACGGGGCGTGGACAACCTGGCCGACCTGGAACTCGGCCTCGGCCGTGCCGATCTTCGGCGCCGCCACCTCGGACTTGGCGGTGCCGTCCGACTTCGCCCACGAGTCGGCGGTGCCCTGGCCGGTGGACGATCGTTGTGCGTCCGCGACGTTGAACTCGCGCTCCGCTGGATAGCGCACGGCCTTGCCCTCGGCGAATGGCGATTCGAGCTTGACCTGCTGGTCGACGGGCACGTTGATCTTCTCGCCGAACTCGCCGCCGCCGCATCCGGAGCCGGCCACCAGCAGCCCGACCGTAAGGAGACCGGCCCCCACCGCCACTGGCCCGCGCATGATCCTCTGCCTGGACATGGTTCACCTCGTCGACTGGACCGTTTAGACTGACCTGATCAGACTACGCTGATCCGACTGATTTCCCAGGCCGCCCGTTGCGGCTGGCCGTTGCCCGGCGCATCATCTTACCGAGGTGTGCCCCCGCGGCAACCGGAAAGCAGGCCGACACCAACCCGGGGGTGGAGCAAAGCGAATGGAGTTCGACTACGCGGTGGTGGACGTCTTCACCGACCGGCGTTTCAGCGGCAACCCGGCGGCGGTGGTGGCGGGCGCCGAGGCGCTGCCGGACGGGCAGATGGCGGCCATCGCCCGGGAGTTCAACCTCAGCGAAACCACGTTTGTTCTGCCGTCCGACTCACCGGACGCGGCGGTGCGATTTCGCTGGTTCACGCCCGGGGCCGAGGTCGACATGTGCGGCCACGCCACGCTGGCCGGCGTGCACGCCCTGCTCGAACGCGGTCGCTTTTCCGTTCTGACCCAGGATCCGGAGGCCTTGTTGCCGATCCAGACCCGGTCGGGGACGCTGACCGCGCGGGTGGATTCCATGCACCATAAGCCGGGAGCCCGGCTGATCTGGCTGGACCTGCCGAAGCCGCGGTTGACGCCGGCCCGGCTCAACGGCGACGAGTTGGCCAGGCTGCTCGGGGCCACTCGTGCCGACGTCGATCAATCGCTGCCGGTCATGAAGACCCAGGACGACGACCTGATCCTGTTCCTTCACGAGCTGGTGACGTTGCAGGGGCTGGAGCCGGATCACCGGCAATTGGCGGCCTTCTGCACGCGCCATCGCATTCGTGGGGTGAGCGTGGCCACCCTGCAAACGCTGGTCGAGTCGATGCACGTGCAGTCGCGTTTCTTCGCCCCGGCCGTCGGCGTGCCGGAAGACCCGGTGACGGGCAGCGTCCACGGCCCGCTGGCCACCTACCTGGTGGTCAATGAACTGGTCCCGTTCGTCCGGAACACGGCAGCGGTGAACTGTCTGCAGGCGGAGGGGGGCGGACGGGCGGGCGTGGTACGGGCCCTGGTGACGCGGCATCCCGGCGAAGGCTATGCCGTACGCATCGCCGGTCAGTGCACGACGACGATGCGGGGGAAGCTCACCGTCTGATCGGCCGGCGGTCAGCCGAACCGGCCCCGTTCACGGGTCACGTGCGGTTTGAGCAGGTCGAGCTGGTAATCGCCGATGTACCCTTTGGCCTGGAAGTGGTCAAGCATCGGCTCGATACCCGGGAAGACCCGGGTGGCCGTCTCGGTGATGAACGGCGACGGTTCGCTGACCGGCTTCCACACGACGAACACCTCCTTGGTGCACTCGAACGCGTGTTGCAATTCGCGTTCCACGCCGGAGGACAGGCCGGGCTTGCCGTCCGGCAGTTCGGGCACGTAACTGACGATCATGTCGGACTGGTCGATGAGCTTGAAGTCCCGGGCGTAGATCTGCCCGTCGATGTCGCCGGCCACCTGCGTGATGTCCGGCACTTTGAGGTTCACGTCGCGACCGTTGACGTGGATGGTGATCGTCTGTTCGCCCTTCTTGGTCGCCTCGCCCGCGTCGAACAGCAGCCGCTTCTCGTCCAGGTCCCCGGGGTCGAAGGTGATGAACTGCTCGGCGAGCACGGCCCGGAACGCATCGATCTCCGCCAGCACGTGGGGCATGTCCATCACGTGTGTCATGGGGAACGACGGATAGACGCGTTTGCGTTGCGGTTCGAACATCAACCGGTAGAGTGACTCGGCCGTGTCATTCTCGTAGCCGAGGGCGAGGATATAGGCGCAACCGTAGCCGCGGAGGGCGGCGGCCATCGCCTCGGTGACGACGATCTCTTCCTCCCGCCAGACCAGGATGTCCTTAAGCGTGTGATCGATGTCGTGCTCGCGTTCGAGCCGCTCGTGCACCGCGTCCACGTTATCCACGAGCGTGACATAAAGGTCCGCATCCAGGGCGGCCATCTGGTCGTGATCGTAGGCGTGAAACAGGCCGTGTTTCCACCGGAAGGTGGCGTGCGTGTTGACGATCAGGTTCTCCGCCCTGTCGGCGGCGGTCAGGATGTCCTTGAACACGCTACGTCGCAGCGCGTCCAGTCGCTGCCGGGGCAGATCGAGGATGCGGCCCGGGGCAACGTCCGGTGCTTCCGCGTACATCCGATCACCGACATGGCAGATGGTGATCTCCTTGCCGCGGTCGCGAGCCAGGGTCGCCACCCGCTCCAGGAACGGCTTCTTGTCGAGACCCACCTGGCCGGTCACGACCACCCGCACGCCGTTATGCCGTCGGGCGCCGAACAGCTTACCTTGCTGAGGGGATGCAGTCATGATCGTGGCATCATACCGTGCACCGGTGCGAGCGGGCAAGGCGGCGTCAGGCGGAGTCCTCGATGCGGAGGACGATGGGCTCGGTTCGATTGACGGCCAGTCGGCGAATCTCGCCGAGGGCGTTCTGCAGGTCCGCCTCCCCGGCCACGTGGGTCATGAGCAGCACGTGGGCATGATCCGCGGCGTGTTCCGCCGGCTGCTCCATCGACGCCACGCTCACCTGGTGCCGACCCAGCACGGCGAGCACCTGCCCCAGCGAACCGGGCACGTCCTCGAGGCCGAAGCGAATGTAGTATCGCGTCTGCAACGCCTCCATGGGGCGTACCTTCTTGGCGTGCGTCGGCACGCACAACCGCATCTCGCGTGAGAGGCCGCGCTCGTCGATCCCGGAGGCAAGGGCCATCAAGTCACTGATCACCGCGCTGGCCGTGGGCTCCGGGCCCGCCCCGCGACCGGTCAGGATCACCGGTCCGGTGAGGTTGCCGTCGATTCGCACGGCGTTCAGCACGCCGGTCACCGACGCGAGCGGCCGATGCTCGGGCAGCAAGGTGGGATGCACACGGACCTCGACCGCATCGTCGTGCCGTTGGGCCAGTCCCATCAGTCGAACCGCGTACCCTTCCTGGCGGGCGAATTCGATATCGATCGCCTGGATCCGGGTGATGCCCTCGACGTAGACGTCGTCGCCATGGATGTCCTGGCCGAACGCCAGTGTCGCGAGGATGGCCAGTTTGTGCGCGGTGTCTACGCCTTCGATGTCGAAGGTCGGATCGGGCTCGGCGTAGCCCAGCTCCTTGGCCTGTTGGAGGGCGGTCTCGAAGTCGAGCCCCTCGTCGGTCATCGCGGTCAGGATGTAGTTGGCCGTCCCGTTGATGATGCCGCGAATGGCGACGATGTCGTTGGCGGCCAGGCCCTGGTGCAGCATGCGAATGAGGGGGATCCCGCCACCGACCGCTGCTTCGAAGAGGAGGCAGACGTTGTTGTCGACGGCGATGCCCGTCAGCTCGGCGGCGTGGGTGGCCATCAAGGCCTTATTGGCGGTCACGAAGTGCTTACCGGCCTGCATGGCCCGAACCGCCGCGTGGCGAGCGAAGTCCACCGTGCCGGTCAGTTCAAGCAAAACGTGCACGTTGGGATCCGCGATCAGGTCGTCCAGATCGTCGGTTACGGGAACGGCGCCGCTCAGCGCCGGTCGGGGGGTGGCCGGGTTCCGCACGACGACCCGCACGACTTCGATGGGGTGGGGTACGCGCCGGTCGATGAGGGCCCGGTTGGCGGCGAGGGCTCGGAGCACGCCGGACCCGACGTTGCCGCAGCCGACCATTCCGATGTTCAAAGCGGACTGCATTGCTCGCGTCCTGCACACCGGGCGGGCGTGCACTTTCATCACAGGGCGACCCCAGATTCAATCGGCAACTTTAGCGCGGCTCGCGTGTAGAAGTCAAGGCGTCGCCCATTCCCCGCGCTCACCGCGCGAATGTGCAGGATTGTCGGGATCGGTGAATACCGGCTTCCAAACCCCGAATAAACCCGTATAGTGATCAAGGCCGGGTCGCGGGAGTGTGCGACACCAGACACTCAACCGACCTCGCCCCACACAGGAGTCAGCACGATGCGTGAGTTGTCCCCGCTGGCGATCCTTTTCGGCATTCTGACCGGCATTCTGTTCGCGATGACCGCCGCGTTTGTCGGCTTGCAGCTCGGCCTGACCGTCAGTGCGGCGATCCCGGCGACGGTTCTGTCTGTGGTCGTCCTGCGGAGCCTCGCCAAGCGGGGCACGGTGCTCGAATGCAACATCGCCCAGACCGTGGCGTCGGCCGGTGAAGCGATGGCCACGGGCATGGTCTTCACGATCCCGGCCTTGTACATGCTCGGCGTCGAGGTGGAATGGCTGGACCTGCTGTTCTGGTCCGCGGTAGGCGGGCTGCTGGGCGTGGTGTTCATGATCCCGTTGCGGCGAGCCCTGATCGTCGAGAAACATGATGAACTCCCCTACCCGGAAGGCGAAGCGTGCGGGCAGGTTCTGCACGGCGCTGAGAGCTCCGGCGCCCTCCGGACCGTCGTGACGGGGCTGGGCGTCGGGGCCGGTTTCTCGCTGGCCCAGGGTCTGGGATTCTGGCGTCCGAAGGCCCGGCTCGACATCCCGCAGATTCACACCTCGGCCGAACTGAACGCGTCGCCCGCCCTGCTCGGGTTGGGGTACGTGCTGGGGCCAAGGGTCGCGGCGCTGATCCTGGGCGGGACGGTGCTGTCGTGGTTCGTGTTGATCCCGCTGATCGCGGCGTACGGTGGCGGCAAGGACCAACCCGTCGCGCCCGGATCAGCCGCGTTGATCCGCGACATGTCGCCCGACGTGATCTGGCAAGACTACATCCGTTACATTGGTGCCGGCGCGATCGTCCTCGGCGCGCTGGTCGCGCTGATTCGCGTGTTGCCCACGCAGGCGACATCCTACTGGCTGGCCCTGCGCGGCGTGGTTCGACGCGGCGGAAGCAATACCCGCACGCAGCGCGACATCCCATTCCCGATCATCGTGCTGCTGATCGCCGGGCTGGCGTACGCGATGTTCAAGGTGCCGGTGATGTCGTTGGGCACGATCGGCATCGTTTGCGCGTTGGTGGCCGGCTTGCTGTTGATGGCCGTGGCGTCGAGGCTGGTCGGCCGGATCGGGAACTCGTTCAATCCGGTGTCGGGCATGACGATCGCCGCGGTGCTGGCCACCGCCCTCATTCTGGCTCTGGCGGCGAATGTCGGAGGCCTCGAGGCGAAAGCGGCGGCCGTCCTGGCCGGCGCGATCGTCTGTACCGTGCTCAGCGTGGCCGGCGACTCGGCACAGAGCCTCAAGACGGGGCACCTGGTCGGCGCGACGCCGTACAAGCAGCAAATCGCGAAGATGGTCGGCGTGTTGACCGCGTGCGTGGCCCTCGCGTGGACGATGGGGTTGCTGGACCAGTCGTACGGCTTCATCGAGACGGCGGACACACCCAACGCCCTGCCCTGCTACCAGGCGAATCTCGTGCATTCCGTCGTCGACGGCGTCATCGACTGGGACCTGCCGTGGACGCTGCTGCTGATCGGGGCGGCGGCCGCGTTGGCCGTCGAATTGCTCGGGATCGCGTCGCTTCCATTTGCCATTGGGCTGTTTCTGCCGCTGGCGCTGACGCTCCCGGTGGCGATCGGGGGCGGACTGCGCTGGTTGATCGAAAAGCGGCGGAAGCCGACGCCCAACGTGCCGGTGCCCGGTGTGCTGGCGTCGTCGGGGCTCGTGGCGGGGTACGGCATCGTCGGCGTCCTGTTGGCCGGTTCCGTCGCGTTCATCGCGGCGGTCTGGCACCAGCCGCAGTACCAAAGTCCGTTGATGGACAAGCCGGAGCCGGTGTCGCACACGCACCTGCAACCGTGGCTGGCGGACAAGTTCGGGTTTGATCCGACGTACTGGCTGGGCGTGAAGGCGGCGATGCCGGAGGGCGGTTCGGCCGTCCCCGACCCGGCCCCATCCCGGCCGGTCACAACCCGATCCGTTACCACCCAGCCGGCGACAATCCCGGCCGTGGCGTACGAGGACCTGTTCTGGTTCGACCTGCTCCCGGTGGTACCGTTCGTGATCATGCTCGTGTGGCTGACTGTGGCCGCGGCACGTCGTGCCCCTCCGCCACCACCAACGTACACGTGGAAGCATCACCCGCCGGAGGGTCCCCCGGTCACACGGCCCAGGGGGATCGGCCACAAGGGTCCGATCGACAGCCTGCCGCCGACGCCGGTCAATGCCACGGAACTGCCGCCACCGGTGCCGAGCCTTGACACGCTCTCGCCATGGCAGGTCGAGGCCGAACCGGACACCGAACCGGCGGGGACGAAAGACGATCAGGCGGCCGGCGGCGGCACGTGGTCGGACGATGCCGATTCGCCGACGCAGCGGCCGCCGGAACCAGAACCCGCCGGCCCGGAGGAAGAGCCACCCACGGCGTTCAACCTGGAAGAACTCGGCGTGACGGCACCGCCGGCCGCCCCCGCGGCCGCCGAGCCGGAGACAATGGAACCGCCGCCGGCGGAGGCGGAACCGACGGCGGTGGAGCCGACACCACCCGCAGAGGAGGCGGAAGAGGAACAGGAAGAGCCGGACGAACCCGAACCGCCCCGGTGTCCTCGCTCGACGGACGACCTGCCGCCGATGAACATGCTGCTGGGACAGCCACCCGCCGGCGAGCGGGCAACGGATGACGACGCCGCGGATCGCGAGGAGCCCGGCACTGATGCACCGCCATCGGAAGAAGATGAGGATGACAAACGCTGGTCGCCGGGATCACAGCCATGACCGGACCGGACGAAGCCATTGACCGGCATCTGAGAACGATGCGCATCATCGTCCTGGCGATGGCCGCGGGGGTGATGCTGCTGTCCGCCGTCGCGGTGTTCATGAATCCGGCGCGGGGGGCCAATGCCGCCGAGGTTGGGGTACTCGCCATCGTGCTGGCCGGGCTGGCGATCGTGCAGCCGGTGGCGTACTTCGTTGTGCGAAATGGCCTGCTCGGCGCCTTGCGACGGCGCCTGGAATCGAGCCCGGACGCGGCGGCATCGGCCGGCTTGATCCTGCAATGCAGCGGAACGCTCACCCTCATCGGCGGCGGGTTGACGGAGGCGTTCGGGCTCCTGGGCGCCGTCTGGGTGTTGACTGGCGGCTCCCGGTACTTCCTCGTCGCTCCGGCGGTTGCGGTGTTGCTGTTGTTGATGCAGGTTCCGACGCGGGGTGGGCTGACCCGGCGGCTGCGCGAGTTCGGCGTGCACGAGGGGATGTAACGGGGGAAAGGCCGCGGCTACGTGGCGATCCACAGGTCGGGGTAGCGTTCGTTCAGGAAGACGAGCAGATCACGGACGGAAATCACACCGACCAGAGCCCCACTTTTCGTCACGGGCACGTGACGGAACCCGCCGTTGGCCATCAGGTTCAGGGCGAAGGCGATCGGCGTATCGATGTCCAGCATCTGCGGCATCGGCGTCATGACCTCGGCCAGAGGCGCGGTGGACGCCTCTTCATAGCGTTCCGCGACCCGCAGCATCGCGTCTCGCTCGCTGAAGATGCCGACGATCTCATCCTCCCGACCGACGAGTATACAGCCGATGCGGTGATGGCAGAGTTGCTCGACGGCGGCGGCGACCGTTGTGTCGGGCGGAAGCACGACCGGGACCGCCGGGCGCAGGCTCGCCAGCGTCTCGGTCAACAGGCTGACATCGAACAGGTCGTTCCGTACAATCGGCCACACCACCCTCCTCAGGTCCAAGCTGCATTCGGGACAGGCGTCGTCGGGGTCGGGAATCGTGCGCTCACATTGGGGGCAGGTAAAGCCCACAGCGGGATCGGCACCCCCTGCACGGGTGTCAGCCATCCTGCTCCTCCCCTTCACCGATCATCGGGCCGAGTGGCATGCCCATGGCGGCCGGTCCGAAATGATCGCCCAACACCTGGACCACCCGTCGAATCGAGAACGTGCCCACCGGTCGACCCGCGTCGTCTCGCAGCGGCAGGTGGCGGTGTCCACCGGATCGCATTCGTCCCAGCGCGGACGCCACGGACTCGCTTTCCCGACCGCAAACCGGGTCGGGACTCATGACCGTGCCGACCTCGATATCCAGGGAGCGCCGGTGGCGGAGCACGCGGCTGAGCAGATCCCGCTCGCTGAAGATCCCGCGCAACGACTCGCCGTCCACCACCAGGACCGCTCCGACCTGGTGCTCCCGCATCACACGAACCGCGTCCCGCACCATCGCATGCGGCGAGACCGTCATCGGTTTCTTGTACCCGACTTGGGCCACGGTAAAGCGTTCAAGAAACTCGCGCAGTTCCACCGAGTACTTCCTGTTCCGCCGATGCGCGGCATCAGCGAAGTCCGGCCCCCGTATGCTTGGCCACAGAATCCGACAACCGTTGTACAATGATAAACTCGTGGGCCGGCGATGGAAAGCGCCGCTGACGTTCAGGAGCAGTTCGCGGCAGGCCGATTGTCGGCGGGCGATCAACCGAAAAGACCCGGTTCGTCCTGGGAACTGGACGGCAACTCCGAAAACGGGACACCAAGGTGCTCGTAGGCGGGCTGGGTGGCCTGCCGGCCCTGGCGGGTCCGGATCACGAAACCGATCTGGAGCAGATAGGGCTCCACGACGTCTTCCAGGGTGTCGCGGTCCTCGCCCATGGTGGCGGCCAGGGCCTCAATCCCCGCCGGGCCGCCTCCGTAGACGCGGATGAGCGAGCGCAGATAGGCCCGATCGAGTTCGTCGAGGCCGAGAGCGTCCACCTGTTGGATCTCCAGCGCGCCGGTCACGATTCTCGGCGTGAGGACGCCGTCGCCTTTGACTTGCGCGTAATCGCGGACGCGCCGAAGCAGGCGGTTGGCCACGCGCGGTGTGCCGCGACTGCGATGGGCAATCGTCTCCAACGCGCCGTCACGGTGTGCCAGTTGCAGGCGCGCCGCCGAGCGTTGCAGGATCTCGGTCAGCTCCGCCGGGCTGTAGAACGCGAGGTGGAAGCGGTGCCCGAAGCGATCCCGCATGGCCGACGAGAGGAGCCCGGCCCGGGTGGTGGCGCCGATGAGCGTGAACCGGCGTAGAGCGAAGTTGACGGTGCGGCCGCCGATCCCACCTTCGATGGTGAAGTCGACGCGGAAGTCCTCCATGGCCGGGTAGAGAAACTCCTCTACGACTTTGGGCAGTCGGTGGATCTCGTCGATGAACAGGATGTCGCCGGTGTCGAGGTTGGTGAGCACGGCCATCAGGTCGGCCTGCTTCCCAAGGGCCGGGCCCGACGTGATGCGGGGAACGCGCCCGTTCATCTCGTTGGCGATAACAAAGGCGAGGGTGGTCTTACCGAGCCCCGGCGGTCCGTCGAGCAGGATGTGTTCGAGGGGTTCGTCGCGTTGGCCGGCGGCTCGCATGGCGATTTCCAGCTTGTCGATCACGCCGCGCTGGCCGACCATCTCCGCGAGGGTCTGCGGGCGGAGCGAGAAGGTCAGTCGGTCGTCGTCCCCGCGGCTCGATTCTCCCGAGATGATGCGTTCACGCGCCATCGCTGCTGCTCACTGTGATCAACCCTCCACGCCCGTCTTGATGCGGTAGGCCACCCGGACCCATTCGTCCGCCGAGTTGACGTCCGGGTGAAGCTGTCCGGCCCGTTCGAGCCACCGCTCCGCGTCGGCCCGGGCGTCGCCCCAGGCCACCAGGATCTCCAGGGCGTCCCGTTGCGCCTTGGTGAGGGCCGCGGTGTCGCGTGCCGTCCCGGCCTGGGCGGTGCCCGTGGCGAGGTCTTCCATCTTGTCCCGCAGTTCGGCCACGATCAACTCGGCCGCTTTCCTGCCGATGCCCGGCAGTTGTGCCAACAGTTTGGCATCGCCGTCGCGGATCCAGGTCGCGATCCGCCCGGTCGGTTCGGCGAGGGCTTTGAGGGCCTTTCGCAGCCCGATGCCCTTCACCGAGATGAACCGGGTGAAGAACCGCCTGTCCTCCGGGTGCAGGAACCCGATGAGACGGGGCACGAGGTGTCCGGACGCCTGGTTGCCCTCGTAGAACTCCATGGTGTGCATGGTGACTTCGCGGCCGCGGCAGGCGGCCAGCTCCCCGATCGCGTAGTGCGGCACGAGCACCGCTCGGGCCAGGCCGTCGCGTTCGACGATCGCGCCGTCCTCGTCCATGTCGATCAGGGTGCCGGTCAGCCGTACGATCATGGCGATTCCGCCTCGCAGGGGTTCCGCCGCAGATCGTAAACGCAGGCCAGGGCGATGGCCAGCGCGTCGGCCACGTCGGGCGGCTCGGGCATAGCGGGCAGTCCGAAGGCGGCGGCGACGGCCCGCTGGACCTGTGATTTGGTGGCCCGGCCGTTGCCGGTAAGGCAGCGCTTAACCGCGGTGGCCCCGTAGCTGCGGACGGGTGTGCCGTGCCGGGCGGCGGTGGCGAGCATCACCCCGCGGGCGTGGCCCATGAGCACGGCGGTTCGCGGGTGTTTGTAGTGGGCGTAGAGCTGCTCGACGCCGACGATGGCGGGTTTCCACTGGTCGAAGATGGCGACGAAGTCGGCCTCGATCTGCACGAGTCGTTGGGCGATGTCGGCGTGTGGGTCGGTGCGGCAGACCCCGGCATCGCGGATGGTCGCGGCGGCACCATCGACGTCGACGACGGCGTAGCCGGACACGTGGAGCCCCGGATCGATACCGCAGACATGCATGAGCGAGTCCCCGCACACTGGCGCCGGGCCGCAGTGTACCGGGCACGTGCGGGTTTGTCTCGCCGCGATCCGGCCCAGCGTTCGCTCCGCCGGGCGCGTGAGCCGACGTCCGCCCACGCCGCGTCAAAGCAACGGGAACCACGCTACGACGAGTTTCAAGCCCATTCGAACGAAGCCGCGCCAGCCCCGGATTGAGGCGATCGCACGACTCTGGGGCGTCCCCCGCGGCCGCCAATCTCGGCAAGCGAGAAATTCTCAGGATTTCGCGTCACAATCGGGGGCCCCTCAGCCACCTTGGACTGACGATTCGAATCGGTCTGTGCGGAGGTGCGTATGAGCCTGGATGAAGCCCAATGCCTGCGGCTGTGCCTCAACGGGCATCCCGACGCCTATCGCGAACTGGTGGAGCGGTATCACGGCCCGCTCCTGGCCCACCTGGCCGGCCTGGTGGGTAGTCTGGACCGTGCGGAAGAGATCGCCCAGGAAAGCCTGGCGCGGGGGTTCTTCGGATTGAAAACGCTCCGCGAGCCCAACGCGTTCTTTCCGTGGCTGATTGGCATTGCCGACCGGGTCGCGAAAGAGCAGGCCAAGGCCGCGAAGCGCCACCGCCTGGCCGTGGCCGCATGGCCGCGGCCGGCGCCGGACCAGACGAAGCCGGGTGATCTCGATGTGGAATGCGCGATCGCCCGGCTGCCGGCTTCCCAGCGGGAGGTGGTTCTCCTGCGGTACTACGGCGGACTGTCGTGCGCGGAGATCGCGGAACAGAAGGGCGTCCCGCTGACCACGGTGACCAAGCGGCTTTCGCGAGCCTACGCGGCCTTGCGGGAGTGGCTGCGAGACGACCCGGGTAACGATGAATCAACTGGAGCACGCTCATGAAATGCTCGCAGGTTCACGAAAACCTGGCCGCCAGCCTCGAGGGCCTGCTGGATCCAAGGCAGACCAGTGACATCGAGCGGCACCTGGAAGAATGCGCCGCGTGCAGGACGGACGCGGCCCGCGTCAGGCAGTTGCACGCACGCCTGACCGCGGACGGCGAAGCGCTGCGAACGCGGTCCCGGGCCGATGCGGTGATGGTGCAGATCCTCCGCGAGCAAACGCAGAAGTTAAGGAGAAACGCAATGCGCAGACGTCTTGGAAAAATCGGATTCGGGATGGCGGCCACGGCGGCGGTGCTGGCCCTGTTCGTCATTCCGTGGGGCGGGGCATCGAGTAACCAGGCGACGGCCGCGCAGGTGCTGGCCAGCGCCGTGGACGCGCTCACCAACCTGCGGTCGGTGCACATCAAGCTCAGAATGCGAACCAGTCCGCACGACAACTTCGAGCTGATCCTGCCGAATCACGCCTTCGTAACCATCGAGATGTGGAAAGAGTTCGGCGACCCGCCGCGCTGGCGGGCCGAGGAGCCCGGCCGCGTCGTGGTCATGGACGGCGAATCGACCCTGTGCCACATCAAGCCGGACCAGGCCTTTCGGCGTGAGGCCGCCGCGACGTTCCGCACCTGGATCGGGGCCCTGATGAACGTCGACAAGCTGCTCGAGAACCAGCTTCAACTCGCGGAACGGAAAGGATGGTCGGCACGGGTCGAGGAGATGTCCGCGGCCGACGGCCGCAAGCAACTGGTGGTGACGGTCGACGCCCCGCCGGACGCCGACTTCGAGAACGGCAACGATTATCTGAGGAACAAATCGATCAGCGATTCGCAGCGACGATGTGTCTATCAGTTCGACGCGGCCACCCGCCGGCTGGAGGACCTGCAGGTGTGGGTGGCGCTGGCGGACAGGGAAGTCCTGGTGCTCGACGTCGAGAGCATTACCTACAACGACGTGTTGGATGATGCCCTGTTTGCCCTCGAGCTGCCGGACGACGTGATCTGGCTGGAACCGCCGGCGATCCTCCCGGACAACGAGAAGTACGCCGACATGACGCCGGGCGAGGCGGCCCGGGCCTTCTTCGCGGCGTGTGCGGCCGAGGACTGGGATGAAGCGGGCAAGTATCTTGCCGCGTCGCGGGTTCCAGACGGCATAAAGCTCTGGTGCGGCGGCCTGGAGATCATCGCGCTCGGCGAGCCGTTCCAGTCGGGCAACTATGCCGGCGGGCATGGCTGGTTCGTGCCCTACGAAATCAAGCTGAAGTCCGGTGCCGTCAAGAAGCACAACCTTGCGCTGCGAAACGACAACCCGGCCAAGCGTTGGATGGTCGATGGCGGCCTGTGACCGACGCGTCAGTCGGAAAAAAGGTGTCAGGATTAAATGGCACTGCCGTCGCGCACGTGCCTGGCGTACCGGAGCCGATCGTGGGGCG
>CAZBUJ010000090.1:0-21644 GCA_964495075.1 uncultured Phycisphaeraceae bacterium
CTTGACGGGCATGGTGGCCGCCCGCCGCCCGGGCGATGGCGCACAGCCACGTGGTGAATGCGCTGCGGCCTTCGAAGCTCCCCGCCGCCCGGGCGACGCGGAGGAAGGTGTCCTGCACGATGTCCGCCGCTGCGTCGCGGGAGCGCGTCCGGAACCAGGCGTACCGCCAGACGCGTTCCAGGTGCCGCCGGTAAAGCGCTTCCAACCCGGCCTGATCGCCGGCCGCGTAACGCGCCAGCAACTGCGAATCCGATTCCGCCATCGCCGTCTCCACCCACATTGGACGCGTGCCGCCCCAAGTGGTTACCCGAAAATACCCGGATTTCGCGAGCGCGCCACGCCAGGCGCAACGACTCGCGCAAGCTACTGGTCTGAAAGGCGTTACAGAATGGCCCGATCGCCGTCCCCCCGCGACGCGGGCGTCGTCTGCACCTGCGGTGGGCGTACCGGAGCCCACGTCGCTATGATCAGGCAGCGTTGGACCGATAACTGTACCGGTCTTTCTCCATGACCTGCGACCGGAGAGGTTTCAGCGAGATGCGCCCACCTCGGATTACCACGGTCACCGCCCTGCTGCTCGGCGTCGGGGCCTGCGCAAACGCCGACGACAAGCCGACGACCCGACCGGCCGCGGCGGCGACCCAGTCGTGCCACGTCTTCGAACAGACCACCGGAACGTGGCAGACCACCGCCATCGAGGTCGCCAACGACGACGTTCTCCTGCCGATGCGGTTCCTCAAGAAACCGCTTGGACTCAAACGGTTGGCCCTGCCCGACCACAAGGTAGGGGTCTGTTTCGGCGACCTTTGCGTCCCGATGCCGGTCGGCACCACCGCGGGATGCGTCCGCACGCTCAACGGCGAAGAATACATCCCGATGCGCCAACTCGTCGACGCGATCGGCGGCCGCATGATCTGGGACACCGAAAATCGCGACCTGCTGCTCGACCTGTCGCGCCAGCCACTCCGCCGCGAGAGCCCGTCATACGACGTCAGCGCTCTGACACTGCTTGACCTTGACGACCACCCGGTGCCGCTCTCCACGTTTCACGGAAAGAAGGTCCTGCTGTTCGCCTGGGCGTCGTGGTGAGGGTGCCGCCATCAGTTGCCAGGCTGGCAATCCTTCTACGAGCAGAACCGGCGCGACGACTTCGAAGTGGTATCCGTGGCCATCGACGTCCAAGGCCCGGCAAAGGCCCGGCCCTGGGTCGAGCAGGCCGGCGCGACGCACCCCTCGCTGGTGGACCGCGACGGTGTGCTGCCCGCGTATTTTCACCTCAACTACGTGCCGTTCACCGTCCTGATTGACGAGACGGGGCGTGTGGCCCGCGGCCCACAAATGGCCGACGTCAACAACGCGAACCAAACCGAGCGAATCCTCGCCTGGGTGGAGAAGGGCCCGCCGGCGCTGGCCCGGCCGAAAGAGCCGCCCCCGTCCAAGATGGAGGGCTTTGCGTCACCGGAGGCGGAGCTGCGGTACCGTCTCGGCGCGCTCCTGCAAAGCCGCGGTGAGTCGGACGACGCGCTGGTTCAATTCAAGCGAGCCCTCGACCGAGACCGCGGCAACTGGATCATCCGCAAGCAGATCTGGGCCATCGAACACCCCGAACGATTCTACGAAGGCCCGGTCGACTTCGCCTGGCAACGCGAAAAACTGGCGGCCGAACGAAACGAGCAGGGCAAGCGGAGTGAGGCCCGCTCGCCCAGGAAACGGTAAGGAGAAAGGAGTTCGCCCCCACCCGTACGCCGCCGTCGCGTGCAAGCCGGCAAACCGCCCGAAAGCGATGCCCCATTCGTCATTAGCAATTCGTCATTAGTAATTCAAAAGCAAGCGCCCCGCCCTGAGGGAATAGCCGGGGCGGGGCGCCGAGGTAGACGAAGGGACTGGGGGGAACCCGTTCCCAACTCGTCAGTAGACGCTCGATTTGGTCATCGCCATCGCTCCATTCACGCGGTTGGCGCGGCGGTCGTCCTCGTTCTCGCGGCCCACCGCAACTGCTCTGTCCCCGCCCTCGTGTTTCCAGCTCCCGTCTTCCGGGCCGCGTGTTCCAGCCCTCGCGTTCGGGGCCCCACTCCCGTACTCGCCAGCCCCAGACTCCTCGAGCCTGACGTCTTAGAGCCCGTACTTGCACGACCCGTCCGCGTCTTCGGGCCGGCTTGCACCACGCGGAGCACGTCACGCCCTCCGCGTCGGCTCCGCCCTTTCGACGGATTTCACACGCGAGGGCTGCTCGCGAGCCATGAAAACCGTATAATCGTGGGGCAACTCGGAGCGGAATGCCCTCACCCGACGAAGCGCAGAACGCGGCGATTACCGGACAATTATCCCGAGATCTGTCGACCTGTCGCGGCGGCGGTCGCAAGACGCGAGGAACGCCAGGTGGCTGACGAAAACCGACAACCGAAACCCATCGCGATGCTCCCGGCCGCCTATGACGAACTTCGCCAGATCGCCTCGCGGTACCTCGCCCGCGAACGCGTCGGGCACACGCTCCAAACGACCGCCCTCGTGCACGAGGCATACCTGCGCCTCCTGGGCCGGGGCGACCTGGGCGACGGCGACCGGACCCACTTCCTGGGCACGGCCGCCCGGGCCATGCGGCTGATCCTCGTCGACCATGCCCGTCGCCGGAACGCGGCCAAGCGGGGCGGGCACGCCGCCCGCGTCCCGTTGGACGACACCCTTGCCATGTACGAGGCCCGCTGCCAGGACCTGATCGCCCTGGACGAGGCCCTCGCCCGGCTGTCCCAGATGGACCCGCAGCTCGGCCGGGTGGTCGAGCTTCGGTTCTTCGGCGGACTGACCGAGGAGGAGGCGGCGTCGGTGCTGCAGGTCTCTCCCCGAACCGTTCGGCGATCGTGGCGGATCGCCAAGATGTGGCTCTGGAGCGAGCTGAAAGGAGAGGAGCGGGGTGAAGCCTGAGCGGTGGCAACGCGTGCGATCGATCCTCGAGAAGGCCCTCGCTCAACCGAGCGAAGCGCGTGCCGGGTATCTCGCCTCCGCCTGCGGCGACGACGCTGCGCTTCGCGCCTCGGTCGACGCCCTGCTGGAGAGCGACGAAACGGCCGGCGAGTTCCTGGACCCACCGACCACCATGGGCCTAGCCGACTGGGTCCTCGACGACAAGGCCGGCGAGGCCGTGGGCACCGAGGTCGGGCCCTATCGGCTCACCGAAGTGATCGCGTCGGGCGGGATGGGGGCGGTGTATCGGGCCGTCCGGGCCGACGAGCATTTCGACAAGCAGGTCGCCATCAAGATTCTCCGGCGCAGCGTCGCGACGTACGAAATGCAACGGCGGTTCCAGCAGGAACGCCGGGCCCTCGCCCAATTGGATCACCCCAACGTCATCCGGCTGATCGACGGCGGCACGACGGTAGAGGGTCTGCCATACCTGGTCATGGACTACGTGGACGGCCAGCCTATTGACGAGTATTGCGACGCCCACCGGCTCTCCGTGGCCGACCGGCTGCGCCTGTTCGTCCGGGTTTGCGAGACGGTCGCCTACGCCCATCGCAACCTGATCGTGCACCGGGACCTCAAACCGAGCAATATCCTGGTGACCAAGGACGGCACGCCCAAGCTGGTCGACTTCGGCATCGCCAAGCTGCTGGACGGCGGCCCGGGCGGGCCCGTCGCGATGCAGACCACCACGGCGAGCCGGGCCATGACGCCGCAGTACGCCAGTCCGGAGCAGATCCGGGGCGACGCGATCACGACGGCGACGGACATCTACTCGCTGGGCGTTATCCTGTACGAACTGCTGGCCGGTCACCGGCCTTACGCCCTCGACCTGCGGCCGCGGTACGAGGCGGAGCGGATCATCTGCGAGGAGGAGCCGACGCCCCCCAGCACGGTGGTCGACCGGAAAGGCGACCTCGTTCTCCGGGACGGTACGCGGACCGTGTTGACGCCCCATCGGGTGAGCGAACTGCGTGACGACCACGTCGGGCGGCTCCGGCGGCGGCTGCGTGGTGATCTCGACGCCATCGTACTGAACTCGATGCAGAAAGACCCGCGGCGACGTTACCCGTCGGTCGACGAGCTGGCCGACGACATCCGCCGCCACCTGGAGGGGCTGCCGGTCAGTGCGTGCAAGCAGAGCGTCATTTACCGGACCTCCAAGTTCGCGCGGCGGCACAGTCTGGGCGTGGTGACGACCGCGGCCGTGGTGCTCATCCTGGGGGCCGGGGCCACCGTCACGGCGCGAAGCTTGCTGTTGCAGATGGAGGCCGAGCGGACGGCGGCGGCCCAAGCGATCCGCGCCCGCACCGAGGCCCGCAAAGCGAGCACCTTGAATGACTTCGTGCAGGAGATCGTCGCCCTCGTCGGTCCGGGCAGTGAAAGCCGCGACGTCACCGTGCGCGAGATCCTCGACCAGATCGGGCACCGGGTGGACACCGAACTGGCGGACCAGCCCGATGTCGAATCGGCCGTTCGCCATACGCTCGGCGACGCCTACATCGGGTTGGGGCTCTATCGGTCGGCCGCGCCGCACTTGCGCCGGGCCCTCGCCTTGCGTCAGTCGCGCCTTGGCCACGAGCACCCGGACACGCTGGAGACGGCCGATCTGCTGGGCGACATGCTGCGGGCCCAGGGGATGTTCGACGAAGCGGAGCCGATCCTGCGCGACGCGTTCGAGACCCGGCGCCGCGTGCTGGGCGAAGAGCACGAGAAAACCCTGACCGCGATGAACAGCCTCGGGTTGCTCCTGTACCACATGGACCGGCTCGACGAGGCCGAAGCACTGTACGTCAAAACGATGGAAGTCCATCACCGGCTGGGGCAGGACGACCACTGCAACATGCTGCAAACGATGGCCAACCAGGCCCTCCTGCTCCGCGCGCGGCGCAAGCTCAACGAGGCGGAACTCCTGATCCGCGACACGCTGGAAGGCCAACGCCGCGTGCTGGGCGAAGAGCACCCCTCGACGTTGCTAGCCATGAACACACTCGCCCTCCTGCTCTGTGAGCAGGGCAAGCGGGTCGAGGGAGAAGCCCAGCATCAGCGGGCACTGGATACGGCCCGTCGCGCCCTGGGCGAACGCCACCCCATCGTCGCCCTCATGCTTGACAACCTGGGCCTGCTCTACCAGGACCTCGGTGACCTGGAAAAGGCCGAGCAGTGCCACTTCCAGGCACTCGAGATCCGTCGCGAAACGCTGGGGATGGAGCACAACCAAACATTGGGCTCGATCCTCAACCTGACCCGCGTGCTCCGGGCCCGCGGCGAACTGGAACTGGCGCAGCAATACCTGTACGACGCCATCAACGCCCTACGCGAGTCCTGCGGTGACAACTGCCCCCGCGTGCTCGGCCTGAAGCGGCAACTGGGCGAGGTGTTCGAGGCCCGGGGCGACTATCCGGAGTGCGAACGCACGGCCCGCGAACTGCTCGGGGCGCGGGGGACCATGCTGGCCAATAGCGACCCCGTCGCCGTCCGCGGGCTGATCCTGCTCGGGATGTGCCTGGGCGAGCAGGGCCGCTTCGCGGAAGCGGAGCCGTATCTGCGGGAAGCGCTCGAAATGCGGCGCAAGCTGTTGCCCGAGGGCCACTCGCTGATTGCCGTCGTCGCCTCCGCCCTCGGCGATTGCCTGACGGAGTTGGGACGCTTCGAGGAAGCCGAACAGTTACTGCTCTACAGCTACCCGGTGCTCAAGAGCGCGTTCGGCAATTGGGACAACAACTACCAGTACGACTGGCACTTCGCGGCCGCGGGGCACGAGTTCAGCAAGTACCAGGAACCGGACAACGTGGTCCGCCTCGATCCGGATCCGGTCGTGCCCGGGCAAAGCGTGTGCATCACCTATCGACCTAACGGTCGACCGTTGGCCGACGCCGAGCAGGTCTACCTGCATTATGGGTTCCACGGGTGGCAAACGGCCATCACCCCGGACCCGCCCATGACGTGGAACAAAGAAGCCGGCGTGTGGCAGGTGCTGGTATCCGTGCCGCCCGGCGTGCGCATGATGGATATCTGCTTCACCGACGCGGGCGGGACGGACAACCCGTCGACGGTGCGGGCGATCGAGCGGCTGATCGCGTTGTACCGGGCGTGGGGACGTCCCGACAAGGTGGAGGAATACCGCGGGCTGCTGCCGGCGGAGCCGACGACCCCGCCGGCCGATTCGCCCGACGGCGGGTGAAGCCGCGTCACGTGATGTGCATCGAGGCCGGCACGGACAGGGGCCGTGATCCGTTGGGCTCTCCGCCGCAACGGCAACGGTGGCGCGAGTGGGCTGGCGCCGGCGACGCCATCTGACCCATTCGGCGTTCGATGATGTAGCGCGGCCGGTCCCGTGATTCATCATAGGCCCGCCACACGTACTCGCCGATCGCGCCCGCGCACGACAACAGCACCCCGAACCCCAGCAGCATCACGCCGAGCATCACGGCCGCGATCGGCGCAACGCGGACGATACCCAGCGACGCGCCGACGACGGCCAGCACCGCCCACAGCCCGGCCGCCGCCAGGAACAGGAGACCGGCCAACCAGGTCACGCGGATGGGCACGGAGGAGAACGACACCACCGAGTCGATGGCGAGTTTCAGTCGCTTGGACAGGGTCCAGCCGCTCACCCCGCCCGCTCGCTCTCCTTTGACGTAGCGGATCCGGGTCTGGCGGAACCCCATCCACATCAGTAACGAGAGCAGGGAGGTGTTCTTTTCGCCGATGGCCGTAAATGCGTCGATGACCCGCCGATCGAGCAACACGCTGTCGGCGCCTTCCTTCGGCGTCTCCGCCAGCGCGAACGTGCGCACCACCGCCCAGTACACGCGTGAGAACAGCAAGGTCTTCCAGCTCTCACCTTGTCGCCGGGCGCGAACGCCCCACACCACTTCGTGCCCATCGTGCCATTCCGCGATCAGGCGCTCCAGCAACTCGGGGGGGTCCTGCAGATCCGCCGCGATCAGGGCGGCACAATCGCCCGTGCACTCGGTCAGTCCGGCCGTAAACGCCGCGTGCGATCCGAAGTTCCGCGAGAAGCGGAGGCCGCGGATCCGCGGATCGTCGTGGGCCCAGTCATGGATCAGGTCCGGCGTGGCATCGGTGGAATGGTCGTCCACCAGGACGACTTCGAAATCGTAGTCGGGCAGCGAGTCCATCACCCGCGTCAACCGCTCCCGCAGCAGGGACAGCGTATCGGCCTCGTTGTAGGCGGGGATGACGACGGAAACTTTCATGGCCGCTACTCCGTTACGACAGAACCGCCTGGGCGGCGGGGACGTGTTCCCGGGCCGGCACGCCGCACACCGTCTGCCCGTCCGCCACGTCGCGGGTGACCACCGCCCCCATGCCGATCAAGCTCCCCGCTCCGATCCGAACGCCGTCGCGCACGGTGCAGGCGATCCCGGCATAAACGCACTCCCCCATCGTCACGCCGCCGGCCACATGCACGCCGGCGCACAACATGCTGTGCCGGCCGACCACGCTGTCGTGATGAATCACCGTGTTGAAATACACCACGCTGTTGCCGCCCAGCACGGCGTCCGGGCCGACGGCTACGTGGGGATAAACCACGCAGCCGGGTCCGACGGTTGCGTTGTACGAGACGTAGGCCCGCGGATGAATCAGCGTGGCGAGACGGTCCGCGGGGACGGCTAGCCGCTCCAGAATCCGGCGACGAATCGACACGTCGCGCGACCCGGCGATCCCGATGACCACCCACGCCGACGCGTACTCCGCCAGTGACGCCAACGGGCCGACCACGGGCACGCCCGCCACCCGCTCGCCGGCCAGCGCGTCGTCGTCGTCCAGCACGCCACGCACGTCCCAACGGGAACGCGCCGGCAGCGCAGCGTTGATCTCCGGCAGGAACCCGATCAACTCCCGGGATCCGCCGCCGGCACCGATGACAATCAACTCACGAGACATCGCGACCGTACCATCGGCAATCCGTCGATTCCTCCGCGCGCACACCGGCCGTCCTGCGGCCACGCGTTCAGTCCCATAACCCCCTATCGACGCAGATCGAGGCCGACATGAGGAAAAGCACCCTCGCCCGGCGGGCGAATGCGGTCCGGATAAACCAGCGAGCCCCGTCCGCCGATACACGGATGAGGCGCCGGCCGCGCTCCGCGGGACGGGGCCGGCTTGACACGGCGCCGACGCGAGCGACGGTTCGAGGACGAGGGTGAAATGTCGCCGATCAAAGCCTTCATGCAACGCGATGAGATCTGGTTGTGGCTCTGCGTGACGAGCCTGGTGTGCTACCTGCTTCGATCCGAGGCTGTGACCGCCTTCACGCGCGAGGTCGCTCACCTTTGGGAGAAAATCTGACGTGATGTCCATCGACGGGTTCCATGCGGCCCTGCTGTTGGTCATCGGCGCCACCTGGCTCCTCGGTTGGCTGGTCGGACGCGGGTGGGTCAAGTCGTGCGGTGTCCGCGAAAGTGTCAGCGCCTGGGCGTTGGCCTGCATCGTGCCCACCGCCGGACTCCTCCTGGCCGTACACGCGATGGCCTTCGTGTCCCTGCTGTTGGACAAGGGCTATGTTACTCCGGTGACCGTCGCGATCGCGTTCGCGGCCCTCATGTGGGCGACGTCCGCGTTCGTCAAGACCCAGCACCCGCCGGCCCCGAAAACGATTCGGCCCCGCATCGCGGCGCCGGTGCGATCGTCTCTGCGGGGATGGTGGATCCCCGTGCTGATCGTGGCGGGAATGTACTTCGTGTTCTTCGTCGACGCGTTGACCGGGTACCCCACCGGGCATGACGCGTTGCACTACCATCTGCCGAACGCGGTCCGCTGGATGCAGGAACGATCGATTCACATGGTGGTCGGGGTGCCGGCCCAGTGCGTTCACGAGAACGGGATGATCGTGCCCTTCCTGCTCTCGTTCGCTCGGGCCGAGCGTCTGTTCCCCATCGTTCACTTGCCCAAGGCACTGCTCGTCGCGGCGACGATCTACGGTCTCGCCCGCTACGTCGGCGTGCGATCACTGGCCGCCACGGTGGCGGCGTGCGTGGCCCTGAGCGTGCCGATGGTGGTGTTCCAGAGTTTCTCGGCGTACGTGGATCTGTACGCGGCCGCGTCTTGGTTGTCGGCGGTGCTCGCCGTGGCCTGGGCGATGCGGGCCACGCATCCGCGTCAACGCCGCAACCTGCTCATCCTGGCTGGACTGTCGGCGGGCGTGGCGCTGGGGGCCAAGACGACCTATCTGATCATGACGGCGTTACTGGTGGCCGTCATCCTGGCCGAACGGTGGATTCGCCCGCAGGAGGGCCGAACGCTCGCGCCGGCGCCGGCACGAAACGTGGGCATCTTCTGTGCCGGCGTGCTGGGTTGCACGGCGTTCTGGTTTACGCTGGGCACCGTGGAGGCCGGCAACCCGATCTACCCCGTGCCGGTGACGATCGGCGAATGGCAGGTGCTGCCCGGTATCGACTTCTACGCGAAGTTCCCCAAGCGAAGCGCCGGCAGGAAACTCGCCCGCTGGTGGGACTATCCGTGGCGGGAGCCCAAGCACTCCGGCATGGGGCCGAACCCGGGTTACCCCTACAGTCGCAACAACGCGCTGGGCGCCGCGTATGCCGCGTTCGTACCGTTGGGTCTGCTGGCCGCGGGGCTCGCCGCCGTGCAGCGACGTACGCGAACGCAGGAAGAACGGTGGCGCGTCATCCTGCTCCTGAACGCGGCGACCGCCCTGCTGCTGATCCCGACCGTCTTCCTCGAGATGCTCCGCTACGCCCTGCCACAGATTCTGGTGGCGATCCCCGTGGCCGCCATCCTGATCGACCGGCTCATGACGCGATTCCCGCGCTCGATGCTGGTGACGGCGACGGCGGCCCTGGCCGTCACCGCCGCCATCGCCACGCTCAAGCCGGCCCACGCGCTGGCCTCTCGCATCAAGGAGCAGCGGTGGGACCGCGCATGGTTCTACCAGGTTCCGCCCGTGATCGACGAGTTGGAACCCGGTGCCCGCGTGCTGAACCTGAGCGCGCCGTCCGCCACGTACAGCCTGCTCGGCCGCGACCTCGCGAACCGCGTGATCACACCGATTCATTGGGGCGTGTTGACCGGGGACGGACCACCGACGGCGGAGGCCCTGCACACGCACGGCATCGACTACATCTTCGTGCACGCTCCGTGGCCGACCGACTGGCCGGACGATCTGCCGGTCACGTTGATCTATGACAACCACGTGACGCGGCTGGCGGACGCCGCGGTGGCCGCCCGCGTGTACCGCGTCGAGCCGGCATCCCTCGGCGGCGGCCCGCCGAAGCCCAGGCTTACCCACCGCTGATTCGCCGGTGACACCGTTCGGCATCAAACGACAACGTGAAAAGGCATGGGCCGCGTCGGCGACCCATGCCTGTTTGATTGTGACTCCATCGATGCCTGCCGCCACAAGAGCGCGCCGGCCCGGCCAGCCCGTTACTCGCTCGGCGCGGGTGCCGGCGCAAGCGTCGCCTCGGCCGCTTGTGTCGCGTCCGGCTTGGGGGTCGGGTTGAGCAGGAAATCCCGCACGACAGAATCCGGCCATCGCTGGCTGATGGCTCGGACCCGCTCGTTCGACCAGAGAACGATATCGTATCGCTCCTCGTCGTCGGCACGTGGCGCGGCAAAACACAACTCGCGATTCGAACGCCAGACCGGCAACGTGCAGGTTTTGCACTTTCCGCCTTTTTGATCCAGGACGGTCGTCACCTTGCCCGAGCCCAGATTGTAGAGCATCACCTTCCCATCGTCGGCCTGAATGACGACGCGGCTTTCGTCCGGACTGACTTCGAAGAACCCCATCGTGTCGCCGATCGCCTCGTCCGCCTGGTACGTGATGGCCCGGGCCACCGTCGGGCGCACGCCGGGAATCATCTCGAACAGCGTGAAGTGTTGCGGCATGTCGCCCGCCGCGCACGGCAACTGCACGTCCTGGGCCACGAACAGCATCCGCCCGTCCCGAAGGCATCGCACCCGCATGGTGTCGTAAAACAGCACGCCGGCCAGATCCTCGGTGTCCGGGAACTTCTCCAACAACTCCCCCCCGTCGGACAGGACCCGACGCACGGCGATGGCACCCAGCCCCACCGCGTCCTCGTCCATCAACGGATGGGGCAGGCTCGCCCGGGCGAAGGCGAGATGGTGGCCGTCCGCCGTCCAGTCGGGATAGGCCCCGACCTGCTTCTGCACCAGTCGCGGGGCGCTGCTCCCGTCGACCGGGGCCACCAACAGGCTCGTCCCCAGCTTCGCTCCCTCGTCGACGACGTACGCGACATATCGCCCGTCGGGGGACAGCCGGACACTCCGGATCCCGTCGACACCGACGACGAACGAAGTCTTGAGGCTCGCGGTGTCGCCCAACATCGCGTAGGTACTGAGAGCGTGCATCGTGAGAGACAGCTTCTCCATGTCGCCCCACTTGTCGCCGAGCTTCTCCGGCAGACCTTCGTTGCGTTCGTCGCGGACGTACATCAGCAGGGCGATCACCTTCGGAGCCGAGATGTCGCCCGACAGCCGGAAATCGAAATCGCCCCAGTCGCCCTCGTATGCGAGAATGCGCGCCCGGAGCTCATCCGCCCGGGCGTTCCACGTCTTTTCGTCCGGCACGGTCCACTCCGCCGCCAACTCGTCCCAGGTGGCCGCCTCAACGCCTTCGACGCAGAGCAGATGCCGCGAATCAGGGTACCAGGCGACGGGCCCGGTCCTCGCCACGATCCGCTCGGAAAGCTTGCCGCTCTCGTCGCACGCGTAGAGCCCGTCCGCGGCACGCACCAACGCACGCTGGCCGTCCGGCGACCACACCACGCGCTCCTCCGGCAGACAGCCGATCGCAACCAACACCAAGCCCACACAACCCATGATCAACCATGAGCGGTTCATACCGCACCTCCCCGTCTCGGTTTCGTTACCGGCGATTCCCAGATGAACTTCTTCGCCCGGTTCGACTTCGCGCCCACCGCGTCCCTGTACAGGCGTCGCGCGGACCAGAACCGCGTGTCGTCCGACGACGCTTCACCCGCCGACGGACCGGGCGGCGACTCGACCAGAACGGACGGCGCTTGACCGGAGCCGCCCATCGGATGCGGTGCGTTCACCGATCCGAGCCAGACGCCGAACATGAGGCACGCCGCCAGGGCGGCCACCCGTCCGACGACCCGCCAGCGCCGCCGCGACACGCGGTCACGCCGCAGCCTGTCGCGCGGAAACGTCGGCATGGCGGATGGCGCCTCGCGGCCCAGGGCCCGCCGGGCCAGATCACCGACCTCGGCAAACGCCCTGGCCCGCGCCGCCGCCCCCGCGTCACGACGCAGGTACGCGTCCAGCAGATCGCGCGCGTCCTCGGATAGCGCCCCCATCTCTCGATCCATGAGCAATCGATCCAGGGTTTCCGTATCCATGACTACTCCTCCTGACTCACCGCGCCGCTCAGTCGGCGCGCCTGTGCAGGTCGTCGCGCAGCCGACGCATCGCGTGGTGAAGGCGCGAGCGCACCGTGCCGATGGGTACGCCCACCACGTCGGCAATCTCCTCATACGTCAGCCCGTCGCGAAGACGAAGCTCGAGGGCCTCCCGCTGCGGGGCCGGTAACCGGGCGATGCTGTCACGCATCAGGTCCAGTCGCGGATCGACGAGGGGCTCCGCGGCGACGGGCTCGTCGTCCGGTAACGGCGCGAAGCGACGGCGGCGACGCAACCACGTGCGCCCCACATTCCGCGCGACGGCGAAAAGCCATGCCCGGGGCGACACCGTCGATGCGGCTCCGTCCGCGCGTCGCAGCGCCTGGACGAAGGTCTCGTGCAGGAGGTCCTCCGCCGCCTCGCCACTGGCAAACGAGCTACGCAGGTATCGCAGCAGGGCCGGGCCGTGCTGCCGGTACCAGACCTCCAGCACCTCCAAAGCGTCACTCATTCCTCGCTCCCCGAAGCCTGTGGTCTCCACTATCAGGTCGCGCCGGACCTGCCGGAAGTTCAATCAAAATACGGCGGGCGGCCCGACACCGTGCCCGGACGGCGGTCACGGACACAACCAACTATGACCAAAACAGTTACGGCTGGGGCCGGACGGTCACCCGGCAACCGCATCCACCGGCAGAATCGAGACCGCCTCGACGGGCCGCCCCTCGATCGGCCGCGATGGACGACTACAATAAAGCGGAGATCGCTGGTCCGGAGTGTCACCGCACCATGTCAATCGCGCTGGTCGAGACAACACTGGTTTTCGCAGGACTGATTGGCATGGTCTTGCTCCTGCGGTTCCTGTTCCGTGACGAGCGCAATCGTTGCCGCGCCGATGATCTGGGTACGGAACGGCCCTGTCCTCGTTGTGCCCGCCTCAATCCGACCCACGCCCGTTTCTGCGCCCATTGCGGCATGCGACTGACCTGACGAACACGCCCACCGCCACCCAGCCCCGGCACCGCTGCCACTACTACGGCCGGCAGGGATGGCCCCGGACGCCCCACGGCCGCCCCTACGACTTCGCCTTGCCGCGTCGAAACCGGAGATAGTAGCCCAGCGCCACCACGGAGGCGCCACCACCCACCGCCACGACCTTCACCGCCGTTGTCGGGTGCAACGAGATCACACACCAGCACAAGATCATCGCAACCAGCCACAGTACAAGTACCAGCAGGTCCAACCGCCGCTCGCCGCGGCGGAACAACCAGTAGCGCACCGCCCCGCGATGCTGGACGCGAGCCGGACCGACGTAGAATCCACACTCAGGACAGGCTTCCGTCGAGGTGGTGCGGAGATTGAAGCCACACCGCGGACATAGATACCTCGGGCTCCCTGACATGGCATTCTCATCATCTCTCTCGATCCCGGCCGAATCAACGAAGATCGCACGGATCGACGGCGAAACACGCCGGAGTCGCCGGAGATGAGAAACGCGGCAAAGCCCGCCCGGACTCTGCCGCGTTCGTTTCACTGGTTGCCAACGAGCGATCGGACTACGAGACTCGAATAACCGAGTTCAACTCTCCGAATTCGTTCGTTTCAACATTGGGATTGTCTTTGTCGTGCGTCCACAGTCCGTCGATCACCAGCCGGTAGCTGTACCGACCCGGAGCGAGGCGCAGAAAGCCTTCGAAGTCACCGTTCTGGCCAGACCGGCTCAGCGACGTCGCCGATGGGTCCCAGTTATTGAAATCGCCGGCCAGTTGCACCGAGTTTGCGGACGGGTAGTGCAGGCAGACCGCCACGCCCCCGCGTGCCTGACGCACGCCGTACACCTTTTCGATCTTCGCCTCAATGTTGGCGTGATCCGTCCTCCCCGGATCGCCCGTGCCGCTCGCATCCCGCGGGATCAGCGGCTGCGTCGTCGCGAGCAGTCGTTCGGCGTCGGCGGCCAGGCGATCGGCATTGGCGAGCAGGGCCTGCGCGTCGGCCGCGACACGCTTCTCGTCCGCGATCACCTCACGGGCCAGACTGCGGAAATCGCGAGCCCCCATACTGGAAGGCGCGAATTCGGTGATGGGCTGGCCAAAGCTCGCGCCCTCCTTGAGCTTCGTGTTGAAATTGATCACCGTCTCGTACACCTGCTCGGCGAAGCGGGCGCGCAACTCGCCCAGGATCTCGCGGGCCAGCTTGGTGCGGACGTCGTACCGGTTGGCAAGGACCCGCGTCCGCGGCGGCATCCGTCGACCGCGATACATCTCATCCACGGTGTCGAGCTGCCGCGTCAGCCCGTGCAGAGAGAAATAGCCGGTGTCGACCGGAATGATAACATCCGTCGCCGCCCGCAACGCATTGCGCGTCAGCAGCCCGACGTGCGGCGGGCAGTCCAGCAGGATATAACTATAGACGTCGCTCACGGTCGACAGCACGTCGCAGAGCAGACAATCGGCATTCTCAATGCCGGCCACCGTCGGTTCGAAGGTGGACAAGTCGGCACGCGACGGGGCCAGGTCCAGCGAAGGCGTGATCTGCCAGGTGATTCGGGGCACTTCGACCACGTTGCCGCGCAACGAGCCGAGCAGGCAGTCGAGCACGCTCAGATCAATCTGCTCTTCCGGCACCGCCATGCCCAGGCCGCAGTGGCCTTGCGGGTCCAGGTCGACCAGCAACACGCGCCGCCCCTCCCGGGCCAGCGACGCGGCCAGGTTGATCGACGCGGTGGTCTTACCGCAACCTCCTTTTTGGTTGGTGATTGCAACGATTCTCATTGGTGGGGCTCCAATGCGTCATCACGGAAAGACACGTCGCACGCCCGTGGGTTGGACGCACAACGCCCGATAAGATACCTGTTCGTGAGGTAAATATCGGCCGCCAGTACTGATAATCTTGAGAATATCTGGCCCACCGCCGCAACCTGGGCACGTTAGCGAATGCACGATACGGGGGTGGATGTGAAGCCGGGCGGGAGATTTCAGTCGATCTGGCTGGGCCAAACGCGTGGCCCCCGATTCGTCGGTGGTCGTCCTAACCAGGTTTCTATAAGGTGCTTACGATTACTCGTGAATCATGAATCACACGGTGGGAGCAAGTCTACCGGTGCTTTAGTCACAGGGCGGCGGTCAATCGTTTCACAAGCAGAGGCGGCGCGGCCCGCAGGTACGTGAACCGGCGCCGCCTTGCTCGCCGTCCCCAACGGCCGCGTCAGTCGATGTCCATCACCACCTCGAACCGCAGGGGCTGGACCAGGGAAGGCCCGACCAGCGAATCGCTGAGCGTTTCCAGTGCCTCGGAGCCCTCGACGGAGACGTCGAGCAACTCGAACGTACCCTCGCCCGTCACGAGAATCTGATCCGCCGCCCCGTCGGCGTCCGTGTCCGTCTCTTTGAATACGACCGTCCAGCCCATTTGGCTGAGGCTCTCGATGTGGAGACTGCCCATGTCGGACGTCCCCGGCGAGAACTGGTTCTCGACCGCGTAGTCGACGTTGGTGAGTTGCCGGATATTGACGGTCCATTGGGCCTGGTACACGCGGGCCGCCATCTCGATCAGCGGCGTCGCTTCGCTCACGATGCTCTCGAGAATCGTGGTCTGGCTGCCGGTCACGTCGACCCCGCTGACCAGGGTGGTGGAGAAAGTCGAGTTGACCTGCACCTGCCGGGTCTGGCCGACCGCTGGCTGGCTGTAGATCGTGAAGAGGTCGTCGAACTGGTCGACGTCGCCCTGGAAAGCGATGGCCTCGAAGCCGTCGGGCACGGGCGGGTGGTCCTGGAAGGCGACTTCGAGGTCCGCGTTGACGCTCATGTCCTGACCGATCAGTGGGCTGTTCTGGCCGAAATCATCGAGCCTCTGGATGACCTGATCGAGGGTCAGCGCTCCCTCCGGCAGGAGGTCTTTCACATCATCGTAGAGCACGGGGCCGGTGCCCTCTCCGCCGACGGAGGCGAGCAGTTGGTCCAGCGCGTCCACGTACTCGAAGAGCTTCTCCGGGACGTCGCTCGGCGCCCCGTTCACCTCGTCGCTGAACCAGATTGCGAAGTCGTTGTCGTTCGAGTTGGGGAACGTCGGGAAGTCGGGGTAGCCTTCCACACCGTCGGGAAGTTGACCGAAGTCGAACTGGCCGATCAGGCTGTTCGGCAGTTCGGGCAGCTCGGAGATCAGGTCGGCCAGTTCGTACGACTCGAAGAACTCGTCGAAGGGGAAGCTGTTGAAGTCGAGTGAGCCGTCCAGCAACTGGCCGGCGAAATCGTTGAAGGCATCGGTGAACTCGAACCCGGGCGGGAAGTTGATGAACGGGGTCGACGTCCCGGAGGAGGTATCCTCACCGGTGCCGGAGGAGCTGCCTCCCGTCGTGGCATCGTCGCCGGTTCCACCGCCCGCGTCGGACGGGTTGTCGCCGTCGTCGACGATGACAAGATCCTCGACAGAGCCGTCGGATTGAGCCGGATCGACGCCGGACGATGTCATCGCCAGGACGAAGGCGCCGGGGTCAAACGACTCGAGCACCAGACCGCCGTCCTCATCGGCGGAGAGGGTCAGCCCGGCGGTGCCGCCCACGCTGTTATAGGTGATGGTAGTCCGGTTCTGGATCGTGCTGTCGTCCGTGGTGGCGTCGCCGCCGCCGGTCGACGTGGTGCCGCCCCCGGTGCCCCCGACGTTGCCACACCCCACGAGGGCCGCCGCCGCGACGACGGTCGTCCACCGCGTTGCCCACCCCATCGTCTTGAAAACACAGTCCACGGTTCGCACCTCCCCGCAGGTCAAGAGACGCGCTGTCCAGTCGGCGGCGGACGCTCCATCGCGTCGGCTGGTGCCCGATAACACGTCCCGGTTCAAGGGAACACACGAGCGCGATATCGACGCGACCATGCGGTGGGTTGACATGCAAATCACCAACGCCGGAGCGGCCGGCGCACGCGGTGTACGGCGGGTTCAAGGCGGTGAGTTATCGGATGCGGGGAAGAGTGAATGGCGACAGGGGCGCTGCGGGCTTGCCCGGTCTGCCCGGCGTTCGCGCAGGTATGAGGGTGTGCCGCGCGACGCGTACGCCGTCACGCGCATGAGGGCGACACGTTACCCCGGCGAGCCCGGAGCACGTCATCCTTCATTCGCTCCTCGCCAGCCCCTCAAACTTTCGGGCCGGCGGCTCGGATCTTGTCGTCGACCTTCGTGGAGAGGGAGTCGAAGTTCCTCCGGAACAAGTGCGCGAGATGCGCGGCCTTGTCGTCGTAGGCCGCGGCGTCCGACCAGGTCGACTTCGGATCGAGCACCTCGCTCGGCACGTCGGGGCACGCCGTCGGCACCTCGAGCCCGAACATCGGGTCGGTCCGGTACTTGACATCCTTCAATTCACCGCCCAGTGCCGCGTTGATCATGGCCCGGGTGTACTGGATCTTGATCCGGTGGCCGACGCCGAACGGCCCGCCGCTCCAGCCGGTATTGACCAGCCAGCACTGCGAACCGTGCTTCTCCAGCTTATTGCCGAGAAGATCGGCGTACCGGCTGGGCGGAAGGGGCAGGAACGGCGCCCCGAAGCAGGGACTGAACGTCGCGGACGGTTCGGTCACTCCCGCCTCCGTGCCGGCGACCTTGGCCGTGTAGCCGCTCATGAAGTGATACATCGCCTGGTCGGCGTTCAGACGCGAGACCGGGGGCAGCACACCGAACGCGTCGCAGGTGAGGAACACGACGTTGTTCGGGTGGCCGCCCACGCTGGGAATCACGGCATTATCGATGTACTCCAACGGATAAGCCGCCCGCGTGTTCTCGGTGATGGACTCGTCATCGTAGTCCAATTCACGCGGATGCTCGCGCATCACCACGTTTTCGAGCACCGCCCCGAACCGCAGCGCGTTGTAGATCTGCGGTTCCGACTCGAGCGACAGGCGGATGCACTTCGCGTAGCAGCCGCCCTCGATGTTGAATACGCCGGTGTCGCTCCAGCCGTGCTCGTCGTCGCCGATGAGGCGCCGCTTCGGGTCGGCCGACAGCGACGTTTTGCCCGTGCCGCTGAGCCCGAAGAACAAGGCCACATCCCCGCCGTCCCCGATGTTGGCCGCGCAGTGCATGCTCAGGATGCCCCGCAGCGGGAGCAAGTAGTTGAGCACGGAGAAGATCGACTTCTTGATCTCGCCCGCGTAGCTGGTGCCGCCGATGATGACCAGTTTCTTCTCGAAGTGCACGATCACGAACGCTTCGCTCTGTGTCCCGTCCACGTCGGGGCTGGCGTGGAACTTCGGCGCGTCGATGACGGTAAACTCGGGCACGTGCTGACCACTCGTCTCGGCGTCCGGCCCGACGAACACGGATCGGGCGAACATGCTGTGCCAGGCGTACTCGGTGATCACGCGAATCGGGAGGCGGACCTCCGGATCCGCCCCGGCGTAGCCGTCTTGCACGTACAGGTCCGCCCCTTGCAGGTAGCCGGTCATGTGGCCGAACAGGTCGTCGAACTTCTCCGGGTCGAACGGCCGATTGACGTCGCCCCATGCGATGTGCTTCGCGCTGGGGTCGCTCCGGACGATGAACTTGTCCTTCGGGGAACGGCCCGTCCGCTGGCCGGTACGCACCACAATCGCACCGTTGTTGGCGATCTTGCCTTCCCGCCGCCGGAGCACCTCCTCCACCAGCGCCGCCGGCCCGAGGTTCCAGGACACCACACCGAGATTGCGAAGCCCGTGTTGATCCAACTTGTAATGGCTTGGGTTGACGCCCGTGTCGACCATTGCGCGATTCCTTATGCGAAAGTACACCGCTCCACAGATGCGACAATCACCTGTTGCCCATCATTGCGGTGTTGATGCTGAACCTGCCCGATCCCTGCCCGTGGCGTGGCAGGATACCAGGATGAGCGGCCTCTGCCAAGCCGTCGCATCGGGCCGCACCGGCCGGTCGGTCGGATCCGCCCCCCGCGCGTCCGCGGGGCCCGGTGAGTTCGCCTCTCTCCTTCCTCCTCACTATTCCCCGGGCGAGCGCAGCTCGCCCCAGTGGGCGGCGGTGATCTGGGCCATGCACCGGGTCACGTTGATCGCTCCGCCGTCGATGGCCAACACGCGTCTCAGCGCGTCGGGACGGAACAACCCCGTTGCGGCGCACGGCTCGAAGGCGGCCGTCCGTAGCGGTGCCAGCGAGTGTCGCAGCCACGCGGCATAGTCGGTGGGTGCATCCTGCGACGGGCGGAGCGGCGCCGGCAACCGGCGGCAGACGAAGTCGAGCACTTTCCGGCCAAAGCGAACCGACGCCGGCCACGATACGGGCACGTTGCGGGCCGTGTCCGGAACGCGGGCCAGGGCCGGCAAGTGTTTGCGGTGCATGCGGTGGTACGCGTACTGCTCGACCAGATGCCACGCGGGTGCCCCGCTCAGCGTCTCAATCACCTCGGGCGCGTAAAACGGCGTCGCCACGTCCACGATCGGCCGCAACAGGTGCGGCCCGTACTGAATGAACCGCCGCTGGCGTTCGAGGATGTCGAACCGATGACACCCGACCCAGACCGGTTGATCGCCGAGATCACGGAAGTACCGGCGCACGGACTGCAACGGATCGTGGTCGCAGGCGTCCCGCACCGCCTCGCTGAACAGCGCGGCGCGATCGCCGGGGTTCGCGTAGCCGCTGGCCAACTGCCGGTAAATCGCTCGTGCCCCCGACTCCGCGCGTCGCGCCCGGAGAATGCCGGGCTTGAGGTGCCCGCCCGTCAGCATGTCGCCGCTGAGGCCATCGAGCACCACGTCGACGTCGCTTTGGAGGGCGTCGGCCAGTGACAGAATGTGGAAGTGGCCGCAACTGACCATGCCGCCGGTCACGAACACGCCGTGCTCAAGCCAGCGGGGCACGTGCGACCCGTCCACCTCGACGAAGGTGTGGGGAACGCCGCACGCGCCGGCCATTCGCCTGGCATAAACCCCATCGCGGCAGCCGGGGAGGCCGAAGGTGAACGTCCGCACGTCCGCCCCGAGTTCGATGGCCAAGCCGAGCAGCGCGCGGGAGTCCAGCCCGCCGGACAGGGTCACGCCGACGCGCCGTCGCCCGCGGATCGCCCGGCCCACGGCGCCCCGGAGGGCGTCGTACAACCGATCGGCTCGCGCTTCGACGGACATCCGGTCCGGGACCAGGCGGAACGGATCGTGGTAGGTGTGCGTAACGTAGGCCCCGTTCTTCGCGATCAGGAGCGATCCCGGCGGCACGATCCTGATCCCGTCGGCGAGCGTGCGGTCACCCGTGAGATGCTCGAAGGTGAAGAAATCGACGATGGCGGCGTGGTCACGCTGGCAGGCGAGCAGTCCGCTGCGGAGAAGCGGCGTGAACTTCGAGGCGAAGCCGATGACACCGTTGTAGCACCCAACATGAACGGGATGGAAGCCCATCACGTCGGAGACGAGGCGCATGGAGCGCGACCGCCGGTCCACCACGCACCCCGCGAACGGCGGATCCCTCGCCGGCAGTTGCGTCGTTCCGCCGGCCACGAGATCCCGCGACCACTCGATCACCGACTCGTTCTCGAGGTGGCGGCCAATCCAGGCCGCCGCGATCGATGCCTGCGGGTCCGTCGTCAGGCAGGCGGATTCGTTGGGGTGGTAGGTCTTCACACCCAGGGCCGCGCACTCGCACACGTCGGTTCGGGTGTCCGCTTCACCGAGCGCGCCGAAGCCGGCGGCCAGCGTCTTGAACGCCTCGCGATCCGCCTCCCGCAGACCGTCGTGCCGGAACACCCCAAACAACTCGGGCATCGCCCGCAACCCTCCACGTGGTACCGTGCATTCGCATCGCGGCGAGCGGACGTCCCCTGGGCAAACCACCCCCGCACGACCCGGCCTCCCCTCTACCGGACTTCCCACGAACATTCAATGCCACGCCCAGCCACCTCCGTTCGTCAGTCCAACACCGGTTCCGCCACTGAAGACCTCGCCGCGCCGACGAGACGCCGCAGCCTCGCCGCATTCCGCACCAGCACGACGTACAGCGTCGGCAGCACGACCAGGGTCAGCAGCGTGGCGAAGGCCAGCCCGAAGATCACGGCGATGGCCATGCTGGCCCACCACTGGCTGGACTCGCTGCGGGTGGCCCACTCGAACTTGTGGAAGTCATAGCTGACGCCGACGGCCATCGGGATCAGGCCGAGGATGGTCGTAATCGCGGTCAGCAGCACGGGGCGCAACCGCGTGGCCCCCGCCTGCACGGCGGCCGGGATCAGGGCCATGCCCCCCCTCTGGAGCAGCCGCGTGTAGTCCAGCAGCACGATCGCGTTGTTGACGACCACGCCGGCCAGGCTGATGACCCCCACCCCGGTCATGATGATGCCGAACGGCATGCGGC
>CAZBUJ010000091.1:0-21383 GCA_964495075.1 uncultured Phycisphaeraceae bacterium
GCGATGCTGGCCACGAGGTCCTCGCGGGTGATGCCCATCAGGTCGTTGCGGACGTAGTCCACGTAGTCTTTCAGCGTGTTGTTGCCACTGTTGAGGTCCACGTACTGGTTGATGGCCGAAAGGCCCATCGCCACCGCCCCCGAGCGGTCCATGGCCGCCTTGTCCACCAACGTGATCTTCAATCCGTTCTTCTTTGCCCAGTAGGACGCTTCCACCGCCGCCCCGCAGGCCGCCATCCCGCCCCCGCAGATCAGCAGGTCCGTCTCAACCGTGACTGTCTCGAAATCCGCCATTTTCGCTTATCTCCTTAGAGCGATCTTTCTGCTGAAGAAAAAACAGACCATTACACGCAGCCCCGTCCGCCTACAGCGTGAGGACCTTGTCCATCTTGAACGCGCCCCGCTCGGTGTTCAGCCCCGCCGGCTCGCACATCAGCGTCGGGCTCTTCAGATCGTCGTCGCCCGTCGGAAAGTGGTCGAACGGTTGGGCCTTACCCTCGGCGGTGGTGCGGATCGGGAACTTGAAGCGCTTGGGCTTGATGTCCTTGCTGCGGAACTGGATGGTCCACATGATGTCCTCGCTGCTGCGCAGCGCGGTGGCGCTGGCCCCCAACGGGACAAAATCGGCGTAGCCGCGTACCTCGATCGCCTGCGTGGGGCAGATCTTGACACAGCTGTAGCATTCCCAGCACATCTGGGGGTCCTGGTTCACGGCCTTCATCGTTTCCTTGTTCAGGACCATGAGGTCGTTGGGGCAAATGTACTGGCAGGCCGTCTTGTCGAGCGCCTTGCAGCCGTCACACTTGTCCGGAATCACAAAACTCGGCATGACTATGCCTCCTCTCTGGGCAGATGGTGCGTTTCCGAGACCTACACATGATTCGACAGACAAGGCATTTCCGGGACCTGACTCAGCCCACTGTCCGCCGCAAAATCACCCCGGCGAGGACTGCTCACCCGGGTTTGACTCCATTGCGCGTACCGCCGCGGCCTCCCCGGGGCAGGCGGGAATGGGGAGGTATCGCTTCGGTGGTTCCCATCCAGGAGAACTACCTTAGTGAGTCGACCGCTACCGTCAAGGCTTTGCGAGATTTATTTCACAGTTTCGGCCGCTTTCCGAGACGACTGTCACGTTTACCCCCCGGCCGCGATGACGCGCCGCCGTCCAGGACCTTTATCGTGTACAACTTTATGCGAAACCAACGCATGCCGAGCACAGGCAAGGGAGGTAGACGCGTGGAGTTGCGGAATCTTCACCACGCTTTGCGCGAAAATCCAGAGGATCTTCCGACGCTTCGCTCCGAGTGGACCGCGCGGGAAGATCCCGCCGCCCCCCTTCCTTGGCCGCACCATCCGAAAGAAGTGCGTCACTCGCGATTCGCCTGGCGGCTCGACGTCGCACGCATGCACGCCTCGCCCTCGGCCCACGCCGCGCTTTCGGTATAAAACAAGACGGTAGCATCAATGCGCGAACGGCGGTCGTTGCGACTCGCTTCCTTCAGACGTGGGACTCACGGTGTCTTTGCGGCTCGGTGAGCCAACCACATAGTGAGCTAGGGTACCGGGCCGTTCATACGAAATAATAATGAGGACTGGCTTAGTGCCGACACCGGCTCGGGGTTAACGGGCGGTGCGACGCTCAGGCGTTGTCCAGGTGGGCGCGTTGGATCGCGTCGATCAGTCCGGCTACCGTATGGGGACAGGCTTCGACCGCGGGTTCGAATCCCAGGTTGCGAAGGGTCGCGGAGGTCAGCGGGCCGATGCTTGCGAGGCGTGCATGCCGCAAGGACTCGCCATAAAGGCGACTGAGTGACCGGGCGGTGGACGAGCTGGCCACCGTGATCCAGTCGATCTCGCCGGATGCCAGTGCCGCGGCCACGTACGGATTCGGGTGTTTGACTTCGACGTTGCCGTGGACAACGATCGGTGTGACATAGACCCCGGCCCGATCCAGCGCGTCGGCCAGCAAGGATGGACGTCCGCCCGCCCGCGCCAAAAGGAAAGTCCGTCGCCTGGCCCTCTCGATCAGGTCCCGGGCCAGCGACTCGGCGTCAAACCGCTCGGGCACCAGATCCGCGCGGAGACGGTGTCGGGCCAGTTGATCCGCGGTACCGGTTCCGATGGCGGCCACCTTCATGCGTCCGAGCCGACGGGCATCGCCGCCCATGTCGTAGAGACGCTGGAGGAAGAAGTCGACCCCGGTCCCGCTGGAAAACACGAGCCAGTCGTACCGGTCGAGTGTCTCCAGCGCGGCGTCGACCGGCGTCCAGTCCGGTGGGTCGGTCACCTGAATCGCCGGTAGCGGGATCACCTCGGCCCCCAGCTCAGCCAGCCGGTCGCGCAGCTTTCTGGACGTGCCTCGCGATCCGGCCACGAGCACCCGCTCGCCGAACAAGGGGCGTGCGGTGAACCAGGACAGGGCCGGCGCCTTGTCGACGACATCCCCGACGACGAAGAGCACCGGTGGACGAAGACCCTCCTGCTCGATGGTCTTCTCCACTGTGTCCAGGGTGCACCGGACCATGCGCTGCTGAGCACGGGTGCACCACCGAATGATGGCCACGGGGGTCCGGGGCGGTTTGCCGTTCTCCAGCAGGGCGCGGCTCCACCGGGCGGCCGAGGTCACGCCCATGTAGAAGACGAGGGTGCCTGGAAAACCCGCCAGCCCGCCGAAGTCCAGGTTCGAGTTGTCCTTGCCGCGGCGTTCCCGACCGGCAATCAGCGCGACCGCCGAGGCGCCGTCATGGTGCGTGACGGGAATTTCGCAATAGGCCGCCGCGGCGAGTGCCGCGGTGATTCCGGGAACGATTTCGAAGGGGATCCCGGCGTCACGCAGCGCTTGCACCTCGTCGGCGCCACGGCCAAAGATCGACGGATCGCCGCCTTTGAGGCGCACGACCGTCTTACCCGCCCGGGCTTCGGCCAGCATCCGGGCGGTGATCTCGTCGGGTTGAAGGGTGCGTCCGGTTCGGTGATCGCCCAGGCACACCAATTCGGAGGACGGGGCGGCATGCTCCAGCGCGACGGGGTTGGCCAGGTAATCGTACAGGATCACGTCCGCGCGTTTCAGGCACTCGACCGCCCGCATTGTCATCAGGCCAGGATCACCGGGACCGGCCCCTACCAGGTAGACGGTTGGACGGTTCGATGTTGGCATGTTGGCCGTGTCGTAGCATACGCGGCCGGTGCTCGCAAGGGCCGGCGTCGGCTCGGGCGGCCTTTTGGCCCGCGGTCATGACGGCGAGGGGGCCGCCTCACGTTGGCGCGGTCACGGTGCACGCCCGGACGGACCGACACTGCGTCGAGATCGGACGGAATGCGCGCGGGGCGACGGCACGGTAATGGCACCACGCCAGTCGGCGGGCGGTCGGGTCATGCCAACGACCGGCGCGCTGCGGGTTTGCACCTCGGCCGTGTTCGTGATATTTTTAGCAAACTGTGGTCGGCCCCCGCGTACGCCTACTATCGCGAGGCCGGTCCCCGCCACAGGAGGGCACCCTTGAAACGTCTTGGCCGATTAGTGCTCCAACGACTGATGTGGTATAACCGCTACCTGTCCGAACTAACGGCCCGCAAGCCGGTTCACACAGTCACGAGTGCGCAGATCGGGGAAGCCCTCGGTGTCGACCCGACCCAGGTCCGCAAGGACCTCGGCGCCATCGGGGTGCTGGGAATGGGCCGAGTGGGCTTTGACGTGTGCGAGGTCTGCCGGGCCATCACGGTGGCCCTCGGCTTCGACCGGCGATATGAGGCCGTCTTGATCGGTGCGGGACACCTGGGTGGCGCCCTCTTGGCCTACTCGGGTTTTGCCCGATATGGGCTGTGTATCGTGGCGGCGTTCGACAACGACAAGCACAAGATCGGCACGCACATCGCGGGCCATACCATACGATCCATGCGGTCGCTCAAGCCGTTCATCACGAAGCACAAGATCGACCTCGCCATCCTGGCCATACCTGTCCAGGTGTCTCAGATCGTAACGGATCGCCTGGTCTCTGCCGGCGTGAAGGTGATTTGGAACTTCGCGCCGACGAGACTGACCGTCCCGCCCGGCGTCATGGTTCGAAACGAGCATATTTCCCGAGCGTTGGCGGAGATCGCCTACCATCTCAAGCAGAGCAACTCGTCCGCCATGGGGATGCTCCAGGAGAAATGACGAGGCCCAGCGTTGAGTCGTCACGCAATGCAACCGGACTCGAGGACGCGGAGGTTCCTTCCCGTGGGACTCGGTGTCGGGGGCCGGAACTGCCTGATCGTCGGCGGTGGAAACGTGGGAACGCGCAAGGCCCTTGCCCTCGCGCGGGCGGGCGGGCTCGTGACCATCGTGTCGCCAACCGTGTCGAGCGCGCTCGCCGAGCGAATCGATGCCGACGGCCTGAAATGGATACCAGACACCTTCCGCGAGGAACACCTTGAGGACGCGTTCCTCGTAGTAGCCGCCACCGATGATGAACGCCTGAACGAGACCATCGCCCGAAGTGCCGCCCAGCGTGGTGGGCTGGCCTGCAACGCTTCATCCGCCGAGCATTCGCAGGTGATCTTCGGCGCCTTGCTCGATATGGACGACGTCACCGTCGCCGTTTTCAGCGACGGCCGCGATCCGGCCCGGGCCGCGCGAACCCGCGATGAGATTGCGGATCTTCTCGTCCGGCGCCGTCGGCCGAAGCCCACGCCCTGATCGCCCACCCGCCTCCGGATGAAAGCCGGCCGGGCGGCATCGGCGTAACCGACCTTCGGGGGGTGCCGCGAACCCCGGCCGGGTATGGGCCGGCGGACAGCGGGGCCCGCGCCACGCGTTGCGTCGCATTCGCGTGCCGAATCGCCGGGCCGCCCTTCTTCGCTCGACCCGGCACCGCCGATTACAAATGGACCAGCATCGAACCCATGTCGACCACGAGTTTGTGATCTTCTTTATTGACTTCTGGTGAAGCAACGGTATCCACGGCCCCGGGCGTTCGCGCCCGGAGCAACACGAAATGCGACGCACGCTACGGCCCGTCGCCCGTGGTCCGGGCAAGCAGGTCGCACACGCTGGTGCGGCGGAGGTCGCCGTCCTCGTAGAGTTCGACCGGTCCGTGGTCGGAAAGCAGGTGGGGCCGCGCGGCAAGAGGTTCCCGTCTTCCCAGCTTGCCTAGACACCAGACCGCCATCCCCCGGACCTGGGGGTCGGGCCCGTCGAGGGCGGCGGCGATCGCGGGCAGCACGGGCTGGATGTGATCGCGGGCGAGCGGGCCGAGACGTCCGACGGCCCAAATCGCGCCGGCCCTGAAATGGTCGAGGTCCTCCTCGGCCATGCTCTGGACGATGGACACGACGACCGGCGTGTAATCGGCGAACAGGGTCGGCCGGTGCCGAAGAATCTCCGCCATGGCTTCCGGGGCACGCCAGCAAACCCCACCGGACTCCTCGCTGATCAGCCAATGCAGCCGCCGCAGATGCTCCCGGACGTAATGCGAATCGTGCTCGGCAATACGGTGAGCAGCCCATCCCATGGCCTCGACGGCCCGCCAGCCGATCAGCGGATCCGGATCGTACGTCAACGCAACGAGACTGCCCAGCACCCTCTTTTTTCGCACAGCGATGTCGGCGATCCGGTCGAAGTGTCCGTTGTCAAGCAGCTCGCGCAGGTCGGTTTTCATCAGCGAACGGGCGTTCCACGGTCCATCGATAAACCGTCCAGGCACCCCAGTGAACCGGCTCACCTGTAGCTCAGGCAAAGCGGGTGCGAAACCCGCGTCCCATCTCAACACACTCCCGTGGGCCACATGTCTCCTTCGGGAGCGAAGCGGCCGGAAGCCCCTCATCATCGCCGCGAAGCGACGGCGGCCGAATGGCGTCTCGATATTACCAACGACCCGGCCGATTTGCACCCGGCGGCAGCCGGCGCGGTGTTCGCACGCATTCCGACCGACGCGGCCCGCGATCATAGGCCATGCGTCGGGCTCGTGCCCCGTGCCCGCGGCGCAGCCCCGGTGGTTTTGGGGACGAGCGGGATCCGTGCAACCGGCATGTGGAGACGGACGGCGGCCCGGCCGGGGAAATGTGTGAAAGCACTCGATTAGCAAGCACAAATCCCCTACTATGCGGAGAAGGTCGGTTTGGCGGCGTCGCGTCCGCTATCCGTTGACGGATTCAACCGTCACCGTTCGTCCATGTCCGATGTCGGGACTGGATGGCCTGCAGTGGAGCGCGTCCCCGCGGGCCGTCGAGCCCACGCATCGCGGATCGGAACGCCCGACGGCAAGCCGGCCGCCTTGCATGCCCGCGGCGTCGCGTCAATCGCGCCCGCATGACGGGCTACCGTACCGAGCCGACTGGGCGGCGCCGATGTCGCACCCCGGCACCACGTCCGCCCGCGCTCGACGACGACAACGAAGCTCCACCGGCCGCCGTGTCCGGGCGTTCGGTTGCAGTCAGGTCGACGAGGCACGGCAATTGCCGGGCTCGCAGTGGCCAGGAGTATTGCGTTAAGACGACACGGATGGTTCAGACGATATTCAGGGACGTCTCCGCCGCGGATGTTCGGTCAGGAGGCCGTCCGCTGCCGGACGAGTGGCACGGACGCATGTGCCACCCCGGGGAGGCCAGCATGCCGGAAGCCATGTTCGAAGGGACCCGAATCCACCAGACCGTCATTCGGGTGATCAAGGGCGACATCACCGAACTCGACGTCGACGCGTTCGTCTACTACGCCCAGCCCGACCTGGCGCTCGGCTCCGGGATGGGAACGGCAATCTCCGTGCGCGGAGGCGCGGCCGTTGCGAAGGAGTTGAACGAGTTGGGCTCCGTTGCGACGGGGGAGGCGGTCGTCTCCACCGCGGGCGCTCTCAAGGCGAAACTCATCATCCATGCCGTGGGGCCGCGCTTCCAGGAAGAGGACACGGAGGGCAAGCTCCGCACCACGGTGCTCAATGCGCTGAAACGGGCCGAGGAACACGTGGTCGAGAGAATCGCCTTCCCGGCGATGGGCGTGGGGTACTACGGGGTCCCCGCGGATCTCAGCGCCCGCGTGATGCTGGACGTGTTCCAGGCCGAACTGGCGGGCGAGACCACCATCAAAGAAATCATCATCTGCGTGCTGGATACGCGCCAGCTTGAGTGTTTCCAGGCCTCGCTGGCGGCCCTGGCTCAGCGGAAAGGAGCCCGACATGAGTGATCTGCTTCACTTCTGCGAGCATACCCTGCAAGAAGTGGCATTGGCGTTCATGGCGCTGGTGTACACTACGCGGATTGTCTGGTTTCTCCGATTCAAGGCCGGCGGCGAACGCCAGGCCCCGACCGGGCTGCCGTCCACGACGCCGGCCAAGGGCATCCTGTATTCCTGGGCCAGCATCGCCATGCCCTGGGCGACGGAGAGCACGCGGCGCAAGCCGCTGCTGTACGTCCAGTTCGTTGTGTTCCACCTGGGGGTGGTGGCGGCGATCGGTCTCTCGTTCATCATTCCGTACGGCCCGGGCTTGCTCCACCGTGCCGGCCTGATCCGGATTCTGCAGGTGATCATTGGCGCCGCGTTCGTGGTCGGCGTGCTGCGGATGGTTCGGCGGGTGGGGAGCCCTTACATGCGGGCCATTAGCTCCCCGGACGACTACTTTTCGCTGGCCCTGCTGACGGTCTGGTTCTTTTTTGCCGTGCTGGCGGCGCCCAACCAGATCACCAACGGCGAAGGGCACCTGCTGGCATTTTTCATTCTGACCGCGTTCTTCTTGATTTACGTGCCGTTCAGCAAGATATCGCACTACCTCTACTACCCCTTCACGCGCTATTACTTCGGCAAGAGCATGGGGCACCGGGGCGTGTATCCGGTGCAGCGCGGATGATGCGGTCGGCCCACCCAGGACAGAAAGAGAAGGTCCGATGAACAACAAGAAACCCAGATCCCACAAGGCACGGAAGGCCCTCGAACGGATGGGCAAGAAGTTGAACCGGCAGATGGTGGGCTCGCTGGTCGGCTGCGTGCATTGCGGGATGTGCACTGAGTCCTGCCACTACGTTCTGGCCAACCCGGGCGACCCGACCTACGCCCCGGCCTACAAAGCCGACAAGATACGCAAGCTGTTCAAGCGTCATTTCGACTGGACGGGTCGCGTCCTGCCCTGGTGGGTGAAGGCGGGCAGCGTTTTCACGGACGAGGAGCTGGAGGAGCTCAAGGACACCGTGTTCGGCAAGTGCACCAACTGCCGGCGGTGCTCGATCAACTGTCCGATGGGTGTAGATTTCGCGACGTTCAACCGGATGGCCCGCGGCATGCTGGTCTCGGTGGGGATCATGCCCGAAGGCGTGGCCGTGGTCAGCAAGGACCAGTGGGAAACCGGCAACCAGATGGGATTGCTCAAGGAGGAGTACCTCGAGACGCTGGAGTGGATGGAAGAGGAGTTGCAGGACGAGTTGGACGATCGCGCCGCCGCCATCCCGATCGACAAGACTGACTGCGAGGTCGTGTATTCGATCAACCCGCGGGAGGTGAAGTACGACCCCCGCACGATATCCGACGCGGCCAAGATCTTCCACGTGGCGGGCGAGGACTGGACCATGCCCAGCGAAGGCTGGGACATGACCAACTTCGGGCTGTTCTCCGGCGACGACGAACTCGGTGGTTCCGTGGCCCAGCGGCTGTACGAAAAGGTCATCGAGCTGCGCGGCAAGAAGCTCGTCATTTCGGAGTGCGGGCACGGCTATCGATCCACGCGTTGCGAAGCCCCCAATTGGGCGAAGTTTGACGTGCCTTTCGACATGGAGAGCTCGGTCCTCACAATGCTGCGGTACATCAAGGAGGGCCGCATCAAAGTCGACAAGACACGCAATACCGTGCCTGTCACGTTCCACGACTCGTGCAACAACGCGCGGAGTTGCGGTTTCTATGAAGAGCCCCGGGAACTGCTGAACCTGGTGGTGACTGATTTCCGCGAGATGTACCCCAACCGTGCCGAGAACTACTGCTGCACCGGAGGGGGCGGGGCGATGTCCATGTCGGAGTACACGCCGCGGCGCCTCCAGTCGGGGTTGGTCAAGGCCAACCAGCTCAAGGAGAGCGGCGCCAAGATCGTGGTGACGTCGTGTCACAACTGCGTTGACGGACTGACCGATCTGATCCGCCACTACAAGCTCGGCATGGAGGTCACGCAGTTGGTCAACCTGGTGGCCAACGCCCTGGTGGTCGAGAAGAAGGTCGCCGTCCCGGTGGAGAAGGTCGCCGTTCCGGCCCGGGAGGTGCCCGTGCCGGCCGAGGTCGTGACCGTGCCCCCCGACGAGGTGGCCGCCCCGGCCGGCGGCGGCGGGCGCGAGGCGCTTCCACTGGCCGGCCGGACCCTGCTGGTGGCGGACGACGAGCCCGATCAGGTGGCGTTCCTCGCGACGGTGTTCAGGGATAACGGGGCCACTGTGCTCGAGGCGTCCGACGCCAACGAGGCCCTGGAGTTGGCCCGCCGCGAGAAGCCGGACCTCCTGACGCTCGACCTGGCCATGCCGGGCCGAGACGTGGGCGAGGTGTTCGAAGTCATCCGGAAGGACAAAGACCTGAGCGGCCTGAAGATCTGCGTGATTACCGGCAGGCCGGAGTTGCGCAAGGTCATTTATGATCGCTCCGTCCGGCCGCCCGAGGGCTTCCTGAACAAGCCTGTCACCGAGGAGGGCCTCTTGCGAAGCGTCCGCAAGGTTCTGGAGGTGTCTCACACGACCTAGCCGGCGTATAATGCAGGTCGTCTGGACGTCATCGGCCGATCGGCGAGGGCTCCCCGGGCGGTGCCAGGCCTGAACAACATCTGGGTTTCGCGATGGAGAACGCATTCCAGCTTTACTTCGACGGGATGCCGTGTTACGTGTCGGTTCAGGATCGCGACCTCCGGATCATCCACGCGAACAAGCGGTTCCGCGAGGACTTCGGTGAGATCGAAGGGCGGCATTGTTACCACGTCTACAAGAGCCGATCCGAGAAGTGTGAGATCTGCCCCGTGGAGCAGATCTTCAAGGACGGGCAGGCTCGCCGCTCGGAAGAGCGGGTGACCCGACTGGACGGGAGGGAAGTCTCGGTTCTCGTCGAGGCCACGCCGATCCGCGACGTCACCGGCACCATCACCGCCGTCATCGAGATGTCGACGGACATCACCGAGATCAAAGACCTGGAGCGGCAACTCCGCCGAAGCCAGCGGCACTACCGCCTGCTGTTCAACGAAGTGCCGTGCTACATCTCCATTCAGGATCCGGATCTGCGCATCGTTGAGGCCAACCGCGCGTTTCAAGAGGCATTCGGCAACAGTCTCGGACGCAGGTGCTACCAGGCGTACAAGCACCGCTCGGAACCCTGCGCGCCGTGCACGGTTCAAACGGCGTTTGAAGACGGCGAGATGCACACCCGGGAAGAGGTGGTCACCTCTCTCAGCGGCAACCGGATGAACGTGTTGGTGACCGCCGCGCCGATTCGCAACACGAATGGCGCGATTACCAGCGTGATGGAGATGAGCGCCGACATCACGGAGGTGCGTGAACTCGAAAGCAGGTTGACGTCGCTGGGGTTGCTGATAGGCTCGGTGTCGCACGGCCTGAAAGGACTGCTCAACGGGTTGGCCGGCGGCATGTACCTGGTCAACACAGGGTTTGCCAAAAATGATCAGCAACGCGTGCAAACCGGGTGGGCCACCGTCCAGCGAAACGTGGCCCGGATCCGGAGTATGGTGTCCGACATCCTCTACTATGCGAAGGACCGTGTTCCCGCGTGGGAGCCGCTGTCGGCCGTGGAGGTGGCCGAAGATGTCTGCAGCCTGTCGGCAGCGCGGGCCCGGGAGCTGAGCATCGAGCTGACCCAGGACCTCGACCGGGAAGCGGGCGAGTTCGAGGCCGATGCCCAGGCGGTCCGCTCCATGCTCGTGAACCTGATCGAGAACTCCCTGGATGCCTGTCGCCTGGATCACAAGAAACCCCAGGGGCGGGTGGCGGTCCGGCTTCGCGGGCACCCCGACCACGTCCAGTACGAGGTCGACGACAATGGCATCGGGATGGACCAGGAGACTCGCGAGAAGGCGTTCAGCCTGTTCTTCTCCTCCAAGGGGACCGGGACCGGGCTCGGGCTGTTCATCGCCGACCGCATTGCGCGGTCTCACGGCGGCACCATTGATCTGGAATCAGAGCCCGACGCAGGAACGCGGTTTGTGGTCAAGCTGCCCCGGACGCGCCCCCGGCGACCCGAACCCGAAGACCCCGACACACTAGGACCGGAGACGCAACATGGGTGACGATAAGAAGACCATTCTCGTCGTGGACGATGATCAGGATGCGCGTGACTACCTCGCCACCGTCTTGCAGGACCATGGGTTCGCCACCGTCACGGCGGTGGATGGCGTCGAGGCGATCTCGATGCTCGAACAGTCCCCGCCGGATCTCGTGACGCTGGACGTCACCATGCCCGAGAAATCCGGCGTCGCGGTGTATCGAAGGCTGAAGGAGGACGACCGGCTGAAAAAGATCCCCGTCATCATTATCACGGGGGTCTCCGACGACTTCAAGAAGTTCATCTCGTCCCGCCGTCAGGTGCCCCCACCCGAAGGCTACATCAGCAAACCGGTGAACTTCGAGGAGTTCGTAACGATGGTCAGGGAGCTGCTGGGAACCTGAGATTCGCACGTCGATGATCGAGGCGTACGAGGACAAGTTCATCCGGCGGGCGGGGAAGAGTACCCCGACGCGTGCCCGCGGATGGTCCCGGATGCCGGCTCGCATCGCACCGCGCCAGGGGGATCAAGCAACTCGTGGACGACCAGGATCGGCGCCGCTCCGGGGATCCCGCTGTGGCAACGAGGAAACCTAATCGACCGTCACTTGCGGTCCCGAGAGGAGAATTGAATGGCGGTTCCGCTCTTGCTCTTGTTGACGTACTGTTCGATCGCGGTCTTCGTGGCGGCGGTGGCGCACCGGGCGGTGAGAATCGCCCGGCTTCCGCTGCACCTGCGATGGGAGCTGTACCCGGTCGCCCACGAGAAGGGCCGGGCCCGGTATGGGGGCTCCTATCTCGAGGAGCCGGATTGGTGGACCAAGCCGCGCCAGTCTTCCACGATCGGCGAACTCAGGGTGATGATTCCCGAGATCCTCGCCCTCGCCGGCGTGTTGAAACACAATCGCGGGCACTGGTTCCGGTCGTTTCCGTTCCACTTCGGCCTGTACCTCCTGGCCCTTCTGGTGGTTCTGCTTCTGATCGGGGGCATCGCCCAGGCGGCCGGCGCGAATGTGTCGGCGGACGGCGGCGTGGCGGGCCGCGTGCTGCACCACCTGACTTGCGTGGTGGGCTACGCGGGCCTGGGGCTCGGCTTGATCGGAGCCGTCGCGCTGCTGGGCCGGCGGGTGTTCAACCAGAACTACGCCGAGTACACCCGGAAGGCCGACTACTTCAATCTCGCCTTCTTCGTGGTGGCGTTCACGGCGGCCCTGGCCGCCCATGCTTTCGTCGATCCGTCCTTTGCCCATTTGCGGGCATTTGCCGCACGGCTGGTTTCCTTTGACTTGTCCACGGCGGCTCCCGGCCGACCGCCGGTACCGGGGCTCGGCGCCGTGGAAATCGCGGTGGCTTCGCTCCTCCTGGCCTATATCCCGCTTACCCATATGTCGCACTTCTTCACCAAGTGGTTCATGTACCATGACATTCGGTGGAGCGACGAGCCGAACCGGCCGGGCGGCAAGATCGATCGGCAGGTGGCGGAGATGCTGCAGTACCCGGTGAGTTGGTCAGCGCCCCACATCCGAGGGGATGGGAAGAAGACCTGGGCGGAGATCGCGACCGCCGGCGTTGAAGAGGAAGATCAGTCATGAAAAAACGCGTCCCCATCGAAGACATCGCGAAGCCGTCGTCCAAGCTCTCGGCGCTGAACAAAGAGGATTTCAAGCCGCTTCCTCCGCCCTTCGACAGGCCCGAGTCCACACCCGAGTTCGCGTGCCTGCGCGAGAAGGCCACCGAAGACTACGAGTGTTCGCTCGACGACACCATCGCGGTCAGCCTCCCGAAGCCGAAAGACAAGCAGCAGGAGGATGAACTGGTGGCCCAATTCCTTTCGGGCCTGGAGAAGCTCTTCACCAAGCACAACAACTGGACGTTTCTGCAACCGCTCCTGCTCTCGATGGAACACTGCGCGACGTGCCACACGTGCTCGACGGCCTGCCACATCTACGAGGCCAGCGGCGAGAACCCGATCTACCGCCCGGCCTATCGATCCGAGGTTTTCCGTCGCCTGTACAAGAAGTACGTCAAGTCGAACGGCGGCGGTTTCATCCAGGCGTGGCGGGACGGCGAGATCGAGCTGAACTGGACGACGGTCGCCCGTCTGGCCGAGCTGGCCTATCGCTGCAACCTGTGCCGCCGCTGCGCCCAGACGTGCCCGATCGGCGTGGACAACGGGCTGATCGCCCACGAAATCCGCAAGCTGTTGAGCCAGGAGATGGGCATCGCGCCCAAGGAGCTGCACGAAAAGGGTTCGGTCCTGCAACTCAAGGTGGGATCGTCGACCGGCATGAACGCGCTGGTGGTGAAGGACAACATCGAGTTCATCGACGAGGACGTGTCGGAAAAGACCGGGCTGACCGTGGAGACGCCCTGGGACAAGGCGGGGGCGGACATCCTGCTGATCCACAATGCCGGCGAGATCATGGCCTGGCCCATGAATCCCGGCGCGTTCGGCGTGATCTTCGAGGTGGCCGGCGTGAGCTGGACGATGTCCAGCGAGATCGCGGGCTACGACAGCATCAACTACGGCGTCTGGTACGACGACGCTCAGTTTGCCCGCGTCGCCATCAAGCATGCCGAGGCCGCCAAGAAGCTCGGCGTAAAGAAGATCGTCCTCGGCGAGTGCGGGCACGCCCACAAGGCACTGACGGTGATCGCCGATCGCGTGCTGACCGGCGATCTCAACATCCCCCGCGAAAGCTGCATGGTGACACTCGAAGAGCTCATCTTTTCCGGCCGGGTCAAGGTCGATCCGTCTCGGAATGACTTTCCGGTGACGCTCCATGACCCGTGCAATCTCGTGCGGCTCATGGGCCTCGTCGAGCCCCAGCGCCGCATCATCCGACACATCGCGCCGCGATTCCGCGAGATGACGCCCCACGGCGTGGACAACTACTGCTGTGGCGGCGGCAGCGGCTTCGCCATCATGGCCGGGCACAACTTCAGTGACTGGCGGCACCAGATCGCCGGTCGAAAAAAGCTCGAGCAGATCCTCAATGCGTTCAAGGACGAGCTCGACCCGTCGATCAGAAAGTACGTCTGCGCGCCTTGCTCGAACTGCAAGGGACAGCTGCGTGATCTGATCGCGTACTACGATCTGTGGGAGAAGCACTCCATCATGTACGACGGTCTCGTCGAGTTGATTGTCAACTGCATGACCGATGTCAAGCCCGGTTTCATCGAGTGGGAGGTGCACTGACGCCGAACAGGCCGCGGGCGCCCGCACCGGCGGGCGGCCGGCGGGGCCGCTGCTTCACCGTCGGGTGCCGGGCGGGATGCGAAGTCGGCGTTCCGCGAACCGGAGAATCGACCATGGCTGAAACGGACAAGGTCCTGCTGGTGGATGACAACGTGCCGTTCGCAGAGATGATGGCCGACCGTCTGCGGAGCCGAGGTCTCGACGTCGAGGTCGCCACCGGGGGGGAGCAATGCCTCGATAAGGCCAGGACGACGGATTTCAACGCCGTCATCCTGGCCCTGGCCATGGCGAGAATGGACGGGATCGAAACGTTCCGGGCGCTGCGGGCGCACAATCCCGACATCCAGGCGATATTCCTGGCCGACCAGCCAACGATCAAGTCAGCGGTGGAAGCCATTCGGCTCGGTGCGGTTGACGTACTGGAAAAGCCGATCGACGTGGGCACCATGATGGAGAAGATCCGCGAGGCCCGTGCCGGGCATCCGGCGGCCGGGGAGCCGTGATCGCAAGGAGAGGTCGACCGCGTCGTCTGTTCGTGTCCGGCCGCGCAAGGGAAAAGGAAGCCGTAGCCACGTGTCCATTCCGAAGCGCATCTTTCCCTTCCTGAGGTGGTTCGATGGATACGATCGGGCCATGCTCCGCATCGATTTCATCTCGGGGCTGACGGTGGCGCTGGTCCTCGTCCCCCAGTCGATGGCGTACGCGCAGCTGGCCGGCCTGCCCCCCTACTACGGTCTCTACGCGGCATTCCTTCCCCCGATGGTGGCCAGCCTCTTTGGCTCGAGCCGGCAACTGGCCACCGGACCCGTGGCCGTCGTTTCGCTGATGACGTCGGCCTCGCTCGAGCCGCTGGCGACGGCCGGCAGCGCACCATTCGTCGCCTATGCCCTGCTGTTGGCCCTGATGGTCGGCCTGTTCCAGTTCGGTCTGGGTGTGCTGCGGCTCGGCGTCGTGATCAACTTCCTGTCGCACCCGGTCGTCAACGGTTTCACCAACGCGGCCGCCCTGATCATCGCCACGTCGCAGCTCTCCAAGATATTCGGCGTCAGCGTCGAAAACGCGACGCATCACTACGAGACGGTCTTTCGTGTCATCGAGTCGGCAGTTCACTACACGCACTGGCCGACGGTGGGGATGGCCGCCATCTCGTTTGCCACCATGATCATCCTGCGTCGCATCAACCGGCGCACTCCCAACGTACTGGTGGCGGTGGTCGTCACGGTGGTTCTGTCGTGGGCGGTCGGCTTCGAGCGAAACGAGACCGTCGACATACGACAGTTCGAGGCACCGCGGGTGGCGGAAGTGGTCGGCCTGTTCAACGAGGCCGTCGAGATCAACGCGACGCTCGAAAGCTACCGGGCCACGAGCTGGAAGGAGCGGCAGCAGCTACAAGCGGAGGGCGACAACGGCATATGCCTGCGGTGTCATGGCAGTCGCGAGGTCAGCCAGTTCGAGCAGCAGCGCGACTCCGGTGACATGTGGAATCCCAGCTCGGGGAAGGTGCTCTTCCTGCACGAGGTGGCCGGCCTGCTGGGCGGTCACAGCACTGAGCTCAAGGAATCGGCCTCCCGGTACCGCGCCGACTTGCGAAACATGCTGTTCGTGAAGGCGGAGGATTCAGAGAGACGCCCGCGGTTCTACCTGCGCGGTGAGGCGCCGCCTGACGTACCCTTGCAGGCGGGCACATGGCGGCTCAAGGTCGGCAACGGCACCTTGAACCCGAACGCCCTGGTGATGTCCGGGGGCGGTGCGGTGGTGGGCACGATCCCGGCCGGCCTGCCCGGCATCCGCGTGCCCCGGGTGGACTGGCACGTCGTGCCCCACCTTGCGGTGGCGGCGGTCATCATCTCGCTCCTCGGTTTCATGGAGGCGATCTCCATATCCAAAGCCATCGCGGCACGGACCCAACAGAAGCTGGATCCCAACCAGGAGCTCATCGGCCAGGGTCTGGCCAATATCCTCGGCTGCATGGGGCAGAGCTACGCCGTGTCCGGTTCATTCTCGCGATCCGCCGTCAACATGCAGGCCGGGGCCCAGACCGGACTGTCCAACGTGTTCTCCGGCGCGTTCGTGGTGGTCGTACTGCTTTTCTTCACCAAGGGGCTGTATCACCTGCCGCAGGCGGTTCTCGCCTCGATCATCATGATGGCGGTGATCGGACTGATCAACGTGGGCGGGTTCGCGCATGCCTGGAGGACCAATCGCTTTGACGGCGCGGTGTCCGCCATCTCGTTTGCGGGCACGCTGGTGTTCGCACCGCATCTCGAGTGGGGGATCTTCATGGGCGTCGCGTTGTCGATCGGGGCCTACCTGTTTCGCAGCATGCGTCCACAAGTCACGGAACTCGCTCCCCATCCCGACGGCACCATGCGCGATACCGAACTACTCGGCCTGAAGAAATGTCGCCACATCGCGGTCGTGAGTTTCGAGGGGCCGCTGAACTTCGCCAGCGCCAACTACCTGGAAAGCGAGATCCTCAACCGGGTGTCGGGGCTGTCCGGGCTGCGGCATGTGCTGATTGCCGGCAACGGCATCAGCGAAGTGGACGCGTCCGGCGAGGAGACGCTGAGACACATCCTTCGCAATCTCCGCGATGCCGGGTACGCGGTCTCCTTCGCCGGTCTGCCGGAGAAGGTCCTCGACGTGCTGAGACGCTCCCGCCTTTACGAACGGATCGGCACGGAGAATTTCTACGGCACGCTGGATCAGGCCATCGCCATGATCTTTCCGTCGACCCACATGGCAGACGAGGAGGCGGACTGCCCCTACCGCAAGGCCATGCCGCGCGTCGTCGAGTTGTCCTTGCACCCGGACGGCTCGCTGCGCAACGCCTTCCGCCACGGCCTGGCGAAATGCCGTCACATCGCGATCTTCCGCTTCGATGCGCCGCTTCGCTTCGCCAACATCGCGCTGCTGGAGCAGGAGGTCCTCAACAGACTTACCGATCGGCCCGGGGTGCGGCACCTCGTGCTGGTCTGTCACGGCATCAGCGACATGGACGATACGGGGGCAAAGAGACTGGGACAGCTGGTCAGGATGTTCAGGGCTGACGGTTTGGCCGTCTCGTTTAGCGGCCTCAAGGAGGAAGCGCTGGAGGTTCTGGAACGGAATCACGTGGCCGAGGTGCTGGGGCACGAGAACATGTACCCCACGCAGAACGTGGCGATCGCCGCCATCTACGGGCGCAGCCATACCGGTTCGTCGGAGACGGAGTGCCCGTTACGCAGCCTCGCCCCGCGTTTGACCGAGCTCTCTCTGGACAGCCAGGGCTTTCTTCGCGATGCGAGGAAGCACAACCTCACCCTGTGCCGCCACATCGGCGTGCTCCGGTTCGAGGGCCAGCTCGTGCTGTATAACCAGAGGGCCATCCAGACCGAGTTCATCCGGTGGGCCAAGACCCGCCCCGGCGCGCGCAACGTGGTGTTTCTCGCCAATAAACTCGACAATCTCGATCGTAACGAGGTGGAGAATCTGGTCACCCTCGTCGAGGAGGTCGGCGACGCCGGCTACCGAGTGGTGTTGGCCGGTCTCAGCGAGCAGGCGGCCGAGGAACTCGCCCAGGCGCGGTTCGCGGACAGGATCGGACGCGGCAGCCTGTTCCCGACCGACACCCTGGCCATCGCGGCGATCATGCTCGACGCCCATGCCAGCGACACGAACGAGGACTGTCCGTTGCAGGACCTCCTGCCTCGGCTCACGGAACTGTCGCTGCATCCCGACGGATCGTTGCGCGATGCCCACCGGCACGCTCTGGCCCTGTGCCAACGCATCGCGGCCGTGCGCTTCGACGGCCCCCTCAACTTCGCCACCATCCGCTACTTCGCACGGAAACTCCGGGGCGTCCTGGCACGACGGCACACGGTCACGCACGTCCTCATCGCCGGGCACACCCTGGCCGGAGTCGATTCAATCGCGGCCGAGGAGTTCCGCGAACTCTCCGCCAAGTTGCGAAGCGAAGGGTATTTCGTCGCCGTCAGCGGGCTCAAGGATGAAGACCTCGAAGTCCTGACCGGCGCCGGCGAAGACAACACCGTGGGCGTCAACGCCGTGTACCCGACCCAGGCCGCAGCCATCGAGAGCATTTACGCCGCGGCCCATCAGGATTCGGATGAACCCGCGTGCCCGTTGGTCGAGGTCGTGCCCGCCCCCTGAGCCGTCGCCGCCCTTCCGGCGCCCGTCAGCCAGGCGAACACGGCCGCGCCGGCACTGTGCTGAAACGGTCTTGCCCGATCACCTCGGCAACGGTCACGAGTATCGTTCCGAAGCGTTTCATGCCAGCCGTGGAGCCCGCTACGATGGACTTGAAACGAATCTCAGAAGCGGTCATCGATGGAGATGAACGAGCCGCCGAACTGTGCCAGGCGGCCCTGGACGCCGACGTCCCGCCCGGCGACATCCTCGACCGCGGCCTGCTGGCCGGGATGATGGTGGTCGGCCGTTTGTTTCGTGATGGCGAGTATTACGTGCCGGACGTGCTCATGGCCGCCGACGCCATGAAGAACGCGATGACCGTGCTGCGGCCGCACCTGACCCGGGCGGGCGTGAAGCCGAAGGCCACGGCGGTGATCGGCACCGTGCAGGGCGACCTGCACGACATCGGCAAGAATCTCGTGGCGACGATGTTCGAGGGCGCCGGCTTTGACGTGATTGATCTCGGGGTGGACGTACCAGCCGAGGACTTCGTCCGGGCCTGCCGCGGACGAAAGATCGACGTGGTGGGATTGAGCGCGCTGCTCACGACGACGATGCCGGCCATGGCCACCACGATCGAGAAGCTGCGCGCCGGCGTGGAGCCGACGCCCAAGCTCGTCGTGGGCGGGGCGCCGGTGACGCAGGCCTATGCGGACTCGATCGGGGCCGACGGGTACGGTCGGGACGCAGCCTCCGGTGCGGAGTTGGCCAGGCAGATGGTCCAGGGGTAGACGGTGGGAACCCGCGGACACGTACCGTGGCCCCGGTTCAGAAGACCGACCAACCACCTCCTGGATCGCGTCGAACACGCTCCGATTCGAAGCGGTGACTTGCCCCTGGCAGGGCTGGCAGCTAAGCTGATTGGCGCAGATTGAGTCGCTCAGCCGCTCGCACACGCTAGAGGCGATCCCGCCGTGGGCTCACCAACCACCGTACCAACGCAACCGGCGGACGCACCGGACTTCACGCGGCTGCACCTGGACGTGGCGTTTCGCCGCGCCGGGGGCCGCATCATCTGGCAGCCGCGGATCCTCGCCTGGATCAGCGATCGCGAATTCGCGGGTCAGCCGCTGCCGGCCCCCTACACCGGCATGTCCGCCCCTCAACTCTACCGCGCCCTGGGCTGCTCGAACCGGATCTATGACTTTAATGCCTGCTTCGTCCCGCAGGAAGACCCCGCCGTGCGCCTCACGCGGACCGACCTGACCTCCACCGACTACGAGGTGGTCTGGGACACGCCGGTCGGCCGACAGCGGGCGGTGTACCGCAGATCACCCCACACGGCGTGGCATCGGCCGATCAAATGGCCCGTCGCGGATGAACAGGAACTGCGGGTGGCGACGTGGCGCGAGCAGCGCCGCACGTGGTCGTGGGACCCGGCGGCGTTCGACCGCGTCTCCGCCGAGTGGGCCGGGCTGGGCGCCCCGACGGTGTTCATTCCGCGGGTCACGATTCAAAAGCTGATCATCGAGGACATGGGGATCGAGCAGACGGTCCGGGGGCTGCGCCGCCATCGCGACGCGTGCGAGGCGTACTTCGCGGCCCTGGCCGAAAACGAGGCCCGGCTGCTCGACGTCATCGCCGCCAGCCCCATTCGGATCATCAACTTCGGCGACAACGTGCACGCGGGGTTTCTGCCTCCGCGCTGGTTTGAGCGGTACGTGCTGCCGGTCTACCAGCGGCGCTGCGAGCGCCTCCGCGCCGCGGGCTGCTTCACCTGCGCGCATTGGGATGGCGACTGCAAACCGCTGCTGCCCTACGCCCGCGAGACGGGGCTGGACGGCATCGAGGCGATCACGCCGATGCCCCAGGGAGACGTGACGCTGGAGGAGACGAAGGCGGCGCTGGGCGACATGTTTCTGCTGGATGGGATTCCGGCGGTGTTCTTCGAGCCGACGTACGACGAGCCGGTCCTGGTCGACTGCGCGAAGCGGTGCATTGACCTTTTCGCCCCGAATCTCATCCTGGGGATCAGCGACGAGATATCTTCGCAGGGAGACATCGAGCGCGTGCGGGTGGTCGGCGACATCGTGGACGCCTACAACGCCGGCTGCTAGCTTCCGGCCGCTTCGGCGACGCGAGGTACGGCGGGCCACGGTTCCGGGGGCGTTGGCCATCGTGCCGAATGCCGCTGCCCGGGCAGCGGTCCGGCGGCTTCCCTGTCCTGTTCGCAGCGGGTTTGCGCCCGCGGAGCAGGCGGTCAGTCGTGGTTCACGGCCACAGGGGCCGTTCCGGCTTGAATCGCGCAGTTCGCTGAGGTACGCTGACGGCTGGAGTTCCCACCGTTTTCAGATGAGGCTTGGTTACGAGGGCCGTGGTCATGCTGACGACAGGAACGTTCGCGTGGGCGAGGCGCGGCACGGCGTCTCCCTCCTCCGTCGCCAATCCGAGACCCGTCGCCCACCACCGGTTGGCGGACACGGCCCGCCTCGTGCGGCTCGCGATGCCCCGGCTCGTGCCGGTAGCGGTGTACGCGATCCTCGTCATGGGGTGTTCGGGGCCGGCTCCGGGGAGCAGAGGTCCAGTCTCCGACAATGGGGATGACATCGCCGACGGTGTGGCGGACGTTTTCGTCAAAGATCCGGCTGAGGCCCATATGGCTACGCTGACCGGGGTCAATGACGACGGCTCGGAGTACACCCGCGAGGTACCGGACAATCAGATCGTGCTGATGTTTGAAGCCGACGTCACGCGTTCCGAGGCAGGGAACACACTGAGTCAGATGCAGTCGGACCTGGCCGATACAGGACTCGAACCTGTCACACCTGAATCGACCGTAACCCCTGACGATATC
>CAZBUJ010000092.1:0-21036 GCA_964495075.1 uncultured Phycisphaeraceae bacterium
TCGGCTGGCCGAGGACCTCGACGGTCAGGCGGCTCGGATGAGCCGGCGGCTCCCGATCCTCATGCAGGTCAACGTCAGCGACGAGAAGTCCAAGTACGGGGTGGCGGTGGGGGCGGCCGTGCACCTGGCCGAGCAGATCGTCACCCTACCCAACCTTGCCCTGGTGGGGCTGATGACGATGGCCCCACTGACCGACAACATGACCTGGGTGCGGAACTGCTTCGCGCGGCTGCGGGAACTGCTCGAGGAACTCCGGCACGAGCGGTTCGGTCGACCAGAGATGAGGCACCTGTCGATGGGCATGACGCAGGACTATGAGATCGCCGTGGAGGAAGGCGCGACCATGGTCCGGGTCGGGTCGGCCCTGTTCGAGGGCATTGACCAGTTCGCCGGGGCGGTGTGAAACCACAAAGTCTGATTTGCCTGACCGCCGGCATGAAGGCGGCGAAGTCGCCGCGAAGGACGTCTGGTGCGTTCGTGAAAGGGCAGGCCGGACGCCTGCGGTATCACCCACCGGGCCCGTCCCCGTGCGATCGGCCGAGTGCCGTTGTCACGTCGGCGGCCAGAGGCCGCCCTGACCCAGGCAACGCTCGTGTGGACGCTTCGGGGCCTCCACGGATGTCGTCGCGTTCACCAGGACCGGTCGGACCATTTTTCCTTCTGTTCGGTGGCCGGGACCGGCACCTTCAGGGACGACGGGACCGTTTGCGTGTGGGATGGTGAGAGGGGCGGCGCTTTCGGCCGCCTGGGGCCCGTCGGCACGTCCACCTCGTCCGGCAACTGGTTGAGGATCTGGCGGTCCTGGCGCCACCAGTGATTGATGACGTCGCCGATCTCGCCCTTCGGGCCGTCCGACGACCACAGCTTGAAGAAATCGACGTCACCGCTGCGGGGCAGTCGGTCCGGCAACTGGATGAGCGTCCGCAGCGGCATCATCACGCTGTCGCCCAGCACGAAGCCTTCGCCGCGGCGCAGAATGGGAAGCATCTCGATCAGGCTGGAGAAGTGGTCGCTCACCACCTTGGCCACGTACGCCTGGTCGTCCGGGTTGTTGAGCCGCATGCAGATCATGTTGTTGCACTGGGCGAGCACCGTCTCGGACAACTCGGAGGGCCGCTGGCTGATCACCGCCGCCGCCACGCCGTACTTACGCCCTTCCTTCGCCACCCGCTCCACCGCGATCTTGGCGAAGGAGTGAGCTTTCTCGACCCGCGGGATGTAGTTGTGGGCCTCCTCGAAGACGAGCAGGATCGGGTGCCGCTGGTGGGCGGGGGTCCAGAAGTTCAGATCGAACAACAGCCGGGTGGCGACGGCCACCGTCACGTCGACCACGTCGAACGGGATACCGGACAGGTCGATGATGGTCAGGTTGCGGCGCGGCTCGATCCGACCACAGAGCACGCGGATCAAGTGCTCCATCACGTCGGACATTCGCCCCTCCGTACTGTCGGCGGTGAGTCGTTGGCGGAAGAACTCCGAGGCGGCGGAATGTTCGATCGGCCGCAGCAGGAACTCGTAGCGGCGATCCGTGTAGCGGGTGTCGATCGAGTCGATCAGGCCGGTGAGCTTGCCGAAATAGAGCGGGTGCGGCGTTTCGCCCTCGGGGTTTCCCTTATTGAACTCGCACCGCTGAGTGCGCATCAGCTTCCACTGCTCCTCCGGCGGCATCGACCGCAGGGCCAGCCGGTTGAACGCGAGGTTCTCGCTGTTGAGCACGTAGCGGGCTTCGTTGAGGTTCTCGGCGTACAGCCGCAGCTTGTCGAGCGAGAAGTAGATCGGCGTATCGAGCGTCAGCTCGCGATCGAGTCCGAGCTCGATGGCGGCGTCGCGTTTGAAGTCCAGGACCGCCGAGCGGAGGAACGAAATCTGACTGCTGACGTGCAGCGGGTTCGAGCGGTCGACCAGCAGCGTCTCCAACTCCTCGTACTTAAGCAGCCAGTACGGCAGGACCAGGTCCCCCGTGCCGAGATAGCTCACGTTGCGCTTCATGTTTCCGTCGTCGTCGCTGAATGCCGCCCGGTACTCGCCGTGCATGTCGAAGAGTACCACCTGGGCTTCCGGCAGCTTGACGACTTCCTGCAGCACCCGCGTGGTGGTGACGCTCTTTCCCGCACCACTGTTGCCCAGGATCGCGCAGTGCTTGTTGAAGAACTCCGTCCCCAACACCTTGACCTCGTACTCCGCGTTCATCGCGAACTTGCCGAGGACGAAACTCTGTGGAAACTTGCTGCCGGCCAGCAGGGCATCAAAACTGCCGAAGATGGCGTCGAAGTCCTTCTGCACGGCGACCCATACGTCGTCGCCGACCACCGGTGACTCGTTGACGCCACGGATGAACTTTCCGTCCTTGACCTCCCCCAGCAACTGGACATGCATCACGCACTGCGGCTCGATGTCCGCCACCACAAGGTCCTGCCGACCGGTTTGCGTCACGAACCCGACCAGCGTCCGATCGCTCAGCGGAATCGTCACGTAGGAGCCCAACTGCCCGATCCGGTAGTTCTCGCCCTCAATCTCGACATCGAGGTCGTCGATGGTCAGCACGACCTCGACCTGACCGCTGTTCACGCGGATGATGTTGCCGATCTTCAGCGGGTTCATGCAGATACGCCCCTGCGGTTATCGGATGTACGTTCGGCGAGACACCGCTGCCCCGCTTTCTATCCGCTATATCGTGTCCCGGTGGCGTCGGCCGAAGGTACAAATCGAGCCCCGTCGATCGCGAGGCGCACGAGAGCGGGGCGCCGGAGGCCCTATCGTATCGTCGGTAAAACAGGTACGCTTAAGCACGTTGCAGCACGCACGCGGGGCGACGACAGCGGTGAACAACGGGCGATAACGAATGCACGCCGTGCATTGATTATGGGAAGCTATGGCCTCGAAGACGCCACAATCCGGCACCGACCGCTCGGCGGAGGGCCGTCCGATTCTCATGTCGCGCATCGAGATGCGCGACCGCGGCTGGGACACGGTCGACATCGTCTTCGTCACCGGGGACGCCTACGTCGATCATCCGAGCTTCGCGATGGCGCTGCTCGGGCGGGTGCTCGAGGCGGCGGGTTTCCGCGTGGCCATCCTCGCCCAACCGGACTGGCGGAGTTGCGAGCCGTGGCGGCAGTTCGGCCGGCCGCGCCTCTTCTTCGCGATCAGCGCCGGGAACATGGACTCCATGCTCAACCATTACACGGCCAACCGGAAGGTGCGCAACGACGACGCCTACTCGCCGGGCGGCCGGATCGGCTTGCGACCGGACCGGGCGACCCGGCCCTACTGCCATCGGGCCCGCGAGGCGTTCCGCGGTGTGCCGATCATCGCGGGCGGCGTGGAGGCTTCGCTCAGACGGCTGGCCCACTACGACTACTGGAGCGACACGGTCAAGCGTTCCATCGTGCTCGACAGCAAGGCCGACCTGGTCGCGTACGGGATGGGCGAGGACGCGATCGTCGAGATCGCGCGGCGCCTCGACGCGGGCGAGACGGTCAAGGACCTGCGCCACCTGCGCGGCGTCGCCTACGCCCTCGGCCGGTCGGAGCCGGCGCCGACGGGCGACGACGTGGCCACGCTGCCGTCGTTCGAAGCGGTCCGGGGCGACAAGCAGGCGTTCGTCGAGGCCACCCGGCTGTTTCACCTGGAGACGAACCCGCACAACGCCCGCACCGTCGTCCAGTACCACGACGACCAGGCCGTCGTCGTGAACCCGCCGCGCCTGCCCGCCACGACGGCCGACATGGACCGCTACTACGACATGCCGTTCACCCGCAAGCCGCACCCGTCATACACCGAGCCGATCCCGGCGTACGAGATGATCAAGGACTCGGTCACGATCATGCGGGGGTGCTTCGGGGGCTGCACGTTCTGCTCGATTACCGCCCACCAGGGCCGCATCATCCAGTCGCGGAGCAAGGAGTCGGTCGTCCGCGAGGTGCGGCGGATGACGGACGACCCCGGCTTTTCCGGCGTGATCAGCGACATCGGCGGGCCGACGGCCAACATGTACCGCATGTACTGCCGCCGCCCGGAGATCGAGAAGATCTGCCGCCGGCTCTCCTGCGTGCACCCGACGATCTGCAAACTGCTCAACACGGGCCACGACGAGCTGATCGATCTGATGAAGACGGTCCGCAAGCAGAAGGGGGTGCGGAAGGTCTTCGTGGCCAGCGGCATCCGGATGGACCTGGCGGAGCGGTCGCCGGAGTACGTGTCGGAACTGGCGCGCCACCACGTGGGCGGTCAGTTGAGCGTCGCCCCCGAGCACACCGACGACCGCACGCTGGACGCCATGAAGAAGCCGCCCCGCGATTCGTTCGAGCGGTTCGCGGCGATGTTTGGGGAGGAGTCGGAGAGGGCGGGCAAGAAGCAGTTCCTGGTCCCCTACTTCATCGCGTCGCATCCGGGCAGCGATTTGCGAGCGATGATCGACCTGGCCGTCTACCTGAAGCAGGCGGGGTACAAGCCCGACCAGGTGCAGGACTTCATCCCGGCCCCGATGGATATCGCCACGTGCATGTACTATACGGGCATCGACCCGATGCGCCGCAAGCCGGTGCCGGTCGCCCGCCATTTTCGCGACCGCCGCCTCCAGCGTGCGTTGCTGCAGTTTTTCAAGCCGGAGAACTATTACTATGTGCGCGACGCGTTGCTCAAGGCGGGTCGCAAAGACATGATCGGCCACGGCTGCAACGCGTTGATCCCGCCCCACCCGCCGGCCGCCACGGCCGCTCATGACGCGAAGCGGGGCACGCTCTGGTCGCGCGGAACGAAACGTCCGCCGAAGTCCGGCGCGATCGAGCGTGCCAAGCGAAAGTCAACACAGGGTGATCAGCCCTCCGACCGATCTGACAAGCCCGGCACGGGCCGCGGCTACCGCCCCCACCGCAAGTCCGCCCGCCGCCGCTCGAACTCCTAGCCATCGTGAGCTAAGAACGATCTGCACTTGCCCACCTAAGGCGGGTTTTACCCGCCGAATGGAAGCGGCGACACCGATTCGACAAGCGATTCGCACGTGCGTGTGGCCCGACGCGCGACCGCCGGCGGGCAGGGCCCACCCTGCCACTGCCACTCGAAGTCATGACGCTCAAGGCCACTTGGCCGTCAGTACCAACCGAACTTGAACGCCAGGTATTCCGTTAGCGCGGCGATGGGTATCAACAGGGCGAACGGCATGACCAGTGCGTACATGATCAGGATGCGCACGAGATGCACGCGTGAGCGGACGAGCCGCCGCGTGAAATCGCTTCGCAGGGGGCCGATCCACCCGGCGATGCCAAGCGCGACGACCAGCAGACACAGCGCGAACCACAGGTCGCTGTACACGCCCGCTGCGGTGGTGAACAGCCCGAGCCGCAGCACCGTTTCGGCGGCGGCCGCCAGCGCGATGATCACACCGAGGTACACGAGCTTGCACGACTCCAGGCACGAGGCGGCAATGATCGTGCGCGGGGCTCGCGCGAAGGAAGGCAAACCCTTGCGGATCTGGGTCCACAGTCCGATGAAACTGACCGCCGCCCAAAGGCAGAACATCCATCCGACGACCAGCGATGCGGTAAACACCGAACTCAGGCTGAGTTGCCAGATGACGGATTGACGGGGACGGCGTGTGACTAACTGGTACTGGTTCGCGGCCGCTTCGTTCAATGCGCCGCAGTACGCGTTAACGTCCTCCAGCCGCCCATACCGGTTGCCGCCGAACAACCCCCAGTATTCGACGTATCCGGTTTCGCCGAGCGGGATGGCACACGCGGTGTCAGTGCGATCGTACCAATTGACCACCTGAACCGAACGAATCACAACGGAATCCGCGGCGACCACGGCAGCGGTGGCGATCAGAAACGCCACGACGAGGTTGATCGCCAACCGCCGCAGGCAGCGGCGGCGGTCGCCCGGGCGGTCGAGGGCCCACCACCAGCCGGGCGGGTGCTTGCCCCACAGCGAAAACATCTCGGTCCAGAGGCGCCGGGGCGTGTCGACCAGCTCCCACACCTCGCGTCGCATCGCCGGCGGCACACTTTGCATCCCGCACTCCGGACAGTGTCCGTCTTCGGGCAGACCGCGCAGGTCGTACCCGCAGTAGAGACACCGCGCGGAAGGACCTTCCGCCCGTTGTTCCGATGCTTCCCCCGCTTGCGTCACGTTGTTTTGTGCCTCCACCATGTCTTGTACCGGCGCTGCCTAAATGCTACGCTTACTCCCGCCAGTTTATGGGCCAACCGTCGGCCGGTGCGAGGAGACAAAGGAATGCCCCTGACTGTCTACCCCAAAGAAATCCCCCTCAAGAACAATCTGAAGGTCGTGATCCGCCCGCTCGCGAAAGACGATTTCGACCGCCTCTTCGCGTTTTTCCAGGCGCTGCCCCAGGAGGAGAAGATGTATCTCCGCCACGACGTGACCGACCCGGCGGTCGTCCGTGGCTGGGCCCAAAAGATTGATCTGGAGCACGTGATCCCCCTGGTCGCCCTCGACGGTTACACGATCGTGGCCGACGGCACGCTGCACATCGCCACCCATGGGTGGATGCAACACGTGGCGCATCTCCGCCTCGTGGTCGCCCCGACCCACCAGCGGTCCGGACTGGGGACGGTTATCGCCCATGAACTGGTCGAGATCGCCCAGCACCGGGGTCTGGAAAAATTACAGGCCCACGTTATCGAGAGCAACGCCGGGGCCTTGCGGATGTTCGAGCGGGTCGGGTTTCAGCGGGCGGCCGTGCTCAAGGACCTGGTCAAAGACCGTCAGGGTCGCAAGCAGAACCTGGTCGTACTGATCAACGACGTCGAGCGGCTGGGCCGGATCATGGAGGACTGGATCCAGGACACGATGCTCCCGTCGCTGCGGGGTTCGGGGGAGGGGTATGGGCCGTCCGCGTGATCCTCGGTCTGCACCGGCAACAACGCGCTATCACTATGGGAAATGACGCAACTGTCGCGTCGTGGGCGGCGTAATGAGAAGAGTGGTTGGGGGTGACGGTCCAAAGCCGTGGATCAGAAGGACGCAGACTGCGTCGACAGTGGATTGAAGCCGGCGATTGACCGAAAAAACCGGGTGTTGCTTCAGCGAGGCACTCCAATTGCTAGGGACTGCGACCGGCAGGGGCGCCACCGCTTGTGGGGCATTGTCCAAGAGAGTTACGAAACAGGCCTGATCACAACGGGTGTTCCACGATGAATGAAGGATTCGATCCAGCGACCACCACCGGGTCGTCGGAAGATAAACCCCGCCGGAAGAAGAAGATCCCTGGGGTCATCTCGATAAGCCAGGAGCGTTGTAAGGGTTGCGGGTTCTGCGTATCGTTCTGCCCGCTCGGCGTGCTGGCCATGTCGACCAGGTTCAACGCCAAGGGCTACCACTACCCCGAGGTAGTGGATTCCACTGAGTGCACCGGCTGCGGGCTCTGCGGGATGTACTGCCCCGACTTCGCGATCTACGGCCAGCGGGCCTCGGGCGTGCTCGGCAGCGAGTCTGAAACGACACCTTCAGGCACGGAGTGATACGCAGTGTCAGGGAACGGACGGGCGGAAATCACCGGCGCCCACTACATCGACGGTGACCATGCGGCGGCCGAAGGCGCCATTGCCGCCGGATGCAACTTCGTGGCCGGCTACCCCATCACCCCGTCGACCGAGGTGGTCGAGCGGCTGGCGGCGCGATTCCCAGCAACGGGCGGCACCTTCATCCAGATGGAGGACGAGATCGCGTCCTCCATTGCGATTCAGGGCGCGGTATGGGGGGGTGCCAAGGCGATGACGGTCAGTTCCGGGCCGGGGATCTCGCTGATGATGGAGCACGTCGGACTGGCGGCGATGGCCGAGGTCCCGTGCGTTTTCGTCAACGTCCAGCGGGGCGGCCCGTCGACGGGGCTGCCCACCCTGCCGGCCCAGTCGGACATGATGCAGGCCCGCTGGGGCTCGCACGGCGACTACGAGATCATCGCCCTGTCGCCGAACAGCCCACAGGAATGCTTCGACCTGATCATCCACGCGTTCAACCTGTCCGAACAGTACCGCGTGCCGGTCATGTTCATGATGGACGAGAGCGTGGGGCACATGACCGAACGGGTCGTGATTCCGCCCTTCGACGAGATCGAGGTCATCCCGCGCCGGTTCACCACCGATCCGCCGGGCCGGTACAAGCCGTACCAAGTCATCAACGGTTCGCTGGTGCCGCCGATGGCGAAGGCCGGCCAGGGCCACAACATCCACATCAGCGGACTGACCCACGACGAACGCGGGTACCCGGTGATGTCGGCGGAGGCCCAGAACACGCTGATCCGGCGTCTCGTCGACAAGATCCAGAAGAACGTCGACAAGATCACGTTCGTCAAAGCGGACGGCATCGAAGACGCCGACGTCGTCGTGCTGAGCTACGGGATCACGTCGCGGATCAGCATGCGGGCGGTTCGGCAGGCTCGGGAAAAAGGTGTCAAGGTGGGGCATCTTCGGCTGGTGGTGGTCTGGCCTTTCCCCGAACAGCTGGTCCGGGAGCTGGCGGAGAAGGTATCCGCCATGGTGGTTCCGGAGATCAACATGGGCCAGGTCGTCCTCGAGGTCGAACGATGCGCGGCGGGTAACTGCCACGTGGTATCCGTTCCGCACGCCGGAGGCGCGGTGCACGATCCGGCGACTATCTGCAACGCCATTGTGGAGACGGCGCGAAAATGATCGACGCAATCCCGGGAAACCCCGTCGAGAAGTATCTCCGGATGGATCGCATTCCGCACATCTGGTGCCCCGGTTGCGGGATCGGGACGACGGTCAACTGCTTTGCCCGAGCCATCGACCAGTCCGGTATCGACCTGACGCGCCTGGCCATCGTGTCCGGGATCGGCTGCACCGGTCGCGTGGCGGGGTATTTGAACTTCGACTCGTTCCATACGACGCACGGCCGGGCCATCCCTTTCGCCACCGGTCTGAAGCTGGCGAACCCGGACCTGAAGGTCGTGGTGTACAGCGGGGACGGTGATCTGGCGGCGATCGGCGGCAATCACCTGATCCACGGCGCGCGGCGCAATGTCGACATCACGGTCATCTGCGTGAACAACTTCAACTACGCGATGACCGGCGGTCAGGTCGGACCCACCACGCCGCAGGACGCGATCGGGACCACCGCCCCGCTCGGCGTGGTCGAGCAACCGTTCAACCTGCCGTTCCTCGCGGAATCCTGCGGCGCGGTTTACGTGGCACGGTGGACGGCGTTCCACGTGCGGCAGCTCACGAAGGCCATGACCGAAGCGATGAAAAAGTCCGGGTTCAGCTTCGTCGAGGTGATCGCCCCGTGCCCGACGCTGTACGACCGCCGGAACCGGCTCGGCGACGGGCTCGCCCGTATGGAGTGGTACAAAGAGAACAGCGTCATTCGCAATGGGGCACCCACCCGCGAGTGCGACATCGAATTCCACGGCACGATCGTATGCGGCAAGTTCGTGGACATTGAACGTCCCTCATTGATCCGAGCGACGAAAGCCAAACGCGAGGCGGCGATGCGGCGCTAGTGATGCACTGGCGGGCGATGCCAACCTCTCCGGGGAGCAGCGTGATGAGCACGACGGAAATCAAGGTCGGCGGCCTGGGCGGCCAGGGGGTGATCCTGGCTGGGATGATCCTCGGCCGGGGCGCTTCGATCCATGACACGAAACACGCGACCCTCACCCAGTCGTTTGGCCCGGAGGCCCGCGGCAGTGCGTGCAGCGCGCAGGTGGTGGTGTCTGACGAACCCGTCGAATACCCGTACGTCACGCATCCCGACATCCTGGTCGTCATGTCGCAGGAGGCGTTCAACCGGTTCTCGCAGGAGTTGGCCCCTAACGCCACCGTCGTGTACGAGCGCGACCTCGTGGAGCCGAAGAATCTCCCGCCGGGCGCCAAGGCCTACGGGATCCCGTCCACCAAGCTGGCGGAAGAGTTGAACCGCCGAATGGTGGCCAACATCGTGATGGTCGGGTTCTTCGCCGCGGTCACCAAGCTGGTCAAGCCGGAGGCGCTGCGGAAATCGGTCGAGGAGTCCGTCCCGCCGGGGACCCAGTCGCTGAATCTGACCGCGTTCGACAAGGGCTTCGCCTTCGGTCAGGATCTGCTGGCCCGCGAGTCGGCGGGCGCGACGGCGTAGCCGCGCGGCATCCGCCTCACAAACCATCAATCGTCCGCGTCCGGGTCGCCCTCCCCGAGGGCATCAAGCACGTCGTATCCCTCGATGGTAAACGGTGACGCACGCCAGTTCTCCCCGTCAAAGTAGGGCTCGGTGATGGCTTGCTTGATGGCCAGGTCGTCGGTTTGCCCGGGGTCATAGACGATCCGCACCCGCCCGGCGTTCGGACCGGGCCAGGCCTCAAGCCGGAGATGACCCGGGACGGCGAACACGTCGTCGCGGTCCAGGAAATAGACGAGCAGCGACGCCCGGCCGCGGCACGACAGGTCGTCGATAGTCAGCTCGACGACCGCCGGTTCCACCGGCGCCGGGCCGCGGTTGTCCAATACTCTGACGAACGATGGAAGCGGCAGCACGTACGCCGCGGCCACGGCTCCGACCAGGCAGATGATCAGGATCGAGATCAACGCCGCCTGCGGCCAGGATCGACCCAGCGCCCGCGGCGGGCCCCACGACAGGGCGCCGTCCCCGCCGGACGGGCACGACTCCACGCACCGCAGGCAGGACAGGCAACGGGCGGCCTTCACCTCCGGTACTCGGTCGACCGGAATCCCCGTGGGACAGACGGTCGAACAGACACCACAGTCGACACAGGACTCGGAGTCTCGCTTCACGCGAGACAGCCCTGCACGGGAGAACGGATTCAGCACGGCGGCCAGCGGGCAGAACCAGCGGCAGAACGGCATCACGATGAGCAACGAGGCCACCACGACCGCGCCGGCCACGACATACGCCCAGACGGTAATGTCCTCGCCGTGGCGGCTGATCAGCGCGTAGCATGGATCCGCGACGCGGAACGCCAGCTCGGCGGTCGACCATGTGAAGTACAGGATGATGCCCAGCACCAGGTACTTGAGCTTCGACAGGACGCGATCGACGACGTAGGGCACCTGCCATGGCTTGACGCCGACGCGCCGCGCCCCGGCTTGCAGCCACTCGGACATGGCGCCGATGGGGCAGAGATAACCGCAGAACGCACGCCGCAGGAGCAGCGTCATGAGCAGCACGGCGCCGAGGATGTAAAAGTTCGAGATGCCCAGCGAGCAGACGAGGTTGCCTTCCCCGACGTAGGTGTACGCCGCCTCCACCCCGCCGAACGGACACCACCGTTCCGCGTTGCCCCGGACGACGAAGACTCCCGCGAAGGTCAGTACAAGCAGCAAAAGCTGGACGATGCGCCGGTTTCTGGTCATGCGTTCAATCGAGTCTGAGTCCTGTCCACGGCTTGCAAGGCGGCCCGGTCAGTGCAATGGGGTGCCGGCCGCGTGGCCGCATTTGCTGCGCGACGGGCACTTGCCGCAACTCGTGCCGCCGCTGCAGCCCGATTCCTTCACCTTGGACTTCGTGGCCATCACCTTGTCGAAGTCCGCGCGGGCCACCAGGGCCGACAGATCCTTGTCGCTGCGGGCGTACTTCTTGTACCCGTCCAGCAGGCTGGGACGCGTGCGCTCGAAGCAACGCACGAGCATCTGCGCGGCGTTGTCGGTGTCGCCCGTCAACGCGTACACGCGGGCCACGTCGTAGAGTGTTCCGGGCATCTCGTCGTCGGGCACCGCGATCCGACCGGCCACGGCTTTCGCCTCGTCGAGCTTGCCCTGCCGCACCAGCGCGATCCCCTGCAGGGCGCGGCTCCGCGCAGTGTGGGCCTTGTCGGCCAGTTCGGACAGAACGTTGGCCGCCTCGTCGTTCAGGTCGACCTCGAGGAGCGTCTCGGCGAGTTGCACGGCCGAGTCGGGCGTGTGCAGCTTGGCATGGGCCTGACGATCCAGGGCCAGCGCCTCGCCGTAGACCTGATTCTCGTAGTAGTACGCCCGAAGGGCGCGGGCCATCTCGTGCCAGGCTTCCACGTCCTGCTGCTTCTCGAGCGATTTGCGCATGAGCAGCACCTGCCGCAGCATGGCGTACTGCTGGCCGTACTCCACGTTCTCCGGGTCGGCCTTGGCCGCCTTCCCGTACGCCTGCCATGCGCCGTGGAAATCGCCCTGCCCCAGCAGCTTGTCGCCCTGTTGGTCCAGCGCGGCGGCGTCCTCCGCCGGGCCGGCCCACGCGCTGCCAACCGCCACGACCAGCATGGCGACCCATCCGTACAACGTGACCTGACGCATTACCGTGACTCCTAATCCACACGCCAACTGTCTGAAACTCCACAGTCGCTGCCGTCCGATTCCGGGGCAACGAGTGCACCAGGCCATCATTCTAACCGTTTTCGGCCCGCGATCGAACATCGGGGTTGCCCGGAAGCGCCGGGCGGGCCGCCCAACCTGCACCTCTCAGCACGATCGGGGCCAGACACCCGGCGACACCGTGATTTTCCGTCACGAATCGCGTAAAATACGCCGATCGTCGCGGGCTGGCGGTACCCCGTCCCGGGGTGGGCACCGACGGCGGCCGAGGGAGCGGGCTGATTTCCATGTTGCCATCACTGACCGACGGCTTTCGCAACGTGCACCAGGCGAATCGCCGGACCTTCATTGCGATCGCGGTGATGATCGTGCTGTGGCTCGCGGTCGTGCTGTCGCGGCACACGATCTGGGCACACTGGTGGGCGTACAAGCTTCGCGAGAGCGAGGATGTCCCCGATCGACTGTACTACCTCGGCCGGCTGGCGGGACTGGGCAAGGACTCGGTCGGCGTGGCCCGACAGCTCCTGTCCTGCGACGACGTCGAGCTTCGCAGTTACGGGGTACACTTGTTGAGCCGTGTTGAAACCGCCGAATCGAAGGCCGGGCTCCTGGCGGCCGTCGCCGATCCCGACCCGGATATTCGGCGTCTCGCGCTGCAGGCCTACGCGGCCCGCGACGGCGCGGACGTCGTGACCGAACTGACGCGGTTGATGACCGACCCGCACGACGACGTGGCGATGTGGGCGGTGGTGAGCCTGGTCACGAAGCACGGCGGGTCGGCACGGCCGGTGGTGATCGACGCCGCCCGCCGGCACACCAACGTCGCGGTGCGCGTGCAAGCCATCCAGGCGCTGGCCATGGTCGATGCGGACGAGGCGATTGACACGCTGATTGCGTGCCTGCCCGACTTGACGGTTTTCGTCGGGCGAACGGCGATCGAAGAATCGGCGGCCATGGCGCTCGACTCCGCGTCGGCCGCCGGGCCGACGGGACAGCCGCCGGCCCGTCCTCCGACAGCGGGACGGATCGACAACGCGCCGACCCACGTGGTCGGCGAGGAAGCCGCGCGAGCCTTGCGGGCCCTGACCGGCGAATCATTCGGATACAGTGCGGTCGACATGGACGCGAGGCAGCGTGCGATTAACGCCTGGCGTCGCTGGCGTGACACCCAGGTGCGACCGAGAAACGACCAAAGCGACGTTCTGACAGGAGCGTAAGCCATGGCCAAGCGGATTCTGATCCTGCTCCTTGTCCCGGTCGCCCTGCCGGGGTGCGTGGAGATCGCGAACCTGAACAACCCCGACGGTGGTGTATTCACGAGCGGCTTGTTCTCGTCCGGCGGCCGCGGTGGCAGCGCCGGGTCCGTTGACCCGGACAGCCCGGTCGGACCGGAAAGCCCCGACGCGGAAGACGACATCGAGGCCCTGGTGGACGACGTCAATGCGGGGCGGGTCGGTAACATCCCCCCTATCACGCAGACCGCCCCGCGTACGATCACCGCCAGTGGCTTGTGGCTGTTCTCGGTCGTCCCCGGTGATGGTGAGATGCCGGTGGCGTCGTCCACCGTCGAGATCACGTACACCGGCTGGCGTGCCGAGGACGGTCAACTGATCATGGCCGGCGTCAACGAACTCTTCAACATTACCGCCGGGTTCTTCGGCATTGAGGGGTTGTCCGAAGGGATCCTGACCATGCGCGAGGGCGAACTCCGGCGGATCCTCATCCCGCCCGATCTGGCGTTCGGGAACCGGGGTCAGCCGCCGAACATCCCGCCGCGTGCCGTGCTCGTGTACGACGTGGAGCTGGTGAGCAGTCAGCAATAGCACGGACGGCCGGCGTGTCATCGATGGCCCGGTGGTTGTCGCGGTGCACCGAATGCGATATGATCGCCTCCGCGCTGTCCGAGATCGTGCCGGTATCGCTCCACCCTGGGCTCACGAATGGTTCAATCCACGTCAACGGATCAAATGGACATCGCGGCCCGGCTCGCGGCGTTCGTCGACCGCTTCGACGAGGCGTTCGGTCGCCTGCTGGCCGCACCGGGTGACGCCCCGGCCCGGCTGGCCGAGGCCATGCGGTATTCGGCCCTGGCCCCGGGCAAGCGAGTGCGTCCGTTCCTCGTGGTTCGTTCCTGCGAACTGGTGGGCGGGAGGTTCGATGATTGTTTGGGGGCGGCGGGGGCCGTCGAGTGCGTGCATGCATTCTCGCTGATCCACGACGACCTTCCCGCAATGGACGACGATGACCTGCGTCGCGGTCTTCCCACGAATCACAAGGTGTACGGCGAGGCATTGGCGATCCTGGCGGGCGACGCGCTGGTGACGCTCGCGTTCGAGCTGATCGCCCGGAGCACGCCCCACGCCGCACGGGTCGGCCGCCTGACGTCCGAACTGGCCCGCGGCGCCGGCTGGCAGGGGATGATCGGAGGCCAGGTGGCTGACATTGCGGGGGAGTCCGAGGCGCCCCACCTGGAACGGGTGCATTACATCCACGAGCGCAAGACGGCCGCGCTGATCGCCACGGCCTGCCGGATGGGGGCGGCCGCTGGCGGCGGCACCGACGACGACATCGATTCGTTGGGGACATACGGAACGCATGTGGGGCTGGCGTTCCAGATTGCCGATGATTTATTGGACGTTACCTCCACGCCCGAGGTTATGGGCAAAGCGGTAGGCAAGGACGCCGGCGCGGGGAAACAGACCTATCCGCGGTGCGTGGGGCCTCAGGAGAGCCGCCGAGCGGGTCTGGCCGCGGTGGACGCGGCGGTCGCGGCCCTGACACGCTTCGGGAACGAGGCCGACGACCTGCGTGCCCTGGCTCGTTTTTGCATGGAACGCAAACACTGACCCGGCGCCCGGCGTACCGTAAAGTGGCAGCAGCCCATCTGCCCGCGTTTTTTGCGAAACTTGTCGCCCTTTCACGCTTCCGGCGGTAGCATATTGCCCGCTTTTGGCGAAGACGCGGAGATAGTGCAGACATGGCTTTGTTGGACTCGATTCAATCCCCCCGCGACCTGCGGTGTCTAGCGGTCAGCAAACTCCCGGTCCTGGCCCGCGAAATGCGCGACCTGATTATCGACGTCGTCGGCAAGAACGGCGGCCACCTGGCGAGCAATCTCGGCGTGGTCGAACTTACCATGGCCGTGCACCGGTGCTTCAACACGCCGCAGGACCGGCTCGTGCTCGACGTGGGTCACCAGTGCTACCCCCACAAACTGCTGACCGGACGGGCCGATCGGTTCCGCTCGATTCGGCAGGTGGGCGGATTGTCGGGATTCCCGTCCACCGCGGAGAGCGATTACGACTTGTTCAACGTCGGCCACGCGGGCACTGCGATCGCCTCGGCGGTCGGATTGGCGCGGGGCGATCAGGCGGCCGGGCGAAACCACCGCACCGTAGCCGTCGTCGGCGACGCGAGCGTCGTCAACGGGCTGGCATTTGAGGGCATCAACCAGGCCGGGACACTCAACCGCCAGTTCCTCGTCATCCTGAACGACAACAGCTGGGGCATCGCCCCGACGCAAGGCGCGCTGGCCAGGGAGTTGGCGCGGTTCCGCTCCAGCGCGGTCTACGAAGAGTTCAAGCGGCGGGTCTCCGAAACGCTGCCGCGGGTGCCGCTGGTGGGCAAGGCGATGAGTGACGTGCTGGTGCACCTGAAGGAGGGCATCAAGGCGACCGTCGCCCCGAACCAGGTGTTCGAGTACTTCGGATTTCAGTATGTCGGCCCGATCGACGGCCACGACATCGAGCATCTGATCGAGATGTTGGATATCGTCAAGAACGTGCAGCGCCCGGTGCTGCTTCACGTGCACACGGAAAAGGGGCGCGGCTGCGACTGGGCCACCGCGGACCCATCACGCTACCACAGCCCCGCCCCGTTCACCGTGGAGAGTGGAAAGGTCACCATCCGCCCGAGCAACGGAAAGAGCTGGACGCGGGCGTTCGCCGACGCGATGATCGAACAAGCCCGGAAGAACGACAAGGTCATGGCACTCACCGCCGCGATGCCTGACGGCACCGGACTATCCCACTTCGCGAAGGAGTTCCCGGACCGCTACCTGGACGCCGGGATTGCGGAGAGCTGCGCGGTGGACATCGCGGCGGGGATGGCCAAAACCGGGCTGCGGCCCGTGGTCGCCGTTTACTCGACGTTTCTTCAGCGGGGCTTCGACCAGGTGTTCCAGGAGGTGGTGTTGCAGGACCTGCCGGTCGTCTTCTGCATGGACCGGGCCGGGCTGGTCGGCAGCGATGGCGCGGTGCACCACGGCATGTTCGACATCGCGTACCTGCGCGGCTTCCCGGGGATGACCTTGATCGCCCCGTCCGACGAAGGCGAGTTGCAGGAAGCGCTGGCGTTTGCCCTGGGCCACGATCATCCGGTCGCGATCCGCTACCCGCGGGACACGGTGCCGTCCGATCCGCCGCCGGCCCCGCCCTTCGAGTTGGGCGTGTCCCGCAAGCTGCGAGAGGGCGAAGACGCGACCGTTCTCGCCTACGGCGTCACCACATCAGCCGCGTTGGCGGCGGCCGAACTGCTCGCGGCCGACGACATTGAGGTGGCCGTGGTGAACGCCCGATTTGCCGCCCCCATCGACACGGACATGGTAACCGCGGCGTACGCCTCCGGGCGGCCCGTCCTCACCGTCGAGGATCACTCGGTGGCCGGCGGCTTCGGGTCCGCCGTGCTGGAAACCGCCCAGGCCCTCGGCCTGGTGATCGGAGCCACCCGCCGGCTCGGCATGCCGCAAGACCGTTTCATCGCCCACGGGTCCCGGGCGGGTCAACTGGCGGAGGTGGGCATCGACGCGGCCGGCATTGCGACGGCCGTGCGCCAGATGCTCGATGAATCCGCGTCCGCGCCCCCTCAACCCAGGCGCGCGGAGCGAGCCGATCGAACGCGACCGTCACTGGCATCCCGGTGATGCCGCAGCACCCCGTCGCCCGCCGCGCCGGCGGGAGGCCGGGGAATGCCATCGCCGCTGGCGATGCACGAGACTATGACACACCAGTCGACACGCAGGCGAGTGTTCCTTCTCGGCAATCCTGAAAAGCCGGATGCCCCGGCGGCCATGGAACGACTGCACGCATTTGCCAAGGAACACTGCGACATCGTCGGGGCCAAACTCACCGTGGACGGCCAGGCCGCCATCGACGCCGGTGCGGACCTGATCGTCGTGTTCGGCGGTGACGGGACGATGCTGGGCGTCGCCCGGTCGCTCGGGCGCCACCAGATCCCGCTGGTCGGGGTCAATCTCGGGAAGCTCGGCTACCTGGCCGACTACCTCGTCGAGGAGCTCCAGTTCCATTTTGAACGGGTGCTCAACGACGCCGAACTGGTGAGCGAGCGAATGATGCTCGACGTGGACGTGTTCCACGGCGAGCATCGCACCTTCTCGACCATGGCCGTCAACGACTGCGTGATTCAGGCCGGCGCTCCGTTCCGCGTCATCGAGTTGTCCGTCTGCCTGGACGGCCGACGTCTCACCGACGTGGCCGGCGACGGGATCATCATCTCGACCCCGAGCGGTTCCACCGCGTACAACCTGTCCGCGGGCGGCCCGATCGTGCAGCCCGGGGTGCGGGCGTTCGTGCTCACCCCGCTGAACGTGCACTCGTTGACTCATCGGCCCATGGTACTCGAGCACGACGCGGTGGTGGAGGTGACGGCCAAGCGGGTCAACCCGGGTTCGGCGGTGATCGTCGACGGTCAGATGTCCTGCGTAATCCGGGCCGGCGATCGGACGGTGGCGCGGCGGAGCAACACCACGCTCAAGTTCGTGCACAACCCGATGTACCCGCGGTGGCACAAGATGGTCGACAAGCTCGGCTGGGGGCAGAGCCTCAACTACTGACGCGACGTGTCACTCCGCCACTCGCTCGTCGAACATGCGAACGTAGCTCTCGTACCGCAGGGGATGGATGTGCCCCGCCTTGACGGCGTCCTTGACCGCGCAGTCGTCCTCGTGCCGGTGGGTGCAGTCGGGGAACCGGCAATCGGCCACGTGTGGGGCCAGGTCCGCGAAGTATTGCTCCAGCTCGCCAACGGGAACGGCCGAGACGTCGAACGTCCGGATGCCCGGCGTGTCCACCACGTACGCCCCGAAATCCAGCCGCAGCAGCTCGGCGGTGGTGGTCGTGTGCCGGCCCTTGGCGGTATCGTCCGATATCGCCCTGACGCGAAGGCCCAGACCCGGCTGCAACGCGTTCAGCAATGAACTCTTGCCGACGCCGCTCTGCCCGGCCAACACGGTCGACTTGCCGCGAAACACGTCTCGCAGCCCGTCGACGCCTTCCCCGGTAACCGCGCTGGTGCAGAGCGCGCGGTAGCCCAGCGACGCGTACAAGCCGGCGATGCCCCGCCCCTCGCCGGCGGCGTCCAGATCGATCTTGTTCATACACAAGATGGGCGTCATGCGACCGGCATGGGCGGCCACCAGGTAGCGATCAATCAGATGGGGCTTCGGCGGCGGCTGCTCGGCCGAACTGACGATCAGAACCTGATCGACGTTCGCGGCCATGACGTGCTCGCGCCGGCCGGCTACCCGCTTCAACTCACTGTGGCGCGACTCCACGCGCTCGATGACGCCCTCCGTCTGCACGCCTTGCTTGTCGGCCACGATCCGGAACCCCACCCGATCTCCGACCGTGACCGGGAACCGTTCCCGACTCATCCGCGTGCGAAGCAGGCGCCGCACCGTGCATGGCCAGACCCGACGGCCGTCGTCCACGTCGGCGAACTGTCCCCGCAATGCGGTCACGGTGCCCAGGCGCAGGCTGGCGTCCGCTTCGTCGCCGTCCTTCACGGTGCGCTTGCGCGACAGATCACCTTTCGCGACGACGTTCTCGACCTGTCGTGATTCGATCTCCTCCCCGTCCCGATGCAAGCGGGTCCAGTCCTTGGCACGCGACGGCCGACTCCGATTCGATCGAAACTCGACGCGGACCTTCTTGACGGACTTCTTCCAGGCCTTTTTTTCCGGCTTCGCCATAGATAAACCATTGTTCCGACATCCTCGACGCCAAGTCAAGGGTGAAGACGGGGCGGGCGCCTTAACGCGTCGCCGGGGGGCCAAAACGTGGGGTGGATGGTGGTGCGGGTGGGTCCCGCCGCCGCGGGGCAGCGGATCAGGTTCGTTCCGCGAGCAGGCGGTCCACGAAGCCCGTGTCGATCGCGCCGCTGACGAAATCGGCGTGATCGAGGATTCGCCGGTAGAGCGGAATGGTCGTCTTGATCGGCGCGATTTCGAACTCGGACAGGGCGCGCCTCAGGCACGCGATGGCCTCATCCCGCGTCGCCCGGTGTACGATGAGCTTGCCAATCATGGAATCGTAGCGCGGCGAAATCCGGTAGCCCGGGTGGACGTGCGTATCGACGCGAACCCCGAGCCCGCCCGGCACGCGGAACGTCTCGATCAAGCCGGCGCAGGGCCGGAAACCGGTGTCGGGGTCCTCGGCGTTGATCCGCACTTCGATCGCGCAACCGTTCCGCCGGATCGCCCGCTGCGTGAACGGCACGGCCCCGCCGGCCGCGATTTCGATCTGCGCCTTGATCAGATCGACGCCGCAGATCTCCTCGGTGACCGGGTGCTCCACTTGAATCCGGGCGTTCATCTCCATGAAGTAGAAGTGCCCTTTGTCGTCGCCAATGAACTCGACCGTGCCCGCGTTGTGGTACTTGGCGGCCCGCACCAGTTTGGTCGCCCACTTGCAGAGGCTGGCCCGGATCTTCTCGTCGATCCCGGGTGATGGGGACTCCTCGATCAGTTTCTGGTGCCGCCGCTGCGTCGTGCAGTCGCGCTCGTACAGGTGCACGACGCGTCCGCCCGAATCGCCCAGCACCTGGACCTCAACGTGCCGTGGATTCGTGATGTACTTTTCGAGATAGACCGTCGGATCGCCGAAGGCCGCCTGAGCCTCCTGGCGGGCATGGTTCAGGGCGACCGGGAAGTCGTCGGGTTCCTGCACCAGCCGCATGCCGCGTCCCCCACCGCCGGCCGAGGCCTTGATCATCACCGGGAACCCGATCTTGCCGGCCACCCGCAGCGCGGTCTCATCGTCTTCAACCGGCCCGTCGCTCCCGGGCACGATGGGCACCCGGGACTTCTTGGCCATGTCGCGAGCGGCCGACTTGTCCCCCAGCAGACGCATCGCGTCCGACGACGGGCCGATGAACTCGATGTTGGACGCGCGGCATTTGTCCGCAAACTGCGCGTTCTCGGCGAGGAATCCGTACCCGGGGTGGATCGCGTCCGCCCCGGCCAACTCGGCCGCCGCCACGATGCGGTCCGTCTTGAGGTAACTCTCGGCCGGGACGGCCGGCCCGATGCAGTAGGCGCGGTCCGCCAACGCGAGGTAGGTCGAGTGGCGATCCTCCTCGGAGAACACGCAAGCCGTCGAGACGCCCATCTCCCGGCACGCGCGGAGGATCCGCAACGCGATTTCGCCTCGGTTGGCCACCAGGATTCTTTTGAACATCAGCAACCGCCGATTGTGAGTGACTGTACCAGGCCGCCCGCCGTAAGGCTGAGCGGTCGCCGATCCGAGGGGGGCCGCGATGAACAGCTCACACTACGCTGGCCGAACCAGGAACAACGGCTGACCGAAGTCGACCCCCTCCTCGTTGGAGACGAGGATCTTTTCGACCGTACCGCGGACCTCCGACTTGATTTCGTTGAAGACCTTCATGGCCTCCACGATGCAGACCACAGAATCCTCCGTGATCTGAGCGCCGACGGTCACGTAGGGCGGCGAGTTCGGGTCCGGGGCGGCGTAGAATG
>CAZBUJ010000093.1:0-20871 GCA_964495075.1 uncultured Phycisphaeraceae bacterium
CGCGGGCTTCCCCCCGGCTCCCGGCGGGATCGCGGCCCGGCGAGCCACGTCGTTCGTCGGTCACCTGGCGCGCGATTGCGCGGTCTCGACGCGAATCCGGTGAGCTACGGTTCGAACCGCCTTCGCCACTTCGATGCAGGTACTATGCCCTCGGTGCTGTCACCCGCCCGCTTCGCCGCTCGACCGACCCGTCACCGCTCGTCCTCCCCCACGTCCTCCACTTCCTCGTACGCGTAGTCGTATTCGTATTCGTCCTCGTTGTCGGCCGACTCTTCGTCCGCCGGCTCGGCACCTTTCTTGTCGCCCGCCGGCGCGGGCCCCGCGATCAGGGCTTCGTATTCGTCGAGCGTCATGCTCACCTCGCGGGCCTGGGAACCTTTGTAGTCACCCACGACGCCCGCCTCCGCCATCTGCTCAATCAGCCGCGAGGCCCGTGCATAGCCGACACCCAGTCGCCGCTGCAGCAGACTGACGCTGCCTCGACGGCTTTCGAGCACGACCCGCGCCGCATCGTCGAACAGCGCGTCCCGCTCCCCGCTGCCGCCTACGTTTTTCGCCCGCATCCGCATGAGTTCCGGATGGAACTGCGGCTCCGCCCGCTCCAGGAGCCACTGGATCACCTTGTGCAACTCCACGTCATCCATGAACGTGCCCTGGGCGCGGAGGAGCTTCGCACTGCCCGGCGGCAGGAACAACATGTCGCCCTGCCCCATCAACACCTCGGCACCGTTCTGGTCGAGCACGATCCGGGAATCCATCCGCGACGCGACGCGAAACGCCACGCGGCACGGCAAGTTCGATTTGATGAGACCGGTGACAACCTTTGCCTCCGGCCGCTGGGTCGCCACCACAATGTGAATGCCCACCGCCCGTGACTTCTGGGCCAGTCGGGACAGGTGGTGCTCGACCTCCTTCGCTGACGTCATCATCAGGTCGGCCAGCTCGTCGATGATGATCACGATGTGCGGCAGCCGCTTCGGAATCTGCGCCCGCTCGTCATCCGTGGTCGGCTCGAAACGCTCGTAGATCTCCTCTTCGGTGAGCTTGTTGTACGCCGCGACGTTGCGAACCCGCCCTTCCGCCAGAAGCTCGTAACGCTCGTCCATCTTCGTGACGGCCCACTCCAGGATGGATTCCGCCCGCGCCATGTCCGTCACGATCGGGCACATCAGGTGCGGGACCTCCTTGAACTGACTCATCTCGACCATCTTCGGGTCGACCAGGATCAGCTTGACGTGGTCCGGGCGCTTGGTCATAAGAATACTCGAGATGATCGAGTTGATGCAGACGCTCTTGCCCGAACCGGTCGTGCCGGCGATCAGCATATGCGGCATCGTCGCGAGATCGGCGATCAACGCCGCCCCCGACACGTCTTTGCCGAGGTAGAGTGGGAGACCCATCTTCTCCGTCCGCGCCCCCGCCACCATCATCAGCTCTTTGAGCCGAACCGTCTCCTTGTCGAGGTTTGGGACCTCGATGCCGATCGTGTTCTTACCCGGCAACGGAGCAACGACGCGAACCGCCGGCGCCCGCAACGCGCGGGCAATGTCGTTCGACAACGCGGCCACCTGGGACACCTTGATCCCCGGCGCCAGCTGCAACTCGAACATCGTTATGACCGGCCCCGTGTCGATCTCCACCACGCGGGCGTCCAGCCGAAACTCGTCCAACGTCTGTTCCAGAACCTTCGCCTTGGCACGAACCTGCTGCTCGTGCTGGGCCGTGAAGGCATACTCGGGGTCCGCCAGCAGGGACAACGGCGGCAACTCCCAGTCTTCGAGCTGGGGCGGGTACGCCTCCTTCGGCGGCTCGGTCGGCTTCGGCTCGATCATCCGCACCACCGGATCCCGGGTCGCCTTGGCCGGCGGCCCGTCTCCCGCGGCTTTGCGCGCGGACGATCCGGCCACGGGCTTCGGCGGCGCTTCGGATTCCACCGCCGCGGCCGTCGCCGCCTCCCCCGCCCGCGTCTCGAACAACTCACCCTGCCTCGGATCGGACGCGTCTTTCGGCCTGGGCTTGGGTCGATGGAGATTGATCCGCGGTTCCACCGCTTCGCGGGTGCCTGCGTGATCACCGCGACGTTGGCCGCCCGAACTGGCCGCTTCCGCGGTGGCGAGCCCCGGCGCCGCCACGGCGGCCGCCCGTGCGGCCGCGATGGCCTCACCCGAGGCTTGCCCCACCCGCTTCACCATGTCGGGCAACCGCAGGACCCAACCCTCGGCCGTGAACAACAGACCCACGATCAGGGCCCACGCCAGCACCAGACCCGTCCCCAGCCCCGAGAACCGGGCGGACAGGAAGTCACCTACCGCGCAGCCCAACACACCGCCGCAGCCGATCGGCAGCGTATTGGCACCGGGGTCTGCGATCAAATGTACAGAGGCCGCCGTCCCCACCGACAGCAACGCCAGCCCGAAGGCACGCTGGAACAGATTGACGACGTACCCGTGAACCAGCCATAGCCCGGCCCCCATCGTCGCGAACAACACCAGCGGATAGGACCCGTCACCCAGGTACTGAAGCAGGAAGTAGGCGATCGTCGCGCCGACGCAACCGCACGCGTTTTGGGGCGGATCGTTGGTCGGATACTGGGCCCGGCTCGGCCAGTCGCCCGCGTCGAACGTGAGCAGCGCCGCCCAGACGAACACGCACAGCAAACACAACAACACTGGCTTCCCCACCCGACGAGGCGGGGGCCCTTGCTTCTTCGATCCCACGAGGTGTCATTCCCTTGACGGCAACGACCGGGCGAACCGCGCGGCGCCCCGACGTTGCTTCCAGTACTGGAAACCAAGTCCAGACAGACTCTTATGGTATTATCGGTTCGCTGCGACGCAATGCTCAAGTGTTTCTTGACGCCACCGCCCGAACCACCGCCCGATCCTGTGAACGCGCGCCGCGACGTCTTACCGCACAAGATCTTGCATCGCGGCCCCCTCGCCGCCCATTGAAAACCGCGCATAAACGGTGTAGCCTAAACCGTTTGGCGATACGCCGCGGCGACGGGTTCAGCCCCGCTGCGGATCAGCCGCCGCTGCGGAGGAATCGGTGCCCGAGCAGAAAACTATCCGGATCGTTGGGGCCAGACAGCACAACCTCAAGAACGTCACCCTGGAGATCCCGCGCGACCAGTTCACCGTGATCACCGGGCTGTCCGGCTCCGGCAAGAGTTCGCTGGCATTCGACACCATCTACGCCGAGGGGCAGCGGAAGTACGTGGAGTCCCTCTCCGCCTACGCCCGCCAGTTCCTGGAGCAGATGCAGAAGCCGGACGTGGACCGGATCGAAGGGTCGGCCCCGACCATCGCGATCGAACAGCGGTCGGCCAGCATGAACCCGCGGTCCACCGTCGCCACCGTCACCGAAATCTACGACTACCTGCGCGTGCTCTTCGCACGCGTCGGTCAACCGCGATGCTGGGTCTGCCAACGCGTCATCGGACGACAGTCGACGTCCCAGATCGTGGACGCTGTGCTCGGCCTGCCCGCAGGGCGGCGGGTGATGGTGATGGCCCCCCTCGTCTCGGGAAAACGAGGCGGTCATGCCGACCTGCTGGCGAGGATGGTCAAAGAGGGATTCGTGCGGGCCCGCATCGACGGGGGAATGGTGAAACTCGAAGACGCCGCCCCCCTCAACGGACAGAAGAAGCACTTCATCGAAGTCGTGGTCGACCGGCTGGTGGTCAAGGATCACATCAAACCCCGGCTCGCCGATAGCGTCGATCTGTCCCTCGCTCTCGGCGAAGGGCGGGTGATCATCGCCGCCGAGAACGACCACGGCGAGTTCGAGGATCACGTCTTCAGCTCCCACTTCGCGTGCCCCCATCACCCGGACGTGAATCTGCCGGAATTGTCGCCGCGACTGTTCAGCTTCAACTCCCCGCACGGAGCCTGCTCCGGCTGTAACGGTCTCGGCACCGTGCTGGAGTTCGACACCGACCTGATCGTGCCGGACAAGGATCTCGCCCTCGCCAGTGGGGCCATCAGCGCCTGGCGGCATGGCGGCAAGCGAATGAACGCGGTCTACCGGGCCATGGTGCAGAGCTTCTGCGATGTCTTCGACGTGTCGCCGGACATTCCGTTCCGCAATATCCCGGCCCCCCTGGTCGAAATCCTGATCCACGGGACGACGGACAGCCAGGCCAAGGAGTACAAAACCACGTTCGAGGGCGTCATCCCGAACTTGCGGCGGCGGTGGGAGACGACCGATTCCGAGTCGGTCAAGCAGCGGATGCACGGGTACCTCAGCGAAGCGCCGTGCGAGGAGTGCCGCGGTTCCCGGCTCCGCCCCGAAGCACTTTCCGTGCGGATCGGGGACCGCAGCATCGCCGACATCTGCGCCATGAGCGTCGTCGCCGCCCGCGTCGCGTTCGACGACATGACGTTCGACGGCGAACGCCGCATCATCGCCGATCCGATCCTTCGCGAGATTCGACAGCGACTGCGATTCCTGTGCGACGTCGGTGTCGACTACCTGTCGCTGAATCGTGGAAGCGCCACGCTCTCCGGCGGCGAGTCCCAGCGCATCCGGCTCGCCACCCAGATCGGCAGCGGCCTGGTCGGCGTGTGTTACGTCCTCGACGAGCCGACCATCGGTCTTCACCAGCGCGATACGCAACGTCTGGTCGGCACGCTGCGGCAACTGGCCGACATGGGCAACACCGTCATCGTCGTCGAGCACGACGAGGAATGCATCGCGGCCGCCGATCACGTGGTGGATATTGGACCGGGGGCCGGTGCCCAAGGCGGACACATCGTCGCCCAAGGCCCGCTCGCGTCCATTCTCGAGTGCGAGGAGTCGATCACCGCGAAGTACCTGACGGGAAAGTTCGCCATTCCGGTGCCCGAGGAACGGCGACCGGTCGACCTCGCCAACGCGGTGGAAGTCCGCGGCGGGAAGGCCAACAACCTCAAGAACGTCGACGTGAAATTCCCGCTGGGCCGCTTCGTGTGCGTGACCGGCGTCTCCGGCAGCGGCAAGAGCACCCTGGTCTCCTCCATCCTCCTGCGGGCCCTGCAGCGCGTCATCAACAACGCGGGGCCCAAGCCGGGCGCGTTCGACCGGCTGGTCGGCATGTCGCGAATCGATCGCGTCATCGAGATCGACCAGTCGCCCATCGGCCGAACGCCCCGCAGCAATCCCGCGACCTACGTCGGCGTGTTCGACCTGATCCGGCAGCTTTACGCCCGCACCCGGGAAGCCAAAATCCGCGGCTACTCGCAGGGCCGGTTCAGCTTCAACGTCCGCGGCGGTCGATGCGAGGACTGCCAGGGCCAGGGGATCAAGCGGATCGAAATGCACTTCCTGCCGGACGTGTTCGTCGAATGCGGGACCTGCAAGGGAACCCGGTACAACCGGGAAACGCTCGAGGTGCGCTACCGCGGGCGCAACATCGCCGACGTGTTGGACATGCGGGTCGAAGACGCCGCGGTGTTCTTCGAGAACTTCCCCAAGATCAAGCAACTCCTCCGCGCCCTGCAGGACGTGGGACTCGGCTACATGCGCCTCGGCCAGTCCTCCACCACCCTCTCCGGTGGCGAAGCCCAGCGCGTCAAACTGGCGGGCGAACTCGGCAAGTCACCGACGGGTCACACGATGTACATTCTGGACGAGCCCACCACCGGTCTGCACTTCGCCGACATCCACAAGCTGCTCAACGTCCTCAATCGGCTGGTGGCCATGGGCCATACCGTGCTCTGCATCGAACACAACCTCGACGTCATCAAAGTCGCCGACTGGGTGATCGATCTGGGGCCGGAAGGGGGCGAGGCGGGCGGCCGCGTCGTCGTGGAAGGCACTCCCGAAGACGTGGCCCTCTGTGACGCAAGCCACACGGGCCGGTTCCTCAAGAAACGGCTCGACGGTCGCGGTGAGGTGTTCAAGATCCCCTCGAAGCCGCCGCGGAAGCGGACTGCAAAAACTGGATGAACGAGTCCGCGCTCAGCGGGCCTTCCTGCACCACGACCAATTGACCCGACGACTTCAGCACCACGAACGCCGGCGCCCCGGTGATGCCGTACTTTCTCGCCGTGGTCTGGTTTCGGCCCAGACTCAGCTCCACCGGGACGAATTTCTCGAGCATCGCACGCACGCGTTTGTCAGGCAGGACCTGCCTTTTCATCGTAAGGCACGGACCTCACCCCGGCACGCTGAAGTACACCAGCACCGCCTGCCCGCCGTCCACCGCCTTGGCCAGCGCCGGCTCGAGCTGATCCGTCCAGCCCGGCAGCAACCCGCCGCCCCCCCTCGTGAACCAGTACACCGCCGCCACGCCAATGACGGCGATCCATATCAACGACTTGGTCGAGCCACGCCCGGGCGACGGTGTGCCGGCCCGGCGTTCAACGTGTTGCGAGTCTTCGGTCATGCGGTAACGGTTGCCTCCAACAGTTCGGCCACGAATGATCTCACGCGTTCCACGATCCGTTCGGACGTGCAGCCTTCGTTGACGGCGTCGGCGATACGCCGGACGATCGCGCTGCCGACGATGGCACCGTCGGCGATGCGGCACACGGCACGAACATGGGCCGGACTGCTGATCCCGAACCCCACGCAGACGGGGAGCGCACTGCTCTGCCGCAACTGCCGCACGTAATCCGCAATCTCGGCCGGCACCGCGTCCCGCTCGCCGGTGATCCCCCGCACGGCCACCTGGTAAATGAACCCGCTGGAGACATTCGCGATGCGCTCGCGCCGCTGCACCGGCGTCGTCGGGGCGACGAGCATCACGCACCGCAACCCGACGCGTTCGGCCGCCGAGCGAACCTCCTCGCATTCCTCGAGCGGAACGTCGGGCACGATCAACCCATCGAACCCGCTCGCGGCGCAACGCGCCACGAAGCCGTCCACGCCCGGCCGACGCACCAGCGACATCGACACCATCGCCAGCAGACCCACCGACACCTTGCCGCGCAAGGACTGCACGAGCGCGAACACATCGTCCGTGCGGAACGGGCGCGACAACACCTCGTGAAACGATCCCTGGATCACGGGGCCGTCGGCAATCGAATCCGAAAACGGGATGCCGAGTTCAACGAGTGGGACCCCCAGCGCGTCAAGTTCTTCGATAATCCGACCGGTCGTCGGGAGGTCCGGATAACCGGCCGTCACGTACGGGACCAGCGCCTTGCGCGGACCCTGCGCCAACGCCTGGAGCTTCTGATCGATCCGGTTGTCACTCATGCCCATCCGTCCAGTCGCACCAATGCCGTACGGCGCACCGCCCCGCGGCGCGATGTCCGATCGACGAACCGTCGCGGTATCTCCCCTCGTTTCTTGATGTTAGACATGCCGCCCCGGCCCATCGAAGCGGCACTGTCACGACGGTCTATTATAGAATGCCTCGATACAAAATTCACGCGCCAACAACTCATTCTGGCACGGCGATTGCGACACGCAACTTTTTTAATCGTCTGTGATTTGATCCCTTCACGCTTCTATTTTGCTTTGTCCGATGCTATAGTAACAGAGTACTGTTTGAAGGTACTACCGTGCTCGACAGGGACCTATTTGGCCGAACCGATATCGCGAACCTGCGGGAGGCTTGAATTCAGAAGCTCGCGGACATGCCCGCCAGGTTGCGGGACCTCCTGGCAACTGACGGCCACCCACCTATACCGCGGGTTCGCCGAATACCTCCCATCGGCACGGCGGTTCTTCAAACCGATCTGCGTGGGCTTGTCGTGAAACGACAGGCCCTTTTTGCTGTCCGCCCGCCCAAAACAATCCGCGACAATCCGCCGCCCGTCAGGCTCGTCACTTCACGTAACCCAGCGACTTGAGACGCTCCAGCTGTTCGGCACCCAGCGGAACCGCCTCCGCCTCTTTTCCCCCGGCCAGCCGCGCGTTCTCCGCCACGTGGCGCTCCAGCAATGCCGTCAGGGCAGCCGCTGTTGCCGGTTGGTCCGCCATGACGTTGTCCTGCTCCAGCGGGTCCGCGGCGACGTCGTACAACATCGCCACGGCACCGCCGGCCATTCGAATCAGCTTCCAGGGACCGAGGTACAACGCCTGCTGCGGCGGACCTTTCTTGACCGACTCCGCGAACGCCGCACGGGTCGATGCCTCCCGCGTCCCGACGACCAGCGGCATGAGTGACGCACCCTGGGCTGCGGTCACCGGCGGCAAGGCCAGTTGATCCACCAGCGTGGGCAGCACGTCGAGCAGCCGCACCGTCGCCGGGACGCGATACCCGGGCGGCAGCGGCCCGGGCCACCGGAGAATCAGCGGCACGTGCAGTTCGGGGTGATGCGTGCTCAATCCGTGGTCCCAGTGACGGTGCTCGAACAGGGCCTCGCCATGGTCGGACGCCACGATGACATACGCGTCCTTCCACAGACCCAGCCCATCGAGCCGTGCCCGCAGGTCCGCCAGGTGGTGATCCATCTCCGCCACCCCTGCGTCGTATCGCGCCGCCCAGTATTCGCGATACACACTCAGCCGCGCGTAGCGATCCACGTCGTTCTCGTCCGGCGCCCGCCGCCACAGGTACTCGAGCCGGACGAGATCCGCGTCGGTCAGCTTCTGCCTGTCCGGCATCGCCTCCACCCGCGCCACCAGCGGCTCCCGATACTCGCGCCGCGCGTTGTACGGGCCGTGCACGTCCATGTAGTGCAGGTACAGAAAGAACGGGCGCCGGGGATCACGATAATCGTGCAGCCACTCGATCGCCGCGTCGTTGAGCTCGCTCCCCGGCGTGTCCAGGCTGGCGAAGTTCGTATCGAACGAGTCGAAGCCCTGGGCGAATCCGTACGCGCCCAGCACGTACGGATTCGCGACGAACGCGGCCGTCGCATAGCCACGGTCGTGCAGCAATTCCGCCATCGTGACAAAACGGTCGGCAAACACCTTGACCTTCGGGACTACCCCGTTCGTGGCGTCACACGCCCATTGGTAGTCCACGACCCCGTGCACGCCCGGGTACACGCCGCTGAACAGCGACGCGATAGACGGCTGGGTCCACGGGGCCGGCGCAATCGCCCGCTCGAACAGCACGCCCTCGGCTGCGATGGCATCCAAGGTCGGCGTGAGACCCTGCGTGTCGCCGTACGCACCCAGCCGGTCCGCCCGCAGCGTGTCGATGAGCACGAACACGATGTTCGGCGTGGGGCCCGCGCGGGCCGGACGCGCGGGCGGCGCCGGCTGCTCGCGCTCGCACGCCGCGACACCGAAGATCAGCAGGCTCATCACGGCGGCCAGCCGCACGACTAGGCGCCGCCCTGCTCGCTCACGCCTGTCAACCATGCCGCACCTTTACCAGTAGCGCTCGAAGTGGAGGTTGCCCGGCTCGCGGGGCGAGTGGGTCTTGAAGCCCAGCCCATGCAGCATCGGCTCCACCCCGTCGATCATGGCCGGATTGCCGCAGAGAAACACGTGACACTGCGCGGGATCCAGCGGGGCGCCCACCAGCTCCGCATATCGCGACGGCTCCAAAACGCCCTGCACCCGGCCGCGAAGCCCACGCCAGTCCGACTCCTCCGGCTCCCGCGTGACCATGGGCAGATACACGACGGTCGGGTCCGTCCGGCACAAGGCCTCCAGTTCGTCAGCGTACCCGAGGTCCTGGGCCAGCCGGACCCCGTTGATTAACACGAAACGCCGCCACCGGTTCTGACCGCGATAGGTCCGCAGCATCGACATGAACGGCGCGATGCCCGTGCCTGTGCTCACCATCACCAAGTCCTTGTCCGGCGGGGCCGCGTCCAGCGTGAACAGCCCCTTCACACGATCGTGCATCCAGAGGCGATCACCCTCATCGAGCGTCCAGAGCCGTTCCGTCAGCTCACCTTGGTGGACGAGGACCACGAACACCTCGATATGGTGGCGGACGTTGGGCGACGATGCGATGGAGTACGCCCGTCGGATGAGTCCCGATTTCGCCTTGTGCGCCGGCTCCGGACCATCACCCGCCGGCCCGGCCATCGTCATCGGAAGGCCCAGCGAGATGTACTGCCCCGCCTCGAACTCGGGAACCGCGCCACGGTCGGATTCGATCTTCACGACGCTCAGGTACTCGTTGATATCGCGCCGCTCGATCAACGTCGCGTTTAATTCCGTAACCTCGGCTGTCACCATGAACTCCCGCGGCCGCACCGCACGCCTTTGGCCCGACTCCCGCCCACCCACCTCCCGTGCGGGCTTGCCGCGATTCTAGGGCCACCCCACCGAGCCGGCAACCGTGCCGCCACCCTTGCGCAACCGGCGAATCTCCCTATACTGGCGACATGGTGCGGATCGCCCGACATCCGCTAGTCCTGCTCACGATAGCCGGCCTGATCGTCCACGTCGGCGTGCTCGCCGCGGCACGCGCCCGAACCGGACAGATTGACGGATACGCCTTCGCTTCACTCGACGCCCGCGAGTACTACCAACTGGCCGAAAACCTATTGGAGCATGGCCGATTCTCCCTCGCCGAGCACCCACCCCTCGTCCCCGATACCTGGCGCACCCCCGGCTACCCCCTCTTCCTCGCCGCCGTCCGCCTCGTCGCCGGACCGGACCCCGCCCGCCTCGTGTGCACCCAGCAACTGCTGGCCATCGCCAACGTCCTGCTCGTCTACGGCATCGCCCGCCGAACCCTGACGCAACGCCGCGCCGCCGGCGCGGCACTCCTCTGTCTGGTCGAACCCTACCACCTGTTCTATTCGCTGTGGCTGTTGGCCACGACGTGGTTCGTCACCCTGATCCTGCTGACGTGGCTCGCCTGGATCTCCGCCCAGAGGCGACAGCGATGGCTCGACTGGGCACTCGCGGGCGCACTCATCGGCCTGACCGTGCTGACGCGCCCCGTGGCCATACTGTTTCCGGCCGCCTTATTGATGGGTCTGCTCCACCTGACCGTGGCCGCCTGGCGGGCGCCCCGACCACCGCGGGCCCGGGGCACGTCGACCCGGGCCGTCGTCTGCTTCGGACTGGCCGCGGCCGGCGTGGTCGGGGCCTGGATGGCGCGGAACCGCCTCGTCGCCGACCATTTCGCGCTGTCAAGCCAAGGCGGCGCCGTGCTCGCCTACTTCAAGGCCACCGAATGCGTCCTGTGGCGTCAAGGACGAACGCAGGATCGCTACCGCGAAACATCATTGAACCCGGAGGCGGCCGACGCGCCGCACACCATCTGGGACGACATCGACAACGAACTCCGCGCCGCGTTCGACCACGCCCCGCCCGATCGGCTGGAGCAACTGAAGTGGCCCAATCTCGCCCAGGGCAACCGGACGGACTTCGATGCCTTTGCCGTGTCGCAACAACTGACCCGCGTCGGTCGACGCTACTTGCTCGAATCACCCCTGTCGACCACCTTGTGCTGCCTGGTGCGGTGCGGCTCCATTCTGACGTTTCCGCTGAATCTCGCCTTGCGCCCGCCTACGGGCCAGGAGGTCCATCGCGCCCGCTCCGCCGCCGTGGGCGTGCTCTACCTGGTTCTCGCGGCGGCGGTCGCCGCACGGCTCGCCACCGCGCGGTGGCGATGGGTGGACGCGTTCTTCCCGGCGGCGTGCCTGCTGGCCCTGCTGATAACGACAACCCCGCAGATCGATCCACGATTCCGCGTGCCAATGATCCCGTTGCTCGTGTTCCTGGTAATGCTGCCCCGTCGGCCGCGCTCGCATCCCCCCGAGCCGGCCCCCGCTGGCCCGGATGATCAGAACGCGATGTCGAACGTCGAGTAACGACCGGTGGCGGCGCTCTCGGTGCAGGCCGCTTCGTTGATCAGACGGCCCATCTGGACGTCGATGGCCGCCATGAATCGATCCAGCTCCTCGACCTCCCCCTCGGCCACCAGTTCCACCCGCCCGTCCGGCAGATTCCGCACCGTGCCGACGACATCGAACGCGTCAGACACCCGCACCGCGGTGAACCGAAAACCCACGCCCTGAACCCGTCCGCTGTAATGTACCGTACGACGAATTCGCATGCCGATTCGCTTGCCCTGCCCCGCCCGTCCACGCCGTGGGCGGTACGTTACGATCCCAATGCCGCGTCAGGCGAATCCCGAATCGCTAACAACTCGTTGAGCCGCGTCAGCTCCAATACGTGGCGGATGGCCTCGTTGGGACCGGTCACGACGAGCTTCCCATCGTTCTGCACGGCCCGAAGGTACGCGGCCACGATACTGCCCAGACCGAGCGAGCAGATGAAGTCCAGGTCGGCCATGTCCAGCACCATGACGCGCGGCTTGCCCCGGGCGACGTCCAACAGCCGTGACTTGAGTTCCTCACACCGTTCCATCGTGGCCGACCCGTGCAGAGCGACAAGGACGCCACCGGCTCGATTGGATATGTCGATCTCGAGCGGTCGGTCTGAGGGTCGCATGGTTCCGCTACTCCCCCCGATCCGGATCGCCCACGTCACGTCGCTTCATCATGTACACTTCGGACCCGTTCTTGCGGTAGTCCACATGGTCCATGTACGCCCGCATCAACATGATGCCACGCCCGTTCGGCAGGGGAAGCCGATCCGGGGTGGTCGGGTCCGGCACCTCGTCCGGGTGGAAGCCGGGCCCTTCATCCGTGACCACGACGACCAGCTTCTGGGCGGTGACGGCATAACGAACGGTCACCTGCTTGCCCGGATCGCAACCGTTGCCGTGCTTCACAGCATTGGTCATCGCCTCTTCCAGGGCCAGCTTGAGGGCAAAGAGATCATCCTCACAGAAGCCACTCGCTTCGGCTTCCTTCAGGATCACTTCTTCGGGTTCCCTCGCCGCCTTGAGCGTACTGGGAATCGTAAGAACGCGAAAAGTCGACTCGTTATCCGGATCTACGGCTACCATGGTGGAACGCCGGAACATCACACCCGCGTGTGCGGCGACTACAACACCGCGAGCGCGTCGGCCACGGTGTTACGAATCTCGAACCGCTTGTGCAGGTTCGTGATCTCGAAGACATCCATGATGCGTGGGCTGATGCCGGTCAGGATCATCCGGCCACCTTTCTCCCGAACCAGCTCGTACAACTTGTTCAGCGTGCCCAGCGCCGCACTGGAAAAATGCCCGACGTTCGTAAAATTCAGCACCAGTTTAATCGCGCTGTGATCTTCCACCACGGCGATCAGTTCCGACTCGATTTCGCGAATGGTGAGTTCTTCAAGAATCTTGCGCTCCGCAAACTCGACGATCGTCACCCCGTCGCGATCATGCACGGTCAGATGGCCTTTGTCCTCAGCCATGCACAGGCTCCTGTTACTCGTAAGATATTGTGCCGCTGTTAGATACCTTCAGTGTAGCCGGCACCACCGCCACCGTCAACAAAGCGGACTCGACGCGATTTTACACGCTTTCGCACCGATATCACTGGAAACCGCGCCCGCAACACCGCCCACATGGGTAGAATGCTACGATTCAAATGAAGCGTAACAGGATGTTCCGCCACGTGAAACCGCGTACTTGGACAATCGCCGCCGTCGTCGCCGTCCTCTATAGCCTCGCCGATGCGGCCGACGCGTTGGCGTGGGGACCGGCCACCCACGTGCAACTCGGTTCGCAGATCCTCGGCAACCTCGCCTGGCTGCCGACCGCGGTCGGCATCGCCCTCGCCCGCCACGGTCTCGACTACCTCTACGGGAATGTCGCCGCCGACGCCGTCTTCGCCAAAAAATGGAGCCGCATCAAGCAATTCTGCCACCATTGGACGACCGGCTTCAGGCTGCTCGAACTTGCCGAAGATGACCGCCACCGCGCCTTCGCCTACGGCTACCTTTCGCATCTCGCCGCGGACACCATCGCGCATGGCAAGTTCGTCCCGCGCCAGTTGGCCATCACGCGGACCACCATCAACTTCGGCCATCTCTACTGGGAGATGCGGGCCGACAACCGGATCGGGTACAAGGCGTTCCGGCAACTCGACGCCCTGGCCGACCACGACGTGCGAACGCATCACGACCTCATGGCGGCAGTGATCACCCACACATTCCTGCCCTATCGCCTGAACCTGCGCGTGTTCAAACGCATCAACCGCCTGGTCACCCGCCAGCACTGGCGACGATCCGTCAGTCTGTGGGGGCAGTACTCGCGCTGGCCGCTCTGCGGCGATCTGCTCGATCGGTACCATGCCGAGTCCGTCGATCGCATGGTCTGCGTGCTGAGCCGGCTGCACAAATCGCCCGTGCTCCACGATGACCCGAACGGCAATTCCTCGCTGCTGAGCGTTCGTGTCAATCGGCGACACCTTCACCGGCTCCGCCGTCGCGGTCTCCCCCTCGAACACCTGCTCCGGGAGGCGGTGGCTTCATACGCCCCCCAGCCGGCGCCGCGAGGCGGCGCCCCATCGCCGATTATCCTCCCCGCCTGACTCGTGACACCGACCCGGCCACGATCCGGTACCCTGCCCGCACGCCTTTCCTCCGCCGGCCCGGCGCGTATAGTGCCGATGTCAGACTTCGACTCGATGGAGACTGGACCGAGATGGAACTGCTCTGGCTGACCGGACTGACCCTGATCATCGCCGTCGGACTGATCCTCGCCGTGTTTCAACTGCCCGGCACGTGGGTCATCCTGGGCGGCGCAATCCTCTACGCCTGGCAGGGCCAATGGGAGAACATCACGCCCGCCATCCTCTGCCTCATGGGCGGGCTGGCCGTGGCCGCGGAGCTTTGGGAACTGGCATCCTCCGCCGCGTTCGCCCAGCGGGCCGGCGCGTCGTCGCGCACGGCGTGGTTCGCGCTGGCTGGCGGCTTCCTCGGCATGTTCATCTTCTCGATACCCATCCCCGTCATCGGCAGCGTGTTCGGTGCGGTGGCGGGGTGCTTCGTCGGCGCGCTCATCGGCGAGATGACCGTGCGCGATGACCTCGCGCAAGCCGCACGCATCGGACTGTCGGCGGCCATCGGACGCGTGATCGGTACGCTCGGCAAGCTCGTCTTCGCCCTGGCCATGGCGGCCCTCGCCCTCGGCACCGCCCTCGTCAACACGTGGCGCTGACCTGCCCGCCGGGAGATCCGGCAAAGAACAGTCGCGAACGCGAGCCGGTCCGGGTACTATTGAGCTGGCCGGCATACCGGGAGCCGCCGGCGGCGACCGGGGATGCGTGGCCACACGACGCAGGAGACCTTCAATGAAGCGGTTCGAACGAATCCTGTTCTGCATCGAGCAAATCAAGCATACCGGGCCGTTACTGGAATACGTCAGCGACATCACCCGGCTCGCGGCGTCGCGTGAACTGCATCTGTTGCACGTGGTGGAAGATAAGCCGCTGCCCGGCCACGTCGCCGAGGCGGAGCCCCTCGCCCCAATCACGAAGGAAGCGCTCGAAGCCTGCGCCGCGGAACATTTCGCCAGCCGCGGGCATGGGGACGTCATCTGCCACGTCGTCGAAGGATCGGCCCTGATCGAGATCCTCCGCCTGGCCCACGACAGCGAAATCGACCTGATCGTCCTCGGCCGGCTCTCGGACACCGGGCACGAGGACACGGATAAAGCACTGTTCGCCCGCAGGGTCACCCGCCGGGCCAACTGCTCCGTTCTCGTGCTGCCCGTCAGCGCCAAGGTCGAAGGCGCAGGCAAAATCATCGCCCCCGTCCGCGACTCGGACTGCTCCGCCAACGCGCTCGAAATGGCCGCCGCCATCGGCTCCGCCACCGGACACGAAGTCGTGTGCCTCAACGTCTTCCAGGTCCACGGCGGATACTCCAACGTCGGCCTGTCACTGGAGGAGCATCAAGCCACCCTCCGCGAAAACGCAGAGAAAGAAACCGAGCACCTGCTCGGTCGCGTGCCCGTCGGCAACGCCCGCATCACGACCTCGTGCGTCCCGGACCTGTTCGACAACCCCGTGCCCCTCATCCTCGACGCCATCGACCAGCAGAAGGCCGACCTTGTCGTCATCGGGGCACGCGGGCTGACCGGCCCCGCCGGCGTACTGCTGGCCAGCACCACCGAGAGCCTGATTCGCAATTCACCCGTCCCGTTGCTCGCGGTGAAGAAGAAAGGCGAGTGTATCGGGATCGTCCGGGCGCTGCTGACGATCGCCGGACAAGGATAGCCGGATGACCCATCAGATCGTCTTGACGGCCAGCAGCAGACCGTCGCGCAGCGGCAGAATGGTGGCCAACCCGTCAGAAAGCGCGTAGGCCTTCGCGTTGAACGTCAGCACCCCTTGCGTGCTCTCGGCGGGCGGCTGTTCCGTCACGACGCGACCGCTCCACAACGTGTTGTCGGTGACCAGCACACCGCCCGGCCGGAGCTTCGGCCACGCCGCCTCGAGGGCCTGCGGATACTGATCCTTGTCCACGTCGATCAGGATGATGTCGAAGGTGCCCTCCGCCCGTTCGATATGCGTCCGGGCATCGCCCTCATGCCACTCGAGCCGAGCCGCCACTCCCGCCCGCTCCGCAAAATCGCGACCCAGGGCGATGTTGGCCGGGTCCCCCTCCGTGCAATGCACGACCCCGTCCGCCGCCATCGACAACGCAAACCAAATGGCCGAGTATCCGTAGCCCGACCCCATCTCGAACACGCGCCGAGCGCCGACGAGGTGAACGAGCTGCTGGAGGAACCGCCCGACGAGCGGACCGACGATAGGAAACCCGCGCTCGGCCGCCAGGGCTTCCATGGCCGACAGCGTGGCATTACGGCCCGGCGTGAGCGACAGAAGATACTCGTCAATCGCAGGGTCAACGATCGCCATAGAGTCGCTCCCTTCCTGTGCCTACCCCAGGTACAGAGAATCACCCGACGACACGGTCGGCTTCTCCATCAGCACCTCGGCAAGGTGGTCGGCGTCCAAGGCAAACAGTGGACTGATCTCGATCGCCGCGTCGGGGTCGCCGTCGCTCCAGGTCGGGACCTCCACACCGGCACCACGAAGCCACGACCCGGCACGACGGATCATATCGCGGCGGGACGTCTCCGGACTGTCGATGCCGGTCGCGTTCTTCACCGGGCTGAACACCTCGGCCCGATCCGTGAGATAGATCAATGTTCGCTCGGCCAGCGGCAACGTGTCGAACACGAACATCTCGAGCTTGACCGCGTTGGGGGTGTCCGGTTCCACGCGGGTCCCCGTGTCGGGATCGACGTACGGGACCTTCTTCACCGCGCGGTGCCAGGGCAGCTTGATCGCGCGGATGTCGGCGGTCAGCCGCTCGATGAACGAACGGGAGAACACATGGATCGCTATGCTCGCCAAATCGAGCACGCGATTCCCGTTTGCGTCGCGGGCCCGGGCACGCGCCTCGGGCAGGTCGGAATACTCGATCACGCAGACCTTGCCGTCGACTCGGGCAAAGTTGCCCACACGTTCCAGATCGTCCGCTTTGTGAACCGAGATGCTCGACGCCTCCGATCGCGACTCGTCGTGCAGCCCGACGAATACCGGGTCCACCGGCGACGCCAGCGGATTGTCCACCTGGAAGTAGCTGATCGCGTCGACGCCGCGATCGGCCATGTCCGCGAGCGCCCCGGTCGCCGCCAGGGCCCGAAGCGTGCCCCCGTGGCCGTCGGGCGACATGGCCACCCGGTGCTTCTGGTCCAGCAGAATCCGGCCGTCCGGGCCGATGGCGGGCATCATCCCCTGCTTGAAGAACGTGACGTTCGCCGGCTTCAGACCGAAATAGTCGTGCTCGGTGAAATAGTCGCGGGTGACCCGGTCGTTCGTCTCGCTGGTCATGATGTACCAGGGGATCGTGCCGCCGTACCGCCGTTCGGAGCCGAGGATGAACTCGGCAAACAGGCGGAACAGCGACTTGCCCGCGACCGGCGAAATCTCGAACATCCCCTTCGGGCCGTCGTAGCCCAGCCGCGTGCCCTGACCGCCGGCGACGACCAACGCCGCCACCTTCCCCTCACCGATCAGCCTCGCCCCGCGAGCGGCGGCCCCCGCACGTCTTGCCGTGCCGGGCTCCGCCGTCACCACCGGCGCCGGCTCGATCGTGCTGGGCAGGTGCGCCTCGGGGGCGGCCAGCACGTGGGTCGGGATCAGCCGGGCCACCTGTTCGAAGTCGACACGGGACAGGTCGGCCAGCAGCTCGGCCTGCTCGCCCGCCGAGAGTTCTTCCCAGAAGTTCAACAGGTGAATCTGGTTGCAATCGCGCAACGCCTCCCGGATTTGGTCAATCTGCATCGGAGATCGCCCTCAGAGACCGTCCTTCCCGCCGTTGCTCGCCCGGGCCATCCGCGGCCGGGCAACACCCGTGCGCATCGGGTGTGAACCGCGATGCCGTACCGTGCCGATACTTATGGCGGGGACTCGTCAGTGTCAACGCGGAATCAGAACATGCCGACGCCGGACAACAAGGATCAGATACGACCCGGACTCTCGCGACGCGGATTCCTCGCCGGTGCGACGGCCGCCGCCGCCGGGATGGCAGTCGGCGGACCGGATTGGGCTCTCGCTAACCCACCGGCCACCCAGCCCGCGACGGCACCGGCCGCGCCGCCCGAACCGTGGGTGACGCAAGCCCGCTGCGAGAACGTCATCGAGGGCCGGATCATCCAAACCGCGATCCTGCAAGAGATGATTGAGTGGTGCCTCATCACGCTGACCCGCACCTCGACCGCACAGGAGGCCTGGCAGCGAATCCTCCGACCGGACGACGTGGTCGGGCTGAAATTCAACCGCTCGGGCGCCGAGGGACTCGGTACCACCCCCGACTTTGCCCGGGTACTGATTCGTTCGATCGTCGAGGCGGGCTGGCGGCCCGAGCAACTCGTGCCCATCGAGGTCCCGACCACCATCTACGCCGAAACCGGCACGACGAAGCCCTCCACGGATTGGGACGACGACGAAGTCGATTTCGGCAGCGGCCGGGACCGGCTCGCCTCGGTCCTCCGGCAGGTGACGGCGCTGGTCAATATCCCGTTCCTCAAGACCCACAACATCGCAGGCATCACCGGCTGCCTGAAAAACCTGTCCCACGCGCTGGTGAAACACCCCGCCCGGTTCCACGACAACGGCTGCTCACCGTACATCGGCGACATCGTGGCCCTGCCTCAGATTCGCAACAAGCTGCGGGTCCACATCGTCAACGCCTTGCGGAGCGTGTTCGACGGCGGGCCTGAAGCGCACGACAGCCTCACCTGGCAGAGCGGGATCGTGTGGGCGGGATTCGATCCGGTGGCCCTCGATACTGTGGGGCTGGATTTGATCAACCAGCATCGGAAACGCAAGCGCCAGTTGCCTTACGTGGACGCGGATCGCAGGCGCGTGGACTACCTGCACAAGGCGGCGGCCCGCGGGCTGGGTTGCGGGACGATGTACGAGATCAAACTAGCAAAGCGGCTCTTCTGACCCGACGCCCGCGCCGAGGCTGGACCGGGGTGGAGGCGTCACGCCGTGCCGTGCACGGGAAGGTCGATTTTGGCGTTGACGGGCTTCGCGCATCCGGGTAGAATTTGTCACGGTTTAGGAGGTAACCGGGTCTCGTTTGGAGTTGTACGTCGCACCTTGTCCACGCATTAGGTCATACGCACTTATATTATTATTTGTTCACGCATCGCGGCGATTAGCGCACTCCGTATCCATCATACTGACCTTCGACGGCAGACCTTCCTCCTGAACGAGACATCCTGATGCGGCGATCCCTGCGTTCGGTCTACGTACCGAGTCCGCGCAGACGGGGGTTGCGCCGCACCTGTAGCGCGCCTGGGAGCGCAGGGAAACTCGCTGTGGATGTCGCCGTGACGTGCTGTTTCGTACGCCCAAAAAACTCAATACGTGAATCGCGCTGAAGTGATTCAGCCCTGGTCTGGGAGTTGGGAATGGGGTCCCCGGCCACGCTGTCGAGGCGTTCTCGATGGCGTCGGTTGAACCGACGGATGGAGGTTGCGTCAGAGCATCGCTTTCCGCGTTCAGTCGCTGTTGTGCTGGCGCGGCGGTCTCATGATTTGTCAATCCGTTCACCGTTCTGCGTGGCCTCAGCGTCGGTGGGGGAAGTTCAGTTGTGCTTCATGGCACAGGAGGTGTTCTGGTGAAACGTAGGAAGGCATTTACGCTCATTGAGCTGCTGGTCGTGGTGGCGATCATCGCGCTGCTGATCTCCATCCTCTTGCCCAGCTTGTCGCGAGCACGCGAGCTCAGCAAACGTCTGGTCTGTGCAGCGAATGTCAAGGGTATCGGAACGTCGTGCAAGATATACGCGAACGAGAACGACGACACCTGGCCGATCGTGCCCTTCAACTCGGATCGCAGCGTCCAGAAGGTGTGGTGGATGATAGACGCCAACTATCCGGGGCAGGTTGGCGGGACTATCCCCTACCGGTTGGCCCTGAGCATTGGCGCCGGTGACGACGCGTGGACCCAGCTTTCCACCACGCGATGTTTCTGGATGCTCGTCCGCTCCGGTGAGGTGACCCCCAAGCAGTTCGTCTGCCCCAGTAGCGGTGATGTGCCGGATCCGGGCAACCCCATCGACATCTACTACGACTTCGAGAATATCGACGCCATCAGCTACGGCTACCGCGTCCCCTACGGCCCGGTGCAGACCCGTCCGTCGGAGAATCTCGACAGTCGGATGATCATCGCCGCCGACAAGGGCCCGTTCAACGACATGAGCATCGCCACGGCTGACCAGCGACTGAACGACGAGATCAACTGGGCCGATTTCCACGCTGCGGCTCCGTCCGAGTGGGCGGGGTTCAACTCCCCGAACCACGGCGGCAAGGGCCAAGGCGAAGGCCAGAACTGTCTGTTCGCCGACGGTCACGCCACGTTCGAACGCAAGCCGACGGCGGGCGTCGATGAGGACAACATCTACACGGCGTTCGATACGATCGATCACCAGATCGGGCAGTGGGTCTGCCGCGCCCGTGGTATGTTCAATTTCGACACTACCCGGTGGTTCCCGGGTGCCGATGCAAGCAACAACTACTTCATCACCGATTCACTGATCTACCCGTAAGGGAACCAGGGAGGACGGAGTAGAGTGGTGCGACAGAATCGGGGG
>CAZBUJ010000094.1:0-20284 GCA_964495075.1 uncultured Phycisphaeraceae bacterium
ACGCCAGCAATCCCACGGGCGAGGGGCGGGGGATCTTCGAGTACCACCACGCCACGGGGCGCTTCCTGCGGGCCCTGTCCGGCAGCCTGGACGTGGACATGCCCCTCGGGTCGTCGCTGCTCTTTCGGCCCAACGGCAACCTCCTGCTCACCTCGACCGATATGGACCTTGTTACTGGAGAGACATACCGCAACGAGGTGCTGGAGTTCGACGTCGAGACGGGCGAGCTGCTGGGCGCGTTCGTGCCCGACGGCAGTGGCCTGAACCGGCCTCAGGGCATGACCTGGGGGCCCGACGGCAACCTGTTCGTAGTCAGCCGCAACACGGCCAGCGTCATCGAGTACGACGGCGAGACCGGGGCGTTGATCGGCACGTTCGCCAGCGGTGGACTCAGTCGCCCGGTGGACCTGGCGTTCAAGCCGGCGCCGCCTGAGCCGATGGAGGCACCGGCGATAACCGGTGTGTCGGTGAGTGAGGCGGACGCTTGTGCGGGGCTGACCGGTGTCACTGTCACCGGCACAAATCTCGATCCCGACGCGACGGCGGTGAAGCTGATGAGGGCCGGTAAGCCGGACTATGTCGGCATAGTTACCGCCAGCAGCGGGAACGGGACGTCGTTGACCGTGGACTTTGACTTCGACGGTGGGATCATCAGCAGCGGCGCGTGGGACGTGATGGTAGCCAACCCGGACGGGCAATCGGACACGCTGGAGGCGGCGATCGACGTTACCGGCTGCCGCTCGGCGCGGACGAGGAACCTGCTGGCCACGGCGTACCGGCATCGCAACCACACGATCGCGGGAATCCTGGAATACGATGGGGAGACGGGCGACGTGCTTGGCTGGTTCATTGAAGACCGCACTGATGGCGTTGGGCACTTCGGTGAGCTCTGGGCTGCGCCCGGCATGACGGTTGGCCCCGACGGCGACGTGTTCGTCGCGTGCGGGAAGGCCCAGAACGAAAATTATGCGGTGGTCCGCCTCGACGGGGTCACCGGCCGGCGGGTCGGCGAGTTCGTCCCGGTGGCCAGCGGCGGGATAATACGGCCGTTCGGGCTGACGTTTGGGCCGAATGGCAATCTGTTCGTCGTGGATCGGCCAATCCCACCGGCCATCCCATCCGCAGTGTTCGAGTACGACGGGTCATCCGGCGCGTTTGTCCGGGTGGTCGTCGAGCGGGGCGCGTGCGGGCTGACCAACGGGCGCGAACTGATTTTCTCCGAGGACGGGGACGTGTTGCTCGTGACGAGTGTGGAAAACGGAGTCATCGCATTCGACGCGGAGACCGGTGCGTGCATCGGGGTGCTGGGCGAGACGGGCGATCCCCCCGGTGATTGGGTTGCGGCGGTTGACTGGTCACCGCGCAGTGGCAATCTTGTGGTGCCGAAAGCGATTTCGGACAGCGTGGTGGAGTACGACGCCGACACAGGGGCCTTTATCCGCACGCTTGTGGAGCCCGGATCGGGGGGACTGGACGTTGGCGATCGGGCGGCGTTCGGGCCCAACGGCAACTACTTCGTGGCGAGCCACGGGCCGAACGAGATCCTGGAGTATGACGGGACGAGCGGAGCGTTCCTCGGGTCCTTTGGCAGCGCGGAAAGCGAAGCGGGCGGCGCGTCGAATTTCGATCTGGTGTTCGGGCCGATCCCGGCCGACGCGGACGGGGACTGGGACCTGGACCTGGGCGACTTCGCAACGTTTCAGCGCTGCTTGGCGGGCGATGGCGTGAGCCCCGGTCACACGAATTGCTTGGTGTTCGACAACGACGGCGATGGGGATGTGGATGTCGGCGACGCGGCGGCGTTCGCGGCGCGGATGACGGGCCCGGCCTAACGGCACCTTTGGCCCGCCACGGCTCGGCGAGACGCGAGCCAGAGAGGGCGGAGGTCCGCGACGGGATTCAGGGGAATGGCGAGATCTAACGAGGGCTGAACGGCTCTCCTTGCCTCTCGAATGGCAAATCGAGCAGCGTCTATACGTTAACGGCCGGCACGTTCCGGCTGACGATTTTATGAAGAGGATCTGCGGGTTGGTTGCTTTGCGACCGGCCTGCGGTCGGTGGTGGTGCGCTGCCGTGGGTACGTCACGGCAGCCACGCCACTTTCGTGGGTTAGTGGTGCTTGAACTCCACCCCTGCGGCCACGATGATCCGGCCGCCGGTGATACTCGCGTTTTCCTCTGCGCAGCCCATCTGGGTGTTTTCGTGGACGTCCAACGCTCCGTCGGACATCTCCAGGTGACCTGTGGTCAGGAAAAATGGTGCTGCGCCGGTGTATTCCGTCATCTCGTCGATCTGGATTTCGCCGCTGGTGATGTAGAAATCGCCGTCGAGCGCCAGCGCCGTGTCGAGGTCGTCCAGGGCGTCGCCGAACTCGAGGATCGCATTGGCGGCGCTCGCTCTCCACTCGGCGCTGGAGTTGTCGTTCAAGGTGCCGCTGACGTTGACGAGCAGCATGCCGTTGGAATTGGCGTTGACGATACCCTGGTTCGTGAAGTTGCCGGGCCCATTGATCTGCAACACTCCACGAATCGTCACGGCGTTTGTCAGGGTGATGCCGTCGGCAATGGAGATGGCCGCGTCCTCATGGTAGCCCGCGATGGATCCGGATCCCTCGACGGCGTGGTCCCGGGTCGAGAAGGCGAGCTGGGAGGTGGGGGCATAGAGACCGACAAGTCCGTCCACCGTGGAGGGGCCGGGGCCGGTGAGGGTCAGTGTTCGGCCGAGGTAGAGCCGGCCGCCCGCGTGCACGATGATGCAGTCGACGGTCGCGTCAATGTTGAGGACAACAATGGAGCCGGCGCCGACTTCGATGTCGCAGGCCCGGGCCCGCGGTCCGGCACCGAGCAGAGCGAGGCTCGCCACCAGCGCGATGACCCCGCGCCGAGCCGAACCGTCCGGCGCTCCCAGTGTGGAACTTCTGCAAGCAGACATGGCATGATCTCCTCATATAGTGTTTCTGAATGGGACGGCCCCCGACCCGCCGGTGGCGGGTCGGAAGCGTCCCGGTTGTCGGTTGACGCCGCCCTCGTGGCGGCTTGTCACGCGATTTCGCAGCGTACTTCGAGAGTTTAGTGGTGCGTGAACGCCATCCCCGGGGCCACGACGATCTGCCCGCCGGTAATGCTCGCGGATTCACCTTCGCTGCCCATCTGCGTGTTTTCGTCGATGTCCAGGGTCCCGCCGGACATCTCCAGGTGGCCGGTGGTCAGGAAAAAGGGCGCAGCGCCGGTGTAGCCCGTCATCTCGTCGATCTGGATCTCCGCGCTGGCGTGCGTGATGAAGAAATCGCCCACGAGCGCAAGCGCCGCGTTGGGGTCGTCCAGGGCGTTGCCGAATTCGAGCAACGAGCTGGCGGCGCTCGCCCTCCACTGGCCACTGGAACTGTCGTCCAGGGTGCCACTGACGTTGACGAGCAAAGTCCCACTGGTGTCCGCATTAACGATGCCTTGGTTGGTGAAGCTACCAGCACCGCTCATCTCGAGATGGCCGGTGATGCCGGCCGTGCTCGGGTCGACGGCGGCCAGGTAGTTGGTCAGCGTTTCGCCAGCCGTGACGGTGATTCTGGCGTCGTCGTGTTGGCCAACGACCTTTCCATATCCCAAGAGCGTGTGATCGTCGTCGATGACCGCCAGCTCCGCGCCGCTGCCCTCAAGGTAGATCCTCGCGCTGGCGGCGATGGACGAAGTCCGCGCGGTGCCATCGCCGTCCAGCGTCAGCTTGGCACCAGCCTGGATGACTACTGCGCCGGTGCCCTGAATGTCGAGGTACCCGGCGATGTCGCTGGCCGTGTCGACCGTCGCCGTCAGCCCGGTTGGGATGACGGCTTGGATGCCCGCGGCGGGAATCCCAGCGGTCCAGTTGTCGCTTTCGTTCCAGGGGTAGTAGGTACTGGTGGCGTCCATTGTCACTTCTTGAAACGTGGTGGCCGACGCGGTTCCATCGATGATGAAAATCGCGAGGGCGATGGTGAGTGCTATTCTGAACAGTCTCATGGTTGGCATTCCTTTCGTGTTGTCGAAGGAAGCGGCGGCTGATTGGCCTTCGGCCGTTCGTCGGCTCGAGTAGCGCCCGGATTGGTTGTGACGTGTCGGCGTTGGGGCTCTGTCCGGCCGCTTCGTTTCATCTTCATTCTCCTCGCCCTCCGGGGCCGATCCCGGAGGCCTTGTGCCATTGTCTGCGCGGCCAGAGGGCGTCCGGCAGCGATGTATTCTGCGGCGCCGGCCGCCCCAATGGCTTAGTTGGTCACGAGCTTCGACGCATTCGCGCCAGTACCCGCGCCGGTGAACGACAGCGTGCAGGCGTAGCTGGCATCGCCGATGACCAGACTCGACGCGGTGAACGTGGTGGTGGCCGCCATATCGATGTCGGCACTCGTCGCGTGCGACCCGGCGTCGACGGTCAGCTGGTCAACCACGGTGATGCTCGCTTCGGAGTCGACCGAGGCATAGCCCTGCATGGTCACGCTGTCCGGGTTCGTCAGGGTCCCGGCGTCGTAGTCGAAGGTGGCCTTCCTGGCACTGGTGTCTCCGCCGTACAGATAAAGTGCGGCCGGGTCGAACGTGCCGGCGGACAGCGTGAACGTGGCCGGGTAGTTCCCGCTGTCGTAATCGCCGGTGAGCGTCGTGGAGGTCGTCACCGTCAGCGTGCCGGCCCCGGCCTTGGTGAGGGCTCGGCTCGCATTGGGCGTGGCGGCGTCGAGGGTCAAGGTGCTGGCGGTCATGGCGCCCGTCGAGTTCGTGACCACGCTCAGGTTCGCCGACGCGGCGGTGACGGACATGGCGCCCGCGCTGAACGTGGCGCCGTCCGCGGCGTCGACGTCGACGTAGCTCTCGAGCTCCGTGTAGTCGGCCGACACGTCGCCGTTAGCGTCCAGCGTGACTCGATACGTCGAGTCGTACCCCTGGAGCCCCAGGGTGTCGGGTTGGACCGTAGCGTTGCTCGCCGGGGCCGTGAGCGATCCGGCCGCGTCGGATTGGGCCACGATGTCCAGGTTCGAGACGCTGACCGCGGAGTACTCCGCGACTGTCATCGAACGGGCGGACACGGTTCCACTGCCGCTGAGCGTGGCCATGTCGTCCGCGTCATAACCGTCGACGCTGAACGTGTCGGTGCTGACGACGGCGTTGGTGCCAACGCCCATTTGCGAACTGTATTCCCCAGTGCTCTTGAGATCGACCGAACCTGCGTCGATCGTGCCGCTGCCGACGACGACGAAAAACCGGTCAGCGCTGGCCGCGTCGATCGTCAAGCTGTCGGGGCTGACCGTTTGACCGGAACCCACGGTGACGGCAACCGAGGTTGCGCCGAGTGACAGGTCGCCGCTACCACTGCAAACGCTACTGCTGAAGTAAACATCGTAGCTGCCAGTGAAGGAGGTGCTCCCCACAAGGCTGCCGGACCCGAACGAGATGTCGGCTTTGTCCACCTGGAGCGTCACCGCCGACGCGTTCCCGATGGTGAGAATCCCGAAGGTCGTAGGCGTCATGCCCGAGTCGAAAACGCTCGTGGTTCCCGAGACCGTGATCGTGATGTCGTCGCACGAAGCGGGAACCTGATCGGGATCCCAGTTGTTCGCGGACGACCAATTGTGGTCTGACCCGTATCCGTCGTCCCACACGGGATCGGCGTGGGCGATGGCGGCCCCGAGCAGGATGACACAGATTCCTAGTCCTGTGATCAACGGCTTCATGTTTCTCTTCCTTTGCGTTAGAATGGTGATTGTCCTTACTCGGGCCTCGCGGTCGGAGGATGTTCTGCATCCCGATCGCGATGGCCCGGTTCCGTTTGCTTCTTTCCCTGCCCTCGACGCACCGGCGAAGGCGTAGCCTTCTGGACGGTCCGTCCCGCCGCCAACGCCCCCGGCGAGTCATGGGGCCCCTTTGACTCACAGCGATGCAGGGGCGGTACTGGGCGGCCGGGCCGCGCCGTGTGTCGAGGGGCTCTGGTCTCCCGCATTCCAGTCTGGCTTCTCTTCTGGATGTCTGTTCCGCTGCACCTCCTTTCGTGGGGCGGCTCGCCTCGACCCCCAGCCCCCGCATGGGTGCTGCGATGCGCGGCGGGCTCGCGCTGCGTGTAAAGGACCCCGTGCCGCACGGGGGCCGGCGTCGTGATGGGCAGCCGCTACCGGCTCGACGCCTTCGCCTGACGCTGCAAGGCGGGGCCTGGCTCGCCCATCGCCGTCGGTGGGCCGGAGCCGGGCTCGCCGGCAGCCCTGTTGGTGGGGGCGGGTGCCCTCGCCGGATGTCGCCCGCGTCGGCCGGCCGAGTCGTGGAAATCCCGCCGTCGTGGGGAAACGCCAGCGGCTAACAGCAGGTCCTGGCCGACGCGACGCGGCGACGATCATCCGGACTACCCCCGCCGCCCCGCCTGCGACTGCACAGGGAACGGGCGGCCAATAATCGACTCTCGTAGGGCCCCCGCCGACATTTCAGGGTCGGCCCGACGCGCTGGTCTGCGCGGTCGTCCGCCGGGCTCCTGAAGTATCGCGGCGGCCGTGAGCCGCCCCACACGATCCCGCGTGGTCCTCAGTCGATGACGGCGGGTCGAGCTCATGGGCGTGCTCCTCCTTCGCTGTTGCGTCTGCGTGTGGCGACCCGCGGCCTGCGGGGGCCACCGTTCATTCGTGATCAGATAGATTGACGGTCCAACGCGATAGACCCGCACGCGCCGCCGCCGGGGCGTCGGGCTCGTGGCGGGGGCCGATCTTCCTGCTGGGGCCAGCAAAGCGTCGAGGCCCACATCTCGCCCATCCGGCCCCGTTCTGCGGGTCACCATTTGATCCCCTGCCGCTGGCCGGGGCTTCCGGGGGCAGCAGGCGGCTGGTTACGTCGGTCCCACCGACGACCGCGGAGGTGGGCACCAATACGGCAATCGCCGGCACGGCGGACGTCCGCCGGATCGCTCCTCGAGCTTTCATGCCCACCCTCCCGTCCGCGTTGAGATATATGATGGCCATCCTTCTCCTGGCGTCCGGGATCCGCGCCTCGCGATCCGGGCGCCCGAGTCGTGCGGGTCCGCGACACACGGGCCCGGTTGGTCGCAAGAGGGGGAGCGGTCACGGCGCGTGCGGCTGCGCTCAAAAACCCATCCGCACGCTCGGCTCCGGCACGATGAGGGGCCCGCTCGAACTACCCTCGCCGATCCGGGCCAAGCCCGACTGCGCCGGCTGCTCCCCCATCCTTCTGTCCAGCGTGGTGCCCTGGCCGTTGGGCCGACGCACGGTTCCGCGGGAGATGCGTACCTTCGGCGCCCGGTGGACAGACCCACCCTTGTCCCATCCCAGCGCCCGCTGCGGTTTGAAATGGCTAAGCTTCTTCGCTGTGATCTCGTTCAGCTACTGCGATCTCTCAGCTGCTGGAGTGAGCTGCGGTGAGATCAGGGGAAGACCTCCTTTGTTTGTCTGGCGCCTCCCCACTGACAGAGGTAATTCTGCGCGCGCTTTTGGCGAAAGGCAAAGGCGAAAATCACAATGGAACGGCGCGAATCTGACGTGTTGTCCTTTTGCTCACCGCGCGGCGTCGTGGCGCGTGTTTCCTTGGGGGTGGGGTCGCAAATTGTGTCCTTTTGCTCGCAAGGACCACGTAGAAATACGTACGCGCATTTGCGGCAAACGTTGGGGGGGAATGCAGTGTCATCGTATGGCATTGGTAAGATAGCCAAGCCTGGGAGCCGTGGTCCAGCGCCGAAAACGTGCCGTCGAGCGACTCGGTGCGTCCCGCGGGGAGCGGCGGCGTCCTCCGGACGGCGTGGATCCTCGGGAGAATTTCGAACGCTCCGGGAAAAATTTCTTGCGAGCGCGCCGGGCCGGGATTTCGCTAGAAGCAATAGGGGAAGCGGCGAGCGCCGTCGAGGAGCCGACGAGCGGCGTCGCTACGGTAGTGTCACTGCGCAGTCGAGCCAGTATCCGGTGTGGTCCGTGAGGCTGGCGGCGGCTGTGGTTGCGCGTGCCCGGGCAAGGACGCCCCAGGGGCAGACGCACGCAGGTGTTGAAAGGGTCGATGCATCGTTGCTTTGCGAAGGAGAGTGTTCCTGCTGTTGTCGGGACACGTGGCGTTGCGCGCAGTGTCTTGCGCGCTGGCTGTCCCCGGGCGTTTCGAGCGTTTGACGACAGTCTGGTCAGAAGCTCGTCCTGATCCGGGTCGTGAGTGACTCTCGCGTCGCTCTACAAAAGACCACGCTGCAAGCCGCCGTGCCGCCCGCTGGGCGGGTCATCATCGCTGGTCGTATAGGCGGAGCGCCGTCCACTCGAGAGTCCCGCGTTGAGCCTGTCCTGTGACGGGCGCAACCGGTTCGGCTCGCCGGCGCGAGGTGACTGTACGATGATCGTCGCGAGATTGAGGTCCATCTTTTTTCTGCGGCCTTGGCAAACGTGGCGATCCGAAGCATGAAGTCCTCTTCCTCGTTTGTGCCGGCGACGTAGTCCTCGGCACCATTCTCAAGATTGATCTCGCGGGAGGGGGCGGAACCGTGAGTCGAGCCGTGAACGGCCATGTGGACACGCTGACCTCGTAGCGGCCCAAGCGTTTCGCGGGGCGAACTACGCCGTTGGCCCGACACGGGTGGACGCGCCGGGTGGCTACCATGGCCACACGGAAGCAGAGGTCGGCCGCTCGTGACATCTTGGAATCGCGGCAGGAGCCTTCAAATGCCCCAAGGCTCGAGTGTAATGCGGGATTATGGTAAGGCGAATGAGGAAGGGAATGGTGAAACCGCTTGAACAGCGGTTGTCCCACGCCGCAGAACGCACGCGGGACACGCTGGAGGCGGTCATTGATCAGGTGCCCGTTGCGGTCAAAAAGCCTGCCGAGTTCCAGCGTGTCTTGAAGCTGGACCGCAGTCTGTCCAGTCGGCTGCTTCGGGCCGTGCAGCTCAACGATCCGTTGGCCTCGCTGCACCGAATGCCCGGACCGCACGGAATCCGACTCCTGCTGAACGCGGCACGAAAGAAACAGGTTGACGAGAAGCTCATCGCCCGCGCGGCGCGGGCCCTTGAGGAACTTGAGAACCTCGTGACCACCGAAATCGGGGACTGGCAGGACCTGAGCACGGCCATCACCGGCTGGCTCCCTGACGCCCGCGAGCCGTTCGACATGGGCAACCGCCAGATCGCGTTCAAGGCGATGAGCAACATCAAGGGGATCACCGCTGGCGCGGAGATCGCCGTCACGTTCATCCACCCGAGTAGAGACGGTGGGGATTGGGTGGACCGAGCGGGCATCACCGGTCTCTGCGGCTTGAGACGCCTCCGGCCGGGCACCCCGATGGTCGTGATGCACGGCCATTCGATCGCCCCGCCGCCGGGCGCTCAGCGGACGTCGCTTCTGGGGGAACCGATCGATCCCGCCCACGGGCCTGCCCTGATCCGGGAGTTCACATCGCGTCCGAGCCCAAAGTTCGACGTGCAGGTGGAGGGGGATTATTTCTTCTACGTACTCCGGGGCGACGGCGTCGGGTTGCACTCGAAGGTGGATATGTTCTTCGGGGACGTGACGCGCAAGCGCTACCCGGCCTGTCGCGAGGTGAGCGCCCAGCCTGCGACCCCGGGGGCCGTCGTCGATATTCCGGTTCGGGCCCTCATCGTGGACGTGCTGGTGCACGAGGACGTGTGGCCGGGTGTCGAGCCGGACCTCCGCATGTACGACACGAGCGGCCGGGGCGTAGCCAATCCCATGGATCCTTTCCGGGAAATGGACCGCATCGACGTGCAGGAATCGGTCCAAGGCATGGGGACGAACGTGTCGCGTTTTCGCACGAAGGAGTTCGCCCAGTACGTGGACATGGTGCGTTTTGTCTGCAAGAAGCTGGGCTGGGACACGGATCGGTTCCGCGGCTACCGGTGCCGCCTGACGTACCCGGTGTACGGCACCGAGGTGTCGATGGTGTTCGCCCCGCCCGCAAGGGATGGGCAGAATGGCCGGTTTGGGCGGAATAGGTAGGCGCTGACGCGATCAGGTCAAGCCTCTGCTGCGGGATGGGTAAGGACTCTGCATCTGGTATATCCGGCACAAGCACGACGCGCGGCCGCGTTCAACCAGCGGCGCTGAACGCGTATCGTTGCGGCCGGCGGGTGCAGATCGAAGCGGCAGAGTTGACGTTGATCCTCGAAAACATCGCGTTGCAAATCGTACAGCGTACCCACAAGCCGGGGCCGCACCTGCGGATACGCGGGTCGCTATCGCTTCCGAGACACGAGGTGGAGCAGTCAGGCGCACGCCGGCATCGATCCGTACGAGGCACGACCAGCGATGGGGGACCGGCAATCCAGTACGGTCACGAGTAGCACTCTTCTGGAGGGGCTTCGCGAACCGCACAATGACGTTCTATTCGACGGCGACGGCGGGCGCGGCTTGCCCTGCGCGCCGGGCCGGATTCAGAGTTCAACCACGATGGTCACGTCCGACGCTGTGAATCCCGTCATCACCCCTGTCGGAGCACGCGATAGCTGATTGCCGGGCAGGTAGTAAAGGTCGCTGAAACTAAGACTGCTGTAATCGCCGAGTTGGTTGGTCAACTCGGTGTTCAGTGTGTCCATGCCCGAGATCACCGCCGGCCTGAGTTCGTCCTCGATGTCGTCGGCCTTTGCGCCACCCTCGATCCAGTAGGCCCAGCGGGCGACGTTTCCACGCAGGTGGTTGCTTCCATCGAGGTAGAGGTAGATATGGTATGTTATACTCGCTTCATAGTCGGGCCAGCAATGAAGTTCGATGTCGAGTCTCTGATGGACTTTGAGGTAGCACCTGTTCGAGTCAAGGTGACTGATCCCGGAAGGCCACATCTCCCACGTCAGGAGCGGATCACCGTGGCGCTTGGCGCCGCTGGTCAATTCGGCGTCAATGACGTCTTTCCATCGTTCGAGAAACAGGTCGCGAAAGCTCAGCCGGACCTCAAACGCCCGGTTGGGCGCTACCACGAGAGCGCTGGTGGCCAGGTTATTGAACCCATGGTCGGAGAATCGATCAACATCGAGTTCCGAGCCTGCGTTCCTCCGATTCGCGAGCTGCATGAACAGCCCAGTGTAGTCCGGCGTGCTGAGAAAAGGAACCATGGGCGCGAACAGAATGACCGTCGCATCTGCGGTGGACGACGAGTACACCGTTGCCGAACTGAGTGCACGATGGATGTTCATACTCAGCATCGAACTCGAGGGGATTCGGTTGTAGCGCGGCGTCGTGCCCACTCCCAGGAGTTGTCCCGTACCCGTCTGGTTGTTTCCCGTAAAAACGGAAGCTATCACTGAAAGTGGCATGACTATTCCTCCCCTTTTGCCTGGAATTCGTCTACCAGCTTCTGCGTGATGATTCGGCGAAGCAGTGCTCCACCACCTCGCCTTCGTCCGAGCTCATTCAGACCACATTGAGTGAAGAGGATGGCCTTGCGGGTGGGCGCGCGCCGCAATCGCTTGAGCAGGTCCTCGATCACGACCGTCACGGAAGCGTGCCTTGCGATACGTGCCAACAGCCATTTGGGGGGGCGAATCCCGTAGACGGGCTTCTCCGTCATCGCGAGTGCCTTCTCTCGGTCGTGAAATCGTTGCGAAGGTCGGTACTTGAGCTTGCCCGGCCCGGCGGCACAATCCGTGCGGGCCAGGCTTTTTAAGGCGTTGTGACTCGGCTTCTCTGCAGGCCCGACCTTGCGAAACGGATACTTCGGTATCTTCGGCTGTTTCATTGCGTGACCTCCGTCCTCGAGAATTGCTGATGTGCTGGGCCCGTGCATTCGTTTATACCCGTTTGAGACGCGTGCATCAACCCGGATTCCCTGTTCGGTGGCTTCGTATTGATCGTTGTTCGGTCTTCGGCCGTTCGTTCCCTGTCACGCCTGGCGCGCTTTTGCAAAGCGATCAGCACAGACGCATCACGTGAACCACACGTGTCGCTTCTGATCACGACGATGCCCTGATGGCGGACGTGGCCCGCCGACCCGGTGCGCGCATTGGCCGGTTTCGAAGTGACGGACGCGGGAGGCACATGGAGGTTCTCCCGTGAACTTGGTGAAAGGCCTGTAACGAAAGTGCTGTGCGGCAGTTAAATCGCCGGTTTGGACCGCTGGCGTGGCGTTCTCGTTTCGCCCCCAGTCAATCTGGAGGACCTCTCACCAAAACTGCGGGAGAACCCGCATATTGAATAGACAGCGTTTGCGTCGCGAACCCGACACTAAAGCCCCATTGGATTGAACCGTGTTGGGGGCGATCGCTTTGGATGAAAAGGATGACTTTTGCGCGTGCTCTGACACCTTTTTCTCTTCTGGGTCACCCCTCCAGAAGAAAATGGAGATCGCGCAGGAAGGCCAGGACGTCGATGTCCGGCCTGAACAATTGATGCTCACGTACTCTGATCATTCCGATGGCGCTTTCTTCCGCGAAGCATTCCTGGACAATTCGTCGTGCTTCCCCCACCGGATCCTGCCCTCCGCCGTTGCGAAAAAGACGATGCGTATCCTCGTACTCCTGCCGCGTCATCATTGCCACGATCCGAAGAACATCGAGCGCATGGTGGCGGCCCATGTCTTTGTCATCGTCATCCTTGCGGTCGCGAAAGGCGAACAGTTTCATCAGCAGATAGCTGAAAGGCTGCGGCACGAAAATCCTCGCCAGATGAGTCCGTCCCGACGACAGACGCCCGGTTAACTCGATTTCCGTGCATGACTCCTCAACACCGAGCGCCTCTTCAACGCGTCGAGCATGGAGGTTTACACTGCGGCGGGGTCGGACGCGACGCGTATCCTTTTTCACGCGCTCTTCGTAATCCCCCAGCGGTCCAGCCAGCAGGTCAAGCTTGACCTGCCGGGCAGTGCTGATGGGTTTGACAAACTGGTAGAACTTCGCCGACTCGATTGCCAGATAGCCCAGCTTTTCCAAGGCGGCCCGGATCAGCCCCATCCTGGTCGAGTCCGTGACGACTTCGGCTGACAGAAACACATCGAGGTCATTCGTCGCACGTGCCTCAGGCCAGATCTCCATGTTTAACACGGTTTCGATGTTCTGCGATTGGAGATGGTGTTGCTTGAGGTACAAGCCGTACCCACCGCCCAGGATAAGACGAATGTCGTGTGCCGCGGTTTCCTTGTGCAGATCGAGCAGATTCGTCTTAAGAGCATCCATCATGGCCATGCGTCAACTTGCTTCCGGCGTGGGAACTGCGGCCAGGATGCCCTGCTTGACTTGCTCAGCCGTCTCGCGGTCACGCTTGTCGCCTGCCATCAGTTCCAGAAACGTCTGAACCGGACATGAATACCGGATGCCGGCCTCGGGTCGGGCGTCGAAGTAGACGAAATCCGCGTTCGTTTCGGTGAGTTCGACGTTGGGAAACCGCGGCGTCTCTTCAATCGCCGTCCCGGCTGCGCGGACCGTCGCCTCGATATTGTTGCAGTAGACCTGGACCTTCTTCTCTCGCGCCATCACGGCATACCGCCCAACGGAAGAGACGCCGCTGAGAATCGCCCGGAGGCCGGCCCTGCCTGCTTTGTCAAAGAAGTCGGACAATAAGTCCTCGGGTTCGCCCTCCCATCGACCGACCAATCGTCTGGTAACGCGTGGTGGCATGTAGCTCGCCGCCAGCTTGTCCAACAGGGTTTCTGCCTGGAGCAGACTCGTGAAGCCGCCGGCGCGTTTGATGATGAGGTCTTCATCCAAGGTTGCGAGCGCCTTCGATATCGTCGAAATCGCGATCTTTCCGTCGCGTGCCTCGATTTCGCGCTTCACCTCGTTCACTTCACTGTACGCGGGTCGCGCGAGGAACACACGGGGGACGAGCGAAGTGCGCCCACGATAAATGTTCTTGATCGGACCGGATTGAGGATACCGATTGGGCTGACCGGTTCTGAAAACGCAAAGTTCGCCGGCTATGATCACCACGCCGTTGCCGCAAAGATCGACGCCGCTTACCTCGCTCTGCTCCAGCTCGGTGAGTTGCCCCGAAGACAGGAATGGTGTCATCAGCATCGGGTACGTGCCGGCCGGGCGTCGGTCACCCTTGATCCTGGCCACCGTCTCCTCGAAGACCTTCGGCGTGGAGCGGCTTTTGTACTCCAGCACGAAGCGATAAGGCCTGCCGCTCCACAATACTTCGACAATGGCGTCGTATCGGTCGCGGCCGCTTCGATCCGGCGCGTCGACCACGCGAAGCGAGAGGGGCGGCAGTTGTACAGCACCGCTCCGCAGGCGTTCAACGGCTTCAATCTCGGTCGGGATTTTCCGAGGGTCGTTCATTTTCCGCACCCAGAAAACAACGTGATTCGCGAAAACCGCTCTCCTGCTATCGTAACGGAGGGCTGTTTTCTTAGTTATACCGATTTTCTGATTGCAGAAAAAGGTCAATTTCAGGAAACCGTCCGTCGACTGGAACGAGCCGTCGCCGTCGGACTGCGAACAAGCCTCCCGAATCCGCATAAATCATTTATTTACACTAGGTTACGTTGGCCATGGCGGAAGGCCGTTCGCTATTGGCGCGTCAGGATGACTTTTGCGCGCGCCCCGACGCCTTTTTCTCCTCTCCGGTTCCTTCACGACGACTCCGGCATACACAGCTTCGCGGATGTGAGCCTCGCCGGCATTATCCTGCCGTAGAGAGCCAATGACCCGCTGGGACGCGACACGCGCTCGGGCAAAGAGTTCATCGAGGTTGTAAATGTGACTGTTCTCGCGGAAGGACTCCATGACGAAGAGGATCGTCTGCTTGAGGTAGTACTCCAAGTTCGCCGCATAGAGGCCGAGCTTGAATCGGACAGGCGACCCGTGAACGATGCGGCACCGGATTCGATAGAGCCTATGAATGTGCCACTCAAGATGCCTCAGGTGCCGCTCAAGAAGACAGGCTGTTCGCTTGGTATCCAGCAGGGACGCGCCAAGCTGCTTCCCCCGCCACACCACCACGGGATGAGGCGCCGGACACGATGCGAGTCCAGCGACCGCATATGCGTCATGCTTACCCGAACTCGACGAAAAGGCGCTGGTGAGCCTCCAGCCCGGCTGAATCGAGGATTCGGGCGTTTAGAACACGCGTGATTTTCTCTTGATAGACCCGGGCGAAAAAGCGATATAATACGTGGACAAGTCCTCGATATGATGGGAGTTAAGGGCAATCGGGTAGAAACCTTCGGGTTCCCCATGCCAAACACTCCCTTTTTGGATGCGCTCCTGACCGGCACCTTTTCCTTTTACGGCACAGACGTCCTTTCGCCGTGCGAGCGCCCGCCGGCGTGTCGAGCCCTACCTCTTCTTTCGCGTGCGTTTGGCCTTCGAGTTGGGCGGGTCGGGGACGAATTCCAATAGCTCGCCTGCGGTGACTCTCAGTCACTATTCAGTGGGACGCGCCTCGCGGGAGCTTCCTGGGAGTACCGATGACGCAGATCGACCCACAGATGCCGTAGCCTGAAAGGCGACGGACGTACGCTACGTACGAGCTTCTGAGTCAGCTGCGTGACGCCCCGCTCAATCCACTGATCTTCTGTTCTGTTAATCGCGGGGACGTCGACCCCCCGCGCGTGAGCGTTCACTTCTGTCAGGATGGTGTCCGCCGGCATTGTTTGGACGTAACCGATCATCGCCCCCGATGGCGCGCCTTCCCCGTACGCCCACTCAGGGTCGACGAATCTCAAAACGCCATGTGTCGTGTAGTTCTTGTTCAGGACCCACGTGGATGACGATGGTCTGCCAAGACGCTTGCACTCCAGCGCGAAGAACATGTCCGATGCGGCTTGCCAATCAACAAGGCCGCACATGAAATCGGGGCGTTTCCACTCGCGGTCACCAGGGCGTTCGTTCATCACGACTGGTTGATTAGCGCACTCGAGGTAGATGTTCGAGCGTAAGCCACGCCCCTCGTTGCAGAGCCGGTAATTCTCACGACGAGCATGGAACAGAAGCTTCCGATTTAGCTCACGCTCCTGCTCAGGCAACTCTGGCTCGGCTTCCAGACGACTAAGTGCGCATTGGAACACTTCGAGCACCAAGTTCTCATGACGGCCCCAGGTGTCAAGTCTGAAGAGGTTTGGCCGGCTCAAATCTCTCTCTCGCGCGTCAAAGCCCGTTGTTTGTGAACGGCGATCAACTGGATTGCTTCTGCGTCTTCGCGGGCGGCGGTTCGGGTCCAGAGTCTGCGTTCGTTGCGCTTGATGATCGCAATGTCGTTCTCGCGGACGATCCTCGCCATTCCGTCGATATAGATGCGCGTCGAGCCAAACATATGAGATGAAGGCTGGACCATCTTGTGAAGCAGTTTACTCCATGCCGCGTCGTCGGAATCGGCGGCTGCTGGCAGAGGACTGTCCGTGTATTCGGTCGAGAATACTACTGCTAGCATTGGCGAAGGATCGGACGGGAGGATTATGCGCCAGCGGAGCTGACCACCCGGACCCAATTCGGCATCCCAGATTTCGAGGAAAGCATCGAGGTAGCCGTCTAAGCCACGTTGCGTGCTGCGTTTTCGCGTAAGATCGCTGCGACGCCCGACTCTCGGCCGGTCGGCCAAGCCTGAGATTGGCTTCAATGCCTCGCTTTTTGTCCCGCGGTAAAACAGCTCCAAGCCCACAGCGCACATATCACCGACGACATCCCGTTCGGCTGCGGTGAACTCATACAGATCGAAGACTGCTCCATCCAACTCTGCTTCGAGCCTTCGAACCTCAGGGTCGCCCGGAGGCTTCGATCGCATCCCCCCCGCGCTCAACATGTCTCCGGCGGTAGTGTCGATGGAGCGAAGCCGATCGACGATTCTGCAAATGCGCGTCCGAAGATCTCTGTTGGATGGAACTCGAATCGGAAGCCGTTTGATTGAGTCGATCCTGAGTTCATGATGCCACATGCCCCATGAGCCAGACGTCATCCACAGGTAATACCGAGCTACGGACGACCAGAGTATTCCGAGTACCGTCTTCGCCACATCTTCGTCGACATGATCTAGCTTGAAGCAGTGGATTGAGTGTCGGAAACAGAAGGGGTCCGTTTCAAGCCGCGCGACAATGCGTCCATCCTCCCCTTCTTTCTGCGTGAGGCCTCGTTTGACGAGGAGTCGGCGTCCTTCAAAGAGGTCACGAGTCCGCGCACGTTCCACCTCTCGGGGGGGGTGAACGAGTTGATCTGAAGGAAGTTGGCCATAGCGTTCGAAGTACCGCGTGGGGAACTCTCTGAATTGTCGCAACCATTGGATCGGCTTCCGTTCCTTCTTGGTAACTTTGAAGCCCTCCCCCATTCGCCCCGGGTGTGTGCCGTCTGGGTCGATCAATGACCCAAGTCGGTGTTCCATCCGCAGAGCTTGGACAAGTGCAAGGTCGCGGTGCCCACCCCACCAGTAGACCTTCCACAGTTCCTCGTCTGCGACAACGGCCGATTGCTGAACCATGTGCAGATCCGGTTTGCTCAGGCTGACGATCTGTAAACCCTCAACGAGTGCTGTTCTCTTGGCGGAGTAGTAGCGAAACCGATGCCGTCCACGCCTAGGCGATCGTTTGTCAAAGACGACTGACGCAAACGGTGCAATCGCCTTCATGAAGAAAACGTCTCGTACAGCAGCGAAATTGACGACGGCTTCAAGGGTCGATGACGCAAGCCACTGTTGTCGGAACCTCCTGCTGTTGTCGTGTCGCTTGAAGAACACACCGGTTGACACGAGGAGGCCCGCGCGGCCGCCGTCACGCAAGAGGTCCTGGGACCTGTAAATGAAAGCTTGTGACAGCTCTTTGTCTCCAACCACCTTCTCTCGGTGGTGACACCATTTCATGGCCATACTGGCAGCTTTTCGTGTTTCGTCGTCCTGCCCGGACGGCGTGCCCCAGGGCGGGTTGCCGACAACGACGTCCGCACATTCGGAGGAAAAGCGCCGTCGTATCGGTTCTTCCTGCACCGCGGCTTCGACATCGAAGGCGTTGGCAGGGACCAGAATGTCATAATGCTGTATGGAATCGGTTGCCTCCCGTTTCGCCGAGTAAATGAGGTTCGGCAGACGTTGACCGAGGATGTCCGGGGGATCCAGATAGTGCAGCAAGGCAAGATAGAGGCTGAATGCGGCCACGCGAATCGCCTCCGGCTGTACATCAATGCCGGCGATTTGCTCACGGAGTATCTTTCGCACTTCGTCCGGGCGCAGGCGTTGCCCACGCTCGTACGTCCGATGGCGAATAAGGCAGCGGAAGGCCTCAACCAAGAAGATCGCCGAACCACATGCAGGGTCCACAATCCGTGGGCGTCTGTCGAGCACTTTGTCTTCGAGCGTCTGTGACAGCACAAACTCCACCAGCGCGCCGGGCGTGTAGAAGCTCCCATACGTGTTCGGCTTTCCCTTCTCCGCGCGGAGGAACTCCTCATACATACTGCTGATTAGGTCGATAGGAATAATGTCGAAATCATAGGCGAACGTAAGCAGCGTCGGTCCCTCGATCTGTCCGAGCAGGAAGGACCGCATTAGATTGAGACGTGGGGCTGTAAACGCCTTCTGCTCGTCGGCGTCGAAGGGAAAAAGGTCCCCATTGAACTCGTCGGCAAGGCGTGAGAACAAAGCGTGCGTGAAACCCTCGTCCGAGAGAACTGCGGCATAGTAGAGGCGTCGCTCATCTTTCGCGCCGTCGTGCTTGGCAGCGTTATCGAGTATTCCACGCCAGCCTTTGTTGCCGCGAGTTAGCTTCCGGAAGTAGTCCCGCGTCAGGATTCTGCGATCCTCCAGATATCGGATGAAGATTGACCGTGCGATCAGTGCATGCGCATGCTCGATCGATAGCCCGCTTTTGAGGAGCTTCGCGCGCACGACGGCAAGGTCTCGGATTAGGGCGCGATCTGCTCGGTTTTCCAAGCCGAACCTATGCTCCTCGAACAGCCTGCCCGACTCAATTCGAGCGCGATGGTAGTCCTTAAGTTTGCATTGGATTTCGGCGGTCTGGCTGGCGACTTTCAGAAGACGACCGGACGCAGACGGGTCATCGTTTTTCCCAACGGGTGGCTGCGTGAGGTCGAAAACTGATAGCGTTCCGGGCTGCGCAACGAATAGCAGCAGTGGGCGGGCCATGCACCATGCCCTATTGAAGACGCGACGCAGATCTGCCTCTCCTGGTTCGTCTTTGACAAACACAATGACTGGGTTGTCCTCGACGAAAAAGACCCGGTCTGCGTTTATCTTTCGAGCCAGTGAGAGCCAGCCGCCTCGCGTGATCCACTTATCGCGAGCTAGCTTCCCAGGCGAGTCGGTGGCGTTCAGCAGGTCTCCGCCGTCGAAATCGAGACTGGCGTAAACGGCTTCGAGCAGGGCGTGCGCGTTTTCGCGATCTTTCGTCATCGAGCGACGTCCGGCCATGCGATTCTGTGCGTCGAGACCAGTCCCGCGCTCCTTGAACCGCGTTGGCTGAGCATAACAGCGTGCGAGGAGAAGTGAAAGGGCGGATTTCGTCGCGACAGTGGGCTTGTCCAAGGAACGCGGGGACGGGTGAAGGTGAACGGGCGCGTGGCAGGCCTTCGCGCGACGGCGTTGCGGGTTTCCACATTGACGACCAAGCACGGACATGCACTCGCCGCGCGAGTGCACGTTGTGAGCGCGGCCCGCGTTACCGCCTCCTTGGCGTGCGTTTTGCCTTGGCCTTGGATACCACCTTGGGCGGGCCGGGGATAATCTCCAGCAAATCGTGAATCGGAACATCGAGCGCGATACACAATTTCTCGATCAACTCTAAGGTGGCGTTGTAGTCATCCTTGCTGCCGATGTGGTGCAACGTCCCCTTAGCGATGCCGGTCATCTCTGCGAGGATCGCGTACGTGATCCGTTGGCCCGTTCGGCGCTTGTAGGCAGCCATTGCTTCTCTAAGCCGAATCGCAATCATTGGTGCGCTACCAGATAATAAAAGTGATCTGTCGATGCACTTTTTGCTTGACAAAGAGCCGTGCTTGTGGCATAGTCGTGTTGGGCTGCTGATTGACAGCCCGCACATATGACCGGCGTTCCGTAAGGGACATCGAGCGTATTGGAATGTCTTGGCAGGCAGCCGTCAAACCCGTGTGAGCGCGCGTGCGAGCATGCGGAGCCTCGATCAGCCAGGACAACCTCGCCCGGGTGAGTGTCCGCGCTTATCATCGCGGGCGCTGCCCGGTGCGCGGGGTCGCGGATCGAGCTTGACGGCTGCTCGCGGCCCTTAGCGCATCGGGTGGCGCCCGTTTCTCTTCTCTTTTGGTGCCATCAACTTTCATCGTTCCGCCGTCGGCGACGGCGGCCGGGGCCGGTGCGCGCAGCCGATTGGGCGAGGCGGGGTTCGCCTGTCGGGGCCGGTGTACGCGGCGGTTGCTGGGCGCGGTGCCCGCCGGGGGAGGTGA
>CAZBUJ010000095.1:0-19861 GCA_964495075.1 uncultured Phycisphaeraceae bacterium
CTCTTAATCAGCGGGTCCGGGGTTCGAGTCCCTGGCGGCGTAGTTCCGCAAAGCCTCGCGCGAAGTCGCGGGGCTTTTTCTATGGCGGCGCGGTTCTGGGGTCTGTCGAGTCGTTGTCGCGCCAGATGATCGAACGGGCGGGGCGGCATAGGGTCGGTTGCCGCGATTCGGCGCAGGGCGCGGAGCCGTCATGAATCCGAGGCGGTCGACCCCAGGGTCAATTCCGGGCCCAGTTCCTCGGTTGCAGGGTCGCGTACGCGGTAGCGGACCTGAATGCGCTCGGCGTTGCGGGGAATGGAGAATTCCCGCATCTCGAAGCCGTCCTCGGTCATCGCCGAGACGGCCAAAAGCGACCACACGCCGCCGCTCGCGCCGGCATCGGTCCGCGCCAGCCCACCCGCATCCGCATCCGCGGTTCCGTGCTCGTCTGCACGGTTCGCGGCGACCAGGTACACGTGGGCGTCGCCCGGGGCCGCGACCGGACGAAGGTCGATGTCGTCCAACAGGATCAGGGTCTCCACCCCGGGGACCGATTGCCCGTCGGCCACCACCGCCTCCAGCTTGAGCCCGAACAGATGATTCCGGTAGACGGAACCGCCCCGTCGCGCCGGCGGGGCCGGGAAGGGAAGCACCAGTTGTTCCGCCGTCCGATCGTGCTGCGTCGTAAACGACGTCATCGCATGGGTCCCCTCGTGACAGGCGGCGGTGCCCGGCCACAGTACGGCCGGCATCACCCACCGGATTGCTCGCGCGAACCCGAATCGCCAACTTCGAACTCGTCGGTGTCGATAATCACTGTACATCGTTTGTCCTTCGCTCGCCACGCTCGCGTACTTGCTTCCACGTTCGCCCGTTCCGTGATCGACCGGACACTTGATCAGTCCTCTGTCGGCGGCCATTGTACGGGTCGTGACACGCTCGCCACAGCCGGGCCGTCACTTCCTCAATCGGCTGTTTCTCCGTCAGCCACTCACCCCATCAGTTGCCCGCCGGCGGGCATTCACCATTACCCGCCGACGGGCGTGCTCCCTCTCTCGCATTCATTCACTTACTCGTTGACTCCCTCACTCCCTCACTTACGCACTCGCTTGTTCATTGACTGATTCACTCACCGGCACTCCGAGGTACGGGCTCACTTCTTGCCGCCGCCCCCGGTCGAGCCGGACCCTGCTCCGGATCCGGCACCCTTGCCCCCGCCCCCGCCGCTGCCGGCCTTCGGGGCCGGGTCCTTGTGTTGCGGGACGTCCCACTTGCCGTATTTCTGTCGCTGGTCGGCGCCCTTGGCGTTGCGGTGCTCGTTCTCAACGCCGGTCGTCTTGACCTCCTCATCCTTCACGTTAACACTGCCGTCAGCCTTCTTGGGAATCTTCCCGTCCGCCGCGTGCTTGCCGTGGGTGGCCTCGTGCACCAGCGAACTCTCCGGATCCCGCTCGACGCCGTCCGCGAACTTGCCCTTCAGATTCGGGTTGAATTTGATAGTACCGTCGGCGCCCTTCGTCGAGTCCGTTGCACACTTCCAGCCCTCTGCGCCGGCTGCGGCGTACGAGTTGACTTTGTAGTTACCGACGTTAATGGTGACGGTCTTGTCCTTGCGTTTCTCGAGGTCCTCCATGTTCTTCACTCCCTCGGGCTTGGTGCCGTCCTTGTTGCGCCGCTTTTTGGCGTCCTCCCACTGTTTCTTCGCTTTCGCGAGGTCGGCGTCCGAACAGCCCGGCCCCTTCTTCCATTCCACCTTCAGTCCGAACGGATCGAGGAACGTCCAGGGGTTTGACCCGACGTAGGTGTATCCGTTGCCGAGGTTCGTCTCGTCGCCCCAGACACCGATCGCATCGCGGGTCGTGAAGCGGCCGGCCAGCGGCTCGAGGTAGCGTGTCCGGCAGTGGTACCACCCGCTCTCCGGATCGTACCGACGGCCGGTGAAGAGGTACGGATTCCCCGCCCCCGAACGGTCGGTGATCAGTTCAAAGGCGGTGTCGTCCGGGTAGCTGAGCCAGGGGGCACCGTCGTGACTGAAGGCGAGGCTACCGTCCCCACTACTGCCGGATTCCCAGCCCCACGTGGTGGGGTGGCCGGTGGTGTCGTTCAGCACCACCAGCCAGTACGTTGTGCCGGCAGCGGCCTCGAACGGCCAGTAGAGCGACGACTCGTACGCGTACTCCGGTACATCGCCCGCCGCCGAGCTGATGGTCCGGCCGGTCGGCGTGCGGGCGACGTCGTTGCCGACGTATTCCTCGTGCACGAGCGCGCCCGGCGCGCCGCTTTGATCGTCGTAGAACCGCAGCACGAAATCGTCGACATCCGGTGCACCGGTATCATAGGAATAGCCACCCCACCACCGCACGCGGACAACGTTCGTCGTGTCGGCGAGCGCGAAGCTGTCTGCGATCACCTGTTGGATTCCCACCGCCGCCGGCTCTTCGTCCGAGTCGTACAGCTCGTTCAGATTGGACGGCTGGGCGGCGGCGACGATCGTCGGGGCGCCGTAGTCATCGTAGTCGTACCGTTCGACCGGCGAGCCGGACGCGTCGGTCAGGACCATCACGTTGAACAGATCGTCGGCATGGTAGAAGTAGTCCGTCCCGTGGCGTCGCATCGACAGGGGTTCGTCAATGTACAGCCCGTACACGTACGTGGCCACCGTGTCGCCATCGCCGTTCTGCTCCTCGCAGACTTTCCAACCGTCGTAGAAGTAGCGCGTCTCGGCGGGATCACCGTCGGCGTCCACGATGCGGCCGATGCGGCGGCCGAGCGGATCGTAGGAGTACGTGGATCGCACGTTGGCGCTGAGGTCTGTGTGCTCGACCATGCGGTTGCGATAGTCGTAGACCATCGTGGTGCCCGCGGTGGTCCCTGCGTTGAACAGCCACTGGAAGTACGCGTAGTCCTCCAGGTCGACGTCAAGATCGTGGTCGAGGTCATGGCAGGCGCACTCGCCGCCCACCACGGTGTCGGGACCGCTTACGCACGACGCGAAGCCGTTGGAACCGAGGTAGTCGCCCAGGTCGACGCTTCCGTCCGCGTTGCAGTCGCCGGCGCCCGCGATGGCGATCAGATTGCCGTTCTCGTCGTAGAGGCGGCGACCGGCCGGCGTAGTGGTGTACTGGTTCACAGGGTGGTCCGCGGGCACGGGGGCGGTCGAATCCATGAAGTAAAGACCGGCGCCGGGATCGCCCGTAACCAGATCGCGGTTACCGACTCCGTCGAGAGTGTAGACCGTGTCGCGGAGCGTGCTGGCCCCCGCGTCGGTGACCGTGGTTCGCGTCAGGCGATCGAGGGCGTCGTAGGCGTACTCGTGCGTTAACTGCGGCCCGTCGGCACGGAGGTCCTGGCGCTTGATCTTGTTGTACATGGCGTCCCAGCGGAAGGCCCGGTCGTCAATGACGGCCCCGTCGCTGATCCGCGTGTGGCGCTTCCCGATGATTCGTTTGACACCTTCGTCGCCCGGAGGGTTGGGTGCGCCCGTGATGCCGTCGTACGTAAAGTCGGTCTGCGTTCCGTTCCCCAACACCAACCGGGCCACGCGACCGGGGCCTACGTAGCTGTAGGTGGCGATGGCACCGCCGCCACCCCCGTCGGCACTGGTCAGCGTGCGCTCCAGCTCGTCGTAGGTCATGTCGACCACGCGACCGCCGGGGTAGGTGCAGCGCACCATGTTCAGCAGGCCGTCGTAGGCGAAGAGGGTCGTCTCGCCGTTGAGTGTCTCGGCCGCCACGCCGCCCAGCGAGTTGTAGGCGCGGGTCACGCTGGCGCTGTCATTGGCCGCGCTGATGATCCGCGACATTCCGTCGTATTCGAACGATTCAAACGTGGTGTCATTCGACACGCCCGAACCGACGACCACCGCTTTACCGGCCGCGCGGTCGAGCATGTCGTAGGTCACGGTGGTCACGTTGCCGTTGGCGTCTTCAAATCGCGTCCAGTTGTTGTGGACGTCGTACTCGTACACGTGCCGGGTGCCGTCGGCGTGAATCTCGGCCGTGTGCCGATCGAGCGGATCCCAGAGGTACTCGGTGACGTTCCCGTTGTCGTCGACTCGCGTCAGCAGCCGGGACGAGTCGTCCCAGGTCTGAGTGATGATGACATCGTCAGTGTCGCTCGCGCCCGCGCCGTCGCCGTCCGCGTCGCGAATGGTTTGCACGAGGCGGTTGAGGCCGTCGTACTCGTAGCGGGTCTCGCGTCCGAGCAGATCCAGCTCCCGCGTGAGGTTGTCGCGGGAGTCGTACCCGTGCTCGTAGGTGTTGCCGATGTTGTTCTCGGTCCGGATCCGCCGGTCGAGCCCGTCGTAGGTGTAGTTGGTGTAGTAGATCTCCGCCGGCGCGCCGAGATCGGACAACTCGGTCCCGGTCAAGGTGATGACGTTCGAATTGGCATCGTAGGTCCAGGTAATCACGTTCCCCTTGGCGTCGGTCAGGGCGGACGCCCGGTTGGCCGTGTCGAACACCATCTGCTGGGTGTGTCCGTTGTCGTTGGTGACGGCGATTCGCTGCGAGTAGTCGCTCCACGTCGTGGTCCGGGTGGACGATCCGTCCGTCAGAGGCGTCTGGGTGACCGGATCGAAGTAGGCGAGGTCCTCGACGATCAGGCGGTCCAGGGCGTCGTACGTGAACGTCTTCTCGTAGAGCCGCACGTTGGCCGCACCGCCGGGGACATCCACCAGCTCGCCGTCCGTGCGCTCGGAGACCGTGTTGCCGTTGGCATCATAGTGGTAGGTCTCGACGTTCCCCATCGGGTCTGTCACGGAGAACCGCCGATCGTACCCGTCGTAGATGTAGGTGGTGACGCGCGGCGTATCCTCCACGCCCTGGCTGAACTGGATGAGGTTGCCGTTGCCGTCGTAGTCGTATTGGCTTGTCGACTGATCGGCGTGTCCCGGGGCCTTGATGATCCGGAAGGTCAGGTCCCGCTCGTCATACAGTATCTGAACGACGTTGTCGGGCTGGTCGCCGTCGGTGGCCTCTCCCTTGCGGATGCGCGTCTGGTTGTGGTTACCGTCGTACTCGAACTCCGCCGTGACGAACTCGCTGTCCGGCAGCCCGTCGCACGTGACGTGACCGTCCGGGACCACGTAGTCGCCGACTTCGCCGCAGGTCCGCACGACGCCATCCAGCGCGTCGTACTCCCAGATGCTGGTGAGAGCGGCGTTGCCCTGCAATGTGCCCTGGTCGTCGCGGTTCTCGACATCCACCCGCGCCACGTTGTTGTTGGCGTCGTAGAACCACTCCGTTGCGTAGCGTGTTCCGCCACCGTCCACGTCGGGCGAGGTCTTGACGACGACCTGATCCAACTGGTTGACCGCCAAAACCGTGTCGTTGCCGAGTGGATCGATCGTTCGCGTCACCTGGCCGACCGCGTTGTACTCGTAGGTCGTGGTCAGGGCGAAGCCGCCGGCATCGATGATGTTCTCCTTCTGGTAGCCGTACTGCTGCCCGTCGGACGTGTCATAGTAGGTGAACTCGTCGCGCCGCCGATGCCCGCTGCCGTTGCCCGGGTGGACATGGGCGGTCATCTGCCCGCTGCTGTTGTACTCAAAGTCTTCCACGACGCCGGGGATCGTGTGCCGAATCTGGATGCGGTTGCCTTGCGGGTCGTAGTCATACTCGGTCCGGTTGCCGCGACCGTCCGTATAGGCGGTCGGAAAGAACCCGCAGCAGCCGCCGTAGCCGGCGTTGTACTCGTAGAACGCCTCGATCATGACCTGGTCGCCGACCGGGGTGTGGGACCCGGCGGTTCGCCGCTCGGTCAGCCGGTTGGCTCGCGCCTTCGGGTCGGGGTTCGTGTCGTCGTACTCGTACACGAGCGACGTCCCGTTCGACGAGGTTGTCCAGATCATCAGGGAATCCGCGTTCCAGCCGTGCACCGTCTCGAAGTAGGACGGATCGCCGGGCCGGAGCGGATCGATGGGCGGGTTGATGCCGAGGTCCACGTCGGTCATTGACAGCGGGTCGGCCGCCCGACCGGTGTATTCCCGCCGAATGACCAGGCGGTGCACGGCGTCATAAAAGAGTTCTTTGACGTCGCCGTTGCGGTTGTTCACGAACACCTTCATCACGGCGCCGAAGTGTTCCGGCAGCGTCGGGTCCAGCCCGGAGACGTACACGTAATCGAAGCGATACGGGCCCATCCACTGTGCCATCACGCGGTCGTAGTTGAAGTTGAGCGGGTCCACTGTGAAGCGCGGGTCGGCCGCGTCGATCGTGTGGGCGTAGATGTTCTCCAGGTAGGGACCGCCGCCGAAGGTCGGATCACCGGGGTCGTTCCGGCGGCCGTCGGTGATCGTCAGCAGGTCGTGGTTCAGCTTGTCGTCGGCGAAGCCGGTCGTGTAGGTGTAGCTGATCGTCTTGCCGGCCGGCCACTCATGCCCGGGGGGCACCGGGTAGTCCGCGGTGTTGACGACCGCGGGGGACGTCACGGATCGCAGGTCGCCGAGCCCGCCGTCTGCGTCGCCCGCTGCATAGTACTCGTAGCTCACGGTACGCCCGGTCCAGTCGGTGACGGTCGACAGGAACCCGTCCGCGTTGTAGGCGAACGTCACCACGCGTTCATTCGTCACAGGTACGTGCAGCGTGTCGCGCACCTCGGCCAGCCGCCCGGCGGCGTCGTAGGCGAAGGTCATCACGTTGCCGTTGCGGGCGGTGACCGACGTACGCTTGAAGACGCCCGGAGGGGTGCCGGGCACGGGGCTGAACACTTCCGTCGTCTGATCGGCGTGCGTCATTACGTAGTCGGGGCCGACCAGGTCGATGGTGCGGAAATACTCCGGCCGGCTCCACGTGGTGGGGCCCGACGGCAGGAAATGGTCCCGGCGGCCGTCACCGGTGTAAAGAATGAGATCCGGCCCGGACGCCAGGAGCCAGACGTCGTACGACAGGGTCCAGTTGTTGCCCATGATCGTCGGTCGGCCGGTGCGGGATCGATACGTTCGCGTGAGGGCGAAGTTGAAACCGCGGCCTTCGATCTCGAGATCACTGACCCGGTGGATGAACTCGCCGGTGGCCAGGTTCAGCGGATCGCTATCCGTCGCCGACACGGCCTTGGGCCCGCAAGCGCCGGACTCCTTGCCGTCGCAGAAGGGCTCGTACAGCCCTTCGTAGTCGTACTCTCCCGCTTCTCCTCCCAGGCACAGGGACAGATCGTAGCCGACTTCCTGCCAGTCGCCGCTCGACATTACATACGCCAACGAGGACCCATCGCCCTCGTACGCGCTGAGCCAGTTGAACCAGCAGCTCGCGTCGCCCAGTCCGATAACCGAGACCCACCCGCTGGCCAGTTCGACCGGTTCGCTGAACTCCACGTCGAACTGGAAGACTTCGTAGGGCTGCCCGTCCAGTTCGACGATGCCGACCGGCATCGGTGGCTGCTCGGTGTCCTGGGTGTGCACCGGGGGGCCGGGCATGCCATCCACGTCTTCGTGTACGGAGACCTCGAACTGCGATGGGTCGTCGACACACGAGAGCCCTCGGGTTCCGGTGAGTGTGTAAACGCCCCAGAAGGTGAACGTGGTGATGGGGCCGTCGGCGACGTCGAACCGTTCGTAGGCAACCCGGCTGGCGGACCATTCGGAGGGTTCCGCCTGCGCGGTCGGGCCCAAATCCGGGTTTTGCCCGAATATCGTCGGACGATCGGGGTTGCACTCCGGCCAGTCGGACCCGCCGGCGGACGCGGTGGTCGCGGCGGCCGTTAGCAGAATCAACGCAGTGCCATATCGGAGAAGGGGCGCGTTCATCGGAAATCCTCGCAATCGATCTGGTGTTGAGAAAAGTCGGTTTCAGATCCCCCGCCGGTTCGACACCCCATCGCCGCACGGGCAATCACACCCATTAATAAACGCCTGTCCCGATTTCCTGACACGCATGGCACAAAGTTGTGGAGCGTTTCGACGTCCAGCGGCGTTTTGTGCCCCTCCCCGTTCGTCCGCGTGCCACGATGCCCGTGGCGGCTTCGCTCGGCGGGCGCGGGCGGCCGGCACCCGATCGGGCCGGACGCGGCCGCATCGGCAGGGTCGTCGCATCGCAGGAGGGAACCCGGCTTTCCCGGTATGGCCTACTCGCGCACGGGAAGGTCGGCTCGGGGGGGCGGGGTAACGGTGGCGCGGGGGGCTTTTTCGATTTCGGTGATCATCTTGCCCCGCCGCCAGACGCGAACGTCACCGGTCGACTCGGATACGGTCAGGGCCACGCTGCGGGTGTCGGCGGTGATGGCGGAGGCCACGCTGTGCCGGGCGCCCAGCCCCTGCGGCAACTCTTCGCCGCCCAGGCTCGGGTGAAGCGTCGTGCCGGCCGACACGATCACGCCGTTACCCTTGATCACGAACGCGCCGTCGATCGAGCAGAACTCCTTCACCGTCTCGCGAATCGAGTCGTCCAGGATGTTCCGCTCCTTCTCGGGGTAGCCGCGGAACGGGTTGATGATGTTCTGCCGGCAGTACTTCTCCAGTTCGCGGTAGGAGCCGATGACGAATAAGGCACCGAGCGGCTTGCCCTCCCGGCCTTCGTGAGCGATCTCCAGCGCCAGCGTCAGCACGCGCTGAAACACCACTCGCCGGATGTGCTCGGTCAGTTGCGGCTGGTCCACCGACTGGAACAGTTCGTACTCCTGTCCGACCTCCGTCGCCACCAGCGTGTCGATCGCCTGCCCGTACGGACCGGTGAGGAACACGAACACCTCCCCCGGCGCGAGCATCCGTTGCGAGAACGCCAGCAGGGTGGCCATCTTGATCTGGCCCATCCGTGTGAGGTTGAAACTCGGCGTGGCCACCGTTCGGACCTTGGTCTTCTTGAGCCGGAGTTCGTCCTTCTTGTCGCGCACGAGGAGAATCACCTCGGTGGGCGGCTTCACCGCTTCGAGCAGATGGTCGAGGTCGGGCACCGCGTCGACGTAGGCCATCAGGGCCTGGGCACCGATGGACTGGGCGACTTGGGCGGCCGCCTCGACCACGGGGCTGGAGAAGTCGTGCGGGTCTTTTTGTGCGTCAGCCACGTGGTACTCCCGGCGCGGGCCCGTTGAGATGTCCCGCCCACGCAAATATACTTGCCCGCATGTTGCCCTACAACAAGATGTCCGTCGGGATTGGTGTCGCCGCGGTCGTGTGCGCGGCCGGTGCGGTCGTGGCGGGCTCGGACGCGCCGCCGTCGCCGGTGGCCCCGGCCATCTCGCCTCTCGATCAGCAGTACCTCACGCGATGCGTGCGACGGATGCTCGAGCAGCGGGTGCAGGACGGGGCGGTGGGACCGGTGCCGTATGTCCCGCCGGACCTGCGGGACCTCAACTGTCAGGTCCTTGTCACGCTTCGCGAGAACGGGTTGCATCGCGGGACCGGCATCTCCGAGGTCCGGCCGATCTTGCAGGCCTGCCGCGAGGCGGCGGGCATCGCCCTGGACCGCGTGGCCATCGTCAAGACGCTCGACGCGGCGTTGCTGCCGCGGCTCACCCTGGAGATCGAAGTGGTGGGCGAGCCGGTGCCGGTCGGGATTATGGTGGACGTGCTGCTGGCCGGCCCGGTCGAGCGGTTCATCGAGCCCGGGGTCGACGGCATCAAGATGATCCACGGCGACACCGCCGCCCGCATCAGTCCGTCTGAGTTCGCGGCGTTCAACATGACGATGGCGGAGGCGGTGCGGGAAGTGGCGGCGTCGATGACAATGTCGCCGGACGACCTGCCTCACGTGCGGGTCGCCCGATTCCGATCGCGGCATTGGATCCAATACGCCCCCGGCGACCGCGTCATCGAGTTGACGCGCGGCATGTGCCCGGTGCCGCCGGATGCCGTGACGGCCGCCGGGCTGGACGATGCAGCCGATCGCCTCGCGCGCTACATGCTCTACCGTCAGCAGCCGACGGGTCGATTCTCGTTCGCCTACGATCCCGGCGAAGACCGGTACCTGGAGCTGGACGACGAAGTGGTGCAGGCGGACGCGACCCGCGCGCTCTGCGCGTACGCGATCCGGCCGGGGAGTTCCGGCGCGGCGCGGTCGGCCGCCCACCGGGCGCTCGGCGCGTTCGCGCGGCGCGTCATCGACCTGGCCGGTGTCGACGGCGCCGGCTTCGTGCGCACGCCGGACGGCATGAACAAGCTGGGGGTCTCCGCCCTGATCTGCCTGGCCATGACGGAGTGCCCGGACCCGGTTCGGTACCGGTACGAACGGGACAAGCTGGTGGGCGGGATGCTCTGGCTGCAACATGCGTCGGGCAAGTTCGTCACGGCGTTTCCGCCGGCCGACATCCTGCCCACGCAGGAATCGTATCCGGGGCAGGCGCTGCTCGCGTTGGCCCGGGTCTACGACGAGCAGCCGCAGCAGCGGATCATGCGGGCCTTCGATCGCGCACTGGCTTGCTACCGGGAGCTGTTTCAATACAGCCCGTCGCCGCGGTTCGCCGGGTGGCAGATCCAGGCGTACGCGCGAATGGCGCAGCCCGCCAAGCGGGACGACTTCAACGAGTTCGTGTTTCGCATGGCCGACGCGCTCGTCGCGGTGCAGCTCACCGAGCGGAACTGCCCGTATCCGGACAAGTGGGGGGCGATCGCCGCTTGGCACCCGTCGCTGGTGGGATCGGCCACCGCGGCGTACCTGTGCGGTTTGTGCGATGCCCTGGTGCTGGCCCGGAAGGTCGGTGACGGCGAGCGGGCGAAGGCCTACGAGCAGGCCGTTCGCCTCGGGGTCCGCTTCCTCCTGCAACTCGAATTCAAGCCGCAGGAGGCGTACTTCGTCCGCAGTGCCCGGGATGCGGTCGGCGGTGTGCGAACCGATCTGATTGACAGTACGCTCCGCATCGACAACAGCGCGCACGCGTTGCTCGCCCTGACGCGGGCACGCGACGTGCTCTTTCCCACCGCCCGCTGACCAACGAGACCACCATGTCCGAACCCGGTCGCTCATTCTTGTCTCCCCGCCTGGAACGGACACCCGGGCGGGTGGCGTGTGTGGTGGGAGTGCTCGTGCTGGTCGGTGTCGGGCTTATGGCACCGATGGCGCTGGTCGTGGCCGTCCTGGACGGCGTTCCGGCGGCCCTGGTGCTCGCGGCGGCCACGCTGGGCGGGCTCTGGCCGGTTCGATGGCTGGCACCCGCGGCGCTGCCACTGCGATGGCATTTGCTGCTCGGCGCCGGTTTGGGCACCGGTGTGCTGTGTCTGGCGGTGTTGGTCCTCGGGCTGCTGGGGTGGCTGTCCTTCGGCGTGGCGGTGACGGGGCTGGCCGCAAGCACGGTGGCCGGGGTGGTGCGGCTCTACGCCTTGCTCGGTTCCGATCGCGTTCATCTCGATCGCGATGAACGCGATGGCGCGGGCGGGTGGCGATGGCTCTGGCTGGCCGTCGTGCCGTTTGCCGTGCTGGGGGTACTGGTGGCGGCGGTGCCGCCCGGGTTGCTCTGGGCGGAGGAGGGCAACGGCTACGACGTGCTGGAGTACCACCTCCAGATGCCGCGCGAGTACTTCGAGGCCGGACGCATCGCGTATGCTCCGCACAACGTCTATGCAAATTTTCCCGCCAATGCGGAGATGCTCTATCTCCTGTGCATGGTGCTCAAGAGCGACGCGGTGCAGGCGGCCGGGATGGCGAAGATGCTCAATCTCGGGTTGGCCGTGCTGGTGGTCGCGGTCGGTTGGCTGATCGGGCGCGAGCGGTCGCCGGTTACGGGTGTGGTGACGGGTGTCGTCACCGCGGCCACGGGGTGGCTGGTGTACCTCAGCGGGGTGGCGTACGTCGAAAACGCGATGCTGTTCTTCGGGTTGTTGTCGCTGGCCGCGCTGTTGCGGGCGACGAAGGACGACGAGGCGGAGAGGGCGACCTGGCGGGGAAGGTTCGCGTGGCTGGTGGCGGCCGGGCTGCTCGCCGGGCTCGCGTGCGGGTGCAAGTACACGGCGATCGTGCTGATCGCGATTCCGCTGGCCGTGGTGGCGGCTGGCGGGCGGGGACGCCCGGCCCCGCGGCGGGTGATCGCGGTGGCGGTCTTCGGCGGGGCGGCCCTGCTGGCCTTTGCCCCGTGGCTGGTCAAGAATGCAGCGATGACGGGGGACCCGGTTTTTCCGCTGGGCGGGGGCTGGGTGCGCGAGTACCCGGCCGGCTGGGGCGCGGACGAAGCCCGGCATTTTCTGGAGTGCCACAGGCCGGCACTATCGGAGCGGACGCTGTCCGCGCGTCTGGCGATGCTGTGGACGCACGTGCCGGCCGATCCGGCTCAGCGGTTCGGGCCGCTGGTACTGGTGGCGGCGGTGGCGGGGGTGATGGCCGGTCGGCGCCGCCGAAGTACATGGCTGTGCGCGCTCGTGCTGGCGGTGCAGATCGGGATGTGGCTGTTCGGCACGCACCTCTACGCGCGGTTCGCCGTGGTGTTGTTGATTCCGCTGGTCGCGCTGGTCGCCGCGGCGGGCGACGCGATGGCCGTGCCGCCCTGGCGATGGATCGCCGGCGGCTTGCTGGTGCCGGGTGTGTTGTTCAACGCGTGGGTCGCCGGGCGGTTGTATCACGCCCATTTGTTCATCGACGGGGCGAAGCTGGCCATCGAAGGCGTTCCCGAAGCATTCGCCCAGGGCAAGGTGAGCGGCTACGAGTTCTACGGCGCGGTGAACAACGACTTGCCGCCCGACGCGAAGGTGCTGGCCATCGGCGAGGCGCGGGCTTTCTATTTCGATCGCCACGTGGACTACTGCGTCGTGTTCAACCGGAACCCGTTCGCGGAGGCGGCCGGCGGGGCGGGCTCTCCCTCGGACGCGATCGCCTGGCTGACGAGGCACGGGTACTCGCACGTGCTGTTGAACTGGCAGGAGATCGCCCGGTTGCGCGGGTCGCGTTACGGCTTTCCGCCCCAGATCACGCGGGCGTTGTTTGACGCCCTGGTTCGCGAGGGGCTGGATCCGATCGCGTCCATCCGCGACACGGCGACGGGACGACCCTATGGCGAAGTCTACGCCCTGCGCCAATGACCAATTGGTCATCCTATTGGTCCGCCCGCTCACTCCACGCCGTGTCGATCTCGGCGATCTCGTGCTTCAGGGCGTCGAACTGCTCCTGCAGCACCCGCGCCGTGCCCGGGTCCCTGTAGGCGTCCTGGGAGGCGAAACGCCGGTTTAGCGTTTCCAGTTCCTCCTCCTTGCTCATGAGCAACGCCTCCAACTGCTCCATCGACAGGCGGTCGTACGGACCGGCCTTCTTCCGGCCCGCCGGCACCTTGCGCCTGCCGCGACGGCGCGAGCGGCCGGCCGCCTCCGCGGCTTGCTCCGCCTTCGCCTGCTCCGCGTCGAGTTGCTCGACGTAGAAGGAATAGTTGCCGAGGTACAGCTTGTGCCGGCCGCGCTCGAGGACCAGCAGCCGATCCACCACCCGATCCAGGAAGAACCGGTCGTGACTGACCACCACGATCGTGCCGGTGTAATCGACCAGCGCCGCCTCCAACGCCTCGCGCGACGGGATGTCGAGATGGTTCGTCGGCTCGTCCAGCACGAGCACCTCCGGGCCGGAGAGGATCAACCGGGCGAGCCGCGCCCGGCTCTGCTCGCCGCCGCTGCAGCGGCCCAGCGGTTTGAACACGTCGTCGCCGGAAAAGAGAAACCGGCCGAGGAACGAGCGCACCTGCTGCGCCGACAGGTCCGGCCGGGCGGCGTGAACCTCGTCCAACACTGACGTGGATCGGTCCAGCCCCCCGTGTTCCTGGTCGTAGTAGCCCACCTGCAGGTTTTCGTGCAACCGCACGACGCCGTGGTCCGGTTCGATCTGCCCCAACGCGATTCGAAGCAGCGTGGTCTTGCCCGTCCCGTTGGGGCCGGTGATCCCGAGCCGATGACCGCCGAGCACGTCGAGGGTCAACTCGGAAAACAGGACGCGATCGCCATATCGCTTGGCCGCGTCCTCGCAGCGGAGCACCGTGTTGCCGACCCGGGCCACCTGGCCGAACTTCAGCGAGACCGCCTTCGCATGCGTGGGCCGGTCCGTCACGAACTCGCCGTCCGCGAGCCGCCGCTCCAGGCGCTTGAGCCGCCCTTTGGCCACGTTCGTCCGCTGCGACGCGATGTGCTTGGCGATGTACTGGCGCTCCTTCTCGATCGCCATCCGATCCTGTTCGTACTGACGCTCCAGAGTCAGCCGGCGCAGGGCCTTGACGTGGACGTAGTTGCTGTAGTTGCCGGGGTAGACGGTCACCCCGTGGTCCTCGACCTCGATGACCCGCGTGGCCAACCGGTCCAGCAGGTACCGATCGTGCGAGATGATAACCGCGCCGCCGTGGTGGCCGGCCAGGAACTTCTCCAGGAACCGGGTCGCTTCCAGGTCCAGGTGGTTGGTCGGCTCGTCGAGCAGCAGGAGCGAGCTGTCTTCCAGCAGCATCTTGGCCAGGGCGGCCCGGCACTTCTGCCCGCCCGATAGTTGGTCCACCCGCAAGTTGCGCTCCCGCTCCACGAAGCCCAGGCCGCCGAGCACTTCGTCCAGCCGCACGTCGATCGAGTGCCCGTCCAGCGCGTGGAATCGCGCTTCCAGCCGTTCGTACTCGGCCAGCAGGCGCGGAAGGTCCGGGTCGTCGTGCCGTGCGGCAATCTGTTCGCTCACGGTCAGCATCTTGCGCTCGATGTCGAGCACGGCTTCGAACGCCCGGCCCACCTCGTCCCGCACCGTCCCCGCGGAGTCGAGATCAGGCTCCTGCGGCAGGTAGCCGACGGTGAGCCCTCTGGTTCGCGTGACGGTGCCGAAGTCGGGTGTCAGCAAGCCGGTCATGATTTTGAACAGAGTGGTCTTGCCCGAGCCGTTGGCGCCGACCAGTCCGACCGTCTCGCCGGATCGTATCTCCAGCGAGACATTCCGAAGTACGACCAGCGGGCCGAGTTGCTTTGTCACATTGTGCAGGACAACGCTGCCCATGCCCCCATCATAGGCAACCGGTGCAGGCGGAGCAAAACCGCCCGAGGCGGCCGGCGGTGCGGCCTGCGCGCCGTCGTGTACGGTCTCGGCGGGTCAATCGCTGTCATTTCGACCGCCCGCGGTCGCGGGCTATAATCGGGCGAAGCCGACCCGACGGATGGCGTCAGCAGGCGCCGGTGGGGCGCAGCACGCTATGCCGCCAACCGCAGGAATACACGCATGACCACCATCCACCACAACCTGGACCCGCCCGGCAGCGACTGGCAAACCCGCCTGGCCCACATCGTCGAGACCATGCGGGAGATCAGCCGCCAGACCGATCCGCAGGCCATGGTCCAAGCGTACCGGGACCGCGTGCGCACCCTGATCCGATACGATCACAGCATCTCGCTCAGCCGGCGTGACATGAGGCCGCCCAGCTACCGGATCACCCGCGACACGCGTTGGAAAGAGGACATCAACCCGTGGCGGGACAAGCATCGATTGCCGGTGCTGGATGGTGGCCTGCTCGGCGAACTGCTGTATGGGGACGAGCCGCGGATCATCAACGATCTGGAAGTGGACCCGAACGAGCCCGACGCGGAGCACCTGGCCGGGCACCGATCCCTCGCGGCCCTGCCGCTTTACGACCAGGGCATCGCATTGAACATGGTCGTGATGTTGCGTGAGCAGCCGGACGGCTTCGATGTCGAGGAACTGCCGGACCAGGTGTGGCGGGCCAACCTGTTCGGCCGGGCCGCCCACAACCTCGTGCTGTCGTCGGAACTGAAATCGGCGTACCAGCAGATCGACCGCGAGATGCAGGCCGTAGCCGACATCCAGAAGTCGCTGCTGCCGCCGGAACTCCCTCGCATCACGACGATGGATCTGGCCGTCCACTACGACATGGCCCGGTGGGCGGGCGGCGACTATTACGACTTCATCCCGTTGCCGGACGGCAGATGGGGCATCCTGATCGCGGACGTCAGCGGGCACGGCACGCCGGCCGCGGTCCTCATGGCGATCACCCATGCGCTGGTGCACTCCAACCCCCAGCCGTCGGTGTCGCCCCGCCAGATGTTCAACTGGCTCAATGGCCGGCTCGTCGAGCGATACACGATGGGCATGGGCACCTTCGTCACCGCGTTCTACGGCGTGTACTGCCCCCAGACCCGGGAGTTCACCTACTCCAGCGCCGGGCATCATCCGCTGCGCGTCAAGCGCTGTGCGGACGGCACGGTATTGTCACTCGACGGCGCACGGAGCCTGCCGTTGGGCATCACCGCGAACACCGAGTACGAGGAGACGACGCATACGCTCGTGCCCGGCGACCAGGTCGTGTTCTTCACCGACGGCATCACCGAGGCGTTCAACCCGGATGGCGAGATGTTCGGGCTGGAGGGCGTGGACCGGGCCGTCGAGTGGTGCCGGGCGGACGTGAATGACGTGATCAACGCCGTCCTCGAGGCCGTGGAACGGCACACGGCCGGCCGACCGGCCGACGATGATCGGACGCTCCTGGTGGCCAAGATCAAGTAGCCGGGCGGGTGGCATGATCGCATCGCCACGCATCCGTCGAGGCGGTACGCGCATGCCGGGCCTGGCGGTCGGCGGCGGCCCGTTCGCGCTTGCCGGGCCCGCGTAGACCGCGGACCGTCCTGTCGGGACGGCGCCGCACGATCCGGTGCCGGGTGATCTCGCGTGGATGTTTGTCATCACTCGCCTTTCCCGGACCGTTTGCCGTTCCCCACCACCCTCACGCTGTTCCCTGCCCGGTGACAGCGCGTTATGATGCCCGCGGGTGCGCGGTCGCGCGCTTGTGATTGGGCTGTCTCTCTGTCCGCGATTCGCCGGGTACGGTGTCATGCATCAGAACAACGTCAACGACGACGGCCCCCGATTCGCGCCGCCGACCGAGCCGTCCGTGATGCCCCCGCCGCCCGAGCACTCCAGTTGGCCGGGAGTGCTCGGCATCATCGCCATCGTGTTCGGTGGGTTGGGAATTCTCGGCGCCCTCTGGGGACTGGTGGGACAGCAGTTCATTCAGAACACCGGGTTGGCGGGTGTCCCGGGACGCGAAGCCATCAGCCAGGTGATGGAGGACTGGAAATCCTGGCTCCTGGTTCAGTCGGGGCTCAGCGGCCTGATTGCGATGCTGCTCCTGTTCGCGGGAATCGGGCTGGTGCGTCAGAAGCCGTCCGGCGTGTCGCAGGCCAAAGTGTGGGCGGTCGCCAAACTGGTGTTCGCGTTCATTGTCGTCTACGTACAAATGAAAAGCCAGCCGCACGCGATGAGAGCGGTATTCGAGAGCACCGCGGGGCCAGGGCCGCAGGTGAGCGACGCGATGCTTCAACTCCTGGTCGTGGCTGGGGCGGCGATCACGATCATCTGGCTCGCCGCCCTGCCGGTGTTCGTGCTGATCTGGTTCGCCCGCGGCAAAATCAAGCGCGAGGTCGCGGGTTGGGGAACGCCTGCTCGCGAGGTGTAGTCAATCCCCCGGACTGCCCGTTGATGGAGACACGGCATGCGGTGCAAGCAGTGCGACTACCGCTTGTGGAACCTCGAGGCACGCCGTTGTCCCGAGTGCGGCACCGCGTTCCGGCCGAGTGAATTCGAGTTCGTCCCGAACACGGTCCACTTCTGCTGCCCCCATTGCGACCAGCACTATTTCGGCGCCGGGCCGAAGGGGCACCTCGTGCCCGCCGAGTTCGACTGTATCCGGTGTGACGCGCACCTCCGCATGGATGACATGGTGCTTCGACCGGCCGCCGGACTTGACGACGAGCAGACGGGAATCCCGCAACTGCCGTGGCTCGACCGGGCCCGTCGGGGCCCGGTACGCAGTTGGTTGTCCGCCGTCGGCATGGCGCTGGTCCGGCCGACGAAGCTCATCGACTCCGTGCCCATTCGCAGTTCCGTGGCGTCCGCGATCTGGTTCGCGGCCCTGACCAACATCCTTGCCTGGTTCGTCAGCCTGCTTCCGCTGGCGGTGATAATGATTGGCGGCATTTCGCTGTTTGCACGGGGCGCACCGGGCACACCCGTTGCGGGGCTCGCGATGCTGGCCGGTTCGGCCTGTGGCGGCATCTGCATCGTCGTCGCCGCCGTCGTATGGGTGCTGATCTGGGGCCTGACCACGCACGCACTGCTGGTGCTCACGGGGAGTACCGCGGGCGGCCTGGGCCGCACCTACCAGGCGATCGGGTACAGCGCCGGGGCGAACGTGGTCAATGCCGTTCCCCTGTGCGGCTGTTACGTCGGCTGGATCTGGTGGGCCATCAGTGCGGTCCTGATGGTCAAGCAGGGTCAGCGCGTCCACGGGGGCCGGGCGGCCTTCGCGACGCTCGTGCCACTGCTGCTCAGTGTCGGCTCGGCCATCGCCCTGTATGCGTTATTGCTGTGGAAAGCGATGGCGATTCAAAGCGCCGTGACCGCCGGGGCGGGGGCCCCCTCCCTGGTCTTTACGCCCAGCATGGCCAAGACCCGCACCGTGTGCGATGCCATGCTGGCGTACGCCACCCATCACGGCGGGAAAGGACCGGACCATGCGATTCAACTGGTCCACCACGGGGATCTCCTCACCACGGATCTGTTCATCGATGCCTCCCGACCCGGGAAGCCCGGGCCGCCCATCGCCGACACCACGCTGGACGAGTTCGATTATCTGAGCGATGAACGGAAGGAAGCCGTTGTACGGGCCTGCGTCGACGCGTTGCCCGACAACGTTGTAGCCCATCGTCTCGGCGATTTCGTGTTCGTGCACCACGGCGCCGAACTGGCCCAGCCGGAACCGCGGCTTTGGCTGGTTCTCATGTGGGTGGATCCGGGCTCGGATCAAAGGCCGCCCGCGCCGCGGAGGGTGGTTGTCGGCCGGGCGGACGGAACGGTGGAGTGGGTGGACGCGGCTTCGTTCGAGACACGCTTCGAGCGGCAGAACCGACTCCGGGCGGGACTTGATTTACCGCCGATTCCTCATCCGCACGACGTCCGGCATGGGCAGCCGTTCGTCGGACCAGACGCGCCGGTTGGACGCCCTTGATACGCTGCTTGGCCCAGCCTGGCATGTCGCCGCACGCGTCGCGCGGGACAGCGATCTGGAATCGGGCCTACGCCGAGGGCTCCGTTGGCGCGGCATGATCGGTGGCCGGGAGTGGTGACGAACCCGAGGCCGGCCCCGCCGCATCCGGAATCGGGCGGCTTCGCAGCACGAGCATCATCACGATGCCGCCGAGCAAGGCCACGATGCTGATGAACTGCGAAACGGTGAACCCGCCCACGTCGTGCGGGTTGTCACCCCGCAGGACCTCCATGACATACCGGTTGATCGGATACAGAATCAACAGCCACGCCGTCACCATCCCTGGCTGCCGCCGCCGATACCAAACCGCGGAGAGGATGACGAACAACAGGAACAGCGTGATCATGGCGTAGACCTGGGTCGGGTGCACCCAGGCCGAGTGCTGCTTGGCCGCGATGCCGCGGAGATAGTCCGTGGTGTAGGGCTCCTCGACCTTTCGCTGCGTGGTCATCTGGTCAAGGTGCACCGCGAGGGCCGACGCGAACGGCACCAGCCGCTGCCGCTTCAGTTTTGGCGCGAGCTCACGGACTTCCGCCAGCAATCCCTCGATCTGGGGATCGTTCTCGTCGATCTTCTGCAGAAAATTGGCGTAACTGTACGCGTTGGCGCACCGACACACCTCGTCATTGTAAAGCACTTCCCGCGGGATCGGCTCGAACTCTTTCGTGTCCGGCGCCACCCATTCAAGCTCCACCGGGCAGGTCACTCGCTCGTTCTGGCAGTGTCGCACGTAGGCCGGACTGCCATACGGGAACCGCACCGCCCACGCCAGCGACTTACTCCCGTCCTGGTGCTGGCAGACGTCGCCCCAGCAGCAGCCGAACGCCAGGCACCCGATCCTCCCGATGGCCATCGCCAGCACGAGAGACGGCGCAACGACGTCCACGTAGATCAGCACATGGTGCTTTCGAACACGCAGGTACAAGAGTGTCCCCGCCACCCCCAGCACCACGCCGCCCAGCAC
>CAZBUJ010000096.1:0-19837 GCA_964495075.1 uncultured Phycisphaeraceae bacterium
GTCCAGGCGCGAGGGGGCTGGGTCGATCGAGATAACCATGACGCGCCGGTTCGTGTACGGATCGTAATCGACGCGTCGGTGCGGTCCGACGCGACGGGCGAACGGCAGTATAAGATCCGGGAGGTGCGGGCCGGCCCGGACGGGCGCTGCGGCGCCGACGTGCATCTGCCGGCTCGGAACATTGATGTGCACCTGCGCGTCGCGACGTTGGCCGAATCGCGTGAGCCGCTGCCGTGCCAGGGCGTGACAGAGAACGATGCCGCCTGCAATGAGTTCGAGCTCCGGGGCCCGGCCCGGCAGCGGGTCGCTCTGCTTCACGTCGTGGTGCTGGCGAGTTCGGAGGACGCGCGGCACGGCGTGGGCGTGGATCCGGATTCCGAACTCGACGACGCGGTCGCGAGCGTCAAAGTGTCGTCCGCCCGTCAGATACCCCGGGAGTTTTCCGCCCACCAGGCGTACTGGGAGGACCTCTGGAAGCGCGTCGACGTCGTAATCAACGGCGACAAAACCGCTCAGCGCTACCTGCGGTTCTGCCTGCACCAACTGCTGGCGTCCGCCCCGCGGCACACGGACCGGCTCAGCGTGCCGGTCAAGCTGCTTACCGGCCAGTACTATCAGGGCACGACGTTTTACGACACCGACGTCTATATCCTGCCGTTCTACACCTTCGCCCTGCCAGAGGCGGCCCGCACCTGCCTTCACTGGCGATGCCTCGGCGTCGAGCCCGGCCGCGCGTACGCTCGCGAGCAAGGCTGCCCCGGCGCCAAGCTCGCCTGGCAGGCCGGTCCGAACGGGGAAGAGTGCCTCGGACCGTGGTGGCGGTTCACCCGCACCAACATTCACGTCGACAGCGACGCGGTATATGCGATGATGCAGTACGTCGCGGCCACCGGCGACGAAGCGTTCCTGCACGGGTGCGGGATCGATCTGCTGGCCGAAACGGCGCGGTTCCTCGCCGCACGGGCTCGCCACGACGCCGATCGCGACGCCTTCGACCTGCACGACGTAACCGGGCCGGACGAAGGCCACGTCGGCGTCACCAACGACTTCTACACGAACTACCTGGCCATCCGGAGCCTTTGGTGGGCGGCCCAGTGGGTCGAGCGAATCGCGCGGGACAACCCCGACGCGTACGCCCGCGCAGCCGAGCGCTTGAGCCTCGAGCCTGACGAGCCTGACCGTTGGCGGTACGTTGCCGATCGCTTGACCTTGCGATACGACCCGCGGACCAAGGTGTACGAACAGCACGACGGGTTCCACGCGCTCGACCCCCTCCCGCCCGCGTTCGCCGCCGACCGCACCGAGTGGTTCGGCAACGTCGCCGATCACCAGGCGCTGAACCAGCCGGACGTCGTGATGGCGATGGTCATGTTCCGCGACGCGTTCGACGAAGACACGCGCCGCGCGAACTGGGAACACTACAAAGACAAGAGCATGAACTTCTCGTCCATGAGTTTCGTGCTCAACGCCATCATGGCCGCCGACGTCGGCGACATGGACGAGGCCTACCGCAGCTTCATCGTTTCGGCCGGCATGGACCTGGACCCGACGCTGACCGGTCGCCGGGACACGCACGAAGGCCTGCACGGCACCGCGGCCGGCGGGGCGTGGATGGCAGTCGTGTTCGGTTTCGGCGGCGTGTGCCTCACGGAAACCGGCTTGCGAATCGCCCCCAATCTGCCGCCACGGTGGACCGGACTGCGGTTCAACCTGTTGTACCGGGGTGGAACAATCCGCGTCTCAATCCGCCGGAAAGTGGCCCGGGTAACGGCCGACGGCGGCCCGGACTACCGGCCGGTGCTCGACGTCGACGGCAAGCCGGTCACCCTCGCCGGTGGCGCGTCGATCCGCCTTCCGTGCCGGCGGTAGGGCAACGTGCGGACCGGCGGCCGGGTTCTTTCAACTACGTCCACCGATAGACAATCGCTTCCCTGTCGGCCGCTGGAGCAACCGCTTCCCCCGCGTTGATGCGAGCGGAACGGCCCGCCCACCGCCGATCGTGCAGCGTCATCGCGCCGGGCCCGTCCGCCCGGATCTCGATCGGCGCGGCGCTGCTTCTCGCCAGCGGCAGGCGAACGATCACCCGCGTCGGGCACTCGAGAAACGGGGCTTCGTTGCGCCGCACCAGAACGCCGGCTCCCAACTCGACGTCGTACACGTCGCCCCCCAGCCGCAGGTTGCGGATCGCCGCGTCCTCGAACGCGATCGACCCGAACCGCAGGTACCCGCCCGGCTCCGCGTCGGCCAACTCGCCCACCGCGATCAACGCCAGCAACCCGCCCCAGTGATAGAGCCGCGCCGCGTTCCAGACGTCCCCGCCCTGCCCCGTATTGGCGTTGTAGTTCTCGTAGACCCCGCCGTCCTCGTGCCAGTTGCGGAGGAACATCGCGAGCCCGCGTCGGGCCAACTCGGCCGCCACGGCGTCGAACCGGTACCGCCGCAGCCCTTCGGCAACCAGGAAGTTGAACGACCCCCAGATCCGACCCCGCCAGTAATCGTTGTCGGCGTACGCCGGATCGTTCCGCGCGATCGACGGCAGTACGTATTCGCCCCAGAACTCCGCGTCGTTGAGCAGATGCCGCTCGACCAGTTGCGTTGCCTGGTGTTCGTCGGGCACACCGGCCAGCAGCGGGAAGAACGAAGACGGCGACCATCGTGTCGAGAACCGACCGTCCCAGTGCCGATTCGCGTAGATGCCCTGCTCATCGTCCCAGAACCGCTCGTTGATCCGCTCGACCATGACGTCGCACTCGCGGGCGTACGCCGCGGCTTCCCCATCCTTGCCCAGCGCGGCGGCGATCCGCGACAGGGCGTCACAGTCGAGCGTGTAATAGCTGTTGAGCATGACGTCGTCGAGCTCGAGCGTGTTCGTTTCGGTGTTGAACGGCACGTCGTCGTACATCGGAGAGTTGTCGAGCCCGGCCTCGTACATGGCGCACTTGGCCGTATGCTGCAACGAAGGGTTGTAGCCGAGCAGTTGCGGGAAAGCATAACGAGGCCGTGGGTTCGAGCCCCACGCGAGCAGGCCGTCCCCCCGCCCATTGCGGTGTTTCATCCAGAAGCGGTGCCAGACCCGCAGCCGCCGGTACGACGCGGACAACCACTCCCGATCGGCGTTTATCTGGTTTATCTTCCAGACCGCGTACGCACCGAGGCATGGCATCGAGCGATCGAGCGACGCCGCCCCGTGCGACATGAAGTAGTTCGGAACGAAGCCGAGTTGATCCACGCCCGCCAGCACCGCCTCGACGTTCAACCGCGCCAGGTCCGGCGATTCCGCCGACGCCGTCAGGGCGGCGAAGAAGGCATCCCAGCCGAAGATGATGGGACCGTTCCAGTCGATGCACCAGTCGCGGCTCACCGGCGACGACACGAGCCCCCGCCGGACGTCGAAGTGCGTGTTCCAGTGGACCACCCGGGTCATGGCTTGCGGCGCGTCCGCCAGCGCCCCGTCGCCGCGCAACGCCTGCACCTCGTACCGGGCGAATGCATCGGCGGCCGGGCGGTGGCCGACCGGGTGCCCTTTGGGGTGGATGACGATCGTTGCGGGTCGCCCCGGCGGGGCAAGGGCGAACCACTCCGGGATGTTCAGAAAGTAGTCCGTCGGCCAGTCGGCGCCCGAGGTTTCGACGAGCCATCGCCCCAGCGCGCCCTTCGCCGGAGACAGTCGGCGAAGGCGTTCCCCTTCCGCCCCGCGGATCATGAACACCACCCGCAGATCCGTCGGGGCCAGCGGCTCCACGGTCAACCGCAGCGTGTCGCCGTCCGCGGTGGCGTCCGCCCGGAACCCGGTGCCCTCGACCGCGAAGTCGAGCCGGGCCGGCAGACCGAGCGGCGCGTGCGGCCCGATTCGCCGCACGTCCGACCAGCGAAACGTGTCGTGGAGATGCCCGCGCTCACGGCAGGGCGGGTCGTCGGGCACGACCGTCTCGTCCCACACGGCGTACCGGACCGCGATTTTCGTTCGACCGTGGGCGAGGTAGACCACGCGGTTGAAACCGCGGTAGTCCCAGGTGTTCCAGCCGTTGGGCACGTGGGCGCGCATCAGCAACCTGCCTTTCCTGTTCACGGCGCGGCGGTTCGGACAGCCTACCGCCGCCGCCGCCCCAGGTCACGCACGCGATCGATTCCGCCGCTCCGGTGGCGGACCATCTGCCGCTATAATGGGCAGGCGTGACGGCCACGGTCCGCGCGGCGTAGTGGCGGGCAGGCGTCGACCTCGAAGGGACTCAATCGTCATGGCTAGCCTGACCTCGCGCGAGCGTGTGGCCCGCACGCTGGCCCGCCGCCCGGCAGACCGCGTCCCCATCTACGATCGCTGGTGGTTCGAAACCGAGTGCGACTTCCGCCGACACCTTCGCCGCCCCTTCCCCGACGGGACCACCTGGGCCGACGCGAACGCCTGGTCGCACGCCCACGGCACGCTCTGGGAACACTTCGGTATGGACCTCGCCGAGGTCGGCTGGCCGGACTATCGGGTCTGCCTGGTCGAACCGGAGATCGTCGACGAGTCGGACGAGTGGGTGCTCCATCGCGACGGCAACGGCGCCGTGCTTCGCTGGTGGAAGCACAAGATGGGCACACCCCAGCACGTCGAGTACACGATCGTCACGCCCCAGGCCTGGGCCGCGGCCAAGCCGCGGCTGGTCCCTTCGCGCGACCGGGTTCGCTGGCACGAATGGTGGCCCTACTATCGCCGGGCCCGGGCCGCCGACCGATTCGTCTGCTTTTGCTCGGTGGAGCCCTTCGAAATCGTCAAGGACGTGCTCGGGCACGAGGTCATGCTTATGGCCATGATCAGTGACCCGGACTGGCTGCACGACGTGTTCGACACGTACACCACGATGGCCATCGACCTGTTCCGGATGACGGAGGCGGAGGGCCTCACCTGCGACGGCGCGTTCATCTACGGCGACATCGCCTACCGGAACGGACCCTTCATGAGTCCGGACCACTACCGCGAATTCCTTCAGCCGTACCACAAGCGGTTCTTCGACGAGTTCGCCCGGCGGGCGATGCCGGTGATCTACCATTCCGACGGCGACATCCGCCTCGTCATCGACGACCTGATGGCCGCCGGCGTGACGGCCATCCAGCCGATGGAGAACAGCGCCGGCATGGACGTGCGCGAACTCGCCCCGCGGTTCGGTGACCGACTGTCGTTCGTGGGGAACATTGATGTCAAGGTCATGCTGACCAACGATCGGGACCTCGTGGCGCAAGAGGTGGATGCCAAGCTGTCCGCCGCCATGCCGTACGCGGGGTACATCTATCATTCCGACCACTCCGTGCCGCCGGGCATCAGTTTGGAGACGTACCAGACGGTGCTGGACGAGGTCCGCCGGATCGGGCGATACGATTGATCGAGTAGTGTCAGGATTGTGGCACTCCTGGCGAGGTGATGCATGCAGCGCAAGGAAGTCGTGGAGCGGGCCATCACGTTCAACGATCCCCCGCGGATCCCCATGAAGTTCGACGTCGTGGGCGTCAACGACTGCTACGACGTCTGGACGCACGATCCGACCGGCTGGTCGTGGTCGTTCGAGAAGAAACGGCCGGACGAATGGGGCTGCGTGTGGGACACCAGCGACGTGGCCAACACGGGCCAGGTGGTCGGCCACCCGGTCGCGGAGTGGTCGCGGCTGACCGCGTATCGGTGGCCCGATCCCGACGACCCCGCCCGGTACCGCGATTTCGAAGAGCAACTGGCGGGCGCCGACGATCGGTTCGTCATGTTCTGCTTCGGCCACGGGATCTGGGAGCGCCTGCACATGCTCCGGGGGATGGAGAACGCGCTCACCGATTTCTACCTCGAGCCGGACGCCGTCCGCGAGGTCATCGAGCGCATCCTCGACCATCATCTGCGGGTGTTCAAAAACTGTGTGAGCATCGCGGGCCACCGCATGCACGCCGCGGCCATGGCCGACGACTGGGGCGTGCAGGACCGGGCGTTCATCAGCGTGGACATGTTCCGCGACTTCTTCAAGCCGGCCTACCGCCGATGGTTCGACGCCATCAAGGCGGCCGGCTGTCACACGTGGATGCACTCCTGCGGACGGATCAACGATATCCTGGACGAGCTGATCGACGCGGGTCTGGAGGTCATCAACAACCAGCAGCCCAACACGGTGGGCATCGACGGATTCGGTGGTCGCTATCGCGGCCGCGTCTGCTTCGAGGCGATCGTCGACACGCAGAACACGTTGCCGCACGGCACGTATGACGCGATCCGGGCGGAGGCGCACCATCTCGTCGACGCGTACGGGACGCCCCGGGGCGGATTCATCGCCAGCGACTACAACGACGCCGAGGCCATCGGCGTCACTCATGACCGACGACTCGTGATGTTCGAGGCGTTCGCGGAGAAGGGCGGCTACCCCGACTTCCGGCGGGTCCTCGCCGAGGCCGGTTCCCCGCGCCAGGGGCACTCCTGGGGCCGCCAGACCGTCAAGTCGCCCGACCGAGGCACCGCCTGAGCGATTCCCGGCCGCTCGCCGTCCGGCGCGGCGTTCGACCGCCGCCGCCACGGCGTGTACAATACCCACCGGTGCTTCCGACGACCCCGGGGGTCCCGGTTGTCGACGGCGGGGGACGAAACGGCCAGGATTCAGGAATGAGCGACGTAACGGTCCATCCCGACGTGTTGGCTCTGATTGTCTGCGATCAGATCATCACTGACCGGGTGACGGGCAAGCAATCGCTGATCGGCATTTTCAGCACGATCCACGGGTTCCGCTTTCCGCTCACCCAGCCGCAACTCAGCGTCCACGTGTCGCTGACCGACGGCCACGGCAAGACCCCCATCACGATCAAGGTGGTCGATGCCAACGACGCCCGCCCGCCCATCGTCCAGGGCTCCGGCACCGTGGAGTTCAAGAACCCCCGGGCGATTGCCAATCTGGCCCTTCAGTTCCATGGGCTCACTTTCCCCGAGCCCGGCGAGTACCGCGTACAGCTCTATTCGGGCAACGCGTTACTCCGCGAGGCCCGGATGCTGCTGGTGAAAGCTCACCCGCGAGGCCCGGGCCCCCAACCGCCCGGCCGGCCGCCGGTGTTCACCGATCCGCCCGACGACAAGCCCACCACCGAGTAAACGCTGGATCGGCCCCGGGGCACAGGCCCCCGCACGCCCGATTCCGCCTGCCCCTCGTGCGGTTTGGGCGGTGGGGCGGTCGGGACGGCCAATCTCACTTTTCACTCAAACCAGGCCGTTTGAGAATCCGATAAATCGGGAGCACTGACTTATCGGAACGACCATCGTTCCTCCAGAGACGGGGTTCACCCCCAGGGTTCGTTCAAGGCATACAGGAGGTACTACGAATGAACGACCGGAACATTGGAAGTGATTACCCGACGACGATCGGCGCCGACGCGAGCTTCAAGGGGGAGTTGAAGTTCGATCAAAGCGTCCGTCTGCTGGGCCACTTCGAAGGCGCCATCGAGACGAAGGGCAATCTCCTCGTCGCGGAGGGGGCGTCGCTACAAGGGGAGGTCAAGGCCGGGGACATCAACGTCGACGGCAACATCAAGGGCAACCTCAACGCCACGGGCAAGGTGTGCCTCAGCGCGTCGGCCAACCTGGAGGGCGACCTGAACGTCGCTCGCCTGGAAGTGGCGGACGGAGCGGTATTCGTCGGACGTTGCGTGGTCGGCACCAACGCCAACCGCCCCACTACCGCGCCGGCTCCCCCGGGGTCCGTCAAGCCGTCGATTCCCGAGGGCCAGAAGGACAAGGGCATCCCCCAGCCGGCAGTGATAAAGAAGTAGTTCCCTGACGAACGGCCTTGGGGTGAGTCCATGCGGGCCGACCGGCTACCACCTGGTGTGCGGCGTTCGCTGAGGCGGAGCCACCCGCCCACACCGATGTCCCGTTGCCTTGACGCCGACCTCGAGTCGGAATCGACTCCGCGGCGTCAAGGCGGCGGGAGGCATCGGCCCCGAGTTCCACGTTCCCCGTCCTTGGACACCGGCGAACCTCGATGCTTGTAGGCAACACGAAATCCCGCGGCGATGGCGAGAAAACCCAGGGGGTCGACAACATGACTCCCCCCAACGCCAATACGCGACAGATCATCTGCATCCACTGCGGCGGCGACAATGAGGTGGGCGTCAAGGCGATGTCCGTCTTCTGCAAGCACTGCAGCCGCCGCCTCGTCGTCGAGGATTTCCAGATCAAGGGTTTCCATGCCTCCCGCTCCTTCGAGACGTGCGGCGATGTCATCATCGAGAAACGCGGTCAACTGGCGGCCCACGTGCGGGCCAAGGACCTGGTCATCAAGGGCAAGGTCAAGGGCGACGTCGAAGCGCGGGGACGCGTGGCCATCACGCGGACCGGCGAAGTCCAGGGGAACGTGACCGCCCCGAGCCTGGTGGTGGAGAGTGGAGGGATGATCACCGGGCGCGTCCGCATCGGACAGCCACCCAATCGCTTCAAAGACGACTACGGCGGCCCCTGATTCCCCGGCGGCTTGCAGTCCATCTCCCCCATGTTACCATCCCGGCGAGCGCGGATTGGCGCGCGAAAACGCATGGGCGCCGTCCCCGCGGGCGCGGCTCGCGGGTGACGCGGAGGTGGCGACGCCAGTGGACAGGAATCGCATACCAAGCCTTACGATCTTCTACCCCTGCTACAACGAAGAGGCCAACGTCGAACGCACCACCGGGGCGGCGCTCCAGACCGCCCGGCGGCTGCTGGACGACTTCGAAGTCATCATCGTCAACGACGGCAGCGCAGATCGCACCGGTGAGATCGCGGAATCCCTGGCGAGCCAGTACCCCGAGGTGCGGGCGGTTCACAACAACCCGAACCTGGGCTACGGCGGCGCGCTCCAGCGCGGATTCCGCGAGGCGACCAAGGAATGGGTTTTCTACACGGACGGAGACGGCCAGTTCGACTTCGATGAAATCGATAAGCTGATCGAGCGGCTCGATCGGTACGATATCGTCAGCGCCTATCGGCTGGATCGGAAGGACCCGGCCATTCGTAAGCTCAACGCCTGGGCGTGGACGACCCTGGTCAACGCGCTGTTCGGCATGCGGCTTCGTGACATCGACTGTGCCTTCAAGCTCTTTCCCCGCAAGTTGTTCACGGAAATCGAAATGTGGTCGGCCGGGGCCTTGATCGACGCCGAGATCCTCGCCAAGGCGACCCGCCTGGGCTACCGCATCGGACAGGTCGGCGTGCACCATTACCCGCGCACCGCGGGGGAGCAGAGCGGCGCGAACATCCGGGTCATCCTGCGTGCGTTCAAGGAACTCTTCCGGCTTCGCCGTCGGATTCTGGCCACCCCGGCGGCGCCGTCCGCGCCGTGACGTCACCCCCGCCGACGCCCTGGGCGGGGTGACACGCCGCGATTCGCGACCGTTCGCGTCGCCGGCTCGACGCGACCGGACGCAGGCGTGACGGGGTGCGGCCCGCGCGCCGAACACGCCGAAAGCTCCATCCAGATAAATGGTTAGCGAGCGAACCGCGCGGTACTCCGCACTCCGCACGCCGGACGTCGCGGCCGGCTCACGCGGCCGTGGTCCGGCTCGCCGCACGACGGCGGCCGATTGATCCGCCACTGGCGGTGCCGTATAGTGGATCGGTCCGACGGCTGGAGAGTTTGACGGGCTTCACGCAGACTTCACCGCTTCTTGGAAGGACCGCGAAGTAGGAGGTAGGTAGAACATGGCTGATGCGCAAGCACAAGCAGGGGGCGATTACCCGACTGTCATCGGGCAGGATGCGCTGTTCAAAGGTGAGCTCAAGTTCGACAAGGGCGTCCGGTTGCTCGGGCGACTGGAGGGGTTGATCGAGACCAAAGGCCAACTGGATGTGGCGGAAGGCGCGTCTTTGGAAGGCGAGGTGAAGGCCGGCAACATCCGTGTTGAAGGCAGCATCAAGGGCAATCTGAAAGCGTCGGGCAAAGTCCATTTGACCGCATCGGCCAGGCTGGAGGGGGACCTCACCACCGCCCGACTCGAGGTCGCGGAGGGCGCCGTGTTCGTCGGGCGCTGCGTCGTGGGGTCGGAAGCGGCCAAGACCGCCCAGCCACCGGCACCGGCCGGCAAGCATGACAGCGTGGCCGCCAAGGGCGCGCCCGAACCGGCGGTGGTGAAGAAGTAACCCGCGGCACGCCGCCAAGGGGGTTCGGTCATCGGACCGGCGCCGGCCGACGGCCGGGCCCGGCCGACGGGAGCGTGCGCAGGGGTCGCCCGTCCGTGATCGTCACCGGACGCGGGTGATGCCTCGACTAGGTGGCAGTCGCATGGGCAAACTCACCGACACGGCGCAGGGCCCCACCCGGCGCGTGCTTTGCACCCATTGCAACGGCGAGAATACCGTCGCCCAACGGGCGATGTCCGTCTTCTGCCGCCACTGCCGCAAGCGATTGATCCTCGAAGACTACCGCATCAACACCTACCACGCCGTGCGCCTGTTCGCGACCTGCGGTGACATCCTCGTCGGCAAGCGGGGGAGAGTGGCGGCCCCCATCCGGGTCCGCAACCTCAAGGTCCAGGGCAAGGTCGTCGGTGACGTCGAAGCACGCGGTCGCGTGGAAATCACCACCACCGGGCAACTGGACGGCGACATCACAGCCACCGTGATGAAGGTCGAGGACGGCGGCCAGATCCGCGGATTCTGCCGCATCGGCCCCATCGAGCCGGCCGAGACCGGCCCCGAATAGCGGACCTTATTGGACGCCTGTTTTCCGGTGTCCCCAACCGGTTCCCGTGGTTGCGGAAATCGCCGTACCTTGGATTTTTAGCTGTCGAAACAGGGTCGGGTCTGCCGATCACCTACTACGATCCCGGCGCGGCCGGAAGGTGGCACGCGAGTTGCGCGCCGCGACGCCCGCGAGGATGACGGGGTTCCCGGTGGGTGGCACGCGTGGCGGCCCCCGCGGTCGTGACCGCGACCGTGCGAAACCGAAGACACCACGCGGATACGCGGCGACCCGCCGTTGCATTGCGTTGAACGGATCCGTCTCGGGTGTATGGGCCCGGCAGCCGTCGCAATAGTCCACTACGCATCGCTTAGCAGAGCCAAGGAGGTATTCTCATGCGATTCGGCTTCACCTTTCTGATTGTGGCCTTCGGCCTCTTCGTCGTCGTTGGGTGTGATGAACCGCGGTCCAATGACGAGCCGCGTCAGGAGCCGGCGGTGTACGAGTACAACGACACCTCCGTCGACGAGACGTTCGTCGACGTGGAGCCCCAGACGCACACCGTCGTCAAGGGCGACACCTTGTACAGCATCGCGCGGATGTACTACGTGGGCGACGAGAAGCGCTGGAAGGACATCTGGGAAGCCAACAAGGACCAGATGCCCAACAAGGACTTCCTGAAGGTCGGAATGGTTCTCGTCATTCCCGACTGATCGCCCCGCAGATTCGTCTGTACGCGTCGCGCTTGAGGGAACGGGCAGCGTGGAGCGTTGGTCGCCGAACGATCCACGCTGCCTGACCGTCCTGCGCCGCCCACCGCACACCCTCCCTGCGGACTCACCCCGCCCGGGGGTTTCATGTCATCTCCACCGGCTCTAAGATGGGGCCGCGGTCCCTGGTTCGAGGAATGCCGCGGTGACCTGACGGCCGGTTGAGGCGAGTTCGTTGGATCTGCAAACGTCGGTGCAGTACGTCCGGGGCGTCGGCCCAGCCCGTGCGGCGGAGTTCGCGAAGCTCGGTGTACTCACCGTCGGCGACCTCGTCGAGCATTTCCCGTTCCGGCACGAACTCTCGCCCCGGTCGCAACCGATCGACTCGCTGGAGCTGGGTCAGACGGCCACCGTGCTGGGGGGGATCACCGACGTTCGGCAACGCGGCACCGGCCGCAACCCGCGCGTCGTGGCCCGCGTCGAAGACGGCACCGGACGCTGTCGCGTAACGTGGTTCAACGCCCCCTACCTCCTGGACCGGTTGCGACGTGGGCAGACGATCCGACTGACCGGCAAGGTGGACTGCGTCGATGATTGGGCGGCGTTCACCAACCCACGGTTCACCCTCGTCGACGACGAAAACGACCCGCTCGCCGATGACATGGATCGCCTCGATCCCGTCTATTCCGCCACCAGCCGGCTGGCCTCCAAGCAGATCGCCAAAGCGGTGGAGACGGCGCTGGCCCTGGCGGGTCCGCAGATCGCCGAGTTCCTGCCCGACGATCTGCGGTCGCGGCGAAAGCTCCCGCCGCGACGGGCCGCGGTGGAACGTTACCACCATCCCACGCGGGCCGAAGACGTGCCCGTCGCGCGGCGACGCCTGGCGTACGACGAGTTGCTGCTCATGCAGCTGGCCGTGCTGCTGCGGCGCCGCGAGGCGCAGACCAACGAGCGAGCCAAACCGAACCCCGTTTCCGATCAGCTGGACTTGCGGATTCGGGCTCGTCTGCCCTTTGAACTCACGCCCGGTCAGAACCAGGTGGTGGCCGAAATCGTGGCCGACCTCGCTCGTGATCGGCCCATGAACCGGCTGCTGCAGGCGGATGTCGGGGCCGGGAAGACCGCGGTGGGGGTGTACGCGGCCCTGGCCGTGGTGGCGAATCGCCGCCAGGTCGCGTTCCTCGCTCCCACCGAGATCCTGGCCGAACAGCACTACCGCAAAGTCGAACGGTATCTGGCCGGCAGTCGCGTGGGCCTCACCCTGCTCACCGGCAGCCTGAGCCGCAAGAAGCGGGACGCGGCCTACGCCGCCCTCGCCGCGGGCGAGATCGATTTCCTGATCGGGACCCACGCCCTGATGGAAGAAGGGGTCACCTTCCCCGATCTGGGGCTGGTGATCGTCGACGAGCAGCATCGGTTCGGCGTCGCCCAGCGGGCCACCTTGCGCGGGAAAGGCGAGTGCCCGCACTACCTGGTGCTGACGGCCACCCCGATCCCCCGGACACTGGCCATGACGTTCTTCGGCGACCTCGATGTCTCCACCATCGAAGGCCTGCCACCGGGCCGACCGCCGGTCGAGACCCGTCTCGTGCGGCCGGCGGACACCGCCGCCGCCTGGGCGTTCGTGCGCAATCGGGTCGGGCAGGGCGACCAGGTCTTTGTGGTGTATCCGCTCGTGGAGGAGTCGGATTCGTCGCCCCTCAAGGCGGCCACGGTGGAACTCGACCGGTTGCAGTCCGGACCGCTCGGCGGCTGCACGCTGGAGCTGCTGCACGGGAGGATGAAAGCCGCCGACAAAGATCGGGTGATGAACCGGTTTCGGGAGGGCCGGATCGACGTCCTGGTAGCCACCACGGTGGTGGAAGTGGGCATCGATGTGCCCAACGCGACGGTGATGGTCATCGAGCACGCCGAACGGTACGGGCTCAGCCAGCTCCACCAGTTGCGAGGGCGCATCGGACGCGGGACCCGGCCGTCGTATTGCCTTCTGATGTCGGACGCCCACAATGAGCAGGCGTCGGCGCGGTTGCAGATCCTCTGCCGGACCCGGGACGGGTTCCGCATCGCCGAGGAGGACCTCGTGCTCCGCGGGCCCGGCGAGATGCTTGGCACGCGACAGCACGGGCTTCCCGCCCTGAAGGTGGCGAACCTGATCGAGGACGTGAGTGTGCTCGCCATGGCGCGGGACGATGCGGCGGCGATCATCGCCGAGGACCCGACGCTGGCGGCCCCGGCCCACCGCGGTTTGCGTCGCGCGGTGTTGAAACGGTTCGGCGAGGCGATGCGACTCGTTGACGTGGCGTAAGAGCGGGCGCCGTCGTCGATGGCGGCTTCGGTTGTCGATCCGGCACGAGCGATCGGGATTGATGTCTTCTCCGTTTGAACCCATCCGGCTCTGGAATACCGAGCGCACACTGGCCGTCGCGGTCAGGATCGCCGCGGGGATCGCTCTTGTTTCCTTCGCCCTGGAGTATGGTTTTTATCCGGGGCAGCTTCCGCCGGCGCTGAGCGCGTGGATCGCCGACGCGGTCCAGGTCGCGACCGTGTTGCTGTTCATCGCGCAACACGTGCAGAAGCTGGTGACCGCCCCCACCCGCCGGGCGGCGCTGAAGCGCCATGGATTCGACACGCTGATCATCGTTGGCGCGGTGACCGCGGTGACGGTCGACTTCCAGTCGTTGCATCAGCCGCTTCTCAAGGCCACCACCGTGTACGTCGTGGCCGTCCAACTGCTGGCGACCAGCCGGTTCTCGCTCGGTCAGGCCGGCACGCAACTGGCTTCGTCGCAACGACGACTTCGCCCCGCCCGCCTCATGGTGACGAGTTTTCTGGTCGTGATTATCGTGGGCGGCGTGCTCTTGTCGCTGCCCCGTGCGATGACGCCCGTGCACGGGCAGGAACAGGGCGCCTACCTCGCCAGGCGAATCCTGAACAGCTTCTTCACCTCCACCAGTGCGACGTGCGTGACCGGACTGGTCGTCTATGACACGCAGGCGGACTACACGAGATTCGGGCAGGTCGTCATTCTCGCCCTGATCCAACTGGGCGGGCTGGGCATCATGGTGTTCGGCACGTTGTTCGGCCTGCTCGCCGGCCGCCACCTGTCGCTCCGCGACTCACTCGTGCTGCAGGACGCCATGAGTCACAAAACGATCGGCGTCGTGGTGCAGATGATCGCATTCATCGTGGTCACGACCTTGCTGTGCGAGGTGGTCGGCGCCGTGCTGCTCTACACGATGTGGCCGGCATCCGTCGGGTCGGTCGGCGATCGCGTGTTCTACAGCGCGTTTCACGCGGTGAGTGCATTCTGCAACGCGGGGTTCGCGCTGGACGGTCGGAGCCTGATCTCGTACCGGGGGGCGTGGGCGGTCTACGTGTCGATCATGCCGCTCATCGTGCTCGGCGGCCTGGGATTTCCGGTTCTGTACGACCTGCTCGGCCGGCTCAAGACGCGGTTGCACTGGGGGCGAACGGCGACGTTCGACGAACCGCTGGGGATGCCCCACCCGCGGTCGACGAAACCGTCCGGTCGGATGTCCGTGCATACGCGGCTGGCCCTCCTGTCGACGGCCGTGCTGATCATCGTGCCGGCGGTGGCGCTTTTCATGTTCGAATCGTCCGATTGGCGTCGGCCCAGCCAGAAACCGGTCCGGCCGCCCGACGCGGCCCCCACGCCCGTGATGGCCGACATGGACTGGTCGGACCGCGCCGCGGCGGCGATGTTCCAATCGGTGACCTCCCGCACCGCCGGGTTCAACACCGCCGCTCTGGACGTGAACTCCATGTCGACGGCCAGCCATTTCCTGCTGTGCATCCTGATGTTCGTGGGCGGATCGCCGGCCTCCACGGCAGGGGGGGTGAAGACCGTCGCCCTGGCCGTTCTCCTCCTGGCGGTGTGGAACGTGCTGCGCCGGCGCCGGCGGGTGGAGGTGTTCGGGCGGACGCTGCCCGAGTCGGTGGTGCAGCGATCGGCCGTGGTGGCCATCGTGATGGTCCTCGTCATCGCCGTGATCACCTTGATGTTGTGTTACACGGAACGCGGCGAGTCCATTGAGGAGGTCCTCTTCGAGTCAGTGTCAGCCAGTTGCACTGTCGGACTGTCGACCGGGCTGACGCCGCGTTTGACAATCGCCGGCCGCCTCATCATCATGACCGCCATGTTCGCCGGCCGGCTCGGGCCCTTGACGCTGCTGATCGCGCTGGCCGGCCGCGAGCAGACGGCCCCGTACGAGTACCCGGAGGAGCCGGTCATCATCGGCTGACGCATCACCGGCCGATCGATCATCGGCGGTCAGGGAGCGAACCGTGACGCAAACGCCAAGGTACGCCGTGATCGGGCTGGGGCGCTTCGGCAGCCGGCTGGCCATCGCCCTGACCGGCAACGGGGCCGAAGTGATCGCCATCGACCGGGACCCCACGCTCGTGGAACGGCACCGGGACGAGGTCACCCTGGCCGTCCGCATGGACAGCACGGTGGAGGAGGCACTTCGCGCGCAGGGAGTCGATCGCGTGGACGCGGCCATCGTAGCGATCGGCGAGGACTTCGAATCCACCGCCCTGACCGTCGCCCTCCTCAAGTCGATCGGGGTACGGCAGATCTTCGCCCGGGCGGAGACGGAAGTGCAGGCCAAGATCCTCTCTAAGATCGGTGCGCACTCGATCATCAATCCGGAACGGGAAGCGGCCTACCGCTGGGCCCACCGCCTGATGCTCCCCAACCTTCAGCAGTACGTCGAACTCGGCGAAGGGCACAGCTTGATCTACACCGTGGCCCCCACCGCCTTCCACCACAAGACGCCGCTGCAGCTCAAGCTGCGGGCGGACCATGGGGTCAACCTGATCGCAATCAACCGCCCGGAGCAGGTGCCGACGACCGACGGGCCGGAGACGATACGGATCCACAAGGTGTACGTGCCGAATCCTCACACGACGATTCTCCCCAACGACGTGCTCGTGCTGGTCGGGGCCGACGAACGCCTCGCCGCCCTCCCGCGCGATTGAGGCGGCGCGACCGGCGGCCCCCTTGGGTGCCGGCCCGGCAGCCGCGATCCTATCTTCCTGCCGTCAAAAGGATTAAAAAAAGGCCGATCGGAGGCATCCCGGGCAGCCGATTGGGGGTATAAACGTGGGGCGGGGAGGCTGCGCACGCGGTGCGGTCGGCAGATTGCACGGGACGGGCTGGGGCGCGGGTGGGATGGGAGGGGATGGCAGGGGATGGGTACGCGACCGATCGATCGGCGCGGGAATGCCGGTCGGTCAAAGGAACTCAACTCGGCGTCGCCACGGCGCCGCTCGGGGAACAGAGCGGTGGGCATCGGTCAAACACTCGTTGCGCGGAAGAAGATCACTCAGGACCAGCTCGACTCGGCCATGGCCGCCCGCAAGGCCCCCGGGGACCGGATCGAGCGGTTGCTGGTGGACATGGGGTTCGTCAAGGAGGCCGATGTCCTCGAGATCATCGGCGAGCAGCTGCACATCCCGGTCGTCGACCTGAACGACGTGGAGATCGACAAGGAGCTGCTCAAGCAGGTCCCGTCCAAGATCATTCACCGCTACCACCTGCTGCCCATCGACAAGGTCAACGGCACGATCCGGGTCGCCACCTCGAACGCCTTCGATCTCTACGCGTTCGACGAGCTCCGCATGATCACCGGCAGCAAGATCGAGCCGGTGCTGGCCGCCCAGGCCGACATCCTGCGGGTGATCAAGCAGTACTACGGCGTGGCCGGCCACACCATCGAGGAGATGATCGGCGAGGACGAGGTCGAGGTCGTCTCCGACATCAACGAAGCGGACGGCGATGCGATCGAAGCGGCCCAGGAGGCCACCGTAGTCAAGCTGGTCAACGAAATCCTGATCGAGGCCATCCGCGACCGGGCGAGTGACGTGCACATTGAGCCGTACGAGCACAGCCTGAAGATCCGCTATCGCATCGACGGTGTGCTGCACACCACCAACGTGCCGCCGGAGGTCCGCCGGTTCCAGGCGGCGATCGTTTCGCGTATCAAGATTCTCTCCAACCTCAACATCGCCGAGCGGCGGCTGCCGCAGGATGGCGGTTTCAAGATCAAGACCGGCAACCGCGACATCGATCTGCGCGTGAGCATCATCCCCACAATGTTCGGCGAGGCGGTGGTCATGCGTATCCTCGACAAGGCGTCGGTCCTGCTGTCGCTGCAGGAGCTGGGCATGGTCGACCAGGTTTACGACGACTTCAACCGGATCATCCGGCAGCCGCACGGGATCGTCCTGGTCACCGGGCCGACCGGCTCGGGCAAGACGACCACGCTGTACGCCGCCCTCAACAGCATCAAGAGCGACGCGATCAAGATCCTCACCGTCGAAGACCCCGTCGAATACTACATCGACGGGATCCAGCAGGTCGGTGTGCAGCGCAAGATCGGGCTGACCTTCGCGTTCGGACTGCGCTCCTTCCTGCGGCACGACCCGGACGTCATCCTGGTGGGTGAGATTCGTGACCTCGAGACGGCGGAGGTCGCGGTGAACGCGTCGCTGACCGGTCACCTCGTGTTCAGCACGTTGCACACCAACGACGCTCCGACCGCCAACACCCGTCTGCTCGACATGGGCGTCGAGCCGTTTCTGGTCAGTAGCTCCATCGAGGGCGTGCTCGCCCAGCGTCTCGTGCGGAAGATCTGCTTGAACTGCAAGGAAACATACGAACCCGAGGAGGGCCAGGTTCCGCCGGACCTGGAACGCGATCCCAGCGCGCCGCTGTACCGCGGCACCGGCTGCCGCGAGTGCCGGCACACCGGGTACAAGGGGCGAATGGGAATCTTCGAACTGCTCAACATGAACGACGAGATCCGCAATCTCATCGTCAACCGCGGGACGGCCACCGACATCATGCAACTCGCCCGCCGCAAGTACGGCATGAAGCTCCTGCGGGAGGACGGCTGGTCGAAAGTCCGCCACGGCAGCACCACCATCGACGAGGTGGTACGCGTCAGCAAGGTCATGTAGTCGGCTGCGAATGACGGGTCGCTCTTCCTTCGCTATTCCTCCCACTGCGGCGGCCAGTACACGTAATCATCCGAAGCCGCGGCATCGTCCGGCCCCTGACTGAGCCGCTCGTTGTGGAGGCCGCCGTCGTCGATCCCGTTCTCGGACAGCGTGTAGAGCTGGGGCCCGTCCGGTGTGAGTCGATAGGCGAACGCCCGGCCGGTGAACGGATCGATGCGCATGTCGCGACCGTAGTCGTCCGGCAGCTCGCTCAGCCGGTCGGGCCAGCGGCCGTGGCGGGCCTTGAACAGATGCAACGCGTATGACAACTGCGTGGCACGGCGAGAGGCCTCCGTCTTGGCGTGTACCTGGGCGACCCGGCTCACGTCGGTGAACATGAATTCATCACGTCCGAGCACCGGGCTCGTCGCCGCGAAACGCTCCCACGTCGCGTGCAGGTCGGCGCTCCGTACGGCCGGATACCCGATCTTCATCTGCTCCTGGATCTCCGCGTGGTACGCCCGGATGTCGCGCATCGCCTGCCGCACATCGTCCGGGCCCATGGGATCCAACGCGTCAATCAACGGCTCGGGGTCGGTGTCAATAACATGCTCGGCCACGTAGCGAACGTTGTCATGATTCAGCCGGGGTCCACCGTCGCCTTCGGGCATGAACAGGAACTGCATCATGTCCGCCGTGACCGCGTATTCACCCCACATCACCTGAGGCAATTGACCGGAATCGCGATCGTGTCTCTCGAGCAGGTCCAACGCGGATTGCAGCTCGTCCTCGCTGAACACGTCCAGCTCCAGCGCCCGCAGCGCGCTGCGCTGCACGAGCCGTTGTTCGGATTCCCCCACCAACTGCTCGATGATGGTGCTGCCCTGGCAGATGTGTCCCGCGCCGCGAAGCGTGGTCTTCATGGCGTTCAGCATGCGGGCGGGCGACACCTGGCCGTCTTCGACACGCCACGCCTCGGCCATCATGGCCTGGGCCATCTGGCGGTGCGCGCTCAGGCTGGGCAACGTCATCTCGATTAGCAGACGCCGTTGGGGGAGGTCCTTGGTCGGCCAATCGTCGCTGAAGTACACCGGCTGGGCAAACCCGCTGTGCGTGGCAGCTTCCCGAAACCCCGCCAGCAGGTCCAATGCCTCCAGCCGCGACGCCGCCCATGCCGGATGATCGTCCGGCGACCAGGGGATCGGCGCCTGCAGCCGGCCGCGATCGCTGACCATGTTCTGCAGCTTCGGCCACTCCGACATGTCCCCCGGCTCCGCCCACGGACCGGGAAGGAACGTGGCGTACACCTCGAACGCGTTGTCGAACGGATGACCCAGCAGGACGTCGGAATACCATTGCACGTAGTCGACCGGCTCGCTGAAATCCGGCGGGGGCGGCAAACCGGAGTCGGCCAGGTCCTCCAGAACCGTGGACCAGTCGCCGAACAGAGTCAGCCGGGCGCCCTCCGATGCCGCGGGCTCCTGGTCCGAGCCGCGCTCCCGTCCGGCCGCGAGG
>CAZBUJ010000097.1:0-19681 GCA_964495075.1 uncultured Phycisphaeraceae bacterium
ATCAGCTTCGTGGACCTGGGCGCCGACGGCGGCACCTCCGCGACCATCGCGGCCCGACAGCAGGAGCACGACGTCATGGACGATACAACGGAGATGGGCCCGACTGACTGCCTACTGACCAACTCCGAACGCTGGCACTCCTTTGGCCTTTTCAAACGAAAAGACCTGGTTTCGTAAGTCCAAAGCTCTGCAAGCATTTTCATCAAACGGCGGGCGACGGGATTCGAACCGACGACGTCCAGTTTGGGAAGCTGGCATTCTACCACTGAATTACGCCCGCCTCTATTTGACAAGGATTTACGAGCGGTCCCTTGTCGATCTTTTCCCGTTTGTTCTCCCTGCGGAGGGCAGGACAACGGGACCTTGCAGCAACAGACGCAAGAGGCACCTCGTAGCTTACCCGTCTCCCGCCTGCGGTCAACACCTCAATCCACCGCGCCCACCCGGGCTTCACCTTTCCGGGAACAAGCCAATAGCCGAGGATCCTGTCTCGTCGCAAGTTAGTCGCACACGTATTCGGCGGGTGTCCGATTCATCGGTTATCTTTTCTCTCGCAAAACAGCCGCTGAGCCAGTGCGGTTGACCACTGCCGAGAATGCACTGGGCCTACATCGCCGCACCCTTCAAACCGTCATCGAACCGCATCTGATTCGGGCGGGCCTATGTGAGCGACTGCCATCCGGTCGGGCCATCACCGACAAGGGCCTGCGGCATCTTCAATCCGACACCAGCCTTGCAAGGAGCGAGCAGCGATGAATGCGCAGCGGACGATCACGAAAGACGCGGTGACGGTCAGCGAGATGGCTCGCATGGTCGGATTACGCGGAACGGCAAGACCGTGCTCGTCCAGCTTCGGGACTCGCGTGATCCAGAGACCGGCGAGGGATACACGGTTACAATCCCCTTCCGTACTGCCGAGCGCGGGCATTTCAGTTTCGGGGCCCTTGAGTTTCACCCGGGAGTTCCGGCATGCTACTGAAGACGCCGCCGGCGCGCAGCGCGACGCACAGCTCGCCCGTGTCGGAATCGAACTCCAGACCGAATGCCGACGTGGGCAACGTCGGGTTATGGATCGGCATCCAGGACAATCCCCCATTCAGACTGGCGAAGACTCTGCCGCCATAGGTGCTCATGAATACGGTTGCCGGGTTGCTCGGGTCGCTTGCCAGTCGCAGGAAACCTTCCTCGCGTCCAATGCCAACCGACACTTCCGTGCCGGGAAACAGGCCGGTCGAGCGCTCCGCCCAGGTGGTCCCCCTGTCCTCGGAGACGTACATCCCGATCGGATAGACGGCAACCCGGACCACGCTGGGATTGGCGGGCGAGACGTCAATATCTGAAATAATGGGGATTCGTTCACGAGGAGCCCACTCCGACGCAGGACGAAGTGGCATCGGTTCACCATTGCCAGACCAGGCAAAACCCGAAGCGTTTCGGACCCCCTTGAACACGCCATAACCGGCCGAACCCGTCAGCACATGCCCCGATGGCGTAATGGCCAGGGAGCGGAGGTCAAGTGCCGGCAGACCATCGCTCACGCCGGTCCAAGTCGAGCCGCCATCTGAGGAGACGAAGGCACCTTCGGCAGTCGCGGCGACCAGTTCGCCAGCGACCCGCTCCTTGATGGCCGCCGCATGGGCTGACGCGAATGCATTCGCATCCGGAACGCCAGTGGCCGCCGTGAACGAGTGGCCGCTGTCGCTGCTGTACCAGATTCCGTCGCCGTGGGTCCCAACCAGAAGCGCGCCGTCGGTTTCGTAGAGACAGAGCGCCCGCATCTCGGAAAGCACCGTCGAAAGCGGAGCCCAGCTTTCTCCGTCATCGACGGACTGATAGACGCCAGCACCGAAAGTTGCTGCCAGAAGCCGGCCGTCGACGATCCTGGTGACCGCTGTGACGCCGAGTCCCGGCAGGCCGGTCGAGCGCTCGTGCCATGTCAACCCGCCGTCACTGCTTCGGTGGACAGCACCGCCTCGCCCCGCGTCGCTGACGATGGCGGCATAAAATGTCTGGGAGTTGCGATGGTCCACGTGGAGATCGTTCACCCAGCCGAACTCGACTTCGAAACGGTGCAGTAACGCCCAACTCTCACCACCGTCCTTGCTTCTCCAAACCGCTGCCGGCCCGCCCGTCCCGGCGTAGAGGACGTCGTCCGTGTCGCCGCCGGTGGCCAGGACATTGACGTAGCGTGGCAGATCCGGTAGCTCTCGCCACGTGTCGCCCCCGTCATCGCTGGCGAACGCACCCAGGCCGCCGGTGCCTCCAAACATACGCCCGTCCGTCACAAGCAAGGCGCGGACGGACGAGAATGTCAGACCTGCGGGCTTGGCGGAATGGACGCCCATCTCATCAAGGCGATAAAAACCGCCTGATGTCGTGCCCGCGTAGACGACATTCGGATCAGCGGGGTCGACCGCCAGGGAGTAGACGTCCGGGCTTTCAAGGTCCTCGACAATGCGGGTCCAGCGTTCCCCGCCGTCTCGTGTTACCAGTACACCGCCGGGGTCGGCTTCGCGATCCTCCGTGACGAGCCCCGCCCACACCACATCCGGTTGCTGGGGGTGCACGGCCAACACGGGAATCGAGTAGGGGCCCTCTCCCAACACCGAAGTCCAATGCGCCGCGGCATCGTCGCTGCGCCAGAGTCCGGACTGATTTGTCCCGACGTAAAGGCGGTTCGCGTCTGACGGCGCCACCGCCACCGAATCCAGCAGGACGGAGCCCAGGTCGTTCTGGACGTAAGACCACTGGTTGGTGCTCCGGTCGAAACGATGCAGGCCACCATAGGTATTCACATAAAGACGTCCTCCGTTCGAGCGGTCCACCGCGAGGCCGTACGCCTGGAGCAAAAGCGTCCCCGGAAGCTCCCCGTTAACTCGCCTCCACTGTCCCCCACCATCCGTGCTCTTGAGCAGCCCACCGGCATAGGTGCCCGCGTACATCGTTCCCTCCGAAACGGTCGGTGTAGCGAGGACATACGAAAACAGAAAGTTCTCGCCGATCACATCAACACCGGAGTCCAGGCGATCCACCGTACCGAGGCTGGTGTCCATCGCGTAGAATCGCCCGTATCCACCAAACAGGAGCGTGCTTTCATCCTGCGCGAAGGTCAGCGTGCTGACGACGTAATCTGTGGGCGCTGTGCTCACCGGCTTCCACGTTGCCCCTCCGTCGTGAGTAACGTAGAGGTAAATGGCGGTCGGATCTTCCCTCTCGTCGTCTACACTGCCGGTGGCGGCGTAGAGGGTCTTGGGGTGCCGAGGGTCCATCACCAGATCACTGACCGTCAGCTCGTCGAGACCGTTGTTGATTGGTAGCCAGGAAGCGCCGCCGTCAGTACTCTTGAATACGCCTTGCCCGATCCCCGCGTCCACGAAGCCGGTCGAGGCATACACGGTTTGTGGATTCTCCGGATCGATAAGGACATCGCTCACATTCAAGGGCATCTCAGGGAATCCCGCGTCGATCCGCGTCCACGTGCCCCCGGCGTCCCCGGACTTGTATAGCTGCCCATCGACTCCTTTGTACAGTCCCGCGTATACAATGCTCGGATCGGTCGGGTCGATGGCCAGGGACCAGACGGGGGCAATTTCTCCTTCCATTCCCCGGTTGGACAGCATCCAATGTTCGCCCGCATCGGTCGTCTTGTAGATTCGGCCGCCTGCGTCGCCGGCATAGAGCACGTCAGTATTGATGGGGTCCATTACTAGATCCAGGACATAACCCACGTCCATCCCGTCGGACCGAAGCTCCCAGGTGTCACCACGGTCGCCGCTCCGTAATACACCATTACCTCCGGACGAGGCGATGAACAGCACGTTATCATCATCCGGGTGAATGATGAGGGCGGGAATATAGTCATTTAACGGACCGTTCAGGCTGCGCCATTCGGCGTGCGGAATTCCATCTCCTTCACTCTTCGGAGGATCAACGCCGTTAGGGAATGGAACACAGGAACCTCCCACCAAGCCGACCATTGATGTAACAGCGGCAACCCACAAGAGCGTCGCAGCAATGCGACTCAACGCCTTTCCCGCATTGGTATTCTCATGGCCTCGGTTCACCGGAGTAACTCCTTCGCCAGCTCTGGCTTGTCTGACTTCACACGTGTTTCCCACGCGTCTTCCGAGCCGTACGCATCCGAACGCGCTCACCTTCGAGACAGGCGCCTGCGACACCTCTGCTCGCTCACGGTTACAGTTCAGTTCCGCGGCCCTCCCGGGCGACCCCATAAGGTCAACCCAGGTGCTTCGCCGGCCGCCCCATCCGTGCCATCCTTCCAGGTGCCAAACATCTGGCCCAGCCAGCCATCGGCCAGCGAGGTACAGGCCGTCGCTCATTTTCCATCTTCACAGGCCGCGTTCTCGGTGATAACCGCCGCCATCTCCTGGATGACGGCCTCCCAATCGCCGCTTTCCTCGAGCAAATCCTTGATGGCGAACCGGATGGCATTGCGGGCGTTGACCGGCTTGGTCTTGGCCAACGCGCCTCGCAGCACTTCGATCCCCTGTTGGGGGGATTCAGTGTTCATCGATGCTTCCACAATAGTCTGCGCCGCCAGTAGGAGCACCTTCTCTTCGTCCACCATGGTAGCGTGCCACTTGTCGAGGTAGTCCAGGTGCGCACTCATCGCAGCCATCAGCGCGAGGGTCTGCTCAGACTGCTCCCGCACGCTTGGCTTGTCAGCAGCGTCCGCCGGCTGTTTGTCACCTTCGCCAGCCAAGGCCACAGTAACGGCAACGATGCCCAGTGCGAGGACGCCTACCGTGACGGATCGCACTCCGATGTGGACTCGACTATCGGTTGACTTCATCTGCGTTTCTCCTTGGGCTTGGTCTCAGACGATAACTACCGCGCAACGCCAGTTGCACACGGCTCGTGCTTGTACGCGCCACCCGATCCAACATCCCGCTGCGCAGCCCGGTGGGCAGCAGACCCGACCGAGGCGATATCAGGGGCATATGACCTGCGACCTTTGGAACATCAGCGCCCGCGATGGTTCGGACTGTAGGCATGACAGACACGGTCATGGCGGAGTCGAGCCCGCGGTGCGTGGTCAGTGTTGCGCCCGCTGGCTGCGGACTCTTTGGAGACCCGGCCGGATGACACAACACAATCGCCAATAACACAGACGCCGCCAGAACGCCGGTGGTCGCCGCGGTGGCGACCCACACGCGGCGCGCAGAACACGTCGCTTCCGAGCCCGCACCAGTTGGGGCCTGCCCCATGTACTGGAGCGAATCGTAGGCCCGGCGCGCCTTTCGGATCTGCTCGCGAAAGTCTGCCTTCGCGTCGGGCTTGTCATTCATCGCACTGGCCCCCTCGTCAACCGCTCGCGCAGCCGCTCGAGGCCGCGATGGAGTCGACTCTTGACCGTGCCAACCGGTAATTTCAACGTGGCCGCAGTCTCTTCAGTGCTCAGGTTCTCGAAGAAACGAAGCACGATCACCTCACGCTGGCCTGTGGGAAGATCGGAAACCAGGCTCCGGACGATTTCTTCCGCCTCGCGCTGGGCATTCTGTCGAGCGACGTCCTGAACAACCGCGGCTGTCGATCGGCGTCGAAACATGCGCAGGTGCAGCGCCTGACGCCACCGCTTGCGTCGAAGTTCCCGACAGACGTTGATCGCGACACCGCGAAGCCACGCTCCCATCGGCGCATCGCTCTTCCACGTGGCCAGCCGCTCGTGCGTACGTAGGAACACCTCCTGCGTTGCCTCCTCCGCCAGATCGACATGGCCCAGCAAGGCGAAGCACAACCGATAGGTCTTGTCCAGCACGCCGCGCGTGTCGTCGACTGTCAGGCGGCGATCGTTGAGCGGTTTGCTCTTATTCACCCCTACAATATGACTCGGAGTGCTCGGCCGGTTCCATAAGATTCCAAAAAATCCGCTGGTCTGCCCCTCCAGATCCCGAGCGCGTTGATGGCCAGTAACATCCGGATCGACAACCGCCTCACGATAGGAGCGAGCGTCTTCGGTCTGTAAAGTGGCTGATCGTCCCTACCTCAAGTTGATTCGCGTGCAATCGCCGGATCTCGGTGGCTATCGCGTTTTGGCGGGAGGGGCGTCGTAAAGAAAATCGAGACCAAGCGCGTGGTGTTGCTCCAGCACCATCTCGAAGCTTTCGAGCTGCCGACCATCCTGGCCGAGTGCCAGAAGATCGCCAGTCGCCGCGCCCGGGATAATGTCGACGACCTGGGCTTCTTACTGCAACTATGTGAACTGGAACTGATCGACCGCGAGAAGTGGGCCGCGGCGCGGCGGCCTTTCGGTTTCGAGCGACGAGATACACGCGAACCTCGTCCATCAGTTCGTCGATCGTTCCGCAGTTGTGGTTCCGGGTGACGTTCGCATGGAGCTCCCGCCAGACACAGCGCTCGATCCGGTTGTCGTCCGGGCAGTACGGCGGCAGCAACTGCAGGACGATCCGTCCTTCGAAGGCCTCGACCGCGTTCCGGGTGATCCGGCTGGTGTGGATCACGTCGTTGTCCAGGATGACATGGATGATCTTCTTGTCCGCGTAGACCCGGCTCAGCTTGTCCAACAACGCGATGAACAACGCGCTGCGCTCGATGCATGGGCTCCCGAGCCCGGCCTGAAGCGGCACTTCCGACCGTGCGGTGACCAACGCCAGCACGCCGCTGCGGCCCTCGCTGCGCGGCTCCCGGCAGGGCGACCCGCGCCGCGAAGTTGCAGGCATGGCGAAACCGGCGATTATGGCGACCGGCGACGTTACCGAGGTGGTCCGGTCGGCGGCACCCGCGCCAACGCTCGTGGCGCGGCCGAGGCCGTACCGGGAGCATCACCTGCCGCGGAGCCCCACGCTTCAGGACGCTCGGCGCGCTCGCCGTTTGGCGCGCTACGAGCAGCTCCTGGACCTTCACCGCCAAGGATTCTCGCAACGGGCGATCGCCAAGCGCCTGGGCATCCACCGGGAAACTGTCGCCCGATATCTTCACGCGGGGCAATTCCCGGAACGAGCCCCGCGCCGCTACGCCAGCCGTGCAGACCCGTTTACAGATTACCTGCGGAGACGGTGGAAAGAAGGCTGCCAGAACGCCGCGCAGCTATACCATGAATTGCGACACCGGGGCTTCGAGGGTTCCTACCATAGCGTTTGGCGGCGCGTGGCGCATTGGCGGCCTTCGGCACCCGACGCTTCGGCCGGGTGTCGTTCATCGGGTCGTTCATGCGGCCCCCGTCAGCGCGGCGGGTGGCATGGCTCATGATGAGAGACCCGAGCCACGTCGATGCCGGGGACCGATTGTTCATGGACGCCCTGTTCCAGCGGTGCCCCGAGTTGCGTGCGGCGGTCAGCCTGAGCCGCGAGTTTGTCGTCATGGTTCGCCGGCACAACAGCGATGCGTTGGATCCGTGGATCCAGTGCGTCTGGGAGGCCGACGTGCCGCGCGGACTTCGGGTGTTTGCCGCCGGCCTCAAGTCGGATTACGGCGCGGTGAAGGCGGTACTCGCCACCGGCTGGAGCAACGGCCAGGTCAAGGGGCAGGTCAACCGTTTGAAGCTGATCAAGCGTCAGATGTACGGCCGCGCGAAGTTCGATCTGCTGCGGCAGCGTGTGCTGCACATCGGATAGCCGCCGATCACGCAGGGGCTGTCGACCCATGGCCACCACAAGTTGGGCGCCGTGAGACCGGACGCGGCGACGATGAGCGAGGAAACACAGAGGAGCGCAACAGCCGACCGGCCAGCGCAAGGACGCTCACCAGCGGCGTCAGTAGCGTGACCGTGCAGCGTCGGTCGCAACCGTACTGCCAGAAGATCTGTACGGCAAATCACCAAAACTGCGGGAGAACCGTTTTAACCCGCCCGGTGACATCACACCAATCAGACTTCTTCGAACGGTCATTGTCCTTATCCTCCTCGCCGGCTTTCGAGTTGTCCGTCGTTCTCCGGCGAATTCGGAGTTTCTCGATTTTCCAGATCAATACTCAGGACGTCGTGGCGCGGCACGCGCCCTGAATCCTCAACCCATATCCCTACGTCGGCCGCTACGGGAGCGGGGCTTTGTTTGTTCTGAACTTGTCCGTCCTCTTTTCAGCCGTATTGTCAGTCGTAGCCGGCAACGCCGGGCGGACGCGACGTGGGACACTGGAGTGGAGTCCCGAGCTGTTCGGACGAACCGGAGGCGTGGCCAACCGGTCGCCGATGTAGGCGCGATAGCAGTTCAACCACGCGGCGTAATCGGCCATACCGACGGCACCGCTGTCGTCAAAGTCACACGCGGCATCCTGCGGCGGGTTGCCGTCCACCGGACCGCCGAAGGCTTCGAGGAAAATGGCGTAGTCGTCGCGGTCGACGTCGTTGTCGTTGTCCAGGTCGCCGCAGATGCAGTTCGACCCGGTGAGCGTGGCGACGTAGTCGTTGGTCGTGCCACACGGGCTGGTGTAGGACGACGACTGGTCCCCCATGTGCCCGTGCCCGACGTACAGGTAGTACGTACCCCCGGCCGTGACCGGGAACGATACGCTCGTTTCCTCGCAATCCGACGTTGTTGCAGACGGAGTAAAGGCGCCGGTGAGGTTGTCGCAACCCGGCTGACCAGGCACGTACTGCTCGGCCACGCCGACCTCACCGCTGACGTTCGACCGTAGCGACCACGTCATCGTATCATCCGCCGGCGCCACGAACTCGAACCAATCGCCGTCATACTCCGAGCTGGTGGCCCAGATCGTGCCACAGATCGTCTGGTTGCAGGCGATCGGCTCGAACGCAGGCGGGTACATCCAGCAGCCGTTGTTGGTTCTGTCGCCGCACGGCTCGGACTCGGGCGCGCTGCCTTCTGGACATTCCACGTCACAGACGGGCACTTCATGGATATCGAGCACGTACGTGCAACACTGTCGGTAACCCTCGACGTCGACGAAGTAATCGCCGGCGGTCAGGTACGCGACGACCTCAGAAAAATACCCATTGCAGGCATAGGCGCTCCAACCGATGTCCTCGCTGCACATCGACGTACCGACGGACAACCACGTGGCAATGTTGCTCCCGGTCAGGCACGTGTTGAAGCACCACACGCCGTCGTACGGAATCGTGACGCGGTACACGTGCTCCGGGGTGTCATAATACTGGTCTGCCGGGTGGCAACGGTCGAGCGTATTACAGGTGCTGCGCAGTGGCGACGTATGCGGGGCAACGACTTCGAAATCGGGCGCGTTGGGATCCTGGCACGGGTCGTCGGTGCAGTTCAGCCCCTCGGACCACAGGCCATCGTAGATGGTGAGGCAGTCGAGGAGCGTCGTGTCGGCGCAGTTCGGGTACGGATCATAGCAGCAACGGCCGAGCTCACAGCCGCCGCCGAGGTTGTTGCAGCTTTGCTTGACGCCGCTCCAGCTGGTGTCGAGCGTGCTACAAACCTCGACGCCGTCGATGTGGACGGCGTATCCCCCGTCGTACCACGACTGGCCGTCGCCGCCTTGGTCGTAGATCGTAAAGTCGACGCAGTCATCCGCGCCGATGCAGCAGTACTCGAGGAACGTCGTGTACGTGTCTTCGTGCGGGTACGGACCGCCGGAGCAGATCACGGTGGTGGGATCATCGTGATCCGTGATCCTCCATATCGTCTCACTCGGATTACTATCGGTCCGAATCTCGATCTCGAGCATATTCTCGGGGCAACCTCCGCACGGTGGAGACAGGTCGGCACAGAGGGTGTCCACCGTCCAGCGCTTTGGCTCGGCACAATCCTGAAACCGCACGTTGTCCGTGCAATCACCCAATTCTTCGTCACAGCAGGCGCCGTACGCGTCCCAGGGCTCGCACGTCATTGTGGCAATGTAGTCGTTGCGGCCGCCGCAAGGCATGTTGATCCAGTCGTTTGGAGCCGCGAACCACCAGTACGTACCCGGAACTGCGCTGTAAACGACGCTGACCTCCTCGCAGTCACCGGCCGTTTCCCACGGGTTCACCAATCCCACTAGCTGATCGCAGCCTACCACGCCAGGTGTGAGCGGCTCCATCAGACCGGTCGACACGCCAGTGATGAACTGGGCCTCCACGGTAAACGTCATGATCATCGGCTCGTCGATGGTGATCTCGTACCAGTCGGTATCACGTCCATAATCAGCCCAACACGTGCCGCAGACCGTCTCGCCGCAGGTCAGCGGCTCAAACGCAGGCGTAGCCATGTTGCAGCCACCGTTGGTGTCTTCGCCGCAAGCCTCGCCTTCCGCCACACCTCCCGGCGGGCAGTCGAGCTCGCACGCACCGTCCCTCACGTTGAACTCAATGCAGAAATCATGGGCCTGATCGATCCAGACCGGAATGAAGATGCTGCCCGGACCTGGCACGTCGCGCCACCAGACCTTCGGGTTATAGCTGTTGTTGCCACAATCGTACCATGCGTAGTTGCCGATGACGGGCGCCTCGCAGGTGCAGTCGTCGACGTAGACGACTCCGATCGACTCCGACCTCATGTCGATCTTGCCCGGGCAGTAATCGGTCTCCACGGTGTTGACCGCGTACGGCAGCTCAACCTCATACCACACGGCTTCCCAATCAAGGACGCCGGGGCAGTCGATCGTGGCGCCCACGGTCGTTCCGCAAACCATGGTGGGATACGGACTCGTGACGAGTTCCGCGTTCTCACAGGTGTCGTTTGCTGGCGGGACGACCTCCGTCACGTTGAACTCGATGCAGAAATCATGGGGGTCCTGGATGTAGACCGGAATCAGCACGGTGGTCGGACCTGGCAACTCGTCCCACCAGACCCTGGGGGCCCAGAAATCGCTGTAGCCACAATCGAACCACTGCGCGCGGCCAATGACAGGCTCCCCGCAGGTGCAGTCGTTGTAGCAGTAGGTAATGCCGGGCACGTCCGTCACCATGCTGATCTCGCCCGGGCAGTAATCGGCCACCAGCTTGTTGCGTTCGTACGGCAGCTCAACCTTATACCACACGGCTTCCCAATCAAGGACGCCAGGGCAGTCGGTCGTGGCGAGCACATTCGTTCCGCAAACCGTCGTGGGATACGGACTGGTGACGACTTCCGCGTTCTCGCAGATGTCGTTCGGCGGCGGGACGGCCTCCGTCACGTTGAACGTGATGCAGAAGTCATGGGGCGGGCGGATGTACGCCGGAAACAGGACAGTGGTCGGGCCTGGCACCGCATTCCACCAGATCCTGGGGCTCCGATTGCCGTCACCACAATCGAACCACTGGTGGCGGCCGGTGACAGACTCCCCGCAGGTGCAGTCGTTGAAATAGACCTGTCCGACGTAGTTTCCCCCCATGTCGATCTCGCCCGCGCAGTAATCAATCACCAGGTTGTTGAGCTCGTACGGCAGCTCAACCTCATACCACACGGCTTCCCAATCAAGGACGCCGGGGCAGTCGATCGTAGCCCCCATGTTCGTTCCACAAACCGTGACGGGATACGGACCGGTGACGAGTTCCGCGTTCTCGCACTCGTCGTTGGGTGGCGCGTCGCGCGGTCCGCCCAGCATGGCGCTGGTGGCGTTCTTCTTCAGCGAGTCGGCCATGAGAGGGGTGTTACGAGCCGGACCCTGGTTCCTCGCGGTCTTGAGGTCGGTCTTCGCCGCAGCTTCAGGCATCGCCGCCCCGGTCTCAGGCGTCCTCGCCGCCGTGGTCTCGGGCGTCTTCGCAGCCGTGATCTCAGGCGTTTTCGCTGCCCTGATCCGAGGCGAGATCGCTTCCGTGGCGGAAGCGGACGCTGTTGGGCTTGGGGGATCTGCACCGTACGCGATCAGGCTCGTACACAGCAGCACGGCGCCTAATCCAAGAATGAACCGCTTCCTGTTCATGTGTCATGCCTCCTTTAGCATGTGTTCTTGAGCCGTAGGGGCTCAGAAATTGTCTGGACCTGCGGCACAGCTACCGCCATGACCGTGATCGCGCACGCCACAACCGCGCAGCAGCAGGCGACGGAGGGTTTCGAGACCACTGGAGGGCCTCAGTTGCTCACCCCAAGGCCGACGCACCGATACGCACGTACATGAACCACAAGCTGCATGGGGTGCGGCGGTCTCGCGCGTCTCGCTTTCCTTGTCCACGCAACCATCAACGTACCGGCAGGCCCATGTGAAATCAATGGAAAATCACAGGGAATTTCCAGCAAACCTGCTAGTGTGATTATTAGTTGTTTGGTAATATCATCTTATGGTCGAATAGGAATTGCACATAATTGTTCCAAATCACGTGCGATAGGAACGGTCGGTAGCTGCAGTAAGTGGATGGACAATCGCCTGACCCTGGGGTACAAGACGGGCGTTGAATCTCCGCATCGTGCGGGGCCATTCTTTGCCGACAACTCTCGCGGCCGGGGAACCGTGCTGTTTGCGATGGCATTGCCCACACTTGCGAACGCACGCCGACCGGATTGGGCTTGTCTGCGGACGCTGACTCGGCATGCGCTCCGAGGAACCAACTGCGATGCCTGATATCGGGACCGAGAATCGGCACAGTGCTCAAATTGGCCGCGTTGGCGAAGCCTTGGCATCGGCGCTGCGGGAACTCATCGAGTCTTTGCCGGGGCGCCCCAAAGGGCAGCAGCAACTGGCCAAGACACTCGGCGTAAACAAAGTCATGTCCTGCCGGCTGGTAACGGCGTTGGGCCGGAAAGATCCGCTGGCGACGGTACACCTCATGCCCGGCCCCGAGCCCCTGCGACGCTTGGTGAGGACTGCCCGGCGGCGAGGGGTGCCGGCGGAGATCGCGCGCAATACCGAAAAGGCTATCCGGGCCTTCGAGGACCTGATCCAGGCAGAAGCCGGCGATCGTAGCGGCCTGGACGCGATCATCAGCGCATCCGTGCCAGACGTGCGGGCACGATATGAGATGGTGGCGAAACAGACGATCTACCGGGGAATGCGACAGATCAAAGGCCTCTCGGCGGACGTAACGTTCTGCACGGTGTTGGTCCACCCGTCAGACGACGACGCAACCCTCGACCAGGGGCTGCTTACAGGGTATCTCGGGGTACGGAGGGTTCGCCCAGGAGCTGGGCTAAAACTCGGCTTCCGCAGTCTGCTGACTTTGGCGCTCACCAATCAGGCCAAGGATGCGTGGAGCCTTGAGGGAAAGCCTGTGCAGGATCTTCGCGGGGTTGTGCTGGATGAGTTCTGCTCGGAGCCACCCGTGGATCTCAAAGTCCATCACAAGGGTAGTCAGGCCATCTACATGCTGGATTGGAAGGGAGCGGTTGGGCTAAGTTCGGCGCGAGATGTTGTTGTGGGCGAATTGCGGCGGCGCTGCGTGCGCCGATACCGATCGCCCGCGGATACAAGAGCGAAGTCCAGTTATTCGGACGACATCAGCGTGCCCAGCCGAACGCATATTGTCGATATTCTGTTGCACGAGGAGGTGTATCCGGACTGGGAGCCAAAGGTGCGGGTTCTCGAATTGGGGCCCTTGGGGAGCGCCGACGCGAACGACGAGTCGCGCGATATGGACGTGCTCGATATTGCCGAATCGGTCCAGTCCTTAGGCCAGGGCATCGACCGCTTCCGGGCGGTGGAGATCCCGCGCTATGCGGAACTCCTCCACTACGCCTGCGAGAAGCTCGGTTGGGACCCGAGGCGATTCCGTGGGCATCGCAGCCGCATCGACTATCCCATCGTCGGATCTCAGCTGCTGTTCGCCTTTGACGTACCGATTGCTCCATCCGCGTCACCCACAGATTCAGGCGAGGCGGTATCCGATTCCGGCGCATAAACAGTGGGCACGCGCGGGTCCACCCAGCAATGTTCCAGAATGTTGATCCTGCGGTTGATTCGGACCCTCCGGCGGTCTGGCAAACTGGCCGCCGGTGTGCCCGTCGAGCGGTCTTTGCGCGGCCAATTGAACATCGCGGCGGGGGATGGAACGACCTTGTGCCGCGATGAGTGCGGGTTGAATGGGCCACGGTGAATGGTCCTGGTGGGCTTGTGATCAGCCCAACTCGCCATCGAGCCGCAAAGCGCGCACGTGTGTTGCGGAGAATCGCAGCACCAGATGTGCCGCCGGTAGCTTACGCCGCGCGTTCGAGCGAGACGATTGGCAAATGCCGCTGACCATCCATGAACTCGACCTTCAATGTGAACCGATCACCGGGCTGTCCAGCGATGAGCGCGCAGGGCTCCGCTCCGCCAGCTGCTACATGAACCCGCACATGGTGTCCGCCTCGGTCAACTGGATGCACATCCTGTTGACCGAGGCGGAGTGGGCGTTCCGCATCACGAAGGACGAACTGGCGATTCGGCCTGTCTGGCACCAGAAGGAGGATCGGGTCAAGGCACACATCCTGGTTTGCTTCCTGGCGTACTGCCTATGGAAGGCGCTGGCCCAGTGGATGAAGCTGTCCGGCCTGGGTGACGCCCCGCGCCGCCTGGTCGAGGAGTTCGCCCGGATCAAGAGCGGCGACGTGGTGTTGCCCACGCGAACCCGCGATGGCCGGCCGGGCAAGACCCTCCGCGTCCGGTGCGTGACCACCCCCGATCCCGCCCAGAAGGTCCTGTTAAATCGCCTGGGCTTGACGGTGCCTCAGCGCCTGCGGTACCTGGAGGAGGTTGCGCAAATGTAGTGAAGACTCTGGCCCCGGAACCCCCCTCAAAGGGGCGCCAGGGCCGTTCAGGCCTAAGAACTGTCTAACTTGGGCTACCAGGGACGAGGTGGCCATACACGTCCACGGTGGTCTGGATCGAGGCGTGGCTGAGCTGCTCCTTGACGTAGTGCAGGGGCTCGCCCTGGGCCAGCAGCGGACTGGCGAACGTGTGGCGGATGTCATGGATCCGGATGGCCGGTACCTCCGCCTCCTCGATGATGCGTCGAAACGCCCGCCGACGGAGGTTGGCCCCCACGGTGATGGCACGGGCTGATATTTCTGTGGTGATTTCAGTAATAGTTTATGAACACGATCCAATAAGTCGGTATGCTGGAAGCATGTGTTCTGCGCTTCATCATGAGAAGCTCCTGACGGACTTCGTATTTGGGCGGATGTCGTGGGAGCCGCGCGATTCCAACCTTTTCCGGATTGGAATGCGCTCTCCGCCGATGCCGGTGGCGGTGATGCGGCTCCACGAGCTGCCCGATCTGCCGGTAGGATGAGAGGATCCCAGTACCAGCAAAGGACAAAGAACCGATTGACGACACGCAACGCGGTTGCGTGCAGGTACGCGACACATACATCATGAGGAGGAGGAGGAGGTTATGCAACGCATATCGGTGGTATCAGGAATGCTGATGGCGGTGTGTCTGAGCGCCACGGCAGGTGCCGACGTGTTTTCCGATTACGAGGACCTTGAGGAGGGGTTCCTGGGGTTATCCTATTCGCACCACGGCGTGAATTACCGTGACGTGAACTTGGTCAGCGGCCATTTCCCGGACGGGAGCACCTTCGAGGTACCGGAGGAGTCCAGGCGCAACCTGATCATCGAGGACGCCACGTACTTCTACGACGACTTTCCGGACTACGGCAGCCCGAACAACTCCCTGACGTTCGGCCTGTCCTACATCGGGGGTCCCAACCTGACGATCGGGCCGCTGGCATCGCTGTGGATGGACCTGGACGAGTTGAGCAACGCGGCCTCGCTGGACCTCGGGTACTATGAGAACGGTCCCTGGGGGGGCATCGAGTATCATCTCGAGGCTCTGCAGGACGACGCGGTGGTGGCGAGCGACTCCTTCGTGATCAGCGACCTGGGTGGTCGGGACAATCCGACCTTCGCGACCCTGTCGGTCAGCGGGGCCGATTTCGACCAGTTGCACTTGTTTGCCTGGTATGACGGGACGTACAGCATGCCGCGCGGGATGATCGATGATCTGTCGATCACGGCGGTTCCGGAGCCAGGCGTTCTGGCCCTGCTGGGCCTGAGCGGAGTCCTGGCGTTACGACGCCGGTAAGCGGCAATGCGGGGGAACGGCGTATCACCTGGCACGGCCTGATCAGGGCGGCCGCTTGGGGAACAAGTAGCCGCCCTGATGTCTGTAGCAGGGGTGCCCTTCAAGCAGTTTCTGCGCGGCCGACATGACAACTCCCATGGCACTGAGCGATGGCAGTTGAGCGATGTGATCCGGCCGAGTTTGTCGGGTCCGCCGTCGCGGGTTCGAGATGAGTCTCGTGCGCTTTCTGGTACGCAAAGCAGGCATACTCGCATTGTGTTTCTATCTCGCGTACGTTGTAATCGTGCGCCAACTCGTTCACGTCGTACAACCTGGCATGAGGCCAAGGAAGCCGACAGCCTGGACACCTCGCCCGGGTAAGTGTCCGCGCGTACAATGGCGGGCGCTGCCCGGTGCGCGGGGTCGTGAGTCGGCTTGACGGTTTGCCCACGGCCCTTCTATGAAGCCGGGTTTGTCAAGTTTCGAACCGATTGGTCCAACCTTCTATCCGAGCTGCCGCGTGAAGCCGAGAGGCTCTGGTTGGGTGGAGGCGGTTTCGGCTTCGTCCGCTTGCCGGGGAGGCCCTCTGTGATCATCGGGTCCATTGCGATCGGTTCCCAGACGTTTAGACCGAGTGGGCCGAGTGTTGTGACAGGGTTTCCCCTGACATAATCATACACATTCAACCCGCCGTCAATCCCAATCGGATCGCGTTGCAGGATGCGCCCCGTGCTCGGATCGTAGTGACTTTCGCCGACATGCAGGAACGGGAACAGCGCCCCGGGCAGCGCCCCGAACTCGTTGTCGGGAGTTCCGTCTGCGTTGACATCATGCTCCTGGTAGCCCCACGCTCCGCCGTAGCCGTGGCGAGTTTCGCTCGAGCCGGTCAGCTCGATCAACTCGCCGAACGCCGTGTACAGTCGTTTGACCACGACATCGGCGTTGTCGTTCCTACGGCCGGTGGATTACTATCGAGGGAATCCGGAGGCGCTGCTGGCCGAGCGTCGCCGGAGACTGAGAACGGCCAGGGAGCTGCGTAAGCAGGAAAACATCAGGCTGCGACAGCGCCTCTTGCCCTGGGCGGAGGCGGAAACCGTCACTTATCCGAAGCGGCGAACTGTCTCACTTTGATTGAAACAAATCAGCAGGACTACAATGGACAGCGGCCCCACAGCTCCCTGGGGAACCTAACCCCCGAAGAATTTGGCCGAACCTGCCAGGTGGACTTGGCCGAATCGGGACGAGTTTTCTCACCACGGCTGGCACAGAAAAGGGGCAAGCTCCAGTTACGGATCGATTACGACTCGAAAGCCGACAAAGGGTATGCGTGTATCCGCTCGGAAGTCGAGCCGGAACGCACAACTCGGGTTCTCGTGTCCGTATGAACCACCGCGTATGACCGTGTATTCATCATCACCGTACCCTGTTGGGTCGACGACGGGCTCTGAGGGATAGGGGCCAATTGAATCTGCGCACCACTCGCAGACGTTGCCGAGCATGTCATGGAAGCCCCAGCGATTCGATTTCTTTGTGCCAACGGTATGCGGCCGGCCGCCACTATTTGCTGAACACCACATGTAATGCTCCAGATCTTTGAGGTCATCGCCGAAAAAATAGCGCGTCGTGGTACCTGATCGACAAGCATATTCCCATTCGGCTTCCGTGGGGAGCCGGTACCTGCGATGGCGTGTCCGGGTTAGCAGGTCACAGTAAGCTTGTGCGTCGTATCGCGACACCGACACGACAGGGGTTGTCTCAAGATCGGGCAAGTCCGCGAATCGGTACGAACCACTCCGGGGACTCCAGCTATCGTCACCCTGCATTTCGTATCCCGATTCGTGCACGAAACTGACGAACTGGGCATAGGTGACGGGACACACGCCAAGATAAAAAGGCCGCGTGAGTGTCACATGGTGCTTCGGCCGCCCGTCCGGCCATTCACCGTCGATGCCCCAGTCCGTTCCCATATCGAAAGAGCCCGATTCGACGTAACGATACTCACAGCCATCCGTATCATATAGTAACCTGGGTGATGCCATCATTCTGATCTTTCGCTGCGAACTGAATGGTTCTCGTCTGGCTCTCTACTGAACGAATAGGCTACGTCGTTCGTTCACTTTCGGTTTGCCACTCTAACAAATCTACGGGAGTTTCACAATGCTGCCCGCGAATGCAGAACCGCACGCACGCACCGATTACCTTGATTGCCCAAGCCTCGTGTCGGCAGACAAACGCTATTGCGAACGTGATCTGGTTTTAACGTCGAGGTAGTGTCAACTCCTGTGTAAATCGGTTTGGGACATCCGCCACGTTTACTTCGTCACGCCGCTTGGTTTTTCGATTCCTTTGGCCGGCGCGGCGGAACTGAGTGATCAATTTCCCCGCCAACGCGCGGGCCGCCTCTTCGCGGTTCGCCGGCCAGATCGCCCGCACGCGCTTGACCGCCTCGGGCTGCTCCGCCTTCGGCAACTTGTCGATCACGTTCATCGTCTTGTGATTCGTGCACCGTTGTTGGGCCGAGTCCGGATTCTGCTGGTCGATCGCCGCCCAGAGTCCGAGCGCCCCGTCGGCGATCCAGCACGCCGGCCGATTCAAGCCGCGGGCCCGGCAATCCTGGAGCAGGTCACCCCAGCTGGCCGTGCTCTCGCGACACCCTTCCCGCAACGCGAGCAGGTGCTTTTTCCCTTCGGTATCCGCCCCGATCAGCACCATCAGGCACGCCTTCTCGGTGCCCGGGCCGGCCTTCATGTAGATGCCGTCGGCCCAGATGTACACGTACTGATTGTGTGTCGAATCGGTGCTCCTCAGTGATGTTCGTTCCGACATCACTATTGGGCCGCCGCTAACTGGGCATCCGCGGAAAACGGCGCGTACTGTACTTCGCACTGACGTGACCACTTGAACTCAATAACTGCGGCATCAGTCGCGCAGACTTTTTACTCCCGGGGAGTCGATGCCGTACGCGGCCCTTCCTGAACGAATTAACGACCCCTATTCGTGAACAAACTCGGCAGCATCACCCGAACTTATCCAATAGGTCGTCGAGGTCCTTCACGGGAGGTGACTCGATCCCTTTACACAGTTTGCCGATTTGTCTCAGGAATTCGTCTTTGAGCTTTCGCAAAGGCTTCAGCGACTCTTCAACTCTCTTCCATGCCGCAAGACGCCGTGCATACACACGAGGAGTGAGCTTTCCTTGATCATCTGGATGAATGTGATTCTTCATGAGCTGTTCAATCTTGCGCAAGACGCCTTTTAATGCAGCTTTCAGCAAGTAGCATCTGCAACTCTTGGATCTCAGGCACCGTTCAAGCGTAAAATCAGGGCCGAACCTTTCGAGCCTTGCGCGAGTTGCTGCTTTCGCAACTAGTCTTTCAACCTCCTCCATTAGTTTGACAAGTGCCTCTGCCGCGGCAATAGTGGCGTTTGCCTCTACTATTGCCGCAGCAGTCGTCCAATCCGTGCCCAACTCCAGGAGGTCCTTCATGGCCTTTTCCAGGTCGTTGATCGCGTGCTGTAATGCGGTTGCATCGAGCCCCTGCATGGCTGTTTGGACAGCAGCCATTGCTGTGGCCAATGCAGCGAGCAGCGTTCCGGCCCCCATCGTGGTTGGAGATACGACTCCCACTGCGGCCTGCAAACCAAGTGGATCAACCGAAGAGACCGGCCCACTCCCCACGTACTCCAATAAATTTGTCCCATCCACATAGCCGGCCGGGTCGCGTTGTAACCACCGGCCGAGGCGGGGGGAGTAGGTGCGGAACAGGAAGTGATACAGCCGCGTGGTGGCGTCGTAGCGCTGGCCGGTCCACAGCCATGGGTTGCCGTAGGCCGACACCGGCA
>CAZBUJ010000098.1:0-7753 GCA_964495075.1 uncultured Phycisphaeraceae bacterium
CGCCTTCATCCTGCACGCGGCGTCGCTCCGTCACGCTTTCGCCCATTGCGGAATATTCGTTGCTGCAGCCACCCGTAGGTGTCCGGGCAGTGTCTCAGTCCCGATGTGCCGGGTCATGCTCTCACACCCGGTACCCGTCGTTGCCTTGGTAGGCCGTTACCCCACCAACAAGCTGATAGGCCATGGGCCGATCCCAAACCGCCGGAGCTTTGCTCGCTGAACCATGCGATCCAACGAGGTTATCCGGTATTACCGGCACTTTCGCAAAGGAACCGAAGTTCCGCCGCTATCCCGGAGTCCAGGGTACGTTACCCATGTATTACTCACCCGTCCGCCACTAACCTTACCTTTGATTACTCTCAAGTAAGGTCCGTTCGACTTGCATGCCTTAGCCACGCCGCCAACGTTCGTTCTGAGCCAGGATCAAACTCTTCGATTGTTTATCGTTTCCAGGCCGCCGCCGAAACGGCGACCGAAGAATCGAAGACGAAGGCTTACATCCTTACGCTCGTGAGAATGCAAGCCGGCTCCGGACCGCCTGCCCCAGAGGGTCACCGGCCCGAAACCTCACACCTGCGCTGACCCCCGGACAGTCAACCCGGAGGCCGCATGATCCACCGCACGATCCCAAGAGCGCCGGGTCGCACGGCGTCACATCCTCACGACGACAATACCTGTTCACTTGTCAAAGAGCCGCTCCCGACGCCATGCCGGGCAGCCTTTCCACTCTATCGCTGACCCAGTCCCTGTCAACCCTGAAATCCGCAAAAAACGCCCAAATCTCGGGCTTTTTCCAGCGGGACTGTCGCGGGAGACAAAAAGGGCCGACGCGCGATTGGCTCACCCGTCCCCTTCACATCCGCCCGCCAGATGCGGCTCGCACCCGGCACTGACCTCGGGGACGCCGCCGTTCATGCACGGCGGCAAGGGGTTACCGCAGGAAACGCCGACCTTGCCACGCTTCGATTTCATCGAAGCCACACGGCTATTAATAGCACCAAAACACGGGCTGTCAAGGCGACCCCGACCGGAATCCCCCCTGGGCCCGGTCCGTTCACCCCGAGTCCGCCACCCGCGCCTCGTAAACCCGGTACCGATTGCTTTCCGCGACGCTGCGCGAGTTGCCGAACACCTGCCGCAACAACGGAGCGTACCGCAGAAAACGATTCGCCACGATCCGCAGCGTACCGCCCGGTCGCAGGTGGGCGGCCGCCTCGGCCAGAAAAGAATTCACGACCCGGTAATCCGTCCGCACCCCCACGTGGAACGGTGGATTCGACACCATCGTGGCGTACGAACCGCGCGTCTCCGAGAAAACGTCGGACGGCCAGACCCCATGGATCGAGACCTTGTTCACCGCCGTCGTCATCCGCGCCGCCGCAAGTGCCAACGCACTGACATCCACCATGTCCACTTCGGTGTTCGGCCAGCGCCGCGCCACCCAGCACCCGATCACGCCCGACCCGCAGCCGAAATCCAGCATGGGGGACGCGGGCGGCCCGTCCAGAGCCTCCAGCAGCATCCGCGTTCCGTCATCCACCTGCCCGTGACTGAACACGCCGGGCAGCGAGCACACGGTAATCCGCGTATCGTCCACCTCGCACGGATAGTGCAACCGGTGGGACTGCAGAATCTCATCCAACTGCCGCCGCACGGTCCGGCCGGTCTCCCGTTCCGCCGCGAGGCGGCTGCGGACGTGCCCGGCCGAATAGAGGACGCAGTGCCGCGCCGCGTCCCGTTTGACGACGTCGGCGAATCGCTCCGCGAGGATCGCCTGCCCGGCGCCGATACCGCCCCGCTTGGGCCCGACCAGGAAAAGTGATCCGCTCGCGTCCAGTAGTGGAATCGTGAGGTGCAGCAGCAGGGCGAGCGTTTGCCGGCCCTTCGGCAGGTAGACGATGGCGACGTCGAACGGTTCCGCCGTATCGTCCGGGCGATGACCGAACACCACGCGGGTCCGTGCCCGCTCCTCACGGTTCAGGGCGCGGACCGCCACCTCGGCCGCCACGTAGTCCGCATAACCGGTCTGCCACAGCGTCACGTGGTCCGCCCGCCCGTCGCCAACCAGCAACGGCGCAATCTCGCCGCCCGGTGCGTCCAGCACGAGGACCCGCGACGCGTCCACCGCGTCGAGGTTTCTCGCGATCACCTGGGATGGCAGAGTCAGGGCCATGATGACCACAGGTTGTACCGTGCCGGCCCGGGTCAGGACAAGGCGGTCGCATCGGCTTCATTCCAGTTGGCCTGGGCGCCGCGATTTGGTACGCTCAGGGGAGTTGATCCAACGACCGGCCGGTTATTGCAAGGGAACCAGGTGGCTCGCACGCGTACCAGCTTGCTCGAACGGGTACGGAACCTGGAAGATTCACTCGCGTGGGAGCAGTTCGACGCGATCTACCGCCCGATGCTCCGGCGGTACGCCCAGGACCGCGGCCTGAGCGACGAACAATCCGATGAGATCGTGCAGGAGTGCATGACGGCCATCGTCGAGCGGATCCAGCGGTTCGAGCGGCAAGCCAGCTTCCGGGGTTGGCTCCGCGGGCTGGTGGATCACAAGGTGGCCGATCACCTGCGAAAACGCAGGTCCGAGCAACAGGGGCTCACCCGCGACTTCGAGCGGGAGCAGTGCCGCGAGGCGACGCCCGCCCACCACTGGGAGCGGGAGTGGAACCGAGCCCACCTGCTGCACTGCCTCCAGCTCGTGCGGTCGGAGGTGGCCGAGCACACCTACCAGGCGTTCGACCTGTACGTGATCAACGAGATGCCGGTGGCGGACGTGAGTCGCATGCTCGGCATGACGCCCAATCAGATCTACGTGGCCAAGAGCCGGGTGATGGCCCGGATCGAGGAGCGCTGGTCGGAGATCATGGACGGAATACTCGAGCATCGCCGCGTGAGGACGCCGGCCTCGGCGCCCGACCCGCCGCGCACGGACCGCGATGACTGACTGCCCGGACGAGAGCCTTTTCCGCGCTTACTACGAGGGCGATCTGGACGAGAGCGAAGCCGAGTCGCTCGAACGCCACCTGGCGACGTGTCCGACTTGCGCCCAGACCATGGACAAGCTGCGGCGCGGCGATCTGAGCGCCCGCATCATCCGCGCCGCGATTCGCCCGGTCGGGCCGCCGGGCGGGATGGGGATCGAGGCGGCCTCCGGAATCCGTCCCGCCGATGGCTCCGCGTTGCGGGCCGACGAACCGGACACGGAAGCAAACCTCTGGGATATCCCCGATTACGAGCGTGTTTGCCTGTGCGGCGAAGGGGCCTACGGAACGGTGTGGGCCGTACGGGACCGGGTGGGGATGTATCGCGCACTGAAGGTGATCGACCTGCGGCCGATCCGGGCGGCCCGCCGGGGTTGCCGGGAAATGACCGCGCTGGAAACCTACTGCCGCCACGTGGAGCGCCATCCGAACCTGATCGAGATCCATCACGTCGGACTGCGCGGGCCGCTCCTCTACTACGTGATGGAACTGGCGGACGACGAGTCGACGCGGCAGCCTGTCCGGGACGAACTCCCCGCGAACTACCGACCCCTTTCCCTGCAACAGTTGCTCCGGGACCGCCCCATCGCGGCGGACGCCGCTATCGAGGTCGCCCTGCGGCTGCTGCGTGGCCTATCGCACCTCCATCGGGCCAACCTCGCGCACTGCGACATCAAGCCGGCCAATATCGTCTTCGTGAACCGCGAGCCGAAACTGGCCGACATCGGCATGGTGACCAGGGAGTTGGGCCCCGAGGCCGGTACGCCCGACTACATGCCGCCCGACCGGCGAATGGACTGCACGGCCGACGTGTACGCGATGGGCAAGGTGCTCCATGAGATGCTCTGTGGCGGGCGGCACTACGCGGTGCCGGAACTCCCCGAACTCGTGCTCGCCCAGTCGGCGACGTGGGAGCTGCCGGCCGTGGCCCGCTGCATTGCGCGGGCGTGCGAGCGCCGGGCGGAGAACCGCTACCAATCAGCCGACCGCATGCTCGAAGACATCGAAATGCGCCGCCAACTGCCACTGGAAGCGCTGCTGCCCGCGCCACCGCCGGCGGACGACCCGACGGGGCGGCCGCGACGCATCAACTGGACACCGGTGCTGATCGCGGCGGTTCACGTACTGCCGTGGGTGCTGGCGGCACTGTTCGCGATCCTGCTGGTGCTCCGCCACTGGTGATCCGCCGAGGTAGTCAACGTACGTAGTATCCCGATACGTAGAAACCGTGAGCAGACCCGTCACGGACAAGTTGGCGTGATTGGTAGAATCCCCAACCGCCGGTTTCCGGTCCTATCCTGCCATGAATCGGGCGGTAAGCGGCAGTTTGCCGCGGATATACGGGCGCGATCCTGCACCGGACCCGCGTGTTTCTGCCCAGGGGCGATTGCCGGTCGGCAAAAAAGACCCGACTCTCGTGAAAGAAATGTCATGGCCGGTGCGACTTACGCGTAGGAAGAGTGTGGGCGTATCCGATTCGGTTGCGAGCGGCGCGGATCACCCCGGCGGGCGCCTCCTCCCGCCACGTGCGGGGAATCCGGTGCCGCGGTCGCGATCCAGGAGACTGGAACTGCCGGCTCACAGCGGTATGGGGCCGTGTCGGGGGACCAGACAGCGACAGCGTGGCGACTGCGCTCGCCCGGTGCGGCGCAATGGGAGGTCGGTCGGGACGGTTCCGCCGCCGGCCTCCCGCCCGCCCACGCGCCAGGGGGTGGGGTCCCGGACTCCGTGAGCCGACGCCACGGTCCACTCCGTCAAATGCCGATTTCATACCGGGCGAATCAGAGGCTGGGCTGGGGCAGCGCCGCTCGCAGCCGTGCTATGAACGCTTCGGCCGTCGCGGCCGGCTGCGCGGGGGCCGGGCCTGCGGTCCGCCCTGCCGCGGAACCGCCGACGGTCGCGATGGTGGTCACGAAGTCGCGATGCCTTCGGCCGGCACGGTAGTCCGGTTCACGGGTCGGGTACCTGAGGTATCTTTCGATTCGATCGACGTCGGCCGCGACCAACAGCGTGGCCGAGTAGTAGAGCAGGTCCTTGGACCGGTACAACGCGGCTCCGGAGATCTTCCGGTCACCGATGGCCAGGTCCGAGATGCCAGCCTGCCGTACCCCGTCCACGCCGACGGCTTCCAGTCCGGCGATGAGCCATGTGCTCAAGGCATCGAACTGGCGCCGATGCTGGGCGAACGGCAGCCCGGTCATCGTCACGGAGACTATGACGTTGCCGGGGTCGATCACGACCGCGCCGCCGCCGCCCCGCCGTCGCAGAACGGGGACGCCGTGTGCGCGACACGCGTCCATGTCCACTTCGGCCAGGGGATCGGTGCCGGACCCGAGCACGACGATCGTGTCGTCGAGTCGGCGAAGGCGCACGCGGGTTTGGGCGTCCTCCCGTGTCGCAGCGATCAAATCCTCGTCGTACTCGTACGGTGGAAAGTCGTTGACCATTCGATGCTCGAGCGCGGTGACCTGGGCGGGGCTTTCATCCGCCGCGCCAACCCGACGTCAGCGATAACGTTACGCGTCCTTCACTTCTTCGGTCCCGCCACGTGCACGGCCGCGCCGGCGGCCACTTCGGCCGCTTCCATGATGGCCTCCGACAGCGTCGGGTGCGGGTGGATCGTCACCATCACATCCTCGAGCGTGGCCCCCATCTCGAGGGCCAGTGTGCCTTCGGCGATGAGTTCCGACGCGTGTGGTCCGACCATGCCGACGCCGAGGACACGCTGGGTGTCGGGGTCGCTCAGGATCTTCACCAGGCCGTCGGTGCGACCCATGGTGCGGGCCCGACCCAGGGCGGACAACGGGAACCTGCCGATGTTGACTTTGATGCCCTCCGCCTTGGCTTCGCGCTCCGTGAGGCCGCTCCAGGCGATCTCGGGATCCGTGAACACGACGGCGGGAATGGCCCGGTTGTCGAAGGCCGATGGCTGTCCGGCGATCACTTCGGCCACGACCTTGGCCTCGCGGCTCGCCTTATGGGCGAGTGGCGGGCCCGGGGCGACGTCGCCGATCGCGTAGATGTTGGGCTCGACGGTGCGGCCTTCCGCGCTCACCTCGATGATGCCCTTCTCGTCGGGCACGATTTTCGTGTTGTCCAGGCCGAGCTTGTCGGTGTTCGGCCTCCGGCCGACGGCGACGAGCACCTGGCTGAACTCTTCGGTGGTCTGTTTGTGCGCGTGTTCGACGGTGGCCGCGAAGCCGTTGGACGTCTTCTCGACCCCGACGACTCTCGAATCGACGCGAATGTCCTCGAACCGATTCTTGCAGTTCTGGACCATCACGTTGACCAGGTCCTGGTCCGCCCCCATGAGCAGGTTGGGGAAGAACTCGACCACGGTCACTTTCGACCCCAGGCCGGCGTAGACCAGGCCCATCTCGAGCCCGATGTACCCGCCACCGACGACCAGCAGCCTCTCCGGGATTTCGGGCAGCGTCAGCGCTTCGGCCGAGGACCACACCGGCAGATCGTAGGCGGCGGGCAACTCGTTGATGCGGGAGCCGGTGGCGATGATACAGTGCCTGAAATCGACGGCCGACACCTCCGACCCCTCGATGGCGAGCGAGCCGTTGTTGGCGAACCGGGCCCGGCCGTGAATCACCTCGACGCCGCGTCGCTTGAGCAGCGAGCTGATGCCGCCGGTCAGCCCGTCGATGACCGACTGCGTCCACTTCCGCAGGGCATCGACGTCGAAGGACGCCTCTCCGAAGTGGATCCCAAACTGTTTGGCGTTCCTGGCCGACTCGACGAGTTCGACCGCGGTGATGAGGGCCTTGGACGGGATACAGCCCTCGATCAGGCAGACGCCGCCCAGTTTATCCCGCTCCTCGATGAGCACGACTTCCTTGCCGAGGTCGGCTGCCCGCAACGCCGCGACGTACCCGCCCGGCCCTGCTCCCACCACCGCGACCTCCGCTTCCTGCCGCAGGCTGCCCATGACCATGGTTCTGAGCTCCGAATTCAAAAACAACCCGGGTCGTGGCCCGGTCGGTTTGTTGCATGTCCTGTCGGGCCTGCGTCACCCCTCGGTCGGCCCCGCTCCACTCCCTCGATGCGGGCCGTTGCGGCGTTCGTAATCGCAACCGCGCCGGCGGTCAAGCGGCGGGTCCCCCGCGGGCCCGATCGCCGGGCCGACCGCTACGTCTCCAGCAGGAGCCGCCGCGGGTCGGACAATTGCCGCACCATCTCCGTCACGAATCGTGCGGCGTCGGCCCCATCGGCCACGCGGTGGTCGAACGCCAGCGTCAGCGGCAGAATGGTGCGGATCGTGATCTCGCCGTCCCGCACGACCGGCTTCTGTTGAGCCTTGCCCATGCCGAGGATGGCCACCTCGGGGTAGTTGATGGTGGGGATCAGGGCGGTGCCGCCGAGCGGGCCGACGTTGGTAATGGTGAAGGTCCCGCCCCGCACGTCGGTCACTTCAAGTTCACCGTCGCGGGCTTTCCGGGCGGCGGATTCGATGTCGGCGGAGATCTGGATGATGCTCTTGCGATCCGTGTCGCGGATCACCGGCACGATCAGGCCGCGCCCCGTGTCCACCGCGATCCCGATGTTGTAGTACTTCTTGTAGACCAGCTCTTCGTTGAACGGGTCCAGGCTGGCGTTGAAGGCCGGCGCGGCCCGCAGACCGGCCGTCACCGCCTTGACCACGAAGGCGAGCAGCGTGAGTTTTCCGCCCGGTTGTCCGATTCGGCGTTCCCGCTCGGCGTGACGGAACTCTTCGAGTTACCTCACCTACGCATAGTCCAAGTGGGCGCCCTGCGGAACCA
>CAZBUJ010000098.1:7763-19588 GCA_964495075.1 uncultured Phycisphaeraceae bacterium
CTATGGGGGTTCCCGGCGCGGGTTTACGTACCTCTTGATCCTTCTCCACGTCGGCATCGTCCATGTGCGCGACGTGCGGAACCAGGATCATCGAGGTGGTCATCTTGTGGGCGACGCGCCGGCGGATCGACCGCAGCGGTTCGCGTTCGACCGGCCCCCATTGCTCGAACTCGGGCAGCGGTTCGACGTCGAGGAACGGAATGCCCGGAGGATGACCGCCGGTCATCCAGCTCGGATGCCGCGATTCGACGTCCGCCACCGGGGCAGTGCCACGCTTCGTCGCCAGAGCGGTGGTCGGGGCCGACGCGGCCACCCCGCTTTCCGCGAATCGCCGCACGTCGGCCGAGGTCACCCGGCCGCCGGGGCCGGTCGGCACCACCTGGTTGATGTCGATCTTCAACTCGCGGGCCATCCGGCGGGTGGCGGGGGTGGCGATGGCCTTGCCGGCTGCCGTACGGGCCGGTCTGCCGGCCGCCGGCGTCGGCGCGCCCGCGGGCGTTTGGGCGGGAGGTGTGGGTTCGCTGACGGTAGTCGGCGATGGGGCGGCGCCCGCCCCGTTGCCGTCGTCGATGACGGTAATGATCTCGCCCACGGTGACCGTGTCGCCGACTTCTGCGCCGAGCGAGGTGATACGTCCCGCCCGCGGCGACGGGATGGTGACCGCCGCCTTGTCCGTCTCCACGTCCACGAGCGGCTCATCCTCACCGATGCTCGCACCGGCCTCGACGTGCCATCGCAGCACTTCGCCCTCGTGGATTCCCTCGCCCAGGTCGGGCAATCGAAACTCGTACACGACCGCCTCCTGTCAGGTTTGCTCGCATGGCCGGTGAGCAACCGCGCCGTTCAGAAGTCGAGCGTCGCCTCGATCTCCTTGCGGATCCGAGGGGCACTCGGAATGTACGCCATCTCCCGCCCGAAGTACGGCGGAGTCGTATCGAAGCCCGTGACGCGCTTGACCGGCGCCTCCAGGTACATCAGCGCATGGTCGTTGATGACCGCGATCACCTCGGACGCCACGCTCAACGTTTTCGACGCTTCCTGCACGACGACGCAGCGTCCCGTCTTCTTCACCGACGCCACGATCGTGTCATCATCCATCGGCGAGATGGTAAGCAGGTCGATCAGTTCGATCTTCGCGCCGCGATCGCGGGCGACGGTCTCCACGGCGTCCTGCACCGGTCGCAGCATGGCCCCGAACGTGATGACCGTGATGTCCGTGCCCTCCTGGACGATCCGCGCCTTGCCGAGTTCGAACACTTCTTCCTGCTCCGGCACTTCCTCGCGGAACGCCCGGTACGAACGCTTCGGCTCCATGAAGACGACGGGGTCCGGATCGCGGATGGCGGCCACCAGCAACGCTCGGGCATTACGCGGCGTGGAGGGGATGACCACCTTCACGCCGGGCACGTGCGCGTAGGTCGCCTCTTTGCTCTCGGAGTGGTGTTCGAGAGCGCGAACGCCGCCGCCGTACGGCATGCGCACCACCATCGGCACCGTCCACCGCCCCTGCGTGCGGGTGCGGAACCGGGCGGCGTGCCCTTCCAACTGCGGGAACATCAGGTACGAGAAGCCGGAGAACTGCATCTCGGCGACCGGCCGCAGCCCCGCCAGGGCCATGCCGATCGACGTTCCCATGATGCCCGCCTCGGCGAGTGGCGTATCCATCACCCGCTGGTCACCGTACTTGGCGAGCAGCCCCTGGGTGGCCCGGAACACGCCTCCATTGACGCCGACGTCTTCACCGAGCACGACCACGCTATCGTCCCTGGCCATCTCCTGGTCCAGGGCGAGATTCACCGCCTGCACCATGGTCATCTTAGCCATGCCCGGACTCCAGCTTCAGGTTCTCCAGGAACTCGGCCCGTTGGGCCTCGAGGCGCGGTGGTGGTACGGCGAACACGTGGTCGAACTGGGCGTCGGGCTTGCAAACGTAGTCGGATTCCAGCGTCTTCACCGCCGCGTCGACCTCCTGCTTGATGTCCTCGTCAAGCTGCGCCTGGCGGTCCGCGTCCCAGATCCCTCGCTTCTCGATGTACTTGCGAAGACGCGGCACCGGATCGCGTTTCCACCATTCGGCCACTTCGTCCTCGGTCTGGTACTTGGTGGGGTCGTCGGCGGTCGTGTGCATCATCAGGCGATAGGTGACGGCCTCGATGAACGTCGGGCCGCCGCCGTTGCGGGCCCGGTCGAGTGCTTCGTCCGTCGCCTTGTACATCGCCAGGGCGTCATTCCCGTCGATCTGGATGCCCGGCATGTCATAGGCGATGGCCTTCTGCGCGATTGTTCGCGACCAGGTCTGCTTCCGGCGCGGCATGGAGATCGCCCACTGGTTGTTCACACAGATGAAGACCACCGGCGCCTGCCACACGGCGGCGAAATTCAACGCTTCGTGGAAGTCGCCCTGCGAAGTGCCGCCGTCACCGAGGAAGGTGAGCACGGCCGCCCTCTCGCCGCGGTATTTCATCGCGTAGCCGATGCCCACGGCGTGCAGCGTCTGCGCGCCGACGATCACCGACGTCGGCAGCGTGCGTCCGGCCTCCGGGCTGACGTTCCCTTCCTCGAATCCGTTCCAGTATCGCAAATAGGTCTCGAGCTTTTCACCCCGCAGCAGCCGGGCCCCGAGATCCCGATACGAACCGACGTACCAGTCACTTTCGTGGAGCGCGAAGGTCGGCCCGCACACCGCCGCCTCCTGGCCCGTACACAGGGGGAATGTGCCCATCCGGCCCTGGCGCTGCAGCTTCAACATCCGCTGGTCCGCCTCGCGGGCCAGGAACATGGCCCGGTACAGGTCGATCAGGTCGGAATCGCTCAGCCCCGGGTCCAGGCGCGGATCGGCGTTCCCCTCCTCGTCCAGGATCTTGAGGGTGGAGACGCGGAAAACAAGTTCGGCGATGTCGACCGGCGCCGACGCGGACTTGTCGCCGATTCGCGACACATTGCAACCGTGCGGCATGGTTACCCCTTCGTCTCGGCTACCTGCATACAAGTTTGCCCCGCAACGATTTATAGCCGGCCTGCGCGTCTCGAGCAAGGGCGCCGCTCCCACAACGCGGCCGTGTCCCGTTTGCGGAACAGCCGCATGAGTTGGCCGTTGGCACACTCGCCGGCCGACCGTTACAGTTTTGCCAACCGACGGCGAGCACCTTCGGACAGGGGCACATACGGATGCAGGCGCGATTCATCTCATCCAGTCGCGCCGGGGCATGACGTACGGTGAGACGCGCGATGCCTCGGAGTTCATGGCCGCCCTCGAACGCGTCCGGCCGTACGAACCGGTTCTCATCAACAGTCAGAGTGATGGCGACAGGATGTCGTTCGACGAGGGGCGGGCGTGTTTCGAGACCGCTCTGCGGGATGTTTGCCCCTGGATGGCCAACCGTCTGCGAATGCGCTAGGTGCCGCAATCAGGATGTCCCCGCGTGGGCTGCACCTGGACGCGTTCGCGTCAGGGCCCCGTCTGCCGGTTCGGTGATCACCTTGACGCGGTACCACCGTTCGACATACTGGCGCCACGCGTTTCTTGAATCCGACGGTTTAATTTGAGAGGAAACGCCGGTGTCACGTCGAATCGTAATCGTGGGCGGTGTCGCGGCCGGCGCGAGTGCGGCCGCGCGGGCTCGTCGTCTGAACGAGGACGCTGAAATCACCATCTTCGAACGGGGCGGCTACGTCTCGTTCGCCAATTGCGGCCTGCCCTATTACGTCGGGAAGATCATCACCGATCGCAACAAACTGCTTCTGCAGTCGCCCGAGATGTTTTACAAGTGGTTTCGCGTTGATGTTCGCGTGCGGCACGAAGTGACGCGCATCGACCGCGAGCGGAAGCGGGTCGAGGTGCGGAACGTGGACACCGGCGAGAACAGGTGGGAGCCCTATGACAAGCTGATTCTCGCCCCCGGCGCGGAGCCCGTGCTGCCCCGGATCGGCGGCGTCGATGCGGCGAACGTGTTCCGCCTGCGCAGCGTGGAGGACTCCGACGCCATGTACGCGTACCTGGCCGAGCACGACGTGCGCTCCGTGGCGATCATCGGCGCCGGCTTCATCGGCCTGGAGCTGGCCGACGCGCTGACGCAGCGTGGCATCCAGACCCACGTGATTGAACTGCTCCACCAGGTGCTTGCCCCGCTCGACGCGGACATGGCCTGCGTCGTCGAACGGCATCTGCGAGAGAAAGGTGTCAAGCTCTATCTCGGGAGCGGTGTGGACTCGTTGATCCGCGAGGACGGACGCGTAACCAAGGTGGGCCTGAAGGATGGCACAACCGTCGACGCCGAGATGGTCGTGATGTCGATCGGAGTGCGGCCGAACAGCGCCATCGCCGCGGCGGCCGGTCTGGAACTCGGCGAGCGTGGCGGCATCCGCGTCAACGAGCACATGCAGACGTCCGACCCGGACATCCTCGCGGCCGGCGATGCCGTCGAGCTGACGCACGGCGTGACCGGCAAGCCGGTGCTGATCCCGCTGGCCGGCCCGGCGAACAAGCACGGGCGGATGATCGGCGAGATCGCGGCCACCGACCGGCCGCTCTCCGCGGCGAAGGTCGCCGGCACCGCGATCGTCAAGGTTTTCGACCTGACGGTGGCCACCACCGGCATCAGTGTCAAGGGCGCGGCTCAGGCAGGCCTCGAGACCGCCCACGCCGTGGTTCGGCGACCGAATCACGTCACCTACTACCCTGGTGCCACGGACATGCTGGTCAAGATTGTCTATGCTCCGTCCGACGGGCGGTTGCTCGGCGGGCAGATTGTCGGGCGGGACGGGGTGGATCGGCGGATCGACGTCATGGCCACGGCCATTCATTTTGGCGGCACGGTCGACGACCTGGCCGAGTTCGACCTGGCGTACGCGCCGCAGTTCGGCGCGGCCAAGGACCCGTTGAACATCGCCGCTTTTGTCGCGCAGAACCAGCGACGCGCGCTCGTCCGCCACGCCGACCCGGCCGACATTGACCGGCTCCTCGGCGAGGGGTACCAGTTGATCGACGTGCGTACCCCGCGCGAGTTTGCCAAGGGGAGCATCCCCGGGGCCGTCAACATCCCGCTCGGCGAACTCCGTGACCGGGCGTCGGAGGTCGCGACCGACAAGCCCGTGCTGGTGTTCTGTCAGGTGGGCCAGCGCGGCTATATCGGGGCACGCATCCTGCACCACCTCGGCCGGTCGGACGTGGTGAACCTGGCCGGCGGGTACGGCTGGTACGCCGATCAGGTGCGGTAGAGGCGGGGTGCCCACCTTCTCCTTGAATTCGGGCGGAGCCATCGGCGCCGGTGCTGGGCGCGCGCCGGCGGTCCGCTAGAATGGTGCCCGTGAATTGGGCGGCCTGCTCCGTTGTTCAATCCGGGTCGCACACCAACCTGTCCTCTGAAGGCAAAGGGGGTCGTCATGGGGCTGTGGGACAAGATTCGCGGCGAACTCATCGACATCATCGAGTGGCTGGACGTCGCGCGCGACACGATGGTGCACCGTTTCGAGCGGTACAACAACGAGATCAAGTACGGCGCCCGGTTGGTGGTCCGGGAAGGACAGGCGGCGGTCTTCGTCGACGAAGGGCGACTGGCCGACGTCTATCGACCGGGTACGTACACGCTCGAAACGTCCAACATGCCGATTCTGTCCACGTTGCAGGGCTGGAAGCACGGCTTCGAAAGCCCCTTCAAGGCGGAAGTCTACTTTGTGAGCACGCGGCGTTTCACGGACCTCAAATGGGGCACCAAGAACCCGGTCATGATGCGCGACAGCGAGTTCGGGCCGGTTCGCCTGCGGGCGTTCGGAACGTACGCGACCCGGGTCAGCGATCCCGCCGCGTTCATTCGCGAGATCGTCGGCACGGAGGGTCGCTTCACCGCCGATGAGATCACCGACCAGCTCCGCAACCTGATCGTGGCACGGTTCACCGACATCCTCGGCGAGAGCCGGATTCCGGTACTCGACCTGGCCGCCAACTATGATGAGCTGGGGGAGTTCATCACCAGCCGGATCCAGGCGGAGTTTCAGGCGTACGGGTTGGAATTGACCAAGCTGCTCGTCGAGAACATCTCGCTGCCGCCTGAGGTGGAGAAGGTGCTGGACAAGCGTACGAGCATGGGCGTGATCGGTGATCTCAAGAAGTACACCCAGTACCAGACCGCCGAGGCGATGCGCGACGCCGCCAGGAACGAAGGTGGTACCGCGGGCGCCGGCATGGGGATGGGCATGGGGTTCGCGATGGCCGGCCAGATGGGCCAGGCGATGGCCCCGGGCACGCCCTCGCCGGGTGCCACGCCGCCGCCGATCCCACGGGTGGCCGAGCCGTACTACGCGGCGATCGACAACCAGCAAGCCGGCCCGTTCGACTGGTCGACTCTTCAGCAGAAGGCGCGGGGCGGAGAGATCACCCGGCAAACGCTGGTGTGGTGCGAGGGCATGGCCAATTGGACCGCCGCCGGCGAGGTGCCGGAACTGGCGAAGCTATGGTCGCACGTGCCGCCTCCGCTCCCGCCCCAGGAATGATCCGGGTGCTTGCCTTTGTGCGGTTTCACATGGCCGTGCAACGGGTCGCGCGGTGCGGCATCAATTGACCTGACGGATCGTCGAGCAATGTGATGGATTCCGCCTCCGACCGCCCATCCGATGCAGCTTCGTCCGTCGAGTCGGGCACAGGCGAAATCCGGTTCCCCTGCCGGCGATGCGGGGCCAAGCTCGTTTTCCGGCCCGGCACGGGCTCGATGACCTGCGCGTACTGCGGTATCGCGGACCCGATTCCCACGTCGGAGCAGGAAATCCGCGAACTTGACTACCGGACGCACCTCGCCCGGCTGGCCGGCACCGCGGAGCGCATTGAAACGCCTACCGTCAAATGCTCGGCCTGCGGAGCGGAGGTCGACCGTCCCACGCATGCGACCGCGTTTGCCTGTCCGTTCTGCGGCACGGACATCGTGACGGCCGCGACCTCCCACAAGCGGCTCAAGCCGCGGTCGCTGCTGCCGTTTCGCGTGCGGCGTGATCAGGCTCGTTCCGCGATCGGGCAATGGCTCAAGAGCCTGTGGTTCGCGCCGAGCGCGCTGAAGAAATTCGCCCGCATGGACAGTCGCCTCAACGGCATGTACGTGCCGTACTGGACCTATGACTGCCGCACGACGAGCCGTTACACCGGCGAGCGCGGCGACGATTACTGGGCGACCGAAACGTACACCACCACGCAGAACGGCCGTATGGTGACCAGGACCCGCCAGGTCCGCCGCACGCGATGGACGCCGGTCAGCGGCGTCGTTCGAGCGCCGTTTGACGACGTGCTGGTGAACGCCAGCCACTCGCTGCCGCGGGAGCACACCGAACGCCTCGAACCGTGGGACCTCGAGAACCTGGTGCCGTATGCCGACGAGTACCTCAGCGGGTTCCGGGCGGAGAGTTACCAGGTCGATCTCGTCCAGGGTTTCGAGGTGGCCAGGCAGACCATCGACGCGGCCATCCATCGCCTGGTCGAGTCGGACATCGGCGGTGACCACCAGCGTGTTCACTCGATCCACACACAGTACGACGACATCACGTTCAAACATATCCTGCTGCCGGTCTGGATCACCGCCTACCGCTTCAAGCGAAAGGTGTACCGCGTGTTGGTGAACGCGCGGACCGGGGAGGTCCAGGGCGAACGGCCGTGGAGTTGGATCAAGATCGCGTTGTTTGTGCTGTTGCTCGTGGCGGTGGGTGCGATCACGTACTTCGTGGTCGCGGCGTCCTGATCGGCGTCGACGCCGGGTCGTGGGCCGATCGAATCGCGAGCTTAACCAGGTGACGAACGATGAACTGTCCATCATGCGGAGCGCCGATGAAGTTCCTGGACGGGCGCGGCTACTTCGTCTGCCAATACTGCACGACGTTTCAGTTTCCGCAGTCGGCGGGCGCGAGCCCCGACGGCGTCCAGTTGCTCGGTGAAGACAGCGACCTTTCGTGCCCGGTGTGCAGGGTGCGGCTCGTCGGGGGCTCGATCGACGGCCTGCGGGTCCTCTATTGCGAGGACTGCCGCGGTGTGCTGGCGAGTAATGACACTTTCGCCGAGATCGTGCGGACGCGCCGGGCCCGGTTCGATGACGAGCCGGACAAGCCCCGGAGGATCGATCCGGTCGAGTTGCAGCGGCAGGTGAGGTGCCCCGGTTGCGACGGGGTGATGGACGTGCATCCGTACTACGGTCCCGGGAGCGTTGTCGTGGACACGTGTGCGGCCTGCTCGCTGATCTGGCTCGACCACGGCGAGATCGCCACCATCGAACGCGCCCCCGGCCGCCGGTAGACGCTGGGTTTCGATGCCGCGCGAAATGCCGCCCTTGGGACACTCGGCCTGCCCGCGCTGGTGGACTATCGGACGGTGGGTTGGCCGATGCTTGGGTTTCCAGGCCGCCGCCGCTATAATCGAAGGGTCAAGGAGTACTGTGAGGAGCCCGGACCCCGTCGTGCGGTTCGATGGCGTCCGACCGAGGCTGCCGGCCCGCCGGGGGCCGTTCTGCGTACATACCTCTTCTTTGAATGGGATGGTCATGATTCGCAACCTGATCTGGTTGACCTGCGTGGGGGGTTGTTTGTGCACATCGGCCCTGGCTGACGGTCTGGACGTCCACAACGCGGCCCGACTGGGCGAGACGGAACGGCTGGGCCAGTTGCTCGACCGGGATCCGGGGTTGGCGGGGGCGCGCACGACTACCGGCGAGACGCCGTTGCACTACGCGGCGGCAAGCCACCAGGCCGGAGCTTTGGAACTCCTGATTCAGCGCGGCGCCGACGTGCGGGCCATGGATGATCAGGGCCGCACGCCGCTGCACGTGGCGGCGCTCGCGCCGAATCGGAAGCTGGTCGACCTGCTGCTGGCGGCCGGCGCCGATCCCGACGCCGCCGACCACGCCGGGGATACTCCCTTGCACCGGGCGGCCCGCCTGGGGCGCGGTGAGGTGATCCGCGCGTTGCTGGAGGGAGGCGCGAACGCGTCCGCCACCAACGCGAAGGGCGAGACGATCCTGCACGTGCTCGGGGCGAGGACCCGCGTGCACGACGCGAAGACGGAAGCTCGGCTGAACGTGGCCGCGGCGCTGCTCGTCGCCGCCGGCGCCGATGCGGGGATCATTGCCGGCGGCCTGCCCGCGTGGCAGCCGACCGGACCGGTGGGTAATGGACTGTCCCGCGACACGTGGACGGACTACGCCGATATCGGCCCCGACCTGCTCGCCTACGAAACGGACTACCCGGACCTCTGCGAGCGACACGATCTCGGTCTGAGCTACCAGGGCCGGCACCTGTGGGCGCTGCGGATCACGGACAACGTCGAGGTCGAGGAGGACGAGCCGGAGTTCAAGTACATTGCGACGATGCACGGCGACGAGATCGTCGGCACGAAGATGTGCATGAACCTGATCGACTACATTCTCACCAACTACGCGACGGATCCCGAGATCGAGACCCTCGTGGACGAGGTGGATCTGTGGATCGTGCCGTTGATGAACCCGGACGGCTATGATCGGTCCCCGCGTACCCGGTACAACGCCCAGGGCCTCGATCTGAACCGGAACTTCCCGGAAGGTACACACGGTGATCCGGACGATCCGACCGGCCGCGGCACCGAGACGCAGATCATCATGAGCTGGTCGTCCCAGCATTCGTTCGTCTGTTCCGCCAACTTCCACGGCGGGGCGCTGGTGACCAATTATCCGTTCGACAACGACGGCATGGGCTCCACGTTCTCGCCCACGCCGGACCAGGACATGTTCGTCTACATCAGCGAGGAGTATTCGCGGTACAACCTGCCGATGTGGAACGGTGACTGGTTCCACGGGATCACGAACGGGGCAGCCTGGTACGCCATCGACGGGGGCATGCAGGACTGGAACTACCGGTACAAGGGATGCAACGAAGTCACGATCGAACTCAGCAACACCAAGCAGCCGTCGTCCGCGTACATCGAGACGTACTGGAACGACAACCGCCAGTCCATGCTGTCGTACATCCAGACGTGCCTGATCGGTGTGCGGGGGATCGTGACCGACGCGGCAACGGGCGAGCCGCTGGCGGCCGCGGTGACCGTCGTCGGTCGAGACCACGACGTATTCACCGACCCGGACGTCGGCGACTACCACTGCATGCTGATGCCGGGCACGTATGACCTGGCGTTCGAGGCGGAGGGGTACGACACGCTCGTGGTCAGCGACGTGGTGGTCGAGTCCGGTGACGCCACCCGTCTCGACGTGGCCCTGGGCCGGCCGGCCCAAGTGCTCTACCCCAACGGCGGCGAGACGCTGATCGCCGATGTTGCCACCACGGTCACGTGGTCCGGCAACCCGGAGGCCCGGTTCCACGTGCAGTACTCGGACAACTACGGAGACAGCGAATCGGTCACCGACGACTTCGAGCGGCTCGGGCTCGGCCCGGACTACATGACCGGCGGCGACGCGGTCTGGTCCGTGACGACCGCCGACGCCCACGCGGGCGCCCGCTCGGCCAGGGCCGGCAGCATCACGCACTTGCAGGAGACCTGGATGACCCGCATGGTGGGCGGCGGGGATCTCCAGTTCTGGTACCGTGTCAGCTCGGAAGGCGATTACGACTGGTTCAATTTCTACGTGGACGGGACCCGCGAGATCCACGTGTCCGGCAACGGGGTCTGGACACGGTACGCCACCACGCTGCCCCCCGGCGAGCATGAACTCAAGTGGGAATACACGAAGGACGGGAGCGCTTCGTACTACGCCGATACGGTGTACCTCGATGACTTTACGTTCGTCGAGGACCACACCGAATGGCATGATGTGATCGCCTTAACCGAGGCGGGGACGACGTCGACCGCGTGGACCCCGACGGCGGCCGGCACCGACTATAAGGTTCGCGTCCGGGCCAACTACGGCGAGGATCAGTACGGGCTGTGGGACGAGAGCGATGCGACCTTCACGGTGGAAGCCGGTCCCAACGGCGACTTCGAGCCGGACGGCGACGTCGATCTTGCGGACGCCGCCGCGTTTGCCCGTTGCCTGGGCGAGGCCTCGCCGGCCCTGTGCACGTCGGCCTTTGACTTCAACCTCGACGGTGTGATCGACCTGACGGATTACCCGCCGTTGGCCGCCATCCTGGACAACGGCGGACCGCTGAACTGAGCTCAGCGCATGATGGTGCGGAGGAACGCCTGCACTTCGGGGATCGCGCCCTGGAAGACGAGGTAGCCATTGTAGGGCTCCCGGTCCGTAATCTCGTCGCTGACCGGCGTGAGCATGATCCGCTGGATCTCGTCGCGATCGTCGCTCTGGCCCAGGGCCCAGCACAGCTTCACGTACGCGACTTCGGGCAGCATGTTGGCCGCGGGCACCACGCCCAGTTCCATGATCCGCCGGCCCGTTTCGTACACGTACATCTGGACATAGCCCCAGAGCGTCTGGACGGTCATGTAGATGTGCACACCCTTGCCGGTGGCCCGCCGAATCGCCGGGTACAGCGGCTTGTTGATGTGGCCCAGGCCCGTGCCGGCGATGACGATGCCGCGGTACCCCTTTTCGACGAGCGCGTCCACCACGTCCGGCTGCATGTTGGGGTAGTAGTAGAGGAGGGACACTTTCTCCTCGAACGCGGGGTTGATCACGACGTTGCGGTCGGCCCGGCGGCGCCGGTAATCCGACCGTAGGTACTGGATACGGTCCTCGTCCACCATGGCCAGCGGGATGTCGCCGACGGTACGGAACGTGGACCGGTAGCTCGAGTGCATCTTGCGGACGCGGGTGCCGCGATGCAGCAGGCAGTACTGGTCCGACGTCGGGCCGAACATACAGACTTGCACTTCGGCGATGTCGCCCTCCGCCGCCGCTTTCACGCCGTTGATC
>CAZBUJ010000099.1:0-19478 GCA_964495075.1 uncultured Phycisphaeraceae bacterium
GTTGGTTCGTTCCGCCCGCCGCCCGCGGGGCGGCCGGCACAGTCCTATCCGCCAAACGCGGACTGGAAGCGCTCAAAGTCCTCCAGATCCACGTCCCGATCGCCGTCAAAATCAAACGCCCCACAAGCGGGGTCGCCGATCGGACCGAGACCCGGACCCGTCATGCACCCGTCCCACGACTTATAGTCGTCGAGGTCCGCATCGCCATCCCCGTCGAAATCGCCCCTCCCCAACTCCCGGCACGTGATGTCAACGACAACGACACCGTCAACACCCGCCTCCGTCACGGAGTTGTTGGGATTGTCCGCGACGCTGAAACGGACCTGCACCTGCGACGTGAGCTGCACGTAGTCCGCAATCTTCACCGAGACATCGACCCACTCCGGCCGTTCGTAGACGCTCGACGTGACACGCTCGACCAACGTCCACGACGCACCGGCGTCGTCCGAGATCTCGACATCCAGGCAATCCTCGTCCTGATCGTCGTTCGTGTACCAACGCGAGTACCGCAAGTCTGGATCCACCAGACCGCGGAGATCGAGCATCGGCGACAGCAGGCGCGTCGGACCCCCGTCGACGTCGGAGTTGCCGGCCCGGTTCGCCGTCACGTAACAACTGCCCGACCCGTCGGCGTCACGCACCGGATCGCCGCGCGTGCCGTCGCCGGCCGGCACACCACGCTGCCAGGCCCCGTCCTGAAGGTCGACGTGTTCGGTACTCCAGCCCAACTCGCTCTCGAAATCATCATCCAGGATTGTGGCCACGTTTGCAACCTCGGCCGAATACAACTCGTCGGGAGCGTCGGCGGGGCTGAATACGACCGACTCCGCGTCACCGGTGGCCGAAAAGTAGTATTCCGGCACCGCGCCGCAGGCGCACGCGGGCAGGTCCACTTCGTACATTCCTTCACCAAGCGGCGCCATCGGCAGCCCGGCAAACTCGCCGCCATCGTCCCGGAAGTACAAGGTCGGACTGTCCGGCACGAGCGCTTCCGTACCCTCCTCGACCAGGATGGTCACCGGCGTCGGCACGCCGGGCGTCAGGTAGACCGGAAGCGCGTACGGCATGGAGATCTCCAGCGGCTCCCCCGCGTTGGGGAACGACAGGCTCGGGTCGCCCATCAGGTTGTACATCTCGAAATAACGACGCGTGGTGGAGCCGGTACCCATCTGGGCGAGATACCGCATCCGTGCGTCGTTCCAGACCGGTGCGACCTCGGCCGGCACGTCGTCCTCCGCATCGTAGATCGCGTCGAATAGCCGTTTCTCAAGTACGTCGTCCTCCGTCCAGTAACTGTTCACCGAGGATCCGTAGATGGCGGCCGCACCCTTGTTCGGCTCGCGGATCCACGTCTCGACGAAGCATTCGTCCACGGTATACGTCCCGGTAATGCAGGCGAAGCTGCAGACGAACGCGTACATCCCTTCGTTAGTCAGGTTGCGAACGTCACTCTGGGAGAACGGCGGACCATCCGCCCACGAGTAGGTGCCGCCGTGCCCGCTGTAGATCCCGTAGAACCGGCCATCGTTGAACGCGTCCCGAACCTGTTGCGTCGTGGCGCTGTAGGTGTGGCAATAGAGCTTGTCCGACACGATCTCCATCGGGTCCATGTAATGCTCGATCACCCAGTTGTGCGTGCCCTCGCTGACCGTCCAGTTGTCTTCGGATGCCATGAACACGGCACGCATGTCGTACTCGTGATCCGCCCACTCGCCGTCCTCGAACAGCAGTGTCTTGTCAACGATCGCCTCGAGCTGCCCCGTCGTGCGGGCTGGAAAACGCCCCAACGCAATGTCCGGGTACCAGTCACTAGCCCCGTCCATACACGAGTACGGCAGGTCCGTCGCGGGTGACCCCGCTCCGCCCCCCGTCCAGTGTGGAATCGTGTCGGTGTCGCCGACGAGCAGAATGTAGTCCGGCGCGTCGGGCGTGTCCCACAGGCTCTCAATGTAATCCTTGATCGCCGTCGTGCTCGACGTCGACGGCACCCACACCGAAACGGTGAACCCCTGCCCGTCCTTCGCATCCGCGAAGCCCTGAATCGCCGACTCGAAAGCGCCGTCCGCGATGATCAGGTAGTTGCCCGACGCCCGCGGCGACGAACGCAACGGCTCCGGATTCAACACCACACGGTCCAGACCCGGCGCCGCCGAACGGTCCACCGGCCACGCCTTGCCGCCGCGGAACGCGATCGACACCTCAATCCCGGACCAGACCGTCAAGCGGTTGGACACCGGATTGTACGCCACCGGGGACACTTCCAGCAGGAAGAGCCGCTGCCCGCGCACGATGCCGAGCTCCACGACCTTCGCCCGCCCGGCCGGAACGACCTCGTCCCGCCCGTACGCGTCGGCGTTGTAGTCGAACGGAGCCCGCTCCAGCGCCCCCGGCAACTTCGCCACCGGCGCCTGCACCGGCATCAACGGGGCCGCGAAACCCGCCGCCCCCAGATCCACCACCGTACCGCCGCCAGCCGCCGCCGTCACCGTCACGATCGATTCCGGCGGCGCGAGAAACAAACGCCGGACCACCGGCAGGGCCGGCGTCCCGATCGCGCCGGTCATCGCCGCGTCGGGCCAGCCCACATCGATCATCGCGCCGCCCTTCGTGCTCCGGTCGGACAGCACAACGCCCGACACGCCGACCGTAAGTGCCAGGCCCCTGTCTTCGGACCGGTTCACCCCCACGGCGGGCACTTCCACCGCGGACGACGATTCGAAGGCAAAGCCCGACGGCCCCACGGACAGCCACGCATCATCCGCGTGCACCGTGCCCGCAACGGCCAGAATAACAACCGCCACCAGTCCCTTCCGTCCCACACGCATCCGACCACCACTTGTCAGGGTTGACCGCACCGAGACATCCTCCTTGTCACTGTGCACACCGCCATGCATATCCGCATCGTTCGCAGGCGGCACCGTCGCGAAACCCGTGGTGCCGCCCGGCCAGCGCCGCAAACTCCACCAACCACGCCTAACCCCGCGGACCCGTCATTCGCCCGGCAAAGGGCGCGTAGTCCGCCAGGGTAATCTGGCCGTCCTCGTCAAAGTCGAACGCCAGGCCGCACGTCCCGTCGGCCGGGCCGTCCATGCACCGAGCGAACCCGGCGAAGTCCGCCACGTCCACGTCACCGTCGAAGTCGTAGTCCCCGTCGGCACCCATGGAACACGAGATGTCCACGACTTCCACCGCGTCGATCCCCGCTTCGGTCACCGAGTTGTTAGGGTTGTCCGCGACCGTGAACCGCACTTTCAACTGGTCGGTGAGCGACACGTAATCCGATACGTGAACCGTCACCGGCACCCAGGTCGGCTCGCCGCCCCACCACCCCACACTCTCGACCAGCGTCCAGGTCGAACCGCCGTCATCCGACAACTCGACCACCAGGCGATCCTCGTCCTCATCATCGTTGTAGAACCACCGCGCGTACTTGAGCACCGGGTCCGGCACACCGCTCACATCGAGCAGCGGAGATATCAACCGCGTCGGCCCGCCGTCGACGTCCGAATTCCCGGCCCGGTTCGCCGTCACGTAACACTGGCCCGATTCATCAAAGTCCGTCACCGGATCGCCACGCGACCCGTCGCCCGCCGGCGTGCCGCGCTGCCACGCGCCGTCCAACAGATCCTCGTTCTGGAGATCCCAACCCTGGTCCATTTCGAAGTTGTCGTCGATCGCGACCACCACGGTGGCCACCAGCGCGGTGAATGCCTCCTCCGGCGCGTTACGCGGATAGTAATCCGTGGTCCCGCCGTCGCCCGTGGCACTGAAGTAGTAGGCCGGCTCCGCGTCGCACGCCGGCCCGGGCAGCACCGCCTCGTACAGATTGTCGCCGAGCGGCGTCATCCGACTGGAGTCGAACGAATCGCCCGCACCCATCTGGTAGTGGATGGTGGCCGACTCGGGCACCACCATCTCCTCGCCGTCCTCGATCAGCACGGTGATCGTGGAGGATCGCCGCGGCTCGATGTACTTCGGCGGCCCGCCCGGCAGGCTGATCTTCACCGCCGGCCGGTAGGCCGTCCCGAACACCCGCACCGACGGATCACCAAACACGTGCCACGTGTCGAACATCTCGACCCCGCCGTACCCGTATTCGTCCATCATCAGGCACGATCCGCCGAAACAGAGCGCACCGAAACTGAAGTACGCCTCCGCCACCAGCAGGTCGTTGCTCTCGTCCTGGGCCGCCATCGGCGGGTCCCACGACTGGAGGATCGACGACATGTACGTTCCGATCGCGCCGGTCGGGACCGAATCATGCGTCGCCCGAAGCCACGCTTCCCCGAAGCAGGTGCGCCCCTCGAACTGCCCGTTCAAACACGCCACGCTGAAGATGAACGGCAGCACGTCGTCGTTCGTGAGGTCGTTGACATCACTGATGGAAAAACCCGTGCTGCCCCACTCGGTGGCGCTGCCATGGCCGGTATAGTTGACGATGCCGCGCCCCTCATTCAACGCGTCCCGCACCATCGCCGCCGTACCGAAGAAATCGTAAATGCGATCCACCTCGGTGTAGCCGTAGGCCAGAAGGTCCTCGCGAATGTTGTCCATGTGCTCGTCGTCGTATTCGCCGTCGTCGCCCGGGCCCTGGTTTGACGCGACACCCGTGCCCTTGCGGAACCACTCCTGCTCGGTGGCCGGCATCGACTCGTAAGTGATCGTGCGCTCGACCTGGGTGTCCACCTGGGCCGCGGTTTCCGCCGAGAACCGCCCGACCAGAATATCCGGATAGTCATCGGTGCCCGCCAGCTTCGAATAGGTCGGGTCCGACGAACCGCCTGCCGAACTCGGCGAGGCAATCTGTGCGCCGTCCCCCACCAACAGCACGAACGCCAGATCGCTCGTGTCGTACACCTCCTGGATGTACGCCTTGATCTGCGACACGCTGGTTCCGATCTCCGAAACCGGAACCGCCGTGGTGGCAATGCCGATCGAGTTCTTGTGATCGATCAGCGGCTGGATGTTCGCTAGCCACGGATCGTGGTAGATGATCAGCATCTCCCCTTCTTCATCCAGCGGCTCGTACCGCAGCGGGGGGCGGTAGTTCAGAAAGTGATGCTTGTAGATCTGGTGGAACGCCAGGCTCTTCTCTTCCGGCGGTTCCGCGCGGCGCAGGACGTTACGCTGACTCGCCCCGTCCCGGTACACCTCCACCGTCACCCGGCGATGGACCCGCAACGTCCGCGTGATGGGGTTGTACTGAAACGGATTCAGTTGGACGACCGTGCCACGGTAATTGCGAAGAATGTACGGCTCGCGGAGCGACGCCACCGACCCTGGATAGTACGCGTCGGTCTCGTACGCGGGTCCGAACGTGTAGGGAACGGTGCCCGGATCCGTGCAACGAAGGATGAACCCCTTCGACGAGATCACATCCACGTCCGTGATGACCTCGACCTCCGAATGCACCACCCGAATCGCCATCGCCGCGTCGCCGGGAATGATGATGCTGCGACAAACGGACGGAAGTTCAGGAGCCCCCACTACCTTCAGCGACGCCTCCCCATCCAACCGGACCTGGGTGTACGTCTTGCCGTTGACCTCGACCGATGCGAGTTCATACGCCCCCAGCGTGTAGTCCAGGACGATTCGCTCGCCCGTATCCTCGACGACACGAATCTGAACGGCGTCGCCGCCCGCCCATGCCGTCGGACCGGCCACCACCAGCAGCACCAACGACCATGCCCACCCACGTGCTGAACCCCGACGACAGCCCACCTCCCGCGAACCCCACCGGCTACAATAAGTCACGATCCGTTCTCCTTACGCATCAGGAAGCGCTCGCTCAGACGTTACACACCCTTCCCACACGAGCCAGACGAGAGCAGACAGATAACGACAGACTCGGACAATTGACGTGGCGCGCCCATACGCTCCAATCGCTGGCGCCCCGGGCATATCGCGGTTTGCGCGTCGGCTAGAGCATTAGCCGCACACGCTCGCCGCACCGGCATCATGCGTGAGACTCTGAAACGGGATCAATGCGCAGCCGCCGATCCCTCAGTATAGAGGTTGGTATGTGCCAATCCCTGATACCGCAGGCCGCGCGACAAGCCCCTCCAACCGTCCCGCACAGCCAAAACCATCTCAAGTCCGGTCTAATGTACCAATTACCGGTCGCAATGGCAATGAAAAGCCGGTTTTCCGCCCCCTAACATGCCCCCAGCGGCGGATTTACGCCGTTCCGTGCCAGTTTTTAGGCTGCCACTGTCCTCGGCGTCACGATTCCAGCCATACGACGAATCGATGGGGCGAATTCCGGCATGCGGGGCGGCTCGCCCACTGCCCGGGTCCCCTGCACCGACCGACCGCCTCATCCCCATTTGTCCGACAGCACCGGCGGAGTGTAGCCCTCGATGAACGCCATCACGTCCGGCACATCCGCCGCCACGTGGTACAGGGCCCGGTAGACGGGCCGCGCGAAACGGCTCGAATACAAGTGCTCGAACATCCCCAGCAACGGATCGTAAAACCGGTTCGTGTTCAACAACACGATGGCCTTGTCGTGGTAGCTCAGCTGCTTCAGCGTGATCGCCTCGAGCACCTCCTCCAACGTCCCGAAGCCGCCCGGCAATGCCACGAATGCGTCCGCCCGCGCTTCCATCTCGGCCTTGCGCTCGCGCATGCCGGCCGTGACCACCATCTCGTCCGCCTCCGCGTAGCCCAGCCCCTTGTCCGCCAGCGCTTGCGGAATCACGCCCTCCACGCGGCCGCCGTTTTCGTGGACGGCCTCGGCGAGCACGCCCATCAGTCCCACGTTGCCACCGCCGTACACCAACGTGTAGTGCCGGTCCGCCATGCAGCGGCCCAAGGCAATCGCCACGTCCACGTACGCCCCGTCCACGTGATTGCTGGAAGCACAATAGACGCAGATCCGCTTGCTCATCGCACGACGTGTCCCTTCTCATCCCGAGCCGGCGCCGGCCGAGCGGTACGGCGCGGACCTACGAACCGCACGTAGCCCCAACGCTGCGGGATGTGCATGTTGATTGTCCCTTGTGGGGACCAGACCCAGTTGTCTTCCCGCGTGTCCGGCACCTTGACATACGCGCCGTCGACGATCCGCGTCTGCCATTCGACCCGTGAGAAGTTCATCCGCCATACGTGACCGTGCCGCGGCGGCAGCGGGCGGTTCGCGTACTCTTCCAGCCCATGCCACGGCAGCGCCATCTCGAGGGTCCACGACCGGTCGACATCCGACGGATCGTTCAGCGTGCCGTCGACCTGGATCGCCGATCGAAGACTGGCCACATCCCATTCGTGGACGGCCGGACCGCCGTCAAGGTACGTCCGAACCAGGAGCAGATCGAAGATCGTGTTGAGCGCGTTGATCTCGACCTCGAAGTAGTTCTTCGCGTCGCCGTCCGGGTCGATGAACGCCTCGAAGTCATTGTCATGATACACGATGGCGTCGTGCTCGGTGAGCTTCGCCGACACGTGCGGCTCCGCCAGCGAGGCCCCGATGTACAAGTGCTCGCTGTCCCAGAGCATCTTCATCCGCGTCGCGTGACGCGGGGCCGGCTTCGCACTCCCCTCGATGTCGACGAACCAGTCCGTCCAGTCCGCCGCCTGCCACGCCGCGTCATCCAGGCGACCGTCCACCACGATCCGGTCCAGCGCGTACTGGCAATGGTAATGTCGCGGTCGATCCTCCACGACCGTCGGCATCCGGTCCGACGGTTCCCGTTCGGGCGAGGCGCAGGCGCCCCCGCCAAACCACGCGACTGCGACCGCGACAACACCAGCGGCAAGAACTCGTCTCATGAGTGCGTCGCTCCGAAAGTATTCGCGCATCGAAATACGGGTGGTTCGGTCAGTGATTCGGGACTGAGCTCGCGCTCGGTGCGGATCTCGAACGCGTGCGACTCGCCGGGCAACAGCGTAACGAGTTGTTCGTCCACCTCGGCGGCCGGATCCAATCGATCCGCCGCCACCACGATGTCCCGCAACAGGCCCTGCGCCCGCACCTGAACCCGAAGCCCGGCATCCGTACGCGCCGCGCTCGTCTCGAAGCGGGGGGCGGGGTAGGCCAGCTTCCGGTCATGGGCGAAGAACCACTGCCCCCGCAGCCCGTCCGCATCCGCCACCACGAGTTCCTTGTGGCCGTCGTGCGGACTACCGACCACGTCCCGCACCTCCACGACCGACGCCGCCGTGCGCGGCGGCGCGGCAAACGACACGTCCGCCTCACCGAACAACTCGCCGTCAAAACCCAGCCGGCGCACCCGGGCGACCCCCTCCCATACCGCGTCCGTGTCGTTGACGACGAACAGCGTCGGCTGATGGCGGACCGGCTGAATCGCCACCAGCCGCGGAGCATACGCCCGCCGCGTCGCATACCAGAGCGGTTTGGTTCGACCCGCCCAATCCACGGCCGACCAGCTATGCCCCGCCCAACCGTCGTTGAGCTGCCAATAGAGCACGCCCATGCAACGCGGCATGTGAGCCCGAAGCCACTCGATGCCGAGCCCGACGGAACGCGCCTGGAGCAACTGGGCCAGGTAGTGCCACTCCTCACACGAGGACGGCGGCGCGAACCACGTCTTCAGCGGCTCGTCGTACTGCTTCGCGTTGCCGCCCGACGCCCGCTGCCGATGCCGCATCGCCATCGAATCGACGGCCAGCTCATCGGGCCCCACTGCGGCAAGCAGCGTGGCGTAGTTGGGGGGACTCTGATGCCCGAACTCGCTGACAAAGCGTGGCACAAAGTCGCGGTATCCCTCGATCCGCACATCCCACGTGTGACGATCGCCGCGGTACTCGTCCTGCGGGTGGATATTCGTGGACCCGGAAAACGGGCTGTTGGGCCAGTACGGGCGGGTCGGGTCCAGCTCGTCCACGATCTCGGGCAACAGCTCGAGATAGAATCGCCGCCCCCACGTCTGCCCCTTGCGCAACCGCTTCTTGAACCCCCAGCTCTCGTACGCCCAGATGCACTCGTTCCCGCCGCACCACAACACGACGCTCGGATGCGGCGTCAACCGCGCGACGTTGTACCGCGCCTCCGCCGCCACCTCGGACCAGAACGGCTCCTCCTCGGGATACGTCGCGCACGCGAACATGAAGTCCTGCCACACCAGCACGCCCAGGGCATCGCACGCCTCGTAAAACGCCGGCGACTCGTAGATCCCGCCACCCCACACCCGCAGCATGTTCATGTTCGCCCCGACCGCCTGCTCGATCCGCCGACGATAGTCCGCCGCCGTCAACGCCACGGGAAACAACCCGTCAGGGATCCAGTTCGCCCCCTTGCAGAACACCGGCCGATCGTTGATCTCGATCGTGAACGCCGAACCGATGTCGTCCGGCTCTGTGTTCAACCGAACCGTCCGAAACCCGATGCGTCCCGACCACCGGTCCAGCGTGCCACGGGGGTCGTGCGTCTGCCCGCTGCGACGCGAACGCACCAGCCGCACGTCCAGCGGATACGTGCGCGGCTTGCCGTGCCCGCATGGCCACCACAATTCGGGCCGCGCCACGCGAAACGAAACCACCACGCTGTCCCGCCCCGGCGACAGCGGCTCGACCTGCCCCGCCAGCACCGCCGCCCCCTCCTCGATCTCCGCGATCACCCGCGCGTCGTGGACGTCGTGCATCCCCTCCGCCCATTCAAGCGACGCACACACGTCCACCACCCATTCGCCACCGTTCGGAGCCCGACGCACCAGCGGTCGAACCTCGCGCAACCGGACGCCACTCCAACCGTGCAGCCCGATCCCCCGCCAGATGCCGACCGTCGGCACGTGCGGACCCCAGTCCCACCCGAAGTTGCACGCGCACTTGCGCACGAACGGGTATGGATCCCAGTCGCCGTTGACCGGACGGCTCCCCCGTCTTGCCTCCTCCGCCCGAATATACGCCAGCGGCGAAAAGAACATCACCCGCAACTCGTTCGCCCCCGCCCGAAGCGCCGCGCCCACGTCGAATCGGTGCGGATGGTGCATGTTGCACGCCGTACCGATGGCGACCCCGTTCAGTTCCAGCGCCGCCACCGTGTCCAACCCGTCGCACACCAGGTCGATCCGCTCGTGCTCGAACAACCCCGCCGCCGCCGTGAACACGCACCGATAGCACCAATCGGACCGCCCGATCCACAACTGATCGCGCTCGTTGAAACCCTCGTTCGGATGCCCCATCAGGCCGGCACTCATCAAGTCCGTGTGCACGCACCCCGGCACGCGGGCCGGCACGTCGCGGTCGCGCACGGCGGCCGGCACGTCCGGCCCGTCGCCCGCCACCCGCACGGTCCATTCCTCGGCTGTCAGGGGCTGATGCATCTGACCGTCCCGCCGCCGTCTTAACGCCTCGGCTCCGACAGATATACCACGACCGGCTCGTTCGACTCCCGATCGACAAGCACCGGACGCACCACCGCGTCACCCCGGCGCGGACGCACCTCGACCTCGTACGCGCTGTCGCCGGGCAACGTGAATTCCGCATACCCGTCCTCCGCGCCGCCCGTGCCGCCGACCGCCCACACCTCCCCGTCCCGGCGCACCACGAGTTTCGCCGCCACCGGCTTGCCCTCCGGACGATCGAGCACCTGGAACCGCACCGCCCGCCGGGCCGTGTAGAAACGCGTCACGTCCCGCGCGTGTACATACCGGAGACTCGGATTCCAGACCAACGGGAAGATCACATCCGTCGTCGCGTAGGACGAAGCGTAGATGCGATGCATCGGATTCGACGCGTCCGCCTTCGCCGCATGCGGGCTGAACCACGCCCGATTCAGCCCGTTGGGGTCCCACTCCGCCGCGCCGGTGAAATACCACTGCCCGTCCCACACTTCCACCCACGTGTGATTGCCGGACATCGTCGTCCATTGCGGAACCCCCACCACCCGCGCCGGCACGCACACGGCCCGACACGCGTCCGCCAACAGCACCGACAGCCCCGTGCACGACGCATACCCCGCCTCGATCGATTCGTACGGACTCTGATCCGCCTTCGGACGCTTCGTCGCGTGATACCGGACGCCCACCCGTTTGAATACCTCGCGGTTGAGCGTCTGCGCCGCGTCCGCCGCGGCCTGACAATCGCCGACGAGCGGCGCGAACCGCCCGAAGAAATCCTTGCGCCAGTTGTCCCGGCGTTCGTTTACGTTCGCGTACGGAAGCACGTAGTTGAAGAACAACTCGTCCGGCAGCCCGGCACCCCACGGCACCGCCGCCCGCGCCTCGTACGCCACCGCCACGTTGTCCAGAAGGTACGGCGCCGACAGCGACGTCAGATCAACCTCGGGCATGTTTGCCACCAGAAACGCCATCGCCTCGCGATGAGCCGCCGGCACCCGACGCAGCGCCTCGATGATCTCCGGCCCGTTGGGCCCGGCGCGCCCCACCGCCGCCACCACCCGCGCCCGATACGGCTCCGCCACCTTCGCATCGGGCGGTAACACCACGGGCTGCGTCGCCGCGTGGTTCTCCGCCCGCCGCGACGCCTCGATCGGCTCGCTGCTCGCCGACGTCCTCACCTCGTCCGCCTTCCGCCCCGTGAACGCAAGCTCGACCGTGTCCCCCGCCGCGTGCTCGCCCGACAACGGAAGCAGCACGAAGTTGTCCGTGACGACCGGCATCCACTCCTCGCCCCGCCGGATGCGAACGTCCAGCACCCGCTCCGGCAGAAACGCCATCACCGGACGGGAGCCCCACGCGCCGTCGCGCGTCGCCTGAACGGTGACGGTGTACTCCCCCTCGTTTTCGGTAACCGTCAAATCCCACGACACCGCCCCCGCCGGCCGCCGCACCTCCCAGGCCGGATCCCCGAAAAACGCCACCACGTCCCGGTCCCACAACAGCCCCAACTCGTCGCGCCCCTCCAGCCGGTGCCCCTTGGCCTGACGCTCGATGTCACCGGTGGCGAACGATTCGAGGTCCAGCCGGGCGATCCGCGGGTACTGCGTCTCCAACTTGTGCACCAGCGATTGATTGATGAAGTAGAACGATTCCGCCAGCGTGTACCGACCGCCCGTCCCCTCGAACATGTCCTTGATGCCCCACCCCATAAACCCGTAGAAGGTCACCGCGGTGTAGCCGAACATCTGGTCGACCCCCGCCGAGTGCATCATCGCCAGCGCCATGCAGTCACGCTGCGACACATGCCCGATCAGGCAATTGCCGGCCGGCATAAACGCCTTCGAGTTCGGCGAGTGAATCGGGTGCTGCTTCCCTTCCGTGTCCAGCCCGAACAACTGCCCGTCCCGGCAACGGAAACTGCCGTCCTTGTAATTGTACCCGATCTGCCAATCGGTTTCCGTCGCGTGACCGCTGGTCACAAACAGATCCGGCTTGAACTCGTTGAACCCGTCGACCAGCCCGCGCGTCGAGTCGACCGGAAACTCCTCTTTATGCTCCTTCCCGCCCGCGGACTTGACCCAGCGACCGCCCGCCACCCCCTCGTTGAACTTGATCCCCTCGTCGTACGCGTTCAGATTCACCGACCCGCAACCGCTCAGCACACGCCGAACGATCAACGGCTCCGCCCGGCTCACGATCCGTAACGCATCCGCCGGCTCGTACCCCGTGATCATGCCCCACACCACGTCGGTGTACGGGTCGTCGTCCAATCCGCGGGTCAGACGGTGAATCGCGACCACGAAGTCACGCCCCGCCTCCTCCGGCCGGGCCACGAAACACGCAAACCGCGGCATGATGCGGGCCAGCGCCGCCTGCGCGTCCCCCACCGACCCGGCGTACACGACGACGTCAGCGTCGTACTTCGCTCGCAGCGCATCCACCACCCGGCGCCAGGGCGGCTCCGCGAACGTCGATCGACTCACCACCACCACGTACGACCCGACCGGATCGTACGAAGCCTGCCCCTGCACGGTCGACGCCGACCACGCGGCCCACGCGATCAGCCCGACGCGAACCGCCATGCCACGCATCCCGCGATGCACTCGCCTGCGTCGCTCGCTCCGTGTCTCGTCCATCATCACCTCCGAGGGGGAAAGCACGCACCCATCGATGGCCAAACAGGGTACTCGCCTTCCCAGGCCGCGTCCAAACCCTGCTCATCCCACGTCGCCGCGGGCCACGCGGTCGCGCCGCCACCCCAGCACCGTCCATGTCACCACGCTGACGAGAATCACCGGGCCGCCCACCAGCGTCGGACCCGGAATCGCTTCACCGACCATCACGTACGTCAGTACCGGGTTCAACACCGTCTCCAGCAACACGATCAGCGCCGCCCGGTGCGCCTCGACGTATTGAAGGGCCCACGAGAACAGCAGGTACGGGATCGCCATCTGCACCACGCTCAGCACCGCCACCAGCCCCGCCTGCCGACCCGTCAGGTCGAACGACGCCCACCACACCACGGCCGGCACCAGCAACAAACCCGAACCGAGAAAGTTCATCGCCACCACCGTGCCCGGGTCCACCCGCCGCAACCCCCGCAGCATCACCGTCAACGACCCGTACCCCACGCCGCTCGCCAGCCCGATCAGCAGGGCCGGGAGCGCCCGGGTCGGATGACCGAAGAAGATGATCGCCACCCCCGCCATGGCCACCGCCAGCACGAGGGCGTCGGCGAACCGCACCCGCTCACGCAGCAACAGCGGGGATAACGCAAACACCCAGATCGGCGAGGTGTATTGGAGGATGATCGCACTGGCCGCCGCCGTGCGCGTCGTCGCGATCACGAAGCACGCCGTCATCAGCGTGAAGGTCAGCACCGATCCGACCGGCCAGCCGACCGACACCCGACCCAGCGAGCGCCAACGCCGCAACGCAAGCGGCACGAACACCACGCCCCCGATCAGCGACCGGTAGCACGCGATCGTGATGCCCGGCACGCCCGGCGCATCACCGTTCGGCTGACTGAGAAGTTTGATCAGGGGACCGTTGAGGCTCCACAGCCCGGCACAACCGAGCAACGCCAGAACGCCAATCCAACGCATTCGCTCGTTGGCTGATTCACCCTTCACCGTCGCTACCTGTCCGCCTGATGCCACAGCACCGCGGGCGGCACTGGTCGCTTCGCCATTCCCGGCCCCGCGTACTCCAGGGCCAGCGCCTCCGCACCCGACGCCTCGAAACACGCCAGCACGATGGGGTGACGACCGGCCCGCAACACCACTTGCCCGGCCTTCACGGCGGGCCCGTGCAAGCCGTCAGAATCCACCACCAGTTCCGGTCCGATCCACAGCCGGCTGCCGTCGTCCGAAGTCAGGTAGAACGTGTACACCCCGTCGGCCGGCACGTTGATGTAGCCCTCGAACCGAAAGGCGAAGTGATCGTCCCGCTTGCGCTGCGAGAGATTGAACGTACGGGTCACCCCCGCGGCCACCGGCGTCAATGTCGCGAAATCGGGTAGCTGCGACCACCGGCCTTCATAGTACGCATAGGCCAGACCGGGCTGCACGTTGTCGACGTGCACCGGATCGCGCGGCGCCGCCCGCCGGTACGGAAATACGGCGACGTCGCTCAACCGACCCGATGCCGTTACCGTCCGCGCCTTGACCGTCGTCGTGTCGGTCAATCGGATCGGACGCTCATACCGCGGGGAGGCCGCCGTCGGTTCACTGCCGTCCAGCGTGAAACGAACGACCCCGCCCGCCATCGGCGTCGTCAAACACACCTCGGTGCTGCCCACGAACACGCGTTCCGGGGTCACACTGTCAGGCGGTGGCACGAAGTAGGTCACGCCCAGCTCATCCAGACGTTGATAGTGCACGCCCATCCGCCTGGCGAAGTCGCCCCAGTCCCGGCGCTCGCGCGGCGACCACGTGACTTCCGCCAGCCCGCACAGCCGCGGAAACACCTGGTGGTCCACCCGCTCCTGCGGCGCCCGTTCCGTCCAGATGTTGCCCTCCGCGCCGAGGACGTGCCGGCCCTCCGCCGGGGTCAGCTCGCTCGGCATGGGCTCGAACGAGTAGATCTGCTCCAGCGTGATCAGCCTCATCCACTGCGGCGATTCCGGGTTCGGCACTTGCGGGTAGTCCAGGTAGCAATGCGTCGTCGGCGACGCGATCACGTCGTGCCCCGCCCGGGCCGCCACCAACGCCGCCCCCATCCCCCGCCACGACTGAACCGTGGCATTCGGTGCCAGTCCGCCCTCCAGGATCTCGTCCCAGCCGACCAGCCGGCGGTGGTTCGCGTTCAGGAACTTCTCGATCCGCCGAACGAAATAGCTCTGCAACTCGTCCACCCCCGCCAGCGCCTCCGACCGGATGCGGGCCTGACACTTCGGGCACGCCTCCCACCGGGACTTGGGACACTCGTCACCGCCGATGTGAATGAACTCGGACGGGAACAAGGCCATCACTTCCGTGAGCACATCCTCGAGAAACGCGAAGACCTCGTCGTTGCCCGCGCAGTACACGTCGGAGTAGACGCCCCATTGCGCGGCGACCTCGAACGGGCCGCCCGTGCACGACAACTCCGGATAGCTGGCCAGCGCCGCCGTGCAGTGGCCCGGCATCTCGATCTCCGGCACGATCGTCACGAACCGCCGACGGGCGTACTCCACGATCTCCCGCACGTCGTCCTGCGTATAGTAGCCGCCGTACTTGTCGGCACCCTCGCCACGCCAGGCCCCTACCTGCGTCAGCTTCGGGTATTTCTTGATCTCGATCCGCCAGCCCTGGTCTTCCGTCAGATGCCAGTGCAGCACGTTCATCTTGTGGTAGGCGAGCAGATCGATGTACCGCTTGACGAACGCCTTCGTCATGAAGTGGCGGCAGCAGTCGAGCAACATCCCCCGCCACGGGTAACGCGGATAGTCGGTGATCCGCACGCAGGGCATCCGCCATGCCACCGAAGTATCACGGGCACCGGCCTCCAGCCGGGGCGGCAACAACTGCCGGATCGTCTGGACGCCCAGGAACAGACCCCGCGCCGTCGGTGACCGCAGAACGACACCGTCGCCCGCCACCTCGAGCCGGTACGCGTCGTCGCCCAACCCGGCCGGCCCGCCCTGCGTCGTCAGGAGAATCGCGTTTTCCGCCGATCCAGATGCCGACGCCTCACCACGCGGCACCGGATGCCCGGTCCCCCGCCGCAGGAGGTCCGCCAGGTACTCGCCCACGTCGGCCACGTCGCCCCGACCGGCCTCGACCAGCACGGCCGTACCCACGTCGAGTACGAACGACCCCGGGCGCGTTTCGACCTCGACCGGCACCGGCACCAGCGCCGGTGGCGAAACAACCCGCCCCGACGCCACCGTCCCCATCAACGACACCACTCCCACCAGCGCCACCAATCGCGGTTTCGATGCATTCGACTTCAACGATCCTACTCCCCGACCGACGTCGGCGCGACCTTCCACATCGCCGCGAGCAATCGAATCAGCGCGATCGCCGCCGCCACGCACACGATCACGAAAACACAGCCCGCCGCCTTGTTGCCGCAAATGATACTGCCCGTCCCGAACAACGCCGCGTACACCAGCACGCAACCGAGGACCCAACCCAGCACCGCCTGAGACAGGCTGTCCGGCGACGCCACGACTCCGGCCTTCCACCGCACGTCGCGCCAACCGGGGCCCGCCGGTCGAATCCGACGGCAGAACGCCATGAGCACGTTCGCGTCCACCGGCGGCGTGACAAACGTCACCAGTAACCACACCACCGTCGTCCACCCCACCGTGCTCACCAGTGCCACATGCGTGGGAACCTCGATCCCGCTCCGACCGGCCACGAAGAACCCCACCGCCGCCACGAACGAGGCGACCATCGCCGCAATCTCGCTCCACGCGTTGATCCGCCACCAGAACCAGCGCAGCAGGTAGATCAGCCCCGTGCCCGCCCCGATCGACAACATCAGGTTGAACGCCTGCTGGGCCGATTCGAGCGTGAACATCAGACCGCCCGCCACGACCATCAGCCCCGCCGTGACCAGGCGCGACACCCAGACGTAATGACGCTCGGTGGCATCGCAGTTGACGAAGCGGCGGTAAAAGTCGTGCACCAGGTACGACGATCCCCAGTTCAAATGGGTCGACATCGTCGAGACGTACGCCGACAGCAACGACGCCACGAGCAGCCCCAGCAATCCGTGCGGCAAGAGCGTCAGCATCACAGGATACGCGATGTCGTGGCGCAGATGCTCCTGTGGCAAGTCCGGGAACGCCGCCCGAATGTCGGCCAGCTCGGGGAACACCAGCATCGAACACAACGCCACGATGATCCACGGCCACGGCCGCAACGCGTAGTGCGCGATATTGAACCAGAGCGTCGCCCACAGGGCGTGACGCTCGTCCCGGGCCGCCAGCATCCGCTGGGCAATGTAACTGCCGCCACCCGGTTCCGCCCCCGGGTACCAGACCGACCACCACTGGACCGTGAGCGGAATGATGAAGATCGACAGGGCCAACGTCCAATCGTTGAAATCGGGCAGTAGCTGGAACGTCTTCGGGTCGATCCTCGTCAATAGCCCCGACAGCCCGCCGACCTCCGGTCGGGCGAGCGAGTAGTAGGCCGCCGCCAGCACGCCGACCATCGCGATCACGAACTGAATGAGGTCGGACGCCAGCACCCCCCACAGACCCGATAGCGCCGAAAACGCGATACAAAGGACGCCGCAGAACAGGACCGTGGTCCTGGGCTGCCACCCAAGCATGACGTACGCGATCTTCGCCGCCGCCAGCGTCACGCTCGCCATGATCACGCAATTGAAGAACAGGCCCAGGTAGATCGCCCGAAACCCGCGCACGAACGCCGCCGACCGCCCGGAGTACCGCATCTCGTAGAACTCGAGATCCGTCAACACGCCCGACCGGCGCCACAGCCGCGCGTAAAAAAACACGGTCATCATCCCGGTCAACAGAAACGCCCACCATTCCCAGTTTCCCGCGACCCCGTTCTTGCGAACGAACTCCGTCACCAGGTTGGGCGTGTCGGTGCTGAACGTGGTCGCCACCATCGACGTGCCGATCAGCCACCACGGCGCCGCCCGACCCGACGCGAAAAACTCCGCCGTCCCACGGCCGGCACGACGAGCCAGGAACAACGCGGGGGCGAACGCGACCAGGAGACAGCCCGCCACCACCCATACATCCAACGCATTCAGGTGCATCGCCAAGCCTCGTAATCTGCCGGCGCCCTGCCTCCGCGCCGCTCAGAGTAACGCCAGCGTATCGCCGCATATAGCCGAAACGGATTCACGACGCCACCGCCGCCGCCGGGCCGGCCCTGCCAACGCCCGCCCCGCCGACCACGTGGACGACGACGACGCGAACACGTACACTACACACACCGGCCAACGAACAGAACAGGCACGTCCAGGAGAGGATCCTGCAATGGACGAGATCCAGAGCTATATCCAGGAACACCGCGAGAAGTACGTCGAACGCCTCCACGACTTCCTGCGCATCCCGTGCATCTCCACCCTGCCCGACAAAGCAGACGATATACGACGCGCCGCCACGTGGGTCCGCGACGCCCTCACCGACGCCGGGGCCGACGCCGAAATCATGGAGACCGGTGGCTGGCCCTGCGTCGTCGGCGATACGGGACCAGCCGGCGGCGGACCCACCATCCTCGTGTACGGCCACTTCGACGTCCAACCGGTGGGAAACCTCGACCTGTGGGATTCCGGCCCCTTCGAACCCGACATCCGCGATGGACGCATCTACGCCCGCGGCGCCGCCGATGATAAAGGACAACTGCTCACCCATATCCTCGCCGTCGAAGCCTGGAAAAAAGCCGAGGACCACTGGCCGCTTCGCGTGAAATTCATCATCGAAGGCGAGGAGGAAATCGGATCACCCAACCTCATGCCCTTCATCACGAAACACGCGGACCGACTCGCCTGCGACTACGTGGTGATCTCCGACACCGCCATGTTCGACGCCAATACGCCGGCCATCACCTACGGCACCAAGGGCCTGGTGTACAAACAGATCAACGTGTCCGGCCCCCAACAGGATCTGCATTCCGGGGCCTTCGGCGGAACCATCGCTAACCCGGCCAACGCGCTGGCCACCGTCCTCGCCGGACTCAAAAACGCCGACGGCAGAATCACCATCCCCGGCTTCTACGAGAAGGTACGCGAACCGTCACCCGACGAACAGGCCGAATGGGATAAGCTCCCGTTCGACGAACAGACCTACCTCGAATCCCTCGGCAGCCCCGCCCTCGACGGCGAAACCGGCTACTCCACCCTCGTCCGACGCTGGGCCCGACCCACGCTCGACGTCAACGGCCTGTTCGGCGGCTTCGCCGGCGAGGGCGCATCGACCATCATACCCGCCCGATGCGGGGCCAAAGTCTCCATGCGACTCGTCCCCGACCAGGAACCCGACGAGATCAGCCGCCTGTTCGATGATGCGGTCCGGGCCCTCACACCCCCCACCGTCGAACTCACCATCCAGTCCTTCGCCGGGGCCGCCCCGTACGTGTGCCCCATCGACTCGTCGGGCGTCCGGGCTGCCGCCGCCGCCATCGACGAGGGATTCGGTACCCCCCCCGTCTTTTTCCCCCAGGGCGGACCCCAGCCCAACCAGCCGGAATTAAGGCCAAAACTCGGTGCCCA
>CAZBUJ010000100.1:0-19430 GCA_964495075.1 uncultured Phycisphaeraceae bacterium
CGAGCTGGGTTCAGACCGGCGTGAGCCAGGTCGGTCCCTATCTGCCGTGGGCGCACGAAGCTTGAGAGGATATCTCCTTAGTACGAGAGGATTAGGAGGTACGAGCCTCTGGTGTACCAGTTGTCCCGCTCGGGGCACCGCTGGGTAGCTACGTTCGGAAAGGATAACCGCTGAAAGCATCTAAGTGGGAAGCCCCCCTCAAGATTAGGCTTCGGTTCCCGTCAGGGATGAAGGCCCCTGTAAGACGAACAGGTCGATAGGCGGGAGGTGTAAGCACGGAGACGTGTTAAGCTGACCCGTACTAATGGCCAAGGGCTTGACCACATTAATGAGGTGTTGGTACGCCGTCACCTCGACCAAGCCACTGGACAGACACTTGTGGATTCGACGCATCACGCGTCCGCTTATTCGATTGCCAAGGAACAATCGAAACGCCCGGCGAGTTTGTTTCGTCGGGCGTTTTTTGTGCGCTCGACGTGAGCGAACCCCGCCACGCGAAACGGCACGTCGCCGCCGGCCCGCCGGACCGGCGGACGTCCGGAGGCGGCGACGAGAGAAACGCACGGTCTCGAGAAGGGATGCAACATGCAGACGCAATACGAAATCGCGGTCATCGGATCCGGCAACGCGGCCGAGGGCATCGTTCACGGCATTCTGCGGCAGAGCATTCTGCTCGACGACCGCATCATCGCCACCGATCCCGCCCCCCAGCGCCGCGAGGTGTTTGCCCATCGGTTCGGGATCGCGGTGACCGACGACAACCGCGCGGCGGTCGAGAACAGCTACATCGTGCTGCTGTGCGTCAAGCCGCAGCAGTTCAAGGAGGTGGTGGCCGGCTTCGCCGATCTCATCCGCGAGGACCATGTCATCGTGTCGATCATGGCCGGCGTGTCGACGGCTACACTCGAAGCGCAGTTCCCCCGCGTACGGGCGCGGGTGGTCCGGGTGATGCCCAACCTGGCCATGCATGTCGGGGCGGGCATGGCCGGTCTGTTTGCCGGGCCGCACGCCCACGAAGCCGACCTCCTGCGGGCCCAGCGGATCTTCGAGGCGGCGGGTAAGACGGTGGTGTTGGGCGACGAGGCGTTGATGGATGCGGTGACCGCGGTGTCGGGGACCGGCCCCGCGTACTTCTACTACTTCACGGAGACGATCGTGGCGGCCGGCGAGGCGGCCGGGCTCACCCGGCAGCAGGCGATGCTACTTGTGACCCAGGCGTGTTACGGGGCGGCCTGCATGATGCTCGAGTCGAAGGAGCCGCCCGACGCGCTGCGGGCGAAGGTGACGTCGGCGGGCGGCACGACGGAGGCGGCTATGGAGTGCATGCGCAACCACAACGTCTTCGAGCACATCAAAGAGGCCGTGGTGGCCGCCTGCAACCGCAGCCGCGAATTGGGGCATTGACGCCATAAGGCAGGTGCACCGTGGCCGTCGAGGCGAACAAGTTATGGGTACGACGGTGCGGTGAGGAAGCCGCCAGCACGGGGCGGGTGGAATCCGGAGCGGCCAGTGAACGGTCGTTCGGTCCGTCTCGTCGCTCACTCGCCGATGACTTGGACTATGACGTCGCGGGTGCGGGAGCGGGTGTCGAAATCGAGGAGGACGATCTGCTGCCAGGTGCCGAGGGTGAGGCGGCCGTTGACGAGCGGGACGGTGAGGCTGGGGCCGAGCAGGGCCGCGCGGACGTGCGAGTGGCCGTTGTCGTCGTGCCAGGTTTGCTCATGGGCATAGTGCCCGGCCTGCGGGGCGAGCTTTTCGAATGCGGCTTCGATGTCGTGGCGGGCGAGGCCGGGCTCGTACTCGGTGGTGGTGACGCCGGCCGTCGAGCCTACCGCGAAGACGGTCACAGTGCCGGATTGAATCGACCCATCGGCAAGGCAGCCGGCGACGAGTTGGGAGAGGTCAACGACGTGGTTGTTGCCCTTGGTGAAGACCTGGAGTTCGTGGGTTTCGACGGTCATGCGGGCAGTCTACCGCACGGTGGATGGGAGGAAAGGGGGCGGGGCGATTTTGCCGTGGCCGCGTGACGGGTGATCACGCGGTCGCGCGAGGGCCATTCAACCGGCCCCAGGACGGCGTGCGAGCGGTCGGAGGACGGCGGTCACGCTGGCGGCCGGCCGGCGTACAAACGGCTGCCGCGTGTCGTTCAATCGGCCATTGGGGTGCACGATCCGTGCCTGGCACGCTCTCGGACAGCGCCATCGGTGCCTGAGACCTACCCGTGCCTGGCATGCATGGCGCATGGCTTCGCCGTTCGTGCCCGACGTGTTCGCAGTGTCCAGGTTCACGGCGGGAAGGAAGGTGACAGGCGCCGCTCCGCCGCGCCTGTCTCCTGTGGACCGTCGGTCATGCTGCTCCACAGCATTCTACGAGGGATCGTGCTCGACGGCCTCAGGCGAGGGTATCCACCAGCGACATGCTCGTGGAGAGACTGGAGGCGCCGCCGTTCATGAGGCTGAGCATCTGCGACGAGACGTCGCTGCTCGGGAGTTGACCTCCCATCTCGCCCGTCCGGGGACCTCCCGCGGGGGCCGACGCCTTGAGCTCACTCAGAAAGGCCTCGCCGTCCAGGTCGTACTCCTCGAGCGTGCTCAAGATCGCGCCGTCAATGACCTCCCTGGGGTCCGTGGATTCGTCCGCGTTTTCCAGGGCGGCGCTGATCGCCGAGCTGAGCTGGTCCTGCAGAGACGTCACCGTCTCGGAATCCAGACCGGCCGATTCGGCAAACTCTCCCACCTTGTCCGTGATCGCGGAAGCACCGCCTTCGGGCGGGCCTCCCGGCGGCGGACCACCGGACGGCGGACTGCCACGGGCGGCGAACCCTTCCGAATCGTTGTCGCTCTGGCCGGCGAGCCGCTGGAGCATCTGAATCAGCTCCGTGCCGGTCCCACCGACGCTTCCAATGGTCGACATGATTCATCCTTTCACGTTAAGACTGGTCAGAAACCGGGCCGGGACGCTCCACGGCCCTCTCATTTCGTAGTCGGCAGCCCCCCGCACGACCCTGCGCAAAGAAAGGTAAAGGTGTCGTTTGCAATTCTCTAGCAATCGCAGATGGACTTTCGACGCTGTTCCATGTAAGCGGAAAAGGGCCGGCGGCTGCGCCTCGTACCGCCGGGGCCGGCCCGGGTGGTCCGATCGTTGTGAAAAAGGCACCGGAAATGCGGACGCACAGTCAATTCGAGTCCGGTAGCAGATACTCGACTCGATGCCGATCACGTGGGCGGTGCTGGTCGTTCGCGGTTGGTGGGATAGGAGAATGACGGAGATGAAGAGACTTTACCGGTGGCGCGTCGTTCGGCGGGTCACAACCCTCGCCAGTGGAGTGCTGCTGCTGCAGGCCGGCGGTTGCGCGATCGACGATACCACCCTGACCACGCTGCTGAACGTGGTGCTGGAGGCGTATCTGAGTTCGGCCACCGCCGCGTACTAAGGCGAACGCGTCAGGGTGAATCCGAGGCCCGGAACGATGCGTCCGGTGAGCGTCCCGGCCACATGCGCGTCACCGCCGGGCGTTTCCCCATTGAATCCAAGCAACGGCTCATGACCGACGTGCCAACCTTCGCGGAGGCGACCCCACGGATTGACAGCATCAGGCGGACCCAGGTGGCGTGACCAGCGCTACCCGTGCCGGGCGTGCTTTCGAACAGCCCTATCGGCGCCTCGCACGCTTGGGGAGGCACTATCCATGCCCGGCCGGCATTGAGACGCGCTTCTGGATGGTACGCTTTTGGACGTCATGCGTTGGGATGTACCGGACATCAAGCCAGCTCGATTCCTCCGGCCGGAGCCGATGCTCCATCCGTGGTTCTGGCTCACTCGTCGCGGTGGCCGTTTGGCTCTAACGCTATGACTTCCACGTGATCCGCTACCAGCTTGTAGGCGTAAAGCCAACCGTTTGCGACGTACCAGACATCAGGACGGTTGGCGACATGCTCCCAGTGTGCCATCAACGTTGACCCGGACACACCATCCACCAATGGCTCCGTGCTGTGGATCACGCTGTTCTCGTAGCGATCCGAGTGCCACATCGCGTAGAAGATCCCGCCGGCTTCCAACACGGCGTCGAAGGCATCGTTCAGGTGTTGGGCGTCGGCTTCGTCGTAGAGCCCCTTCGGTGAACGGCTTTCGAGGAGCGTGTCGTACGATGCTGTCTGGAATCCGCCGGGGCCGTAGTAGTCGTAGGTATCGTTCCGCGGCTCCCAAGTCGCGCGGTCCGGGTGGTCCCAGTAGTCCCAATCGCGCAGAAAGAGAAACTCGCCGGACGATACAAGTTCGATCGTAGCGTCGATGTAGCCGCATGGCGGAATGGACTCGAAGATGTACTGGCCGTAGGGGATTCCAGTAAGGGTTTCCAACAGGCTGTCGCGACAGCCGAGGATTTCGCTCTCATAGCCGAACTGATCATACGCTTCGCCGTCGCACGGGTGATGGGCCGTGTGGACGGCGGGCTCCCACGCGTTGTCGGCTTCGTCCAATGCGGATTGCATGATGGCCCACAGGTCCGGGCTGGCCCCGTACGACTCGGTGTTCACGGCGATGGACAGGGGCAGGCCGAAACTGCTGGCAGCCAGCACGGCAGCCTGGTACTTGTCACATCCGTCGTCGGTCATACTGTTGCACGGAATGCCCGGGTGGGCGCTGGGAAGCCGACCCCAGTTGTCGTTTGATAGTGTGTAGGCGGCGAGTCGATCGTCGTAGTATTCCGCGATGCCGAGGAACCGCACATCAGCCGCGTGGAACCGGAGATGGATCACCGGTGCGTCTGCGAAGCCGACGGTGACGAGAATGCGCGTGCCGTCGTATCGGACAGCCTCGACGCCGTTGAATACTTCGGATGCGTCGCGCACCGGAATCGAGTTCCATTCGTCCGTCCAGCCGTCACGCCGCGAGACATCCGGCCGCGCCTCACCTGTTACGACCTCAAAGATGTAGGTGACCGGGTATTCGCAGCCCCATTTCAGCCACAGGTGAGTCGGAAGCTCCAGCGCGAACAGAGAGGCGGCGCGACCGAGCTCCGTTGCATGACACGATGGGCTACCGGGTCCATCGCGCCTCGCAAGCGGTGGAGGCGCTCCACGATCCGCCCCGCAATCGCTGCCGCCGGCCACATCGTCGCCCCGTTCGAAAACAGGCATGCCGCCGGCGCCGTCGATGTTGAGCGCGTGGCCGGATGCGGCGTGGTCGCTGCTGCACAGGCTGGTCGAGGCACGGGCCCCCAATGCGATAACCAGCAGCACCGGTGGCAGGAAGCATTTCGTCACGCCGGCAGCGCTTGCCCACGCTTGTGCTCGTCGCTCGCCGTTGAGACTCTGATGTCTTGCATTCGTGGTCATGGTTCCTACCTCCGATCTCTGAAGCAGCCCGTCGCCGGCGGCGCGGACGCGGCCGCATGAGCACGCACCGATTCCGTGGCGGCGGAGGCCGTGGTCACCTCGCCGCGTCATCCGCGCGGGCTTTGTTTCGAAGCGGATCTCCCAGTTCATGCGGTCGGTAGGAAAGCCGTGGTCGTTGGCATCACCCGCGATCGCATGGCGGGGCTCAAGGCCCCTGGCGGCTGGGGCTCTCCCCTGCCCGATCATGCGTCGCAGGGTTGTCATGAGCGCAATATCCGTGCCTGGCACGCGCTGGGTGTGTTATGCTCTTGGTGTTGGGGATTGCCACGCGAAGCGCGTCGGGTTTTGCCCGACTCGTCCGGATTGGTGGTGTGTACCACCTGCCCGATGGTTGTGCTGTTCACGTGGCGACGTGTGACTCGCGTGGTTTCGGATGCCGCGTTGTTGTTGTGCGATGTGACCACTGTTTAGCGTGGAGCGAGTGATGACTCTGTTCGGCATGTATCGAGGGCGGGTGGCGGTCGCCGGTTTGATCGGCGTTGCGGTGTGCGGCGCGGTGGAGGGGGGGAAGGGGCCGCCGACGTCGCGCCCGGGCGAGCCGTCGGTGGCGTCGCGACCGATTGATTTGCCGATGCCGGCGCTGGCGGGGCGGATGTCGGTGGAAGAGGCGATTGCCAGCCGCCGGTCGATGCGCGAGTTCCTCGACGAACCGCTGACGGCCCGCGACATCTCGCAACTTTGCTGGGCGGGGCAGGGGATCACCGACAAGAAGCGCGGGCTGCGGGCGTCCCCGTCGGCAGGGGCGCTGTATCCGATCGAGTTGTACCTGGTCACGCAGAACGGGGTCGACCACTATCTGCCGAAAGAGCACCGCCTGGAGCGGCATCGAGCCGGGGACGTGCGGTCGGCCCTGCAAAAAGCGGCGCTGGAGCAGGATCCCGTCGGGCAGGCGCCGTTGTGCGTGGTGATCGCGGCCGTTCCGGAGCGAACGGCCGGCAAGTACGGTCCACGGGCGGAACGGTACTGCATGCTGGAGGCCGGTCACGTCGCCCAGAACATGCTGCTGCAGGCTACCGCTTTGCACCTCGGGGGTGTGCCGATCGGCGCGTTTGAAGACCATCTGGTCAGCACGGTGCTGAAACTGCCCTCGGGCCAGCGCGTACTCTATTTGTTGCCGATGGGGTTTCCGGCCGAATAGCCGTGCCCGCGGTGGTTCAACTGTTTACGGATTAACTGCGCGTGCGCGCGGAGCGGCTGGTCTCTCTCAGCCGGCCGGTCCGGAGATCGGGCCGCCCAACAGGCCCGACAGGTCGGACGAAGACGAGGTTCCACCATCACCGGAGCTCCCGGTCGAGTCGCCGGTGGATCCGCTCGTTGAGCCACCGATTCCGTCAATGGCGCCGGACTGGATGGCGGCGTCGATGGCGGTGATGAAGGTGGTCAGGTTCTCGAAGACGATTCGGATCATGGCAGCCCGGGTCTCCTGGAGGATCGACTGGCGTCGATCGGATTCGGTATCGGAAATCTGCGGGCCGTTGGTCATGTGGGCGATGTCGAAGCCGTGCCGCTCTTCGTAACGAGCCCTCCCGGCCTGCACCATTTTGCCCGGGCTTCGCGCTTCGACGGCCCCGCCGGTGGCGTTCACCCAGGGAGCCTTCGCGCCGTCACTGGTGTCGCCGAGCTGACCGAAAGCCGACATCGGGCTGAGGAGGGCAGCGGCGAGCAATGCGATGATCGTTGTACGGTTCATGTCCGGCACCCGATTGTTCGTGTGTTCCGTGGTTTCCCAGCCCCGTCGTGAGCAACCCGCGGGCGTGCCGACCCGGCAGGCGGGCCCCCGCTCACGACCCATTCTACCCTCCTGCCATTCTACCCTCCTGGCAGTGTCTGGTTGCCTGATTATGGCCACTCTCCGGCTGCTGTCCATAGTCGATATCGGCGATCGCCCGGGATTTGATGAGCGTCAGCTCGGCTCGGCCGGGGGTGGGGGGGCGGTCGGGGGCGCTGGCGGGGTTTCTGCGGCGTGGGCGGCGTCCGGTGGCGGGGCGTGTGTATCGCCTTCGACCGGCTCGTCCTCCGGCGCGATTCTGGCCACCGCGACGACTTTGTCGCCCTCGTCGACCCGGATGAGGCGAACGCCCTGGGTGGCCCGCCCGATTTCGCGGACCGATTCCAGGCCCGTCCGCAGCATGATGCCTTTGGCGGTGATCATCATCAGCTCGTCGTCCTCGCTGACGCTCAGGATCGCGATGACTTTTCCGTTGCGGTGGGTGGTTTTGATGTTGATCACGCCCTGGGCCCCGCGTCGCGTGAGTCGATATTCTTCGATGTCGGTGCGTTTGCCGTACCCGTTCTCGCACACGGTGAGGAGTGACTGTCCGGGACGGATGTCGACCATGCCGACCACCTGGTCCTGGGCGCGCAGTTTCATCCCTTTGACGCCGCGAGCGGTGCGTCCCATGGCGCGGACGTCCGATTCGGAGAATCGGATGGCCATGCCGGAGGCGGAGCCGAGGACGATTTCGTCGTCGCCGGTGGTCTGTTCGACGCCGATGAGGTAGTCGTCGGCTTCGAGGCTGATGGCGATGATGCCACTGGGGCGCGGTCGGCTGAACGCCTGGATCGGCGTTTTCTTCACGGTGCCGTGGGCGGTGGCGAAGAAGACGTACGATTCCTCGAACTCCCGCACGGGGAGCACGGCTTTGTAGGTTTCGTTGGGCAGGAACCGCAACAGGTTGGCGATGGCCCGGCCGCGCGCGGTGCGCCCGGCGGCGGGAAGATCGAACACGCGGACCCAGTAGACGCGACCGCGGTTGGTGAAGAACAGCAGGTAGTCGTGCGTGCTGACGACGAAGAGGTGTTCGAGGAAATCGCCTTCCCGCGTCTCGCCGCCGCGCACACCGCGGCCGCCCCGACCCTGTTTGCGGTAGGTGTCCACGTCCACCCGTTTGACGTAGCCTTCGTGCGAAATGGTGACCACGACCCGCTCGTCGGGGATGAGTTCCTCGATGCGGAAGTCCTCGATGGCGCCGCTGATTTCGGTGCGGCGCGGGCTCGCGTACTTGTCACGGATCTCGTAGAGGTCTTCGCGGATGATATCGAGCACGAGGGTCTCGTTACGGAGGATGGCCTCGTAGCCTTCGATCTCCTCGACGAGCTTGGTGTACTCGCCGGCGAGTTTCTCGATCTCGAGGCCGGTCAGGCGCTGCAACTGCATGGCTAGGATGGCGGCGGCCTGCACGCCGGTGAGATTGTGCGCGTAGGCGGAGTACCGCGCGACGAACGATTGGGGGAGCAGGCGGCGCAGTTGCTCGTGCTCGGTCAGCCGGAGTTCGCGTTCCATCAATCGCTGCTTGGCCGCGTCCGGGTTCGGCGACCGGCGGATCAACTGGATGATCTCATCGATGTCACCGACGGCCAGGATCAGCCCTTCGAGGATGTGGGCCCGTTGCTTGGCCCGTCGGAGCAGGAAGGTCGTCCGCCGGCGCACGACGTCCTTGCGGTGGTCGACGTAGAGTTCCATCATGTCGCGGAGCGACAGCGTTCGGGGCCGACGATCGACCAGGGCGACGTTCATCACGTTGAGGTTCGTCTGCAGCGGCGTGTAGCGATACAGTTGGTTGATGATGACGTCTTCGTTGGCGTCCTTTTTGAGTTCGACTTCGATGCGGACAGGGTGCTTGCGATCGGACGCGTCGTTGACGGTAGCCACGTCCTTGATGGTGCCGTCTTTAATCGCGCCGGCGATTCTCTCAATGATGGTACTGCGGAGGACCTGGTAGGGAATCTCCGTGATCACGATCGTGCGGCGTCCGCCGCGTTTCTCCTCGATCGCGCATTTGCCGCGGACGGTGATGGTGCCCCGGCCGGTGCTGTAGGCGTCGACGATTCCCTGTCGGCCGCAGATCTGCCCGCCGGTGGGGAGATCGGGGCCGGGGATCTTCTCCATGATTTGGGCCAGGCTGATCGTCGGGTTGTCAATCAGGGCGATGAGGCCGTCGCACACGTCGCCGACGTTGTGGGGCAGCAGGTTGGTGGCCATGCCGACGGCGATGCCGCTACTGCCGTTGATGAGGAGGTTGGGGAATTTGCCGGGGAGGACGACGGGTTCGGTGCGGGTGGCGTCGTAGTTCGGTTCGAAGTCGACGGTGTCGTACTGGATGTCGTCGAGCATTTCGACGGCGGCGGCGGTTTGTCGCGCCTCGGTGTACCGCATGGCGGCCGGCGGATCGCCGTCGATCGACCCGAAGTTCCCTTGGCCGTCGATGAGCGGGACCCGCATGTTCCACGGCTGGGCGAGTCGGACGAGGGTCGGATAGATGACCTGCTCGCCGTGCGGGTGATAGTTGCCGGAGGTGTCGCCGGCGATCTTGGCACATTTTCGGTGCTGGGCCCGTGGTCCGAGGTTCAGGTCGTGCATGGCGACCAGAATGCGGCGCTGCGAGGGTTTGAGACCGTCTCGCACGTCCGGCAGGGCTCGGGCCATGATGACGCTCATCGCGTACGTGAGGTACGAGTCCTGCATCTCCTCAATGATTGAGACATCATGGATGCGTTGTTCCATCGCGTCGGCCATCGGCTCTCCTTGGCAGTATTCCAGCGGGCACGGCCGGATCAAACCGCGAATTGTAGCCGAGTTTCCGGCCGGCGGGAACGCGCGTCGTCGCGGGTCGCGACGCGGAATCGCGAGTGGCCGGGCGGGGCGGCGATGGTGGCGCGGGGAAACGACCAGTGCCCGGAATAAAAGCGACCGGCGTGCGAATACGCTGCGAGACCCGCCGCAGGCACGAGGGCTTGCCCGCGGCCGGTCGGACTCGTAGGGAGGACGTAACCATGCAACCGAAGCAGCGAATGTCGCCCTGGACGGCACTGTTCCTGGGGGTCGCCGCGGTGGCGGTGGCTGGAATCGTAACTGTTTGTACTGTCGCGACTTACGGCATCCATGTGGCGGATCAATGGGGCGGTCAGCTCATCGGGGTGGTGGACACGACGGTCCAGAATCTGCCCGATACGCTCCGGGCGCTTCCGGATGCGGTGGGAGACGTCATCCGCTACCGGCGGGCTCCGGAGTACGGCAAGCAAGTGGCCGTGGAGGTCAGCCTGGTCGAGGACGCGCGGGGCCAGGGTCCGGTTGCCGTGGTGAGCATTGACAACCAGGGCCCGGAGATGATCACGCTGTTGGCGCTGCGGGTGAAGGCGCTCAACGACGACGGGATCCCGATGCGAGAATGGACCGAGTATGCGGCCACGCCACTCATGGTCGAGCGGGACTGCCGGGGGCCGATCATGCCGAATAGCAAGTCGCGGTACCCTCTGCGCCGTTGGCGGGTGGGTCAGGACATCAAGAACGTGGAGTGGGAGATCGCGGACCTGTGGTTGTGGCCCCGTGCGGATCGGCGTCCCATCTCCGACGCGGATTGAGCGGTGAGGCGGTCGGACATGGTGGGGGCGGGATCCCGGGGGGGGGGCGTGGGGGGTGGGTGGGGCGGCCGTGTGGTTGCGGGGTGGTCAGCCGGGCGTTGACACGGTAGCGTGTCCGCATGCGTCCGGCGCGTCGAAAGAAGACAAACAGGCAGAGTGCGACAGGGCAGGACTCGCGTGCGAGCGAGCCCGGCGAGGGGGCGGCCGGGCACGCCGCCGACACCGTGGCGCAGGTGCCCTGGGGCGTTCTGATCTTCGCGCTGGCGTTGGTGGTGCGACTGGTTTACCTCCTCGAGTCGACGTCCAACCCTACGTTCAACGAACCCATCATGGACGCGTCGGACTATGACGATCTGGCGCGTTGTATTCTGGACGGACAGACGCCGCACACCCCGTTGTTCTGGCAGCCGGTGTACTACCCGCTGTTTCTGGCGTGTGTGTACCGGGTGACCGGGGCGTCGATTTTTGCGGCCAAGCTGCTTCAGATCATTGTTGGCTCGGTGACGTGCGTGCTCACGTACCGGTTCGCGGCGCGGGTGTTCGATCGTCGAACCGGCGTTCTGGCCGGCATCCTGACGTGCCTGTGCGGTCCGCTCATCTTCTACGAGGCCGAGTTGCTGGCGACGGGTTGGGCCGCGTTCTGGTCGGTGGTGCTGGTGGCGTTGCTGGTCCGCGTGGCGGAGGCCCGGCGGTGGCCGATCGCGGTGGCGTTAGGCGCGTGCGGCGGGTTGAGCGTTATCTGTCGCCCGACGTTCCTGCCGGTCTTCGTGGTGGGGTGCGTGTGGACGGTGGTGGCGGGGGTGCGGGTTCGCCAGCCGGTGTTGGCGGTGGCGTGGAAGTCGATCGCCGTGGTGGCGGGTTTCGTGGCGGTGGCGCTGCCGGTCAGCGTGTGGAACCTGCGCTCCACCGACCACTTCGGCATGCTGCCGTCGACGGGCGGCATCAACCTTTACATCGGGAACAACCCGAACGCGGAGGAGACGATTCTGTACCGTCCGGGGCGAGAGTGGCGTGCCCTGATGGCGCTCCCGAAGGAGCACGGTTACACGGACGGCATGTGGGACGAGCAGCGGTATTTTTATGGACGGGCGCGGCAGTACATGCGGGAGGCGCCGGCGGAGTTTCTGGCGGGTCTGGCCGTCAAAGGCATTCAGTTCTTCAGTGCGCGTGAGTTGCCGCGCAGCGTGGACATCTATTCGTTCCGGCCGTGGTCGTGGCTTCTCAACGGGCTGGTGTGGAAGGTCGACCACCACTTCGGGTTTCCCTTCGGCGTGTTGATGCCGTTGGCGGTGGTGGGGCTCGTGCACCATGCCCGCCGGGTGCCCGCGCCGATCTGGCTGTTGTTGCTTCTCTATCCGCTGGCCGTGATCCTGGTTTTTCCGGCGGCCCGCTATCGTGTACCGTTGTTGCCGGTGTTCTGCATGATGGCGTCGGCCGGTTGCTTTGCCCTGGTGTCGGTCGCGCGGGCGGCCGCGTGGCGGCGATGGTGGGCTTACGCCGTCGGTGTCTTGGTGACGATGCTGCTGATCAGCGTGCCGGGGCCGTTCCGGGCCGAGCAGGACAACTACGCGGCGGAGCTTCGCCAGTTTCTCGGTAATCGGTTGTTTGAGGAGAAGCGTTTCGACGACGCGGTCGTGGCGTACCGGGACGCGCTCGCGTACGCGCCGGAGGATCCGGACGTGCACGGCAAGCTAGCGGAGGCGCTGGCTGCTCTTGGTCAGGTTGACGGGGCGATCCATCATTACAAGCGTTCGCTGGCGGGGCGCCCGGACTCAGCCACGAATCACGCGTGCCTCGGCACGCTGTACGCGCAGAAGGGTGAGTTTTCGCAGGCGATCGAGCACTATCGCGAAGCGCTGCGCATCGACCCGGATTACGCGAAGGTGTATTCGAACCTGGGCGTGGCGTTGCAAAGTTCCGGGCAGTTGGATGCGGCGATCGGCGCGTATCGCACGGCATTGCGGCGGGATCCGGACGAGCCCGTGGTGCACTACAACCTCGGTGCCGCGCTGGACGCGCGGGGGGATCTGGATGGCGCTATCGCGTCGTTTCGGCGGGCCCTGACCCTTGACCCGGACAACGTGGAAGCGCTTTTCGGTCTGGGCCGCGCTTTGGCGAAGCAAGGGCGACACGCCGAGGCGGAGGTCGCGCTCCGCAAGGTACTGCAGTTGCGGCCCGGCCATGCCGACGCGCAACGGCTGCTGCGCCGGATCGAGGGTCGGTAACGGGTCCGGTTCAGACCGCCGTGTTGTTTCCGCTATTCCGTCGGCGTCGAACGGTTACTCCGGCGGCGCGGCGTTGCCGCCGCCGGACGCGGGGCTCCGGTTGAGCGATCGGGGGATGTTGCGGTTGCCCGGGGCGGCTTCGGGCTGTTTCTCGATGGTCTCGAGTTGTTTGAGAAACGCGTCGCGCTGGTTCTCGGACAGTACTTCGAGGATTCCTTCGCGTAGTTGGTCGGTGATCGCTTTTGCCTTGACGGGATCGTGTCCGTCCCGGCCGAAGGCGGCCATCGCTTCGCGGTACCGGGCGCGGATGGCGTCTTCCTGGGTCGGGGTGAGATTCATCTGGTCGAGGACCCGGCGCATGTCGCGGAATCCGCGGGCCCGCTCCCGCATCGGATCGCCGTACTTGTACAGTCGGCGCACAATGGAGGCGAACGTCAGCTTCTGGTCCTCGTTGAGTTCGCCTCTCACCTTTTCGTGGAATTCTTCGGTCGCTCGGCTCAGCGGATCCTGCTGCTGTTGCAACTCGCGCAACTGGAGGCCGATTTCCTGTGCTTTTTTGCGGTTGCCGGCCTTGACGGCTTCGCGCAACTCGCGTTGCACTTCCTGCCGGCGCTTGCGGATCGCTTCCTTCTCGGCGTCGGTCGGCGGTTGCGGCGCGTAGGTTTCGACGAACTCGGTGTGGTCCTTGAAGTGCCGCATTACGGCTTCGCGCTGGTCGTCGGACATGCGGAGTTCGGCGAGGACGGCCCGTCGCAACTCGGACAGGTAGTCGAGTTCGCGCTGTCGGGCTTCAGCGGCGATCGGATCGACCGGCTTAGCGGTTTCTTTGGGTTCTTCCTTTTGGACTTTTTCCGTTTTGGGGTCATTGTGGTCAGCCGCGGCCGCGATCAGCGGGCAGGCGGTCAGCAGCGTCAGTACGGCGCGTAAACAGGTTCTTTTCATGGCGTCTGTCTCCTGGTAAAAGCGGGCAGGCTTGCCCCGTCCCCGCGACCCGCGGTGCGGATCAGTGTAGCGAATCGCGGCGGGAAAGGCGACGCACGGCGGGCCGCGATTGGCCCCGCGGCCCGTGGTTTCGGCCCGCGGCGGGCGAGAACCATAAACGTCTGGCGGTCAATGTACTTACACGTAATCGTCGCGTACTTCCTGCTCTTCTGGTGGCCTGATTCGCCGCCCGTTCGGCCGCTGGTCACGTCGACGGGGCTCACGTTGCTGATCGTCTTCGGCAAGTTGCCGGCGTTTTGGCTGGTCGCGACGTGGGCCGCGCTGCGGGTACGTCGGGCGGAGCGGAGGTCGCCGGCGGCGATCGAGCGGACGCAGCATTTCTACCATCAGGCGAGCCTCGTGCTGTCGATTCTGGCCGTGGTGTTGTTCGGCGCCGACATGGCGTTGACGGGGTGGTTGCCGCTGGCGCGGAGCCTGGACTTGATCGCGGTGGTTCCCGGGGCGGCGGACCTTGTCCTGCTCGCGCCGTTTTTCCTGTCCTTGATCCTGTTGTGGATCGCTTCGTACCCGGTCGATCGATCGGTGCGGGAGGCGGTGGTGCGGATCCGGCGGATGGAGACGCCGGGCGCGCCGGCCACCCCCGTCTGGTCGTTGGGCGGTTATCTGGTGTTCCACATCCGGCATCAGTTGCTGATCGCGGCCATTCCGATGACATTGATCCTGTCGGCCTTCCGCCTGGCCCAGCAGCAGCAGGCGACGCTCGTGCGGTGGTTCAAGGTCCCGTGGGTCGAACACGGCATGCTGGGGTTGGCGGCGGTCTGCGTGTTTGTTCTGGCGCCGGTGATGCTGAAGTACATCTGGGCGACCACACCGTTGCCGGACGGTCCGTTGCGCCGGCGTCTCGAGTCGCTGTGCCGTCGGATCGGGCTTCGTTATCGTGACATTCTCGTCTGGCACAGTCATCACATGATGATCAACGCCGCGGTGATGGGCCTGTTCCCGCGGGTCCGTTACGTGCTGTTGTCGGACGCGCTGCTCGAGTCGATGGACGTCGACAAGATCGAGGGCGTGTTCGGGCACGAGGCCGGTCACGTGCGTCTTTCTCATATCCAGTATTTTCTGCTGTTCGCGGTGTCCGGCATGCTGTTGGTGTCGGGCTTCGTGGAAATTCTGGTTCGGATGTCGAACGCGTCGGAGCCGGTGATCCGGCTCAGTCAGACGTCGGTCGAGGTGATCGGCTTCGTGGGTGTCGTGTTGGTGTGGGGCGTGGGGTTCGGCTGGGTGTCTCGCCGATTCGAGCGTCAAGCCGACCTGTACGGCGTGCGGTGCCTGTCGGACGGGCTGGCGCGGTGCCGGTTGCCGTGTGGGCGGCATCCGGCGTCGGGCCCGGACCGCCGGGCGGGCGCCGGCATCTGCTCGACGGCGGCGGGCGTGTTCCGCGACGCCCTCGACCGGGTGGCGGTGCTCAACGGCATCCCGCACGAGGAGCGGAGCTGGCGGCACTCGTCGATCGCCAGCCGCATGCAGCACCTCACGTTGCTGGCCGGCGATGTGGCCGGCGTCCGCGCGTTCGACCGGCTGATCCGTCGGATCAAGATCACGCTGTGGGTGACGTCGGTGGGCGGGGTGGCGTTCGCCGCGTGGTACTGCTCGACACAGCCGCACTATCGGATTACCTTTGAGCAGCTCATGGTGCGGCCGTTCAGCGGGAACGGGCCGGCACCGGTTCACTCCTCCTCAGACCGGCAGGGCGTATGACAGCAAGCGTATTCGATGGGAAGGCGCTGGCCGCCACCATCAAGCAGGAGACGGCCGCGCGAGTCCGGCACCTGACGGCGGAGGGGGTCGCGGTCCGTCTCGACGCCATCATGGTCGGCGACGCCGACGCGGGGGCGATCTTCGCCCAGTCGCAGGCCCGCCAGTGTCGCGAGGTCGGGATCGCGTATCACCTGCATACGCTCGCCGGGGACGCCGGGCAGAACGACGTCCACGAGCTGATCCAGCGCCTCAACGAGGATCCCGAGGTCACGGGCATCCTGCTGAACGTGCCGCTGCCCGTGGGCATCGACACGCCGGCCGCCCAGTATTGCATTGATCCCTACAAGGACATCGAGGGCGTCAACCCGGTCAACATCGGCATGCTCTTCTACGACTGCCCGATCATGGCCCCGTGCACGGCGTCGGCGGTGCTGGAGATTCTCAAGCATGTCGGGTGTCAGGTGCGTGGCATGCACGCGGTGGTGATCGGGATGGGGACGATCACGGGTCGCCCGATGGCGTTGAACCTGATCCAGCAGGACGCGACGGTCACCACGTGCAACGTTCACACGAAGGATCTCGCCGAGCACACCCGCCGCGCGGACCTGATCATCGCCACCGCCGGTGTGCCGGGGCTGGTGACGGCGGACCACGTGCAGCCGGGAGCGATCGTGATCGACGTCGGGATCAATCGCGTACCGGTGGAGCCGGGTAGCCGCCGGACCCGGCTGGTGGGGGACGTGCTGTTCGACGAGGTGCGCGAGCGGGCGGGGGTGGTTACGCCGGTGCCGGGCGGGGTCGGCCCGGTTACGGTGGCGATTGTGCTCCGCAGCGCGACCGAGGCGGCGCAACGCCAGCGCGGCCCGCGGCGGATCGGGGGCTAAGCGGCGATGCGGATTGAGCGGGGGGCGGTTCCCATCAGGCAATCCGATTTTCGAGTTGACGGCCCGCGGAGCGCGGTGTAGGGTTGGTGTTGGTTACTGGTGGCGGCCCGCCGGATGCGGGCGGCAGAATCGGGAATCCGGTGCAAGTCCGGAACAGTCGCGCTACCGTGACCGGGAACGAACGCCGCAACGTACCCATTGCCCGCCACGCCGGGCGAGAAGGAGCGGTCAGTAGGCGTCGACGCACGTCGGCGTGCCCGGAAGTCGGGAGACCGGCCAGATAGACCTCAACCTCGGTCAGTGCCTTCGCGGAAAAGGCTCGTGGCTGCTCCCATCGCAATCCCAAGCGATTACTGCGGCCTTCGCGATTCCAATGGAGTTGCTGGGGCAGGGTTTCACTCCGCGCAGGGCGTGCGCTGACCCACGTATCGAGAGTCCCCGGTCGAGTTTCGTCGGCGCCCGGCGTTTCCTTCCGTGAACGACGTGGCGGGCGACGGCTCCAACGGGGAGCGCTCTCTGATTGTTACGCAGTACGGAGGCGGACCATGTGGACTCGCGGTGTTTTCTGGATGGGGTTGGTGGCGTTGGCGGTCGTGGGGCCGGCACACGCGTACGTGATCGATGACCTGATCATCGAGTCGTGGGCGGGTTGGGGCGACCACGAGGCGGTGATGGTGCTCGACTTCTGGCCGGGCGACGGGCAGGACAACAGCTTCGCGTTCGGCTACCGGTTCGATGCGCTGTCCATCACCGGCCTGGACCTGCTCGATGAACTGGACAGTGCCGACAACGGGCTCAGCGTTGCCGAATCGGGCGGGTTGGTTACCGACTTCTGGTACGACGACGGTGACCTCGTCCATCACGTCGCGGCCAGTTGGCCGGACTCGTGGTGGAGCTACTGGCTCAGCGATGACTTCGGCGAGACGTGGGAGTCGTCGATGGTGGGGGCCGCCGACCGGGTCCTGTACGACGGCGACGCCGACGGCTGGCTCGCCAAGCCGGGTGACGATTTCACCACCGCGCCGGTGACGCCCGTGATTCCCGAGCCGGAGACGTGGCTGGTCACGTGGGTGGGCGGTCTGGCGGTCATTCGACGGTGGCGATGCCGGAGGGGCCGCCCAGCCCGGCCCGCACCGACGAGGAGCAGAAGACCTACGGCACGGATACAGTTAGCGATTTGCATGACGTTGGTTGTGGTGGCGGGGACGGTGTACGCGGCGGATCCGTGGGCCGACGAGATTGTTGCCGCCAGCCCTGAGCTGGACGGGTCGGGCATCTACAACGATCCGCAAAGCATGTTGGGTCACCCCGCGACGACCTACTGGGATCCGACGACGTTTGCCCAGTTCCGGGTGTCGCTGGTGGCGCCGCCGATTCATCTTGACGGTCCGGATGGCGACAAGCTCATCACGTCGGTGCCGGCCGGCCAGTTCGTTGTCGTGCGGTTCGACGAGCCGGTCGAGGACCATCCGCGCAATCCGTTCGGGATCGACCTGCTCGTATTCGGCAATTCGTTTTTTCAAGGGTCCGACGCATTCGGTGACTGGGTGGAGCCGGACACGGACATGTCGACTTTCTACATCGATGATGGTGGCGTGACGACCGAGCCGGTGTTGATCGGCGTGAGTGCAACGGGGATTGGCACACCCGTGACGGATCCGGACGAATGGTACGTGTACGAGGGCGGACCGTACGGGGACTCGCTGATGCCGACCAACGCGTACCAATGGGACGCCGATTCCAACGGCTGGGGCGAGCCGCTCGATTTCACGACGCCGGTCGACCCGTCGCTGACCCCGGCCGACTTTGCCGGCCGCTCGGCGGCGGAGGGGATAGAGCTGTACGAGTACTCGGGTGGCGGCACCGGCATCGACCTGACCGGCAGCGGGTTTGATGCGATTCAGTTCGTCTATCTCAGCAGTCGGTATCCGGCGGACACGGGCGAGGTGGATGCGTTGTCGGACGTCTTCCCGTGGCTCGGTGACGCCGACCGGGACGGCGACGTCGATCTGCGCGACTTCGCCCGGTTCCAGGCGTGCCACACCGGCGCCGACGGCGGGCCCCGCGATCGTGCGTGCTTCTTCGCCGATTTCGACGGGGACCGGGTGGTGGACGATGCGGACTACGCGGCGTTTGGATCGTTCCTGGACGGCCCGGCGGCCGGCGGAGAAGGCGGAGCATTGTGACGGGCAAAGGAGTGATTATGCGTCGCAAGAGCGTAGGTTCACCGCGCTTCCCGGGACGCGGATGGCCGGCCGACCGGTCACGCGCGTTTACGCTGGTGGAGCTGTTGACGGTGGTCTCGGTCATGGCCTTGCTGGTGTCGATTCTGCTTCCGTCGTACTCGCAGGCCCGGCGGCAGGCTCGGGCGGTGCTGTGCCTGTCGAATCAGCGGCAGATCGGGCTGGCCATTCACGCGTACGCGGAGGATTACGGGGGGCGGTTTCCGATCGCCCATTACTCGGACGCGGCCCATCGGGCTCTCGTTTCGTGGGACACGATCACGTACGCCGGCGATCGCGATCACGCGAAGCCGGGATTGATCTGGCAGTATGCGTCGGGCAACGCCGTGCAGCAGTGCCCCTCCTATCGCGGGCCGAGCATGACGAGTGGCGACCCATTCACCGGGTACAACTACAACACGACGTACCTCGGTCGCGGGCAGGGGGAGCCGCCATACGAGGGCATGGGCGAGGCGCCGGCCAGTGTTTCGGATGTCCGGTATGCCACAGTGGCGGCACTGGTCGGGGATGGCGGCTACCGTTCGGGGGCGAACAAGTTCATGCGGGCCCCGTTTGACGCGATCGGCGAGGAGACGGCGCACGCCGGTGCCCAGGCCTACCGCCACCGGGACGAGACGAACG
>CAZBUJ010000101.1:0-19276 GCA_964495075.1 uncultured Phycisphaeraceae bacterium
CGCCGGTGCCGGTGGTGCCGGTGCCGGTGCCGGCGGTGGCGGTGCCGGTGGCGGTGGCGGCGGTGGCGGCGGCGCACCGCCGACGCCATACACACGACGCGGGACCGGTTCGGTGGGCGGGCCGCTCGGACCGCTCAACTGCGGCAACATCAGTTTCACGGTGAACCGGGCGCCCGGCGGCCAGTACAGTGTGACGATCCAAGGTTCGGCCGGTGCCGTGCCCGCCTCCGGCGCGCCCCCGTACCCGGCGGTGCGAGCCGACATCGCGTGGACGCGCACCATCTGGATTCGAAACACGAACAGCGCCGGCGCCTTCAACCGAATCGGCGAACCCCTCAACAGGTTCCAGACGGGGTTCTTTATCGACGTGTGGTACCAGGATCCGAACAGCCTGCAACAGGTCGGCCCCTGCCGCATCCAATAGGCTGATTCGCATCGCTTGATGCGACCCTTGGACTGAACGAGCCACGTGAGACGTGATGCCTTTCCATGCGTGGCAAAGACGTTGACTCGGACGGCGTGGCGGAAGACGCCCGCCGTCCGCGTCATTCAGGCCACAGGTCGCCGGTCTCACATCCCAGTACGCCCGCGAGTTTGTGCAGCGTGCGGGACTGCGGCTTGTGCTTTCCGCTCAAGTACTGCGAAATGGCGGAGTCGCTGATCCCCAGCTTCTCCGCCAGATCGAGCTGGCTCAAACCCGCTTCCGCGAGGTGCCTCCTGAGGTTCGCCGCAAACAGCTTCTTCTTTCGTTCCAGGTCCGCCGCCTCCGAACTCAGGTCGGGGAAGTCCGGCCACTCATCGGCGGTGAGCCATTCCGGGGCCGGCTGGCCTTCACCTCGGTCACGACAGAATACAGTTGGATCCGGTGCGACCAGGTACTCGCACATTCGCTGTCTATCGGCGGTCGACACGACCAGGTAGTCCAGGAGCGCCCGGGTCGTCTCGATCAGCTTCCAAAGATGATCCCGGCTGATGCCCAATTCACTTGCCATCGCTGTAGGCTCCACATAGTTCCTGGGGGCACGTCCTAGTCTTCGTACTTGCGACGAAAGCTCAAGTAACGGTCGTGCACTGGCTTTCGGCCGCTCACCGTCCTCGTTGCGAGGTACTCCTCGAACGTCGGATTCGTCTGGATGCCGTTCACCCGTTCGACAAGCCAGTTCGTTGCTCCCGCCCACCACGTATTACCGAGGACCCCGACCACCTGCCGCTTGTACGCGAAGCCCATGAACGCGCACAATTCCTGCCGCCCGAACGCGTCGTCCGAGATCTGCACGCGGACCACCGGGTACACGTCCCGACGTGGGTCGCCCATGGGATAAACCCACTCGAACGGCAGATCGACGATCCGGCCAAGCCTTCGTCCGGCGTTGTCGACATGCTCGAGCTTCTGAAAGTGGGCGATCACCGCCTGGTGGGCCGCCGGCGTCAGTCCGGCCAGCAGCTCGAGCAGCTCAATGTGGGACTCCAGGCACCTCGCCACCGTCCACGCCATCGTCGTCTCCTTTCGACGCCCCGAGTCCCCGGCCGGGCGGTCCGCACGTCCTTGTGCGGCTTGCTCCTGCCATATTATTCTCTATAAATTAAGATAAGTCAATAGAAGTGCTTGTTTTACCCATGTGACAGCCGGTGGTCTGGCGCTCCGCCTGGCGCGGGCCGCTTGGATGGGGCTGGGTCGTCCGATAACCCAACGCAAAAGGGGGCGGCGCGGTTCGCCTTCCGCGCCTGAGGCGGGGCGAGCTCTCCCGAGGCAGGTTCGTGAGCCGCAGACCGGCGCTTCGAGATCGCCCCTCCCTGCGTGCCAACTCGTACCTTTACGTTTCAGTCATAACGAAGGCACGGTCGCCTGGGGGGCGACCGTGCCGTTGGGTTGCTGGTCAGGCGAATTCGTTGAACCGAGTCGTTGGGCCTGTTCGGGTCATCGATTCGGTTGCAATGTTCACTTTAGTCCTCGTCCTCGGCCGACTTCGATTTCGCGGGTTTCTTCGGCGTTTCCCGCTTGATGACCGGGACGCGGAAGTCGTCGGCCAGGTGCTTCTCGTCCGGGCAGTACTCCAGAATGAGTTCCGCCACGTGGTCGCGTAGCAGGGCGCGGGTGTCAGCGGCCTTGATCTTGTCGCCGCCCTTGGCCTGGGCGGCCTTGACCTTTTTCTCGTTGAACGGCTTGATGCCGGCCTGGTCGGCCAGAGCCCGTTCGGCCTTGGCCATGTGGGCGTCGACGTTCTCCGGCAGGTCGGGCGTGCCGAACCAGATCGGTTCCTTGAGCAGGTCGACTTCGCCGGGCACGATGGCGATGACGCGGCCTGACTTATGGCCTTCGTTGATCCGCTGGGCCGGCTGGTTGCCGACATAGAGGATCGGCATCGCGATCGCCCGCGGCACGACGAGGTTCTTGTCCACCTCGAGCACCAGCAGCGTGCCGGTGGTCATCATCGGCTTTTCCTTGCTCCAGTAGAACTTCTCGCCCTTGTCGAGCTCGAACGTCCGGACGTACAGCAGCTTGTCCACCGCGGCCGGCGTGGCCGGAATGGGCGGTGGTGTTTCGGAAGCGGGCGGCGGCGTTTCGGCCCACGCCCACGACACACCCGCCAGCAGCAAAGCCAGGATCATCAGCTTGCCTGTCTTCATTGTCTCGCCTTTCTGTTCTGAAGCGTCGTTGAACGCTGTTCCTTCTGATCCATTTCGGTGAGCCGTCCGGCTCACGTATGCCTTCCGGTATTATCCGCCGGTACCTATTCGCACGCAACGTCGAAGATCACCACCGCGTCGACGGCCCCTTCGTCCACCGAGTTGTTGGGGTTGTCCATGCAGCTGAACCGGACCTTGACCCGGTCCGTGAACGCCTCCGTGACGTAATCCGCCAGGCGAACCTCCCGGTAGATCCAGTTCGTCGGGTGGCCGATATTCGCGACCCGCTCGATCCGCGTCCACGTATCGCCGTCGTCCAGCGAGATGTCGATGTCGAATGGGTCGCCGTCCTGGTCATCATTCGACCACCACCGGGCGTACCGCATCACCGGGTCGATCATCCCGCTCATGTCCAGCGTGGGCGAGATCAGAAGGGTCGGGCCGCCGTCGACATCCGAGTTTCCGGCACGGTTGGCCGTCAGGTAGCACTGGCCGGACCCGTCGTAGTCCTCGGTCGGATCACCGCGGGTGCCGTCGCCGGCCGGGATGCCGCGCTCCCATTGGCCGTCCAGCAGGTCGATGTTGATCACTGTCCAGCCGAGGTCGGTTTCGAAGTCGTCGTCGATGGCGATGAGCTGGGTGCCGACGTGGCTGGAGAAGGTGACGGCGGGGGCTCCCGCGGGCAGGTCGACCGGCCCGGTCGCGACGCCCTCGGCGCTGAAGTAGTACTCGGGCGTGTCGCCGCAACTGGGCGGCGGTAAGGTGCCCCGCCACAGCTCAGCGACGACCTGCTCGAGCGGCACGCTCTGCCACGCGCCGCCGTCGTACCGGTAGGTCAGCGTGGCGGAGCCTTCCACCAGCGTGTCGTCGCCCTCGAGGATCTCCACGTCGATCGTGGTAGGCTCGCCGGGCGGGATGAACTCCGGCACCGCGGCCGGCAGTGCCATGGTGAGCGGGGTGAAGTACGGCGGGTAGTCGTTGGTCAGCATCACCTCGTCGAGGACGATGCGGCCTTCCGGCGAGCCCCACGAGGGCCCGAAGTCGAAGCGGACCGCCACGATGTCCGTCAGGTCCAGTCCCGACCCGTTGTTGAGGAAGTCGGTCGTGCGGATTCGGTTGATCTCCATCTCGTTGTGCCAGCCGCCGCTGCGCTGATACGGCTGCTCGAGCCCGCCGCCGTACGCCCCGATGTTGATCGAGCTGGTGGTGCCGGCCCCGTCCCGCAGCGTGACGGTGAAGGTCAGATCACCGAGTTCGGCGAGGGTGTAGGGATGCTGCGTGCCCTGGGCGCCGCGGAACGAGAGGTACAGGTCGTCGGCGAAGTTGCGCTGTGAGTCGATGACCTCGTACTCGTAGAACGCGTCGGCGTCGTGCCAGTCGAACACCACCCCCCGGGTGGTATCCCAGGCGGCGGCCTGCGTGGCGCCGTTGAACGGATCGCTGGAGGTCCAGCTGAAGCTGCTGTTGTTGTCGTGCAGGCGGCCTTCGAGGACGTTGTCGACGCTGTAGGTCACCGCCCCGCCGGAACTGCTGACGTCCAGCGCTTCCTCACTCTGGTAATCTTCGATGAAGAAGTTCCCTTCCTCCGATCCGTTGCGGTATTCGTTGGTCACGACGATGCACGGATCGGACGTATCCACGCCGATCGGATGGAACCGCTCGTACTGGCGCCAGAAGAAGTCGGTGGCCGGGACGTTGCCTTCCGCGTAGTACTTCATGAGCGGCAGGAACAGTCCCAGCTCGATCTTGTGCGTGTTCTCCTGGCCGATCGAGCATTCGCCGCTGAACCAGCTCGGCTCCTCGGGGCCGTTGTGAAACCAGGCATGTCCGGTGCCCTGCACGACGGTGGACATGCGGAAGCGAGTCGCGCGGTCGTGCAGTTCGAAGGTATCGACCAGGTCCCAGCCGGCGGCGCCGGACACGTCGGTGTCACCCGACGCGGTCCACAGGTGGAAGTTCACGTCATAGATATCAACGTCGTCGTTGACGATCGGCAGCATGGCGCTGACGAGCACGATGCTGTCTTCCGTGTAGTGGGTGGGCGAGTACGTGCCCTCCACGAGAGCGTCGAAGGCCCGGGTGACGCCCTCCCCGCCACGGCTGTGCCCGATCCAGATGATCCGCGACGCGTCGATTTTCCCATCGATCGCGCCGCCGGCGATGCTGGATTGGAGGTGCAGGATCGCATCGGTGTGCCCCAGCGTGCAGTCAGGCGGACCGCCGCAGTTCTGGTGCGACATCACGATGTAGCCGTAGGAAGCCATGTGGTTGCCGATGTGGTCGTACCACGTGTACTGGTGGCCGGCGCCGTGGCCGATCACGACCAGGGGCAGCGGCTCCATCCCGGCGATGTCGGTGGGGTAGAACAGGACCTCGTTCGTGTAGTAAGACGGGATGCCGAAGATCGCGCCGACGCTGTACGACGCAACGGCGGTGACGGCGAGCGGCCCGGGCTGGGTGGTGTCGTGCACCACGTACAGGCCCGCTTCCCGGCTGAGGCCGTCGATGAAGTCGCCGTTGTCGAGCCGCCCGTTCCGGTTCATGTCGACCACCATGTCGTAGGCGTGCCCCAGCCCGGTGTAGTCGCCGGTGGCTTCTACGAACACGCTGCTGTCGAGGTCGTACGGTCCGGCGATGTCGAACGTGTTGTCCTGGATGCTGGTGCCACCGAATGTCACTGTCTCCGGCCCGTCGGGTGTTTCGTCGGTCAGCGTCGGGTCGAAGGCCCACGCGCCCGCGGTTTTTGCCTCGGCGATGTACACGTCGGCGGTTTGCCCGAGGATCTCCGGGTAGCGGGTGGGGTCGATGGCCAGCTCCACCCCGGCATCTTCGTTGAATGCCTTAACGTACTCGAAGAACGGGTACTCGGCGAGCGAATTGCCCGCCAGTTGGGCCCGGATGATGTTGTCCGGTTCCACCGGGCCGGTGAATGCGCGCTGAAAGCCACCGAAGTCCCATAAGTCCACGTGACTATCCGCGTTGCCGTCAAACACGTCACACTCGTCGACCGAGGGGACGGCGGGCCCGCTGATGCAGCCCGCGAACTCCACGTAGTCTTCGAGGTCGACGTCACCGTCGTCGTCCCAATCGTAAACGCCGCCGCGCGCCACCCCGACGCCTGACAGGACGACCACACCTATCCACAACAGAGCCAGTTTCTCTTTCAAGGTAGTGCCCTCCTATATTAACCTGTTACCCGACCAGCAGGCCTCATCTTACCACGTTCGACCGGTCGACGGTGGTCCAGAATGTCGGATTCGGTTGTAACGTACGGCTTTCGCCCTGTTCAGTGGCGCACGAACCGCTAGCCGGCCGGGGATCGCGGGCGGCGGCGGGCTACCTGGGAGCGTTCAGCCACACTACAATCGGCCGCGACGTGCGATGCGCCGTCGGAGAGGCAGGACAATGCGGTGTTCCCCCGCGAAGATGGCACAAGCGTACGCCGCCGTGACGGCCGTTACGCTGACCGGCGCCGGGTGTGCCCGGTCCGTCGACAAGGTATCCGGCTGGGAGCATCTGTCGCCCGGCGACATGCTGCGGGAGGCCGGTCGCATCTGCGCGGACGCCGACACGTTCGAGGCGATCGGCGAAGCGTATCTCCCCACGGCCGCGGACGGGACCGATACGCCGGCCGTCCCGATTCGATGGGTGTTCGGCCGGGAAGGGGAGTTTCGGATGGAATGCGGGTCCGCGTTGACGGTGTTCGATGGCCGGTACCGGTACGCCTCGGACCGCGGCGCGGCCAACTACCGGCTGCTCGACATGCACGCCGTGGCAAGGCGATACAATCGCCCGCTCCGCTACGACCCCCACCACCGATTGAACGGCGACCTGGCCTACTACGCGTCGCTGCTGCCGACGGCGGCCGCCCGCCAGTTCGGGACGGACTGGGTCACGTCGGCCTACCACGCGGATCGCTGGCTGTTCGAGTTTGCGGCGGACGAGGCGGTGAGCGGCCACCCGTGCCGGACGATCGTCGCCCACGATCGCGACGCACCGCAGACGGCCACCTTCTGGATCGACGCGGACCTGGGCGTGATACGCAAATGGCAGACCGAGTGGACCGGCGACGGCCGCAACGATCAGCAGTGGACGCGGTACGACACGATTCGACTGAACCCGCGACTGGTGGCGGCCGAGTTCGGCATTTCTGAAGACGTGCTCGTGACGGCGCCGCCGGAGAAGCCGGTACGGGAGTAGTCACGATGTCGAATCCACGCTGGATCCTGACCGGTGCGTCCGGGCAACTCGGCGGGTTTCTCCTCCGGAAGTTGCGGGATATCGCGTCGCCCTCCGACATCCTCGCCCTGGCGGGCATGGGCCGGATCCTCGGCGAAGACGGGTTGTCCGCCAGAGGTCTGCGCGTGGTGCGGATCGACCTCGCCGATCATGACGCGTTGCGTGGCTGCCTGACGGGTTTCCGGCCGACGCGGGTCCTCCATGTCGGCGGGATCACCTCGGTGGCCGACGCCTGCGCCCACCCGGCTCGCGCGGAGCAGGTGAACGTCGGCGGCACGCGGGCGGTGGCCGAGGCGGCCGCCGCGTGCGGGGCGAGGCTCCTCTACGCCTCGACCGACATGGTGTTCGACGGTCGCCGAGCGCCCTACCGCGAGTCAGACCCCCCGGCTCCGCTCAGCCGGTACGGGGAGAGCAAAGCCGCTGCCGAGCGCGTGCTGGCCGACTTCGACGACGTGCTCATCGTCCGCCTGCCGTTGATGTACGGCTTCAACCTGACCGACCGACCCACGACGTTCAGCAACCAGTACAACGCGTTGCGGCGCGGGGAAACGTTGCGGCTGTTCACCGATGAATACCGGACGCCGGTCTGGCTGAAGGACGCGGCGGCCGCGATGCTCGCGCTGGCCGGCAGCGATCAGACCGGGATCATCCACGTGGCCGGCCCGGAGCGGCTCTCCCGCTACGAGATGGTCGAACGGTTGGCCCGGGTCCTCGGCATCGCCGACCCGAAACTCGAGGGTATCTCGCGTTTGTCGATCGATGCCCTGGAGCCGCGGCCGGAGGATCTATCGCTCGACGGCACGCGTTTCGCGGCCGCATTCCCCAACGCCGCCCCCCGCACGATCACGGCCTGCGCCGGCCACCTGCGGCCGCCGGCTTCGGCCGAGAGCGGAGAAAGTGGACAGTAGAGAGAGATGGCGCGAGCGGCGGGCACCGACCACGGCCCTTTCTGCTATCCGCCACACGGTATTCGCCCTTCGCTGTCCATTCTTCAACTGATCCTGTACAACACCTCCTATGGCACGCAGGAAGAAGCGAGACGTTCGCCGGCGGGGCAATCGGCCGCAGTCGGAACCGCGCCCCGCGGGCGAACGGGATGCGCCCGCCGGCGAAGGTACACGCGAGGAGCGCCCTGCGGCCTGCCACCGTCGGCGCATCTTGGAGCTTTTCGCCCATGTCGGCGTTCCGGTCGGCTTCGCGTTGCTCATCTGGATCACCATTCCGTTCATGTCCTTCTACGAGGTCGACCCCGACGAAGGCAACAACGTCATCAAGGCCCTCCTGCTCGCCGAAGGTCATCCGCTCTACACGGAAACCTGGAGCGACCAGGCCCCACTTTTCACCTACGCCCTCGAATGGTGGTTCGACGTATTCGGTTACACCACCAACGCGGCCCGTGTCCTGGTCCTCGTGTGCGCGTCCGTCCTGCTGTGGGCGGCGTACCAGACGCTGCGCATCGCCTGGGGCCATTACCATGCGATCGCCGGCACGGTCCTGATCGTCCTGATTCCGTACTTCGCCGCCCTCAGCGTCTCAATCATGCTGGGCCTGCCCGCCCTTATGTGGGCGACGGTGGCCCTGCTGACCGTCTCGCTCTGGCACCGGCAGGGCAAGACGCACTGGCTGGTGCTGTCGGCCGTCGCGCTGAGCCTGTCCGTCCTGACCAAGCTGTTCACCGGATTCCTCGCGCCCGTCTTCGGGTTGGGGATCCTCGTTCACACCTGGGTTCGGGATCGCGGTCAACCGCGGCCGGTGCGCCGACTGATCCCCGCCGCCGTGTGGTCCGGTACGTTCATGGTCGTCACCGGGATCGTTACGCTGGCCATCGTGTCGCCGTCGGAGGTTTCCCAGTTGATCGAACCGCACGTCGCGGCCAGACAGGTGTACGCGGCGAGCGAGAACCCCCAGACGATCACCTGGCGGCTGACCGGGGAGGGCCATCCGGGCGGGTGCGAGGACATCATCATCCTGGCCGTCATCGGCACCGCCCTGGCCGCCCTGCGCCGCGAGAGCACCGCCTGGTACCCGGCCGCCTGGGCGCTGCTGGCCTATCTCCTCCTGCGCGACCACGCGCCGATCTGGTACCACCACGTGCTGCTGGTCATGGTCCCCTGCGCGATCCTGGGCGGCATTGCCGTCGGCGAGTTGATTCCCAAGTCGCGGAAGGTGCTGCGCCTGCCCCGCACGCCGGTCGACGTGGCCCGGACGGGGCTGCGGCTGTGCGGATTCGCCGCGGCGGTGGCGGTCATCGCCTTTATGCCGAGCAAGCTGGTCAAGTCGTACGAGTTGGGCAATATGATCGAACTTGCACCGCGTGATCGCTACCTGACGGCGGTGATGAAGGAGTACGCGCCGAAGAGCGAGTGGGTCTTCGCCGACCGGCAGATCTACGCGTTCAACATCCATCGGCCGGTCCCGCCCAACCTGAGCGTGACGTCGCTCAAGCGGATGCGGGCCGGGCTGCTGACGCTCGACGACATCCTCACGACCTTCGACGAGTACGAGCCGGAGCAGATCGTCTTCTGTGGCTACCGCATGCCGATGCGACCGTTGATGGCCCGCTATCTGAAGCAGCACTACACGACGATCTATACCGACGACCTGAACCGGCGCGGCGGCCGGGCCGGAATCCACATCAGGAAGGGACTGGAGGGCGATTACGTCGCGGCGTTGATCCGTGCGATCGAGACCGTCCCCGCCTGCCGGGAGGCTCATGACAATCTCGGCCGCTGGGCGGGCGAGCGGGGCGACACGGACGCGGCCATCGAGCACTACCGCCAGGCGCTCGAAATCGACCCGACCTACGACCGGGCCGTGGTTCATCTGGCGGAGACGTTGCTGGCGATGGAGCGATTCGACGACGGTTTCCGTGTCTACCGCAACGCGATTCCGAGTCAACGACCGGGCGTTCGTTCAAGGAGGCTTTCGCCGTTCCTGGCCGTGAGTTTTGCCCGCCGCCTGGCCACCTGCCCCGACCCACGGTTCCGGGACGGCAACCAGGCCGAGCGGTTGGCCGTGGCCGCTGTCAAAGCGAACCCGAGATCGGCCGACTATCTCGACGTGCTCGCCGCCGCATACGCCGAGCAAGGCCGCTTCCAGGACGCCATTCGGTCCGCGACCCGAGCCCTCAGTCTCGCCACGGAACGCAGGCAACAGGGCCTCGCCCAGCGGGTCCAAGCCAGGCTGGCGCGCTACCAGGCCAACCACGCCTATCAGGAACGCCCTTCCGTGCCGGGATTTGATGATTAGCGAGTGGCGAAAGGAGGGGCCGCGGACGGGGCTGCCGCTCGTGCGGTGTCCTTCCCCCCCTTCTGCTTCTTTACTCGCGCGGCTCCGGGACTAAATCGATTCCGCCGGGTCCGAACGGGTGACAACGCGCCAGTCGCCGCAACGTCAGACCGCCGCCGCGAAGCACGCCATGCGTCCGGAGGGCCTCGATTCCGTAGTCGCTGCAGGTGGGATAGAATTTGCACGACCCGAGCAACAAGGGCCGAACGCCGACCTTGTACGCACAGATCACGCCGATGAGCAGGTGGCGGGCCAGCCCACTCGCCATGGATAGAATCGCGCCGGGCACAAGAGAAGGTACCCGGTGCCCGTGGCTCGTGGCGTTGGTGGTCGGCCCAGGCGGGCGGTACGCCGAGGTGCCGGAGGTACGCGTTTCCGTTTTTCGCCGGTTCATGACAGGAATCCGCGGCGGCCGCGCTAGTTCGGTTCTCGCGTAATGCGTTCGAGCACGGTGACCGTCTGGCTGGCCCGGTACTGCTTGCCGTCCGCCGTGGTCATCGTGACCTCGATCTTATGGTCGCCGGGTCGGGTCAGGTACGTCTGACCGTTGATGCCGTTGGCGATCGCTTCCCCGTTGTCCGTCCACAGGAAGTACGCACCGCGGCGCTTCGATCCGGGCACGACCGCACTGTAGCTCACCAGAAGCGGTGCGATGCCGATCGTTGAACTCAAACGCAATCGCACGTGCGGAACCTGCACCGGCGGGGGTGTGGCCGTCGTGGTTCGTTCCGGCGTTCGCTCCCGCGTGAGCGGCGCCTGGGTCGGCCGGGTCTCGAGCGGCTTCGCCTCCCGCGGCGCGGGACGCGTGGCTCGGTTTCGATCCGACGGCGTCGGCCGCGTCCCGTTGCTCGGCTTGACGGTTCGATTCCGGGAGTCGCCCTTGCCGTCCCGGGACTGCGACGCCGAGTTCGCCGACCGATCGACCGGAATGGGCTGCCGGCGCGCGTTCCGGGTGTCGGCCACCGTCAGCGACGTCGCCTCCTCGGCGTCGAGCGGGACCTCTCGCACCTGCAAGCGCACCAGCTCGGTGGGCGGCGTCTTCGCCGTCGCCCCGCACGTCTTGGCGAAGAACGAGGCCGCTACACTTGGCGTCCGTTCGTGCCCGAGCGAGCGGAACTTGGCGAACGTCAGGTCGAATCCTTGACGCGCGTACCACTGCGCGCCACGTTTCGACTCCTCCTGGCAAACGTCGAAATCGTTCTCGGTGAAGAAAATCGCGATCTTGTGATCCCGGTACTCCGGCACCCGCGCCGGGTCCATGATCGCTTCGGCAAAGTTCGACTGGTACACGGCGACGCACGAGAACCAATCCGGGTGCGTGTTGGCCATGTAGTGGGCCAGGTATCCGCCCGACGACCAACTGGTCGACAGAACGGCGTTCGGATCGATGTCGGCCACCGTGGTCAGGTGCTCGAGGATGGCAATCGTGTTGACCTCGTCCCGTTTCAGTTCGTCCGTGATGTGCCGGAACGGGAACTCGTACAACAGGTCCGGCGTGCATAGCTGCGGCGCGACCACGACGAACCCGTACCGGTCCGCTTCCTGCTGCCACTGCTGAATCTGGCTGTGATCGTCGTCGAACGGCTTCATGCCGTGGAACGTGACGACCACCGGCCACTTCTTGCCGGTGAGCATCTTGTCGGGCTGGGCGACGTAATCCTCCGGCAGGTACAGCCAATAACCGGCGTCGGTGGTCGGCTCGTGCAGGAACATGACCTGCCCGTTGCCCGGCGGCTGACCCACGATGCAGCCGGCATTGGCGGTCGCCAGGGCACAGACGAGGGGTAGCATCCGTCTCAGGCTGGGGACTGATCGCACCATTCGAGTGTTTTCGGCTATTCGTATCGTCGGATCCGCCCCAATCGGGGCCGGATTGGCGGGGCCGCGTAATCCCGCCGGTCGGGTGCCCTTCAAGGCACTCGCACGGCCCGGTGTCTCGTTTTTACCGCGCCTCCGGGCCGTCTTGCTTACTTTGCGAATCATACGCATCATCACCCCGGGGCGTCCGTGTATTCTAGTCGGATCCAAAAAAAACGCCAGCACCTTCCGCGCGGCCAGTCATTGATGAATCCGACAATTGCAACATCCCTTCACAGGCTGTGCCAGGACTTTAGGATTTCCCGGTTCAGCTTCTTCCGACAAGAGCACCTTGGGCGTAGGATAGCCGCCTGGCGGTCGTGATTGTATGCAGTCGTCATTTTCCTTTAGCCGGTTACAACATGCGACAGACCGAACTCCAGGACGCCCCGTCCTTTGTACACCTGCACCTGCACACCCACTACAGCTTGCTCGACGGGGCCACCCGAATCGATGAGTTGATCGAACGGGTCCGCCAGTTCGGCATGCCGGCCGTCGCCATCACCGACCACGGGAACCTGTTCGGGGCCATTGAATTCTATGACACCGCCACGCGGGCCGGCGTTAAGCCCATCATCGGCTGCGAGGTCTACATGGCGCCGGGGGACCGCCGGGACCGCGAATCCCGCGGCATGAAGGAGGCCAGCAACCACCTGCTCCTGCTCGCCCAGAACCGCACCGGCTACCAGAATCTGCTCAAACTGACCTCCCGGGCCTACCGCGAAGGGTTCTACTACCGGCCCCGGATCGACAAGGAGATCCTCGCCGAACTGAGCGACGGACTGCTGTGCACCAGCACCTGCCTGGGCGGGGAGATCCCGCAGGCCCTGCTCCACGAGAACGCGCGCCGGGCGAAAGAGATCGCCGAAACGTACCTTGCCATCTTCGGCCCCGATCGCTTCTTCATCGAACTCCAGGACCACGGCCTCAAGGAGGAGGAGCAGATCAACCCGGAGCTGGCCGAGTTGGCCAACCGGCTCGGCATCGGAACCGTCGCCGCCAACGACGTCCATTACCTCGACCACAGCGACGTCGAGGCCCACGACGTCCTCTGCTGCATCAGCACCGGCAAACTCGTCAGCGACGAGGACCGGTTCCGCTTCGACGGCGATCAGTTCTACCTCAAATCGTCGGCGGAGATGCACGAGATTTTCCAGGACTATCCCGACGCGCTGGCCAACACGCTCCGCATCGCCGACCTCTGCGACCTCGATCTCGATTTCTCGAAGCGTCACGCACCGGTGTACCGTGTCCCCGAGGATCGCGACGACCGGGACTACCTCCGCGAACTCGTGTTGAAGGGGGCTCGCGAGCGGTACGGCGAGATCACTCCGGAGATCCAGGAGCGCATCGACTACGAACTCGGTGTCATCGCCGACAAGGGCTTCTCCAGCTACTTTCTGATCGTCTGGGACTTCATGACCTTCGCCCGGTCCGAGGGTATTCCTTGCGGAGCCCGCGGGTCCGGCTGCAGCTCGGTCGTGGCGTACTGCCTCCGCATTTCCAGCCCCGACCCCATGCGGTACGGGCTCTACTTCGAACGGTTCATGGACCCGGACCGCGACGAGATGCCCGACATCGATGTGGACATCTGCCAGAACAATCGCGGTCGCGTCATCGACTACGTGCGGGCCAAGTACGGCCACGTCGCCCAGATCATCACTTTCGGGACGCTCAAGGCACGGGCCGCGGTCAAGGATGTCAGTCGCGTGATGGGCCTTGAGTTCGACGAGGCCAACAAGCTCACCAGCCTCATCCCCGCCGAGCTCAAGATGACCATCGACAAGGCGCTGGCCCAGGAGCCGGAACTGAAGAAGCGGTACGAAAGCGACGAGCGGGTCCGGAAGGTCATCGACATCAGCCGCAAGCTGGAGGGTCTGGCCCGCCACGCCGGGGTGCACGCGGCGGGGGTGGTGGTGGCCGACCAGCCGCTCGACAACTTCCTGCCCCTCTACAAGGCGGCCAACGAAGACCAGGTCGTGACGCAGTTCGACGGGCCCACCGTGGAGAAGGTCGGCCTGCTGAAGATGGACTTCCTCGGCTTGCGTACGCTCACCACGCTGGAGCGAGCCCGGCAATTGGTCCGGCAAGGCAAGGGCATCGACATCGACCTGGAGTCGCTCGACCTCGACGATTCCCGCGTGTACGCCCTGTTCGCCCGGGGCGAGACGCGTGGCATCTTCCAGTTCGAGTCGGGCGGCATGCGCGACGTGCTGATGAAAATGCGGCCGAGCCGTATCGAGGACCTCATCGCCGCCGCCGCGCTCTACCGCCCCGGCCCGATGGCGTACATCGACTCCTACATCGCCCGCAAGCATGGCGAGTCGTGGACCACGCCGCACCCGATCATGACCGAGGTCCTCGACGAGACCTACGGCATCATGGTTTACCAGGAGCAGGTCTCGCGGCTGGTGAACCGGCTGGGCGGCCTCGAGCTGAAGCGGGCGTTTCGGCTGGCCAAGGCGATCAGCAAGAAGAAGTCCAGGATGATCGAGAAGGAACGCGAGTCCTTCCTCGACGGGGCCCAAGCGAGCGGCGTGCCCCGCAAGACGGCCCAGGAGATCTTCGACAACATCGTCAAATTCGGCGAGTACGCGTTCAACAAGGCCCACTCCACCGGTTACGCCCTCATCGCGTTCCAAACCGCGTACATGAAGGTCTACCACCCGGTGGAGTTCATGGCGGCGTTGATGACGTTCGAGATGTCGAACACCGACAAGGTGGTCGATCACATCGACGAGTGCCGGCGGATGAACATCCCGGTGCTGCCGCCCGATGTCAACGCGTCGGGCACGGACTTCACCGTGGTGTATGACGACAGGCCGAGCATCCGGTTCGGCCTGGCTGCGATCAAGGGGATTGGTGAGAAGGCGACGGACACGATCGTCGCCGAGCGGGGCAACGGCGGGCGGTTCAAGTCCATCTTCGTCTTCTGTGAGCGGATCGATACGTCGGTGGTGAACCGGGCGGGGATCGAGGCGATGATCAACTGCGGGGCGTTCGACTCCACCGGTGCCATGCGCAAGGCACTGATTGACGCGGTGGACGGGGCGATCGACGGCGGGACCCGCGCCCATCGCGACCGGGCGGCGGGGCAGATGAGCTTCTTCACCGATTTCGCGTCGGACGACGGCGGGGCGGCCGGGCCGGCGCTGTCGACCGAGGAGTGGTCGGAGGCGGAGATGCTCGCCCGGGAGAAGGCGGCCCTGGGGTTCTACATCACCCGCCACCCACTGGCCAATTACAGCGACCTGGTCGAGGCTTGTTCCACCGCGTCCACGGCGGATCTTCGCAAGGTTTCGCAGGGCGGCCGGGTGGTCATCGGGGGCCTCATCACGAACCTGCGGACCGTGACCACGCGGAACAGTCGCCGGCCGGGCCGGATGGGGGTGATCCACCTGGAGGATTTCCAGGGTCATGTCGAGGCACTGATCTTCGGCGACGAGCTGGAGCGGTGCCAGCCGATCCTGGAGCCGGACGCCATCGTGTTCATCAAGGGTACGGTCGACCGGCGGCGGGAGGAGCCGACGGTGCGGGTGGACGTGGTGATTCCCGCGGGGCAGGCCGCCGCGGCGTTGACCGAGTCGATCATCCTGTCGATCGACACGGCCAGCCACGGTGACGACCTCCCCGCCCGGATCGTCGAGTTGCTCGCCGCTCACAACGGCAACGGCGGGGCGGTCAACCACGGAACGAGCGTTACGGAGGCACGAGTCGGCAGCGGCGATCCGAACGCCGCCGCCTCCGCCGAGGGGCGGCGCGGCGCGAACGCCACCGGCAACGGCTTCCGCAACGGCGCCCAGCCCGGCAGTGCGATGGCGAAGCCGGTCTACCTGGACATCCGCACCGACGACGACTTGGTGGCCACCATCAACTGCGGCCCGAATCTGCGGGTGGTGTGCACCCCGGCCTTTGTTGAAGCCGCCCGGCGGTTACTGGGCGACAGCGCGGTGACACTCGTCACTGCCACCGGCAAGCGCATCCCCCTGCGCCACGTACTGCCGCCGCAGGCCGCGGCCTGCGGCCTGCGGCCGAAGGAGTTGGATCGGGTGATCGGTTGAGCGGGTGAGCAGTGGCCTGCGGCCGCGAGCGACCTTCTCCCCCATTGATCGACGAAAGCGATCACCAATCGGCGGTTCGTACTTGGTCATGGGTCATTCGCGACGGCTTTCATCCGCCAACGTAACCGAGGCTTTGCAGCTGCCGGATGTACTCGTCGTTCTGAAAATCGCGGGTCGAGATCTCGGCCGGGGGTTCCGGCATGGCGGCCATCAGTTCGGCGACGAGGTCCGGCTGGGCGGCGGCGACGTTGCGGGTCGACCACGGGTCCACGGTCAGGTCGAACAGCTTCGGCTGCGGGTCGTACGCGGTCCGAATCAACTGGTGTCCCTTCCAGATCAGGCTGCGGTGGTGGCCGTGGTGATCTAGTTCACTGAACATCGGCTCCGGCGGCAGGGGCTGACCTTTCATGATCGGCACCAGCGACCGGCCCGGCACCGGCGGGGACTCGATCGACACCAGGTCGAGCACGGTGGCGAAGACGTCCTTGAGCCCGACGTGCTGATCCACCACCCGCGGCTTGATCGTCGGGGCGGCGATGATCAACGGCGGCTGGAGCACCTCGGGGTAAATGGTGCCCTTGTGCCCGACCCATCCGTGCTCGCCGAATTCCTCGCCGTGATCGCCGACCAGCACGACGATCGTACGGTCGAACTCGCCCCGCTTCTCGAGGAACGCGAAGAACCGGCGCAGGCGATCGTCCGCCTCGCGGATGCTGCCGTCGTACTGGTCCGACAGATACTGAATGTTGCCGCGGGTGAGGGTCTTGCCCGGCTTGCGGTAGTGGATGTCGACGCTGTCAAAGCCGTCGAACCGCTCGGCCGTCGGGGTCCGGAACATGGTGTCGTACGGGGCGGGCGGGTTGTAGGGGGCGTGAACGTCGTAAGCGTGGATGAAAATGAAGTACGGCTCGTTCTCGGCAAACGCGGCGATCTGCTCTTGCGCCATGTCGAGCGCCGGTTGCAGGCCCTTGTGCTGGCCGGTGTAGGCGAAGCGCTCGAACCCGCGGCCGAACCCGGAGTATTTCGTGACGTGCGTGCCGCCGACGTACGCGAATGTCCGGTAGCCCCGTTCGCGGAACAGCACCGGCAGGGTCGGCACGTACGGCGCGACGGAAGTGCCAGGTGCTGTCACACCGTGGGTGGTCGGGTACAACCCGGTGAAGATGGTCATGTGGGACGGGGCCGTCCAGGGCGACTCGGCAACCACCTTGGCGAACTGGACGCCGCGCCGGGCCAGCCCGTCGATGGCGGGGCTGGTGTCCCGGGCGTAACCGTAGCAACCCAGCCGATCCGCCCGGAGCGTGTCAATCGAGATGAGGATTACGTTCCACTCGCCCGGCCCGCGCACGACCGGGTCGCTCGCCCGCGTGTCCGACGGGCGGCAGCCCGACCCGGCGACCGCCAAGGCCGCCGCCAGGATGCTCGCCATGGCCCGGGGTATCGTCACACGTGACCACCGTCCTCGCATCCCCGACTCACGATACACACCGAGCCTCCTGTCCGCTTCGCCTTGGTGCTGATAACGCATAGGTACCGCGATTATCGGCGGGGCCGTCGCATCGGTTTAGGCCCGAATCAACGGCGGCGGCCGGTCGATCGATCGCCCGACACGATCGACCCCGCGGCGGCCGGAACAGGACGGACGGCGTGGCGGCGGAACCAGCGATGCGCCAGGGCGAACACGAGCACCGTCATCAACGCGAGCACCGGCGCCGTCAGATCCGTCGTGCGGGAGGGGCGGAAGCTCGGGGCGAGTTCGCAGAACAGGGCGACGATCGCCGCGACGGCGGCGATCACCGACCACCGCACGCGACCCTGATTCAAGCCCTGGTGTAAAGCCAGCGTGGCCACCAGCAACGAGGCGGCCAGCATGTACGATACGAGCCGCCCCAGCGCGGCGGTGAACGGCATCTGGAACACGGCGGCGAACGGCACCCAGTTGGCATTCGACGGGTCGAACGAAAAGCCCAACGTGCCGGTCGGCGTCACCGACCAGGCGACCGCGAACGCAATCTGCACCATGATGGCAAGACCGATAACCCGGCCCAGCATCTTCCGCCGCCGTCGCGAGACCCGCCACCCGCGCAATCCACCTAGGATCACGATGGCGAACCACGCCCCGCCGACCGCCGCGAGCCCGTTCACCGCGATGTCATGCGTATCGAAGGTCCGCGATCGCACGAACAACTGCAGCGTCTCGATGAGCACGATCACCAGGGCCGCGTGACCGGCCCCCGCCGCCACCGCGGTCAGCGCGTCGCGCCCCGCCCGCCGGCTCGACAACGCCTGCACGGCCGCCAGCAGGGCGAATACGCCCGCCAGCCCGACCGTCGACAGGATCGGCTGCCACGTGTTGGGGACGGCCCCCGCCGGCGCCCCGGAGTACCGCTCGGCGATCGGCCACCAGCGCGAGCTCAGCAGCGACTCCTCGAACGCCCGGTCGTTGGTGACGAAGTCAAACGGCGCCGCCCCGCAGACCAGCGTGCCGATCGTGATCGCCAGGGCGGCCACCGCGAACGGATTTGCGTTGAATGCCGCCCCCGCGCGGCCGACCAGCCGCTCCACCCACGAAGCCGCCCACGGGGCGATCACCGCACCGATACACGCCCCGCAGGTATTCCATGTCACGTCGAGCCACGACGCGCAGCGCACAGACGAGAACGTCTGGGCCACCTCCACCGCGAGGCTGATCCACGCCGCGGCGCACGTGGCCAGCGCCGCCGCCCCGAACGGCGCGATCCGCCCGATCCATCCGCGCAACGCGAAGCCGATGGGGATGTAGACCAGCAGATTGACGAGCACGTCCTCGCGGCCGGCGGGCGGCAAGCCGAGCCGCGCGAGACACGGTCCGATACCCGCCCCTCCCGCCACCTGATCGAAGCGATACGGCGTCAGCGACCCCGCGACGACGAGCAGCGACACCGCCGTGCCGAGCCACAATAGCTCGGGCCCCACCACGCGACCGCGAGCCGCCATGCCCGCTCCCTGGTGCGGTGCCTGAGATGTGTTTGGCGTCTCCATCTGTGCCTCTCCCTCGCCCCCCGGTGATCCGCATCTCTCCGGCGCCGAAACAGGGCGGCACGCCCGCCGCCATACGGCGACCAGCGGCCCGACATCCGCGGCGCGGGAACCCGTCCGACCGCGCGCCGATAATATCGCTCGCCGCGTGCCACCAGGCGGCACGGAGTGACGCGGGATGGAGA
>CAZBUJ010000102.1:0-5867 GCA_964495075.1 uncultured Phycisphaeraceae bacterium
ACGACGAGGCGGATGACGGGACGCTGACACTCGAGCGCTGGTTCGTCCACGGCGAGTCGTTCCCCGATCCGCTGGTGATGGTGGATGTGACCGCTGCGGGCGACGAACCGGCCGACACGCCAGAGTTCCTCTACTACCTCAAGGACGTGCTGGGCAGTGTCGGGGCCCTGGCCGACGCCTGGGGCGAGGTGGTCGAGCGCTACGTCTACTCGCCGTACGGCGAAACGACGATCCTCGCGCCGCACGCGCGGCTGGAACTGGACCCCCTCCTGCGCAGTTACTACCACGACGCCGACTTCAACGGCTGGATCGACAGCTACGACGAAGGCCATCTGGATGCCTGTGTCCAAGCCTCCGCCACAGACGCCGAGTGCGTGTTCATCCACGACCGCAACGGGGATGGCGTGGTCGATTTCCTCGATGAAGCCATGTTCGACGCCGGCTACGATCCGAACGGATCGGACCCGCCGGCCGACTGGCGGCGCCCGTCCAACACGGCGTTGGATTTCGACCGGGACGGCGACATCGACGAACAGGACGCCCAGCGCTTCCAGGACTGTTTCGCTGAATCGACCGCGGCATGCCTGTATCTGTTCGATGCGAACGACGACAGCCAGGTCGATCTGACCGACTACGTGGCGCTGGTGACGGTCCTGAGCGGCCCGGAAGTCTTCGGGCAGACGGACGCCTCCCGTTTCGACAACCCCTTCCTGTGGACCGGCCAGCGCTACGAGCCCTCGACCGGCCTCTACCACTTCTGGGCCCGCGTCTACGCCCCCGCCCTCGGCCGCTGGCTGCAGCAAGATCCACTCGGAGTCTTGGATACCGGCGGTGCTGATCCTGCCTTCGCGATCGGTACTACACCATCGGTCCGCCCTCCCCAGACTCCGACCCAGAGTGAATACACCGATAGCTACAACCTGTATGCCTACGTCAGCGCGAATCCGGTGATGGCCTTCGACCCCAGCGGTCGCCTCCAAGGGGTTCATCGAATGGTGGCCGATGTCACCGGCTCTATGATTGCCGCCTATGCGTTCGGTCTCGATGCGGGTGTCTACTCGCTGCTGGAAGAGGGGGCGGCCTCCAGCGACTTCGACCTCGCGCTTCAGGCCGTACCGTACGCGGTCTTTGGGGCGATGTCTGGTGGTTTGGTAGCCTGGGGCTTTGGGTACGCACCGACGGCCAATGTCATCGGAGGAGCCATTGCTGGTGGGTTCACGACCTACGGAATGGGCAACGGGTTCATGGCAGGAGCGCTTTCCGGAGGCGCGACGTCCGCGTTCCTTGAGGGCGTATTCGCGGCAATGGGTCAGTGGCGACGCGCGATGGTGGTCGGCGGGGGAGCCATCGGAGGACCGTTCAAAAGGCTTATGGCGAGGGTCCTGAGAGGTCGCGGCACCAGCCTCGGCAAGACGCTATTGCCCGGACCCTTTGCGAGAGAGTCCATCCCGGCACGCGGGCCAGGACGTGTCTTTACACCGACGGAAAGGGCCAAGATAAATGAGATTGGCCGGAAGTATGGTTGTCATACATGCGGTACACCGGATCCAGGCACGACAACTGGCAACTTTATTCCAGATCATCAACCGCCGAATGCGCTGAACCGCGCTAGGCAACCGCAAGACTTGTACCCGCACTGCAAACGCTGTAGTCTGAGACAAGCTGGGGAGGTAACACAGGCACTGCGGCGGGGATTTGGTGGACATTGAGGATTCGGAGAATGGAGCTGAGAGTCATGAAGTGGATAGACTCCCGGGGTGGTCCGTTGATCCTATTGGCCAGCAACCAGCTGTTACACTGGAACGGAATCGACGGAGACTACGACAGAGCTTGCGCAGTCGATGGCTGGATTGGTGTGCTAAGCGTGGGCGCTGGACAAGCGCTCGTGTTGAACGATGAGCCTCTGTCAACCACGCAGTGGCTCGTCGCCGGGCGTCAGCTGTTGGTGTGTTGCGGCTACGCACGAGACGAATTGTCTGTGGCGCAGCATCTTGAGCGCGCAGGCACGCTAGACTTCCCCCATCCAAGCACGGTGGTTGACTTTGGGCATCGGTCAGTAGTGCTGTTCGATGCGGTGGTTACCGGTTCCGAACTCGATGATGAGGAGGTCCTTCGGATGAAACTCCCGAACCAGAGATGCGAAGTGCGGACTCTCGATTGGAAACCTGACGAAGAGACGTGGCTGATTCTGCACTCTTTGGAGCCTGTGGAGTGATAGTTGCCGGTTTGTCGCCGATTCGATTCAAGCGTGGTGGGCGGCACTGTAATCGGACGGCTTGGGGGTTCTACTTCGCCATCCTCGCCCACAACATCCGGACCGACGAGTTCGAGCAATTCGTGGCCGGTCTGCTCCGGCGTCTGCCCCGCGGAATCATTCTCGTCATGGACCGTTGGTCGGAGCACCGGGCGGCGGCCCGGCGCCTCCGCCCGCGACTCCCTCAACGGTTGTCGATCAAATGGCTGCCGTCCTATGCACCGGACCTCAACCCGGACGAGCACGTACGGCGGCACACGAAACACGCGGACTTGGCCAACTACACACCCGAGGACGTTCAGGCCCTGGGGTGTTCTGTCCGCGGGTCGCTGCGTCGGAGTCAACGGAAGCAAGGTCTGCTGCGTTCGTTTTTCAAACTGGCCCGGCTCAACTTTTAGGATGTTTGTATAGCTGTTCAAGCGTCAATAAAGCCCTGCTGATGCCAAAGAGGATCCGTGGCCGGCTAAACGTTTGACGTGACCTTCCTCGATACTCATCCCATACCGCACGATCGGTATCCGTATTACTGTGTCGTGCACGAATCCGCCGGGATGGTCGGTCCCATAACTGTTCAAGCCGACCCGTGCCCCGCATTCGACGCCGACGGTTACGGCGACCTGGATCTGCGCGACTTCGCTGGCTTTCAGGAGGCGTTTACCGGGTCAACCGCACAACGAGCGACATGACGGGTGACAGCACGGTTCGGGAGTTGTCGACGGAACACGCGAGACAACGCGGAGACCGGGTGTGATTCCACCCGGGAACGGATGAGAGAGGACGGACGTTTTGGCCGACCAGAATGCGAAACCGGTGGTTCCCACAGATGCCATAATGCGCGCAGCGCCCACGTTTACGCCTCCGTTCGGGTTCCGTGAGGCGGTACCGCCGCGGATCGGGCCGTGATTTCCGGCGGTGTCCGTGCGGGAGTTGCTCAAGGTCTGGTGGCGGCACCTGCCCGACGCAGGATCGCCTGCCTGCCGCACGGACTGAAACCTGCTGCTCGGGCTCGTGGCTTCGTTTTATCAGGTTTCTCTGCGTCGGCGCCGTGGCAGGCAAACCCCCGCGACGAGCAGCAGTCCCAGCGTGGTCGGCTCGGGGATCTCTGCGATCAGGAACTCGCCGACAGCCATGCTCACCGGGTCGTAGACCTCGATGGTAACGGAGGTCAGCTCCGAATCGCCAGTGAGCCAGAAACCGAAACCCGCCGCCCCGGAATCGCCATGCACGAGCTGCGAGACCATCGTGCCGTCGTTCGCCGTCGCCGCCATCGTGTGCCAAGCGAAGGGGCCCGGCTCGGCGTAGACGATGAACGCGCCAGTGTCCGCTGGCAGAGTGATCGTCACGCTGGGCGCGCTGTTGGGGAAGTAGATGTCACCGAGATAACCGTGACTCCATGTGGCCCAGCCATCCCCGACGCGGCGGTGGCTGCAGGCTGGCTCAAGCAGGATGTCGCCGGTCGGACCGGTGACGTAGGGGACGTCCGTGAAGAGCGGCCGGTCGTCGGGTGGGAAGGCGAGCATGGTGTACCCGCCGAGCTGTTCCGGCGGGGCGTCCGGTCCCAGCGCGGCGCCGATGATTTCGGCATCTGCGCTCACCGCCAGAACCAGCATGACGAACAATACTTTGACTGTGGTTGCCATCTCTTGCGCTCCTTTCTCGGGTGGGCACGTGTCGGTGTGCCCATCTCCGCGCACAATGCGTATCATCATGCAAGTGACTCTCCTCGTGCGTAAGTCACCAGTACCGCGACTGCAATGACAATCCGGCTGTTTCCGAGTGGCTCTGGTCCCGCGAGCTCGCTGAGCGTCCTCATCGTTATCATACTGATCCGCGCCATTCGCATGCAAGAGCAAATCGCCCCACTCGCGTGCCGACAATGGTCTCGTGACGAGCAACGGCTTCTTTGGGGCGGGGCCGTATGAGAACTACGTGAAGGAGAGTTCCGTCAAGCAACGCTGCAACTGGACGGCCATCAAGGTGGTGGCCTACGACCCCCAGGAATCGTCGCGTCCGGAGCTGATCTCGTCGGTGACGCAGTGCCTGTAGGAAGCGGATAGCGGCAGTGTCAGGCGGACGACGAAGGGCCATTTCTCGGCGGCGTCCTACACACCGGTGGAGTTGGGTGGACTCTACAGGCACATCGTCGACATGGCTTGGGTTTCTCTTTTTCCGTTGATGTACCTGGTCCATTAACCGCCATGGCCCAATCGCGTCATCGTCACAGTACAAGAAGTATCCGTGAAACTCACCTTGCGCCCAGAGTTGCTGGAGTAACGACCTGTTTGGCGCGGCTGACCGCTCGGCCCAACCCTCCCAGGTCGGTACTTCCCACGCGACGCACCAGCACCAGCCCTCCGGGGGTTGCGACGGCCGTGTGCGAAAGTCATTGACGGTCGCCGGTGACAACGGCCTGATCTCGAAACGGTCCATCGCGATCCGATCCCCGCGTAATCGTTCGGGCCAGCTTCTGCCCATGATACCACCTGCCGCGGGAGTCCGTCCCGGAATCGATCCGGATCCGTTCTCGCGGGTCACGTCGGCGTCCCGTGCGACGCGTCAGAAATCGTAAGAGGGCTTGACGGGGTCCGACAGTTGTAGTAGACTGTCTCCGACAGCAGTAGTAGGTATCGGGCTGCACACGGGCTCATGGGAGACTCGGACCATCATGGCGCGCCGCGAACACGATCTTGGGACGGCTGAACTTGAGACGCTCAAGGCGCTCTGGGACCTGGGCCCTTCCCCGGTTCGGGCCGTGATGGACTATTTGCACCAATCGCGACGCCGGCTCGCCTACACGACGGTTCAGACAACCTTGACACGCCTGGTCCAGAAGGGCTTCGTTGCCTGCAACAAGTCGGAGTTGGCGTACGTCTATCGAGCCCGGGTTTCCCGCGAACAGCTGAGTCGCTCGCGCCTGAAGAACCTGCTGAACCAGCTTTACGACGGGTCGGCCGGCCCACTCGTGCTCCAACTGATCCAAAGTGAGCGGCTGACGGCGGAAGAGATCAGCGAGTTGCATCGGTTGATCGACGAGTTGGACGGCTCCAGGCACTGATCCACGACAAGGAGTGCCGATCATGGCGTGGCTATCGCCGGCGACAGACGTGCTGTGGCGCGGCGCTTGGGCCGTCATCCCGCTGGCGCTGATCGTGGCCGTCGCCTGCCGTTGTATTCGCCTTCGAGCCGCGACGCGTCACTCGCTTTGGATGATCGTGTTGCTCGCGTTCGTCATTCCGGCCACGATCTCCGCATTGCCACTACCATCGATCAACCTCACGACGCTCCTGCATGGGGAATCGCGGGACGCCGCGGACGGGGCCGGGTCGGCACCGGACCTACCACCGGCCGAACCGGCGATCATTCGAAATCGACGTGAAGCTTCGGCGGGCGAGGCTCCGGCGGGGCCATCGCCGGAGGGTGCCGAGGCGCCGCGGTATTCGAGTGGTTCAGCCCAACGCACTCGGACAGCTGCTTCGACCGAGCCATCGGTGGGCGGAGGGCTCCCCAGCACACCGGGCTCGGGCGGACGGCTGCTCCCGATGGGCGACCCACCCCCAGCGGGGGGCCGCCGGGGGGAGCCCCGGGGGGGGAGGATGGGGGCGGGGCAACCCCC
>CAZBUJ010000102.1:5877-19257 GCA_964495075.1 uncultured Phycisphaeraceae bacterium
CGACCCACCCCCCGCGGCGAGGGCCTTCGAGCCGGCGCCGCTTTCCGTATGCGTGCCGAAACACGAGCCGCGGCCGTGCGGACCGGAGTCACTTGCCGATGTGACGCCACCCCCGGGAACACGGACACCCGCGCCCCGACAGCCGGATGGCGGGGATGGCGCACGAGCCGTCCGGCCCGTGGCGGCGCACACGACAGACCATGAGCCCGCCATGGCCGCGTCCGAGCCCTCGACCGGCTGGTTGCGAGAATCCATCGACCTCGCGTGGGTTTGCGTCGCCGGCTGGTCTCGGGGACTGGCCGGCCTGCGCGATGCGCTGGGGCAGTTGCCCCGCATTCCCTGTCCAGTCTGGCTTGGCGGGGCCTTGCTCCTGCTGATCTGGCGTGCCGCACACGGATCGGCATTTCGGCGGCGTCTGCGGGCTGCCCAGCCGGCCCCCCGCGCGGTACGAAGGCTGGTCACGGCGGCCGCGCGCGACCTGGGGCTGCGCTATGTGCCGCCGACCTTGATGCTGGATGGCTTCGTATCGCCCATGATCTGGGGCGGGCGGCGGCCCTGTCTCATTCTGCCCACGCGGTTATGGTCCCAACTCGACGAGTTCGGACGCCGCGCCATTGTTCATCACGAATTGGCCCACCTGCGTCGTTGGGACCACTGGGTGTGCCGATTCGAACTGCTCGTCACCGCATTGTTCTGGTGGCATCCGGTTCTCTGGTGGGTCCGGCGTCGACTGTACGAGGAGGCTGACCTCTGCTGCGACGCCTGGGTGACGTGGTTGATGCCCGACCGGCGACGCGCGTACGCCGAGACGCTACTGCAGGCCAAGGCATTTGTGTCCGCGCAGGGCGACGCCGTGCCGGCGGGTGGATTAGGTGCAACCTCAGTGGGAGCCAGGCGATTTGCCAGGAGAATAGTCATGGTCATGACTGGAAGTGATCGTCCGGGTTTGTCCGCCACCGGGATCGTGCTGGCCGGACTGCTCGCGATTGTGGGATGGGTGACGGTTCCCGCGTGGGCTAGCCCTGAGGTGCCCGTGGCGCCTGCCGCGGCCGGTGGGCAGCCCGCCGAGGACATCGTGCTCCCCGCCGCCGAGGTCATTGTCACCGACGAAGTCGATGCGCCGAAGGCGCTGACGCCCGCGCGGGGCATCGTCACCGGCGGCTCGGCGGATCGGCTTGACGAACGCCTCGCGGATATAGAGCGGCAACTCGAGACGCTCGCGAAGCAACTGGCGGAACTGCGCGAACTCGCCTCCGACCTGCGGGGCGCGGGTGGGCGATCCACACTTGGGGCCACGCGGTCTGTTCGGTCCCCACGGGCCCCACGACCGCCGCGCGGGCCGCGTAGTGGTGGCGGCGGCGCCCCGCGTTTGCCGGCGCCCGCAGATTCCGCGCTCGTGTCCCCCCTCGGAATCGCATCCGAGGCGGATCTTGAGACTCGTTCGTATGCGCTGCCGAAGGGCAAGCTGGCCGCCCTCACGAAGCTGATGGTGCGAGGCGATGTGCCGCTCCTCGTCTCTCCGCAGCACGAGTCGCTCGAGGTGCATGGCACCCCGAAGCAACACGAGGTGTTCGCCGGGTTCGTTGACCTGATTCATCCCGCCGATCCCGAGAAGGCCAAGCGAAAGAAAGCCCGTACCGTTGCCCGCACGTATTCGATGAGCGAGGGGAAGCTGAGCGCCTTGTCGGAGTTGATGATCCGATCGGACGTGCCCATACTGGTCAGCCCGTCGGGCAAGCGGATCAAGGTGCAGGCCACGCCGGAGCAGCACGAGCGGTTCGCCGCGTTCGTCGAGCTGATTGAGCCGAGGGCCGCGCTCCTCGACGCGATTGGGCCATGGCAACCGTCCGCCGCCGCCACGCTGCTCGACTCGGATGAGATTGAAGCACGCACGTACAGCCTCCCCGAAGGGAAGCTGGACGCGTTGCTCCAGTTGATGCTGCGCAGCGACGTGCCGATTCGTGTCCGGCAGACGGAGCGTGGCATCGAGGTGCATGCCACGCCTCGCCAGCACCGGATCTTCGTGCAGTTTGTCAGCATGATTCACCCGACGGGTGAGGAGGAAGCGGAAACGACGGAACATGGCCTCCCGGATGTGACCGAGGCCGCCGAGCAGGCACGCGAGGAGGCCGCGGCGCGGCGTCAAGCTTGGAGTTTGGGATTGGGGCAGGCCTTGGCCCAACTCGACTCCCACGCCGCATGGTCCGCTGAGATCGCGAAAGCACGGGCGATCATGCGCAGGAACGCGTGCGGCGAGAAGGCCGCCACTCGTGGGCAACTTGCCGCGATCAACGCTCTTCTGAAGCAGTTGCGCTCGAAGGCCGAAACGCGGCAGGCCGAGGCACAAGCGCTTCTTGCTCAGGTCGAGAGCGTCCTGGCCGAGGCGGATGTACTCATCGACAACGCACGCGAACTGCTCGAGAAGGCGGATGATGGAGAACGCGCCAGCGCCACCCGCGAGTTGAAGTCCCAAGCTCGTGTCATCGAGCGGAAAGCGGTGCGCCTGCAGCGCATCGCCAAGGACCTGGAGCAGCGTGCCGACGTGCAGAAGCGTACGGCGAGGCAGCTGGAATCGGCGGCTGATGAGCTGGACTGTGACGTAGTCGAGCTTCAGGGCTCCGTCGATGCGGACGCGGAGGGCGAGCCAGTCGAACGCGACGAGGACTGCGACTCTGCGTCGGACGACGTCTCCTTCTAATCGCTTGGTCGAATCCCCGTCGGACGATCGGAAACGCGTCAGCTACAGATCGGGGCGGGCGCTCCGGTCGTGTGGGTGTCCAGCTTCGACGTGCCGCGCGGCACGGACTAGACGATTCCATCCTGAACCTAGCCGGTAAGTGAGGCGCAGTGATGATTCAGCTACTCGGCGCGCGGACGGCGATACTGATGGCGTTGCTGGTGATCGCCACGACGAGCGCGACGCGGGGGGCCGGGCAAGACGGCTCGAACACGGATCGCGTTCCGCCGTCATACGCCAGCGCCAACGGCCTGTTGAATCGCGGCTTGCATGATCTTGCCGCGGTGGAGTACCGGCGCTTTCTCGCCGACCAGCCCCGGCACGCGCTTGCCCCGATGGCCCGCTACGGCCTCGCGGTGTGCCTCGTGCGCATGCAACAACACGAAGAGGCGACCCGGGAGCTCAAGCGCCTGACCGAGGCGGCCGATTTCGAGTACGCTGTTGAAGTCGCTACGCTCCTCGGCCAGTGCCATCTGGCCATGGGCCAGCCGAAGCGCGCTGCCGAAGCGCTGTTGCGGGTTGTGGAGCGGCATCCCCATCACGCGCTTGCCGAGGAAGCGGCCGCCCTGTGTGTTGAGGCACTGCACCGGGCGCAACGCTTTGATGCGGCCGTGAAGCTCTGCGAGACGTTCGACCGGTCGTGGCCCACCAGCTCGTTGCGGGATCGTGTGGATTACTTCGGCGCGCTCGCGCTGATTGCCCAGGATGACCACGCCGCCGCGGCCGGCAGGTTGGAGCGACTGCTCGAGCAGCACCCGGCCGGACCGTTCGCCGATCATGGCCGGTTGCTGATCGCGCAGTGCTATCAACAGCAAGCCGCGCTGGACGCCGCCGCGGGCTGTTATCAGCAGGTGCTTGACCGGAATGATAGCCGGTACACAGGCGAGGCGCTTCTGGGTCTGGCGGCAGTGCGTTATTCGCGGGGGGAACTCAACGAAGCGGAGCGCCTGCTGCGGAAACTCCTTACGCAGACGCCGCCGGAAGACCAGGCGCAGTGGGGCCGGTTTCAACTCGGCCGGGTGTTGTATGATCAGAATCGGTTTGCCGCGGCGCTTGCACTGTTTGACGAAGTCCATGCGACGGAAGGCGACCTGTCCGCCGAAGCGAGTTACTGGGCCGCACGCTGCCTGCTCGAAATGGAGCAAGTGAGCGATGCCCTGTCGCGACTGGCGAAAGCCATTCAGGCGCACCCTGACAGTGCCTTGGCCGCGCAGATGCGCTACGACCGAATCGTTGCACTGATGCGGCTGGACCAGCATGAGGCGGCGGCCAGGGCGTGCGTTGCGTTTCGCGAGCACCATGCCGACCATGTCCTGCTTGCCGACGTGTCGTATCTGGCGGCCATGATCGCCCACCAGCGCGATCAGTACGACGATTGCGAAGGCCGCTGTGCCGAGTTCCTCCAGCAATACGCGGCCCATGAACGGGCGGTTGATGTCGCGCTGCTCCGGGCCGACAACGCCTACCGGGCCGGACGCTATGAGGATGCGATTTCTCTGTATTCAAAGCTGAATGGGGCGTTGCCCGACGATCGCCGTGCCCGGCATGTCACATACCGAATCGGCATGGCCCTCTATCGGCTGCAGCGCTACGACGCGGCCATGGCGTGTCTGCAGGAGTTGTCGGCAGCGGAGTTCAATGACCCCGAGTTCCGCTATGCCCGATTGGCGCTGGGGGACATCCGATATCACCGAGGCGAGTGGAAACTGGCCGAAACGCATCTCTCTGCGTATCTCGCCACCGGCTTGGACGCACCGGGCGCGGATGACGCCCTGCTCAAGCTCGGGATAGCGCTGCAGCGGCAGAATCGTCCCGAGGATGCCTTGCAGGCCTTTGACAAGCTCTTGACGGCGTTCGCGAAGAGCGATCGACGTTGGCACGCGTTGTTCGAACGCGGGCAAGCGCTGATGGCACTCGATCGTCACGCGGAAGCCGAGGCGGCGTTCAATCAGCTGTTGAAGGACGAGCAAGCTGACACTCAGCTCCGCGCACACGCGCACCACCTCTGTGGTGCGATCGCCACTGGACAGCGACGCTATATCGAGAGCATCGAGCATTACGCGCGGGCCGCGGCGCTCTCCACTGACGCCGCACTCCGCGTCGAGGCGGACTACCAGCATGCCCAGGGCCTGTTGCTCGCCGAACGCTACGAGGATGCCGAGCGGGCGCTGCGTAGTTTCGTTCGGGCTCATGGGGACCACGAGCGGGCGGGCGTCGCGTGGATCCAGCTGGGGCTGTCGCAGGCGCGTCAGCAGCGGTATGAGACTGCGTTGAAGACGTTCGCAGAGGCCGAACGCATCGCGCTTCCTGGTGTCGAAAGCCCGGATTCGCCGCTGCGGATCGCCGCTCAGATGGAAAAAGCCTGGTGCCTCCGGGAGGTCGGGCGGACGGCGGAAGCGATCGCCGCCTACCGCGCACTCTTGGATACGACCGGGCCCACGCTGCACGTGCCCGCGGCGCTCGAGTTGGCCGAGCTCGAAGCGGAAGCCAGGCGACATGCGGAAGCCGCCCGCCTGTTACGGCAGATCCGAACACGCGCCGCCCGCGAACCTGACGCGGTCGCACCGGATGTGCTCGAGCGGGCCACGTATCGACTTGGCACCTGCTGTTTCGAGTTGGGCGACACGAAGCAAGCGGCATCGTTACTCACAGAACTCCTGGAGCGGTTCCCGCAGAGCACGTTGTCCGCGTCCGCCGAGTTCTTTTGCGGGGAGGCTCTGCACCGCGAAGGGAAGCTACGGGCGGCGGCCGGGCATTTCGCGCGGGTCGTCGAGCGACACCCCGATGCCGATCTTCTCGGGCCGGCACTGTTGCGGCTCGGGGAAACCACGGCGGAACTGCAGCAGTGGGCCCGGAGCGAGGCCGCATTCAGCAACTACCTCGATCACGATCCAGCCGGCGAACAGTGGTTTCGAGCCCGCTTTGGCGTCGGATGGGCTCGCGAGAATCAGGGTCGGCATCCCGAGGCGATCCGCGCGTACGGAGACGTCGTCGCCAGACACAACGGCCCCACCGCAGCCCGCGCCCAGTTCCAGATTGGCGAGTGCCTGTTTGCCCAGAAGGAATACGAGGCAGCCGTACGAGAGTTGCTAAAGGTCGACATCCTCTATGCGTATCCGGAATGGAGCGCGGCCGCACTCTACGAGGCGGGGCGTTGCTTCGAGGCTCTCGGCAAGACCGTCGAAGCGCGCCGGCAGTTTACGAAGGTGGCCGAGGAGCACGAGGGCACGCACTGGGCCGGCTTGGCGACGCAGCGGCTCGCGGCGCTGGCATCCGGACTGCGCTTCGGCAAAGGATAACCCGATCATCGCAAAGGAGTCTCTGTCGTGGATAGCGTTACGGTCGCCACGGGAGTCGCCGCGTATGCCCCTGTCCTGCTAGGCCAGGTGGATGCTGCCGTGCGGGTACAATCCGTGTGGGATTTCATCATTAAGGGTGGTCCGATGATGATCCCGATTGGATTGGCCTCGCTGGTTGCATTCGCCGTCGTCATCGAACGGTCGTTGACGTTGCGCCGCCGCCGCGTGATTCCGCCTGACTTCCTGCCCGGGCTGCGCGAAAAGCTCGAATCGGGAGCCAGCACGGCCGACGCACTGGCGTACTGCACGGCGCGGCAGGGACCGCTGCCGACCATCTTCGCGGCCGCCGTCAAGCGCCTGCACGAGCCGGTGGAGCGGCTGGAGAAACGCATTGAGGAAGCCGGCCAGCGCGAGGTATTGAAGTTGCGCAAATACCTGCGTGCGCTCGCGGTGATCGCGTCCGTGGCACCACTCATGGGATTGCTCGGCACGATATTCGGAATGATTCGGGCCTTTCAAACCGTCGCCTCGTCCGGCGCCGCGTTGGGACGCACCGAACTGCTGGCCCGCGGTATCTACGAGGCCATGATTACGACTGCGGCCGGGCTGATCGTCGCCATACCGGTATTGATGTGCTACCACTGGATGGCTTCGACGATTGAGCGGCTGGTGTTGGAGATCGATCACATGACGGTCGAGTTCGTCGAAGAACACCACGCCGAGGCGCGCGTGCCCTTCGCGGCGCCCGGGGGCACTTCATCCAATACACCCGCCCCAAAGATGAACAAGGAGCCGGTGCCCGACGAGCGGGCGGCGGTGTCGGCCTAGCCCGGGAGACGCGACGTGTTGTTGAAGAACGAAGCCACTGAGCAGCGCGTGTCCATCGAACTGACGCCGCTCATCGACGTCATGTTTCTGCTCTTGATCTTTTTCCTGGTGGCAACGACGTTCCACCAGGAAGAGCGCGAAATGCAGATCGCCCTGCCGTATGCGGAGGCGGCCGGCCCGATCAGCGCGCATCTGCGCGAGCTCATCATCAACGTGGATCGCGAGGGGCACATCGTCGTGGGCGGCCGGGTACACACGCCCGACGAGGTGCGCGAACTGGTGGAGCGCCGGGTCGAGGCAAACGCCGAACAGAAGGTCGCCGTGCGTGGCGATCGGGCAACGGCCTACGCGAACGTCATGCGCGTCCTCGATATCTGCAAGGCCGCGGGTATCCAGGAACCGTACCTCGACGCGATACTCGAACCGTAAGGGGCATCGCAAACACACGTTCTGGAACACGCCATGCGACGCTGGGCGAAATGGCTGCTGATCGGATTGCCACTCATCGGGTTGCCGGCGACCGGCTGGCTGGTCTGGCGGTTGGCACCGGTTCATCATGCCTATTACAGCGACGGCGACACCATCCGCCAGCCCTGCGCGATTATCACGCCCCGTGACATTCTCTGGCAACCGCCCATCGATCTGGGCCACGTCCTGAACACGTCGTCGCAGGATTACGAACCCCGCCTGAGTTGGGACGGTCAGACGCTGTACTTTGTACGCGGGCGGGCCGGCGGCAACGCGGACATCTACGTGTCGCGCCGCACCCCGTGCGGCTGGACCGAGCCGAAACCGCTGACCGACATCAACACCGACTTCGACGAGTTGGGCCCCGAGCCGGCGCCCGACGGCAAGGCGATCTACTTCTACAGCGACCGACCGGGCGGCCGCGGAGGGTATGACCTGTGGGTGTCGCGGCGCGGCCCTTCGGGCTGGCAGGCGCCCATGAACCTTGGCCCCGCCGTCAACTCGGAATTCAACGACTACGGTGTCGCCCTGGCGCCCGACGGTGCCAAGCTATACTTTGCCTCCAACCGACCGAACTCCACCGCGGTCGAGGAGACCAATCCACACGCCTGGCCCGCGACGCTCCGCGAGGATCTCGTCCAACGCACGTACGACCTGTACGAATCGGAACTCACGCCGGCCGGCCCGAACGCCGCACGACCGCTCGCCGCACTTAATACGCGGCATGACGATGGTACACCGGCCATCAGTCCGGCGGGCGATTTCCTGTACTTCTCGTCCGATCGACCCGGCGGCGTGGGTGGCTTCGATCTGTACCGTGCGCGGCTTCGCGACAACGAATTCGGCCCGCCAGCGAATCTCCACGAACCCGTCAACACCCCCCACAACGAGTTGGATCCCGGCCTGACGCACCTGGGCTATGCCCTCTATTTCAGCTCTGACCGCGGGCCGGCCGGCGACGATGGTACCGATGGAAGAGACTACAACCTGTTCTTCACGACGGCCCGCGAGGTGTTTCTCGAGTTGGAGTCGCAGCCGCGGCCGCCCCTTAACTGGGCCGCACTGCGAACGGACTTGTGGCCACTGTGGCTGGCGCTGTTGGTCGGGCTGCTGGCCTTGCTTCTGTATCTTGTGGCCGGAAGCATGAATCATCGCAGGCTCAACCGGCTGGCGCGGTGCCTTGTGGCGTCACTTGTACTGCACTCACTGTTGCTGCTTGGGCTGAGTTTCTGGCAAGTATCGGGAACGATCGCCGACGTGTTTCGGCGTGGCGGCGTGCGTGTCACACTTGCCGCGCCGGGGCAGGCGGACGCGTTGTCTGCCCAGATCCGGGGTGCGGGCCCCGAGATTGCCCTGCCCGAGTCGGCGAAGTTCGAGGCGCGGCCGCCACAGCCGCACCTGCTGACCGCGCCGCTCATTCCACGGCACGGGTTGACGGTGCCCCGCGCCACCGTACCCGACCGCGAACCGTCCCGGCCCGAGTTAGCAGAGAGGAAGCCAGCCACACCGCCATCGCCTGTTCGTCCGCTCGAATGGCGTACACTTCAGCACGAACCGTTGCCATTCCCGCGATTCGACATGCCGGTCGAGGCGCGTCGCACCGCGGTTGCCGAATCGAGGCTGTCGCTGTCAGCGGCGGCCACCAAGACGGCGGGGCGCACTCGACGTAGTGCACTGCCCTCGACCAGGCAAACCGCCCGTTTGGAGCCGGCGGCGGTCCTCGAAACGGCGGCGGGCCGCGTGCCGGCCGACGCGGAGCGCCGTTCCGAGGGCGCGAGGCCACCCGCGTTATCCGCGGCGCTCGTTCGTGTTTCGGCGCCTCCATCGACGCCGACGCAGATCGTCCCCGGTCAGTCACCAAGGTTCGACATACGACTGCCGGACGTGCAAGATCGGCGCGCGCAAGCCGACCCTGTGATCATGGCTTCGGTTGGTGCGACCACGCGTGCCGCGCGACGAGCGCCCCGCGCGGCCGTGCCACGCAGCCAGGCTAAGACGCGTGTTCCCGCGGCAACCACTTGGCCCCTTCCTCCACAACTCCCACCGGAACAGTCGTCCGAAGATGTTCAGATGCCGCTGGCCCACGCGACGCCCGCAACGCAACGGCCAGCAGCCGGCTGGCAAGCCGCGCCGTCCCGGCCGGCTTTGATGCAACCACTCGACGTGGCACTGCCGCCAGTTCGAGAGGTTGCGCGTGCACTTGAAAACGAGGCGGCCGGGTCTATCGCCCCGGCGCGTCTCCCCTCACGACGTACGTCGGGCAGCGCCAGTCAGCTGGCGATCGCCCCCGATCTTGCCATGACCCGCATCGCCCCTCGCCCGGGGCACGACAAGCTCCCTACCCGTCGCTTGCCGGTTGGCATCGAGCCGTGTGTGCCGGATACGGCCGCGATCCCACGCGCGCGGCGGCTGAAACCACGGAACGCCGCGGCTGTTACGGCCCCAACGTTGGCGTTGGGTCTGCCGATTCCCATAGACATCACGCACGACGCAGAGGGGGGCGCGGAAACGCTCCGCTCCGACGAGTTCGAGTCCATCGGCTTCATCGAAGGGCACGTGTTCGACGCAGAAACGGACAAACCGCTGGCCCGCGCAACCGTTCAGCTTGAGTTGTCGGACACGAGTCCATTGACGGCGCTGACGGACACGACTGGATACTTCAAGCTGCCCGTCCCGATGCTGCCCGACTTCGTGGCTGTAGCGGCGGCGCGGGTGGGCTATTTGCCGGTTGCCGTGAACGTTCCGGCCGAACGGCTTGATCGCGGGCGCGCGGTCCAAGACTTCCGGCTCGAACGGGCCACCAGCGACGCGATTCCGCTCGAACGTGTGCCCCGCGTTCACCACATCGGCAACGACCGTTTCGAGGGCCGCATCAACAGCCAGTTTCAGAAACCGGCCGAGGGTCGCGTGTTGCGGGCGATCATCCCGCTCACGGTGGACGAGATCCCGCCCACGATCGAGGCGGCTCAGGTCACATTCCTCGCCAAAGGAGTGCAGTGCCCGCATAAGCTATACGTGAACGGCGAACTTGTACCCCGGCGGATTGGTCGGTCGCCCGCAGACGGCAGTTTCGGGGACGTGGTGGTGCCTTTCGACCCCGCGCTGCTGCGGGAAGGACGAAACGTGTTGATGATCGTCGGGGTCCGGTGCCGTGGTGACGTCGATGACTTCGAGGTTGTGAACATCCAATTGCACCTGAAGCGCGCCGTTTATGACCTGTGAGAGAAATGCCGCGGCAGGCGCCTTGCGCACGACAGGTGGGAAAACGGCAAGCCACATAGGCTCTTGGTATGGTACGCGGTGCGTTTGTCCGCGTGACCGGCGAGTTGCTGCACGACGTGCAACGGAGTGACACCAATGACGAGGACCTTCCCTTTCAAGTGCTTGTACAGGAGGTAAACCTGATTCGAATCACCCGGCAACACGCCGGTTCACACCGTTCCGCCGTGCACGCGAACCGTTTGAGCGTTGATCCAAGCCCCTTCGGGGCTGAGCAGAAAAGCGACGACACTCGCGATGTCTTCAGGTTCGCCCAGGCGCTCGAACGGGTTGAGCTTGGCCAGGCGATCTACCTGGTCTGGCGTTTTTCCGTCAAGAAGAAGCTCCGTCCCAACCGGGCCGGGCGCAACGGCATTGACGGTGATCTCTCTGCCACGCAACTCCTTCGCCAGTATGGCGGTCAACACCTCGACAGCGGCCTTCGACACGCAGTAGGTGGCATAGCCGGGGAGACCGAGCGGTGTTGCGCTCGTTGAGGCATTGACGATCCGTCCGCTGGCTGGCGGGCGCGGTGCCGCTTGTTTCAGTGTCAGAACGGTGCCACCAACGTTGATCGCGAAGATGCGGTCAAACGTCTCGGCGTCGGTCTCGGCAATCGGCTGCGTCACCATGACGCCCGCGTTGTTCACTAGCACATCGGTCCGGCCGAACGCCTGCTCGGTCTCGTCAAAGAGTCGAGTGACGTCGTCTTCGACGGATATGTCGGCCGCAACAGCAATCGCTCGCCCACCTGAGGAGTGGATCTGCTCAACGACCTGTTCGGCCGCCTGCTGGTTGCCGGCATAGTTAACGGTACTGGCTCGACTATCTGCTGAGGAGCCACAAGGGGCAGTTCTATCGAAAGCGGTATCCGTTCGTCTCGGTGATCTGACGAGGATGCGCCCCATGAAGGAGCAGGTTTCCAAATCCGCGGCCACCAAGCTCAAGAAGCTGGTGGTGCTGACGCGGGACCTCCGCGCGGGCGAGCACTTCGAGATCGCTCGTTTGACCGTACTGAAGAACTGGTGTCAGGACTCCGTCGCCGCGGGTCGTTTCGCGCTTCATCTTGCGGAGCAATCGAAGGAACGGGCGGCCAGGAAGTACAAGCCGCTGATCGCCAATGCGTTGCGGCAAATGAAGAAATACCTGGCAAATCCTGAGAAGCAAACCGACGAGGCCCTTCGGAACGCGCTACGAGAATTGGAAGACTCGCAAAACGAATACCGGAACACACGCTGGGGACGCGTGAGAACGATCCACTGCCGCGAAGCCCTTCTGGCAGAGGACGCTCTCCGTTGCGTGTTGCGTCCCTGGGAATCGGCGTACTGGGGCTATCGGGGCGCCCGGCAATACGCAGAACGGTACAACCCCCGCTACGGTACGGGCCTCATCCCGGAATCCGCCCCCGCGGTCGAGGACATCATCGCTTTCTGGGCTCAGGAGCACTTCGGCGAGGAGGCCTCGCGGATGCTAGCCGAGTTTGGACAGAATGGCTGACGGGGGCTTCGAGATGCCGATGACGTCCAGCCAAGCCGGCTGGGCGTCGTTTCACCCCGTTCGCGAGCGTCCGGAGGATCTTGGATCTCACCGCTCGGAGCCTGGCGCTGAGCGACTACCAGCCTGCACCGCTGGGATTCGTTTGTGCCTTGTACCCCCGGGGCTGGGGGAAGCGAAGTCGTTTACGAAATCACGGCAAGATTGCGTTTTCGACATGGAGAATGCGGATCTGCCGAGGGTTACGCGACAAGTCGACCTCACCACTCGCGACCTGTTTGTACTCTTCGAGCACAACAAGAACCACTCATTGCGTGTACCTACCGTGTACGCATTAAATGCCCCTGCGAGTCACGATTGAAATACCAATCGCGCATTTATCGCGAGAACGACCGCCTCCTGCGCTCCACGGACCAATCATCGCTCCCTTCCTTGGAATTACCAATTCGGTGAAAAAAACTTCCCGCTCTGCGGAGAAAGCACCGTGAGAGCGCCGTGTTCTCCAAGCGAAATAGCTTGCTCAATCAATATTTCGTTTCGCGCACCGCCATGCCGTATGAACGGAAACCATGCGGCAGCCGTCGTTCCTTGTTCAATCGGCTCGCCAGTTGGAACACTTCCGGCTAACACCTTGCCAGTAGCCGAATCCGCCGGGACCTGTTGCGTGTCTTCAATAGTCTTTCTAAGCCCAGCTTCGTAAGCTGCATTTGAGAGCCATTTCCAACCGAACCCGTCAGAAGCCCACTTGATGACCACTAGCGTCGAACAGCACGACCTGAAGGACCAGATCGAGGCTCACCGATACCTGAACTCGAAGGAAGCCGCCAAGAAGCGCCTCGGCGCGCGGATGACGAAGGTGGTTCCGCCTGGGGGGGCATGAGCGTGCTGCATTGGTTGCGACAGCTCGGTTCGCCGGTACTGCGACGCAACCCGCCGCAGCGAAAGCCCGACCGCTTGCACGCGGGTGACGGTCACGGCCGCATCAACGTTGGTATGGTTCATGTCGTCGCGCCCCCCACGGGTGTCATGCCTCCGCCGGCGCGTAGACCAGGTAGCTGATCGCCAGCTCGGCGTGCCATGGGGCGTTCGAATCCTCGTCCGCGGATTCGTCGCCGGGGCCGGCGGCGATCCGCACAGCGGCGACGGACAGGGTCGGGTCCGCGCCGAGCAGCGCATGCGCGAAGGCCACCAGCTGCCGCAGTGTGATGTCCTCGAAGTACACCCGCGTCGTGTAACGCTCGTAGGGCGTGTTGGGCAGCCGTTGCGGCGTCTGGGGTACGCTGTCCTGCCACAACC
>CAZBUJ010000103.1:0-18476 GCA_964495075.1 uncultured Phycisphaeraceae bacterium
GCCACATGCCCACCCGTGATCATTGGAAACCTCCTCTTGACGGTACGTGTCTAGGAAGGCGTCATTCTTACCCGCCCCCTGTGCCCTCTGCGACCTGCGCCCGCCGACCACCCGGCGCATCGCGGGATGCATTCGTAATCGCTCGGCGCCGTTCACATCTTCGTACCCGGCCAAGCGACCGTAGACCGCCTGCCGCAACATGGCCAGCATCGTGTGTTGCGTGTTCTTGCCTGGTCGAGAGTCCGACAACACCGCGCTTCCCTTCTCCGTCAGCCGGAACGCTTCGTCCAGTTCACGGAACGCGAGCAAGCCCGCGTCGCTCGTGATCTTCGCCCCGTGGAATTCGAGTCTGAGTTTGCCATCGAACTGCACACCAAGTGCTTGTTTTCGGCTGTCACCCATCGGGTGCTCCTGTCAAAATGGCGGGAAACCCTTGAATCATAGGGAAAACACGCACGAATCATGCCATCACGCCAACCTCATCTGGGAAATCCGGGTTCAATGCACGCCCTCGACCGCCGCGCCTGAAACCGTGCGACGATCAGCCTCAGGAGCAATCAGTAATGGGCATTCGTCAGCGCCTTACCCGATCGAATCGTCGGCGAGGATCTCGGCCCAGAATGCCTCGGCCAACCCGGGCGGGAAGCGGTCTTTGCCCACTTCGATGCGAGGAATACGCGGGGCGAATCGTGGATCGGCGAGACACCGCGACAGGAACCGTTCCGTTTCCGCAAGGATGCGGATCCGCATCTCGCGGTAGAGGTCCCGTAAGTCGCGTTGCCAGATCATCGCCTCTGGGCCCTCCGACCCGTTGCTTCATTCGTTGCGTGGCCCGCGTCGCGATGGCCCAGGCGGCCCCAGAACGCGGCCAACACACCGACCGTGCCCACCGCGATGTACTCGAGCGGCATCGCGCGGATGTAGGCGGTGGGCGGCACACTGGCGATGCGGGCGTATGCCCCCGAATTCTGCGCCCAGACCATCGTCAGTCCGTATCCAATGATACACACCACCGGCACGGCCAGACAACCCCATAGCGCGGTTCGGACGGGCAGCACGCGATGAGCGATGTAGGCACCGAGGAAGAACGCGGCGGCCACCGAGAAATACACCTGTCCATGTTCGATCGTGCGTTCCTGCGCGCCGGTCGCCAGCACGCGAATGAGCACCAACGCCGCGAGAGCGTTCGCCGCGGCGTGAAGCAGGCCGGCAAGCCACGGCGTTGACGGGGGGCCGTCGGAAGTGCCGCAAACGAGGCGCCCGAGCACGGGCACATCCGCCACCGCGAGGGCGGAAAGCCGCGCCGCCGTCACACCACCGTTGGTGTCCGGTCGACCGTAGCACCATCGCATCACCATGCCCGATGCCACCAGCGCCAACGCGATCACGACAAACCAGATGACCGCCTCCACCACGAGGGACATGCACAACTCCCGCCGTGGTCCGACGTCGGTCACGTTCATCAGCAGGTAGGCCGCGGTGTGGCCTTTGAGGTTCGCGCCGGCCAGCCCGAACGCGACGGCGAACGCGCCGATGTCCGGGAGTTTGCGCCCGACGGTCGCGGTCACCACACCGGCCACAACCAGGGCGAGGGCCGCGATCTGCGGGAACAACCGCGGCAGGTCACCCGGTGTCATCCGCACCACGCCGCACGGGTCGTCCGGGGCCAGTGCCATCCAGCCCACCGTGGCAAACGCCGCCACGGCGCAGCCCCACGCGAGCATCGTGAAAAGCTTGTCATGCCACCGCAGCCGCGGGTAAGGTGTCGTAAGATCAGGTGTCATGCTCATGTCACTATGCGTGCCCCACCAACGCGCGGGCCGGGGAACACCATCCTCCGCGGCCGGGTGTCAGTCGTCGGCCCCGCCGGGCTGGGTCGTGGCCGGTGTCGCCTCGCCGGCCCGCGCCCGGCGGGCATCGGCGGCCGCCGCCTTGGCGGTCTGGATGCCGATGTCGATGCTCGTCGTGCGCGGCATGCGGAGCACGATGCGGGCGGTGCCGTCGGCATACTGCCGGAACGCCAGGGCCTGCGTCTCATACGCCATCTTGAATTCGGGATCGGGCACGGGCCGTCTCTTGAACTCCTCGACGCGCCGGTACCACGCGTCCCGCTCGGCCATCGCCTCGTACAGGTCCTGGGTGGCCTGCGGCTGGGCAAGCGGGCCGATCCCGCTCACGTCCCACCCCTCGCGCAGCATCTGGCGACCGAGGAACGGCTTACCGCGGGTTACCTGCCCGTCTACATACTCCCCCACGACAAACCCTTCGTCGGGGATGTTGTCAATCTGCAGGATGTACTCGTAGAAGTGCGACGGCGGCCAGTCCGAGGCGAGCAGCGCGCCCCGGTTGGGAATGTACCAAGCCAACGGGATGTCCTTGAGCGAAAGGACCAGCGTCTCCTCGTCGCGTCTGGTGGCGCTGATCCGACCGCTCGACACCTCGACCTTCGCGCCGTTCCAATCGGCGCGGATCACGAACCGGTGCGGCTCGGCCTGCCACGTAGTGAGGATGCCGTCTGTGGCCAGGGCCGCCCCCAGTGGAGTCGGATCGACGCCGGTGTTCGTGGTCAGTCGCAGCCGCGGCGCGTTGCCGGAGGCGGCGCGGTAGTCCACGCTGGCCTGGTACCAGTCGATCACGGGCACCGTCAGTTCCTGGCCGATCGTGCGCACGGCGGCGGCATACCTGCCCACGCACTGGTCGTATTGAATGTCGCGAAGTTCCTCGAGACGATCGGTGTCCGGGCAGAGCGGCGTCAGGAGAAACACGTCGGCCCCGATGGCCCGGCACCGGGCGATGAGTTGGCGCAAACCGGCATCGAAGGCCTCGAGGCGGGCCGGATCGAAGGCCCGCCCGCCGGCGTCGTCAATCCCGAAGCAGAGCAGGACCACGGTGGGATCCCATGGCTTGACCCGCTCGTCGAACTGGGCGAGTCCGCTGGACACGGTGCCGTCGGGCGCGGCCTGCTCGACCATGAACCACGTACGCCGCTGCGGATAGCGCAGCCGCACGTAGGTCTCCACCTGAAAGCTGAACGATTCGCGGTCCGCCGCCCGGCCCCCGTAGGTCAGCACGCGATCGGTATCGGTGAGCCGAAATTCGCCTCGGGCGGCGGGAGGCGCGACGGCCACCGCCGCCGCTACAACCAGGGTCAACCAACACGCACATCTCATGATCGAATCTCCCGCGGCTTGTACCGCTCGAGCAGCTCTTTCATCTCCCGCACCGCGCTCCGCATGCCGACGAACACCGCCCGGGACACGATCGAATGACCGATGTTGAACTCGGAGAACCCCTGCACCGACGCGAGCGTCGCCACGTTGCGATAGGTCAGCCCGTGACCGGCGTGCACGTCGAGCCCGAGCTGGTGGCCCAGCGCCAACGCCGCCCGAAGTTCGGTCAGGGCGCGATCCCATTGCTCCTGGTTGGCGGCATTGGCGTACGCGCCGGTCCACAACTCGACGGCCTCGCACCCCACCGCGCGGGCGGCCTCCACCTGTTCGGCAATCGGCTCGATGAACGCGCTGACCACCACGCCGACGGCGTGCAACCGCTGGACGCTCTGCGCGATGCGGTCGCGATGGGCCACCACGTCGAGCCCGCCCTCGGTCGTCAGTTCCTCCCGGCGTTCGGGCACCAGGGTGGACTGATCCGGCTTGATCTCGCAGGCGATCCTGACGATCTCGTCCGCCGCCGACATTTCGAGATTGAGCTTCACGCCGACGGTCTGCCGAAGCAGGAACACGTCGCGGTCGGCGATGTGCCGCCGGTCCTCCCGCAAGTGCACGGTAATGCCGTCGGCGCCGCCGAGTTCCGCCTCGACGGCGGCCCAGACGGGGTCCGGCTCGTCCGTGCGACGTGCCTGTCGCACGGTGGCGACGTGATCGATGTTCACACCCAGTAGTGCCATGGTCTGCCGTCCTTTGCGGGCAAATCGATTGGGGCGAGTCCTGATGTGCCGGCAATTATAAGGCTGGTCATACGGGTGTAAATGCGGCCGGTTTCCGGCTGCACCGGGGACGGTATGCCGGCCGGACGTGGATCGCCGCGGCCACGCGATCAGGCCGGTTCGACGGTGACGGTCAGATTGCAGCTGGCGAACTGCTCCTGGACGAGTTCCGCCCGCTCCTTGTGGGTCACCATCAGCAGGGAAATACCGGTCTCGTGGGCTTCGATCGTCCGCTGGATCGCCTCGTCCCGCGAGAGCGGCGTCAGCTTGACGATGGCCCCGATCACGTACGTGAATTCGTTGACGTCGTCGTTGTGGAGCAGCACCTTGTGCGGCGGCAACGTGCCCGCCTTCGGAGGCGCCACCTCCGTCTCGGTCGCGACCGAGGATTCTTCCTCCTCGGCGTCCGGCGGGTCGCCGCCGACGTCGTCCTCTTCGTTTCTTCTCTTTGCGCTATCCGTCATCGCTCACGGTCCCCACCCGGAATGTGGCACGGACAGTTGTTGACCCCAATTACCTAGAATAGGCAAGCCGCCGCGGCGGGGCAAGGCGAAATGCGCGCGTGGAGTCAGGGAGCGTTCGCGTCGTCGACCAACGAGACCCGCACCACCTTCTGGGCGGTGAAGGTCCGTCCGGTGAGCCAGTCCAGGAAGCTCGCCCGAACCGTGATCTCACGGGCTTCAGGGGGGCCGACGCCCGGTTGCCAGGCGCACTTGATCGTGTAGTGATCGGTCAAGAACCTGCTGTGCCACGACCCGCGGAGCTTGCCCGGATCGTTGATCACATAGAGACCCAGCTCCCGCGGCTGCCCCTCCCGTGTCAGATCAAGTAGCTGGATGCGGATCTCGCCGGCGGCCTTGAGCGGATCGCCTTCGGCATCCAGTGGCCGGAGATAGACGGTCACCCCGTCGTCGCCGGGCTTCCCGTCGTAGTCCGCCCCGCCGGTCAGCCGGACGATTTCGATCCGGTCCGTGGTGAAGAGATGGTCGAGTCGGCCCGGCCCCAGGGCCTGAAGGTCGTCGACCTGGCGGTTCAGCGTACGGATCTCACCGTCCCGCGCCGCGAGCTGGCCCTTCAGCTCCGTGTTTTCGAGCTCGACGCGGTCAAGCTGCATGGCGAGGGCCTTCTCGCGGTCGACCGTATTGGGGGGGCAGCCGGCTACGAGGGCAACCAACCCGAACGCCGCCGAAATCCCGGGTACGCGGTATCTGGGCATAGGCCCGCTATATCGCCAATCCCTCGCGGTTGCAATACTTAAGGCTGTCCCGCGTTCGCGGGGTTATCGGCGGGCGTCGCGGGCGGGCACGGCATTCGCATTTTTGTGTCGGCCCGTCGAGTTTTGTTGCACCGCCCGGATGGATCGACCGACAACTAGCCAAGTCATGAATCCGAGGGCCACCCCGTCCCAACCAGGCGATCGGCTCGCCGCCGACCGACTCAACGTGCAGACCGAGTTGCGGGCACTCCGCAAACGGCTGGCGGACGCGTGGTGGTACGAGGAGCCGCTGGACAAGATCGAACGGCTGGAGGCACGGATCAACCACTGCCTCGCCCGCATCCGCCGTCAACGCTAACCGTTGGGAGCCTCGATGCGACCCCGGTCCCGGCGGACCGGGCGGCTCCGCGTTCGCCCGTCCGACCACGCCCGTCGCCGCGTGATTGGCGCCGATTGTGCTTGCATTTGCGGCGCCGTCGCCCCATCATGAGCCAGCGTGGGTGCACGGAGGTCTGGAGGACAAATCAGTGCATACGGTAGCAGAAATCCTGGACAAAAAAGGCCGGAACGTGGTCGCCGTTTCCCAGGACGCGACGGTGGCGGAAGCCGCACGGATCATGAGCGACAGGCGGATCGGGGCGGTGGTCGTCACGGCCGGCGACCAGGTCATCGGCATCTTCACCGAGCGTGACATCCTGAACCGCGTGGTGGCGTGCGACAAGCCGGCCGCGTCGACCACGGTGGCCGAGGTCATGACGGCGCCGTGCGCCGTGTGCAAGCCGGAAACGGCGCTCGAGGAATGCCGTGACGTCATGACGGACAAGAAGATCCGGCACCTGCCGGCGGTGGATAAAGGGCGGTTGTGCGGCATGATTTCGATCGGCGACATCCTGGCCGCCGAGGCCCACAACCGGCAAACCACGATCGAATACCTGCACGAGTACCTCTACGGACGGACCTGAGGCGGTCGGGAATCGCGGCCGCTCCCCGGCGCGGGTGACCGGCCCGTCCCGACACGGAGGGAACGATGAACGGACGACGAGCCGCGAGCATTCTGCTGCTGATGGCTGCGGGTGGCGGCGCGGCGGTGGGCTGCGTCCGTCGCACGTTGACGATCGACACGGAGCCGCAGGGCGCGCTGGTGTTCCTGAACGACGAGGAGGTCGGCCGCACGCCGGTGAACGTCGATTTCACCTGGTACGGCGACTACGACATCATCATTCGCAAGGACGGCTACGAGACCCTGCAGACCCACGCCCGAATCGTCGAGCCGTGGTACCAGATCCCGCCCGTCGATCTGTTCGCGGAATCGTTCTGGCCCGGTGAGATCCACGACCGGCACGCCCTTTCCTACACGCTCGCCCCGTACGTGCCCGCGGATCGCGCCGCCGTGCTGGAACGGGCGGAGGAACTGCGGACCCGCACCCTGTTCGAAACCGACTGATTCCCTTGAACCGTTTGCCGCCACCATACCCGCCGCCCCCATACCTATCGCCACCGACGCCGGGCGTGCCATGCTATGGCACATCTTCGACAATCGCATCGAGCCGGACGGGGCGGAGGACGCTCATTCCCACTCGATGGTGGCCGGCGGTTTGCTGGAAATGTCGTAGACGACGCGGTTGATCCCCTTGACCTCGTTCATGATGCGGGACGAGATCGAGGCCAGCACGTGCTGATCGATGCGAACCCAGTCGGCGGTCATGAAGTCGGTGGTCTCGACGAGCCGGATGGCGGCCACGTGCTGCCCGGTGTAGGAGCGGTCATCGCCCATCACACCGACGGTGCTGATCGGCAGCAGGACGGACAGGGCCTGGGCGATCTTGCCGTACCAGCCGGCGGCCCGGATTTCCTCCAGCATGATCTCGTCGACGTCGCGGAGCAGGTCGAGGGCCGCCCGGTGCACGGGCCCGATGATGCGAACGGCCAGGCCCGGGCCGGGGAACGGGTGCCGCCAGACGATCTCCCGCGGCAGTCCCAGGTGTTCGCCGATCCGCCGGACCTCGTCCTTGAACAGGTCGCGGAGCGGCTCGACCAGATCGAATCCCAGCTCGGCGGGCAGGCCGCCGACGTTGTGATGCAGCTTGATGTTGGCCGCCGTGCCGCCCACGCTGTGGCCCGACTCGATGACGTCGGGATAGAGCGTGCCCTGGGCCAGGAATCGGGCCCCTTCGATCGTGTCGGCGGCGGACTTGAACGCGTTGATGAACTCGCGTCCGATGATCTTCCGCTTCTCCTGTGGTTCCGCCACGCCGTCCAGGGCGGCGAGGAACGCGTCGGCCGCGTCCACTACCCGCAGGTCGATGCGAAAGTGCTCGCGGAACGTCGATTCCACCAGGTCCGCTTCACCTTTCCGCATCAGGCCGTTGTCCACGAAGATGCAGACGAGCCGGTCCCCCACGGCCTGGTGGAGCAGCGCCGCGGTCACGCTGCTGTCTACGCCGCCGGACAACCCGCAAATCACACGATCGCTGGGGCCGACCTGGTGGCGAATGCCCTCGACCGTGCGGTGGACGACGCTCGCCGGCGTCCACGACCCCACGCACCCGCAGACGTCGTACGCGAAGTTGCGGATGATCTGGGCCCCGTTCGGCGTGTGGGTAACCTCCGGGTGGAACTGGAGCCCGTACATGGGGCGGGCGACGTGGCGGACCGCCGCGTACGGGCAGGAGTCGGTGCGGGCCATGGCCACGAAATCGTCCGACAGCCGGTCGACGATGTCGCCGTGACTCATCCAGGCCGACGTGGGCGACGGCACGTGCGCCAGGATCGACTGCGCCGCGTCCACGTTGAGCTTGACCCGCCCGTACTCGCGGGTCCGCGTCTCGCCGACCTCCCCGCCCAGCAGATGGCACATCAGGTGCATCCCGTAGCAGATCCCCAGAACCGGCAGCCCCATGTCGAGCAGGGCCCGGTCGCAACGGGGAGCCCCGTCGACGTACACGCTGGACGGTCCGCCCGAGAAGATCAGCCCGACCGCGTTCAGGGCCCGCAGCTCATCCGGTGTCACAGTCGGGGCACAGAGCAGGCTGTGAACATTGGCTTCGCGCACGCGCCGGGCAATGAGCTGCGCATACTGACTGCCGAAATCAATGACGGCGATCGTTGGAGGTCCCATGCCGGTCACCAGTGCACAAATAGAAGAGGGGCCAGGGCGCCCAGCCCGAACACCAGGATTGCCACCACGGCGGCGACCACCGTCACGACCAGCAGCGGCACCCATACCGAAAAGTACGTCACGACCCGCGTCCGGGTGGGCGGCGGCGCCGTGCCCGCGGCGCGGATCAACCAGAACCACCACACCAGCAGGCCGAACGACCCAAGGATCGCCGACGCCAGGTGTACCCCGCTCGGCGCCGGCGCGAACGACCAGTCGCGCACGTCGGCGACATGCGCCGGGATCAGGGCCAACGAGACGAGACTCGCGAACAGGAACCACGAGACCGCGCCGGAACTGTATCGAATCGCGGCCTGATACCGCTCCTCGCCCCGAAACGGCGGCGTTAGCGAATGTTCCACGCCGTGCGAGACCACGGACAACACCAAACCGCCGGCCAGCAACGTCAGCACAAACGCCGACGGCACGGCGATCGCCGCCTGCGGCAGATTCCACCAGACGGCGACCGGCGTCAATCGACCCGGACGCAGGGCCCGCTGCTCCATCCCGGCGACCACGCGGAGCCAGCCGCGACCCTCGGGCTCGGTGCTGTTCGCGCCCGGCACGGCCGGGTCCACCTTCACCACCCGCCAGCCGAAATGCGAGAGGGCGAACACGGAGGCGGACAGGGCGAGCACGATCAGGCTCGTCCGCGCGAACCGGGTCGACGCCGGCGACCGGCGCATCAGGCTGAGGTACATCACCCGCTGCCGTTTCCCACGAAAGACCCACCAGCTCATGGACCACCAGCGCGGCGAGTCCGCCTGGGCGTACGGTGTCGAATCCTCAGAGGTCACGGGGGCGTGCGTGAGGGGATGCTCGCAGCGCGGGCAACGACCGTCCGGCGGCGCCGTGTCGATCGCCTGGTGGCACGACGGACATCGCGGAGGAACGGACGTCCGGGATTCATCAGCGTACTTGGCCGTCGACATGCCTGGACCGCCAACCTGACCAATCGACCCGACGACCAGATAAGCACGCCGCGGTCAGGGTCGGCGGGTCGGTTACCTAGGCCGTCGCATCCACGTGCTCTGCCACCGGCGCGACAGGCCGCCCCAGTCCGTGCCAGCCGCGCCTCATTGCCCTGGGGACGACGGCGCTGACGGCGGTTCCGCCCGCCCGGTGGAGGCGGGCTCCGGCTCCGAAGGCGCGTCGTCGGGCGGCGGCTCTTGGCCGGACTCCGGTTCGCCCTTGGTGGCGGTGGCCCCCGGATACCCGGCATACGTGCCGATCTCCAACACATCGGTCGGCGGCTCGACGCCACCCGGGCGCGGCTCGGCGTCGTGATCGTACCCCAACGCCTGCCGGCTCAGCGTACCGTCACTGCCCATCACCGTCCACGGCGGCTGCACTACGGCACTGATGGGAAAGCCCATCGTGTTGACGAGATTCCGGCCCAGTCCATAGGGCATTGCCAGGTAGTCCTCCGCCGTCCAGGCGAACAGGCCGTCCTGGCTGCCCTTGTCGACGAACGGGTCCTCCCACCACAGAGGCCAGTGCGTGACTGTGCCGTCTTCCGGCCGAATCTGCATCCGCTCGGCACCCACGACCCGCTGGGCGGGGCGTTCCATGTCTTCCCGCGCCGCCCGCACGCCTTCGACGGACGCGGTGGTCACCACGTCGGCCCTGGGCACGTCGTCGGCCCACGGGTTCACGATTTCGGAACAACCGGGCGCCGCGGCGAGCACCGCCGCGAGGACCGTTGCCCTACTCTTCTGCCGTATAGTCGATCTCATAATTCGGTGACTCTTTGGTGATGGTCACGTCGTGCGGGTGCGATTCAATCACGCCCGCGGTGGACACCCGACAGAATCTAGCCTTCTTCTGCAATTCGTCAATCGTCGCGGCCCCGCAATACCCCATGCCGGCCCGCAGCCCACCGGCGAGCTGATGGACAAAATCAGACAACGGCCCCCGGTACGGGACCCGAGCCTCCACCCCCTCCGGCACCAGCTTGCCCCGCTGCGTGCCGGGCCGCTGGCCGTATCGATCGGCGGAACCCACCGCCATCGCCCCCACCGAACCCATCCCGCGGTAGCTCTTGAACCGGCGGCCGCGCCAGGTGATCGACTCGCCCGGTGCCTCTTCCAGCCCGGCGAACAGCGAGCCCAGCATCACGCTCGACGCGCCCGCCGCCAGGGCCTTGACGAGGTCGCCCGACCGGCGGATCCCGCCGTCCGCGATCACCGGAATCTTCTGCCCGGTGGCGACCGAGCAGACATTCATGATCGCGGTGAGCTGGGGCACGCCGACGCCCGACACCACCCGGGTCGTGCAGATGCTGCCCGGGCCGATGCCCACCTTCAACGCATGCGCGCCGGCCTCGATCAGATCGATGGCCGCCTCGGCCGTCGCGATGTTGCCGGCGATGATCTCGATGTCGGTCTCGCGCCGCAGACGTCGAATCGTGTCGATCACGTTGTCGCTGTGCCCGTGCGCGGTGTCGACCACGATCACGTCCACCCCGTGATCGATCAGCGCCGACACCCGCTCGTAGTCGTGCACACCCACCGCGGCCCCGACGCGAAGACGACCGCGGTCATCCTTGCAGCTGTGCTGGTATTCCCGGCTGCGCTCGATATCGCGCATCGTGATCAGACCGGCGAGGCGATGGTCCTCGTCGACCAGCAACAGCTTCTCGACCCGCGCCCGGTTCAGGATCTTCTCGGCGTCGTCGAGCGACGTGTTCGGCGGTCCGGTGACCAGGTTTTCGCTGGTCATCACGTCGCGGATCGTCAGGTCAGTCGACTCCAGGAACTTCAGATCTCGCCGCGTGAGGATCCCGACGATCCGCCGCTGATCGTCCGTGATGGGCACGCCGGAGATGTTGTGCAGCGTCATCACCTCTTTGGCCCGGGCGACGGAATCGCTCGCGTGGAGCGTCACCGGGTCGAGGATGATGCCGCTCTCCGACCGCTTCACCTTGCGCACCTCACGGCACTGGTGATCGATGGCGAGATTCTTGTGAATGATGCCGATGCCGCCTTCCTGGGCCAGCGCGATGGCGAGCTGCGACTCGGTGACCGTGTCCATCGGCGCCGAGACCACGGGCACGTTCAACCGGATGCGCGGCGTCAATTGGGAACTGAGGTCCGCGGCCGCGGGCAGGATAGACGACCGCCCGGGCAGCAGCAGAACATCGTCGAATGTAATCGCTTTGGGGATTCCCGAACCGTCCGCGAAACGCGGGTCGACCGACTGTGATGTCATGAGACGGGTACCTTTCCAAACAGTACCTTTTGCACGGTACTATCGGACATTGCGGCCGGCGTCAAGGGGAATCCGCTCGTTCGTTTCGAATCGCCTCCGGGGGCCATCGCGTGCATACAATGGAGTGGGGGAGCGGAATGAGGAGTTGCTTTTTCACACTCGTTGTCGCGCTCGTGACGGCCGCCGGCGCGGCCGGCTGCGCGCCCGCGTGGACACCGCCGATCCAACCGGCGCCGGGCACGGCGACACCGCGCTACGTGCACCTGAGCGCGTATGGCGTCGGGGCCGATACGCCGACCCGCGTCTACGCGCGCCACGACCTGATACGTCCCGACCACCCGCCCGAAACCTATCGGCGCCAGGGGAATCGGTACCGGCAGGTCGAGGGCACCCTGATCGGCCGGACGGAGGGCCCCCTCTGCCGGTACGTCCCCGCCGACGGCGACGGCCCGGCCCCACCGCCCCACCTGTCATGGCCGCCGAGCACACCAGGCGGATCGGCCTTCTTCCTGAAAATCGACCCGCCGTTGCCCCATTTGCCTTGCATCGTCGACGTGCGGCATCCGATCACGCGGCGATCCACCGTGCACCTTTTCAACTGGTGCGGCCGACACCTGTTCGAAGGAACCATGGAACGCACCGTCCGCTTCGCCGGCTTCGAGCCGGCCGGTTCCATCGAGCACGTACCCGCGGAATGTCTGCGCCTAAAAATCCAAAGCCGGATACGACTGAACTGGGGCCCGCGGGTCGACGTCACCGAGTTCGTCTGGCTGGCTCCCCGGCTCGGCGAAGTGCGCCGCGTTGAACTGCTCCGCGGGTGGGCCTGGTTCCTGCCGTTCAACTCCGCGTGGCAATACGATCTCGTCGAGTCGCAGGACGCCGGCCCGACCGTCGCTCGCACCCGCACGGCGCAGCCGCGCTGGTCGATCGTCGCCGTTCATCTCGAAAAGTCCCTGCCCCATCCGCGCCTCGGCGGACTGGCCGTCGAGTTCGAATACGCGGCGCCCGACGCGCCGGCGAGCACCGTCGCCGACCGCCAGGGCGGGGTGAATCCCATCGGCGGCTGATCGGTCAGGGCGCACGTTTTCCGCGGTGGGTGAACCGGCCTGCATCCTGCAACGAGCGCGGGACAAGATCCCACAACTAGCCACAGGCTGACACTGGTTAGCCGCCGATTCAATCGATATGCTCTAATGGGGTGTGTAGTGCCAAAACCCGGCGCCCCCTCGTGTGACGGCGTCACATGAGTGGTTTGAGGAATCCGCGCCAATGCCTGCTGTCCGCGTCCATTGTCTTGCCTTGTTGCTCGTATTTCTTCCGGCGACCGCGCCGGCCGGTACGCTCCCGGACGAGTTCACGCTCGGCCGTTACGTACCCGGCGACTGCTGGCTCTACATCCATCGCGTGCACAACCCGAAAGCGGAATTCGCCGACCGGCACTGGGGCCGCGTGCTGAACACGCTGACCACGAGCGGGATCGGCACCGAGTTCAAGGAGCTCATCAGCGCGGAGACGACCTGCCACAGTGATCGGGCCCGGTTCGACAAGTTCTGGCAGCAGACCTGGGCGGCGTTGCGATCCGTCCGCTGGTCCGATCTGACGGGGCGCGAGATGGTGTTCGCCCAACGGATGACGAACCCGATGCTCGTGCCCGACCTGTTCTTCCTGTGCCGCCCGGCACCCGAGACGGCGGAGGCCAACTTCGCCGCCCTCAAGTCGATCCTGGAGAACCTGGCCTCGCTGAGCGAAGACATGGTCCTGTCCCAGCGACGTGTGCGCGGCATCGAAGTGTGGTCCCTGAACGTGGCCGACGCGCCGTTCGCGTTCCACCTGTTCGAACACGACGGGGTGGTGGGCATCGTGATGGGGCGCCGGGCCCTGTGGCACACGCTCGGGCTGTTCCGCGGCGCCCGCCGCGGCCCGGGCGCGATCGTGGACGTCCCGCGGTTCGCCGAAGCAATGAAGAACCTGCCGCCGCCCGAAGACGGCATCGCCTACCTGGATCTCAAGCGGCTCTTCGCGGATGTGCAACGCGGGTGCGAGGGGATGGCCGGGCCGGACAAGACCGACGCGTCCCGGCGCCCCACCGACAAAAGCCGCATCAGGTGCCGACCGGACGGGGGCGGTATTGATTCGTTTCTTCACGTCGTGGTGGCCGCGATGAAGAGCTGCGACGTCTTCGACTACGTGGCGAGTTCCGACCGGACGGCGGGCCGGCAGCGCATCAGACACCGCGTGGTGCGCCTGCGGGAGGACTTCGCGTCCAAGCCGCTCGGGCGCGTCATCGGACAGCCCAGGCCGATCGAGCGATTCGAGCGGTACATCCCGGCCGAGGCCACCGCGTTTGACGTCTCCTGCGGTCCGGACTGGCTCGCGCTGTACGAAGAGTTGCTCGAATTCGTCCGCACATCCGTTCCACGGTCGCAGCGCACTCTCGAATGGTGGGCCCGGTGGCAGAAAGAGGCGGGCTTCGACATCCGGGAAGACGTGCTCAACTGGCTCGGCAGGGAGACGGTCTCGTACGAACTGCCGGGCGGCACGGTGACGGCCTTTGGACCGGCCCCCGAGTGGGTCACGATGGTCCGCGTGAAAGACCCGGTGGTGGCCGCCGACCGCGTCAACGCCGCCATCCGGTGGCTCGACGAGTTCCTGTCGCAACGGGTCGGACACGGACTGATCGTCAGCCCGGGCCAGACCGTGAAGGCGACCGGGTTTCAGACCGTCACCCACCCCATGTTCATGGTGCTGATACGGCCGACCATCGGCGTATCCGGCGACTGGCTGATCATCGGATCATCCACCGACGCCGTCAACACCTGCCTCGATCGGCTGGCCGGGCGCAACCAGACCGTGCTCGAGAACCCGCGTTTCATGACGGAAGGCATCCGGCCGGACGGACCGGTCTACTCGGTCTCCTTCCAGGACCTGACCGGTCTGGGCAGCAAACTGAGTCAGGCCATGAGCATGATGCAGGTGCTGGCCCTGTCGATTCCGAACGAGCCGGATGCGCGACCGGTCAAGGCCATGTTCGCCACGATGGCCAGGCTCGCCCCCGCCCTCGCCCAGATCGACTTCCTGAGCGCGACCGCCTCCGCCTCCACTTTTGACGGCCAGGCCTGGACCAGCCGGACGGTGACGACGTACGAGAACGACCCGCTGCTGCCGGCAACGCCGGCAAATGACTAATTACTAATGACTAATTACTAATTACTAAGGCGGCCTTCGGCCGCAACCAAAGTCGAAACCGCGCGTCTGGAACAGCTTATGTCAACAGCACTTGTGTGTACGCCGTAAAAAGATGCGCGCAAACCGCGCTCATGTTGCGGAGTAAGATTCTAATGAGGCGTCGCTTGCGGGGAGTTTGCCTCCGATCTGCTTTAATCGTCAATGAGACTGATTTGTTTCAATCGTCAATGAGACACTTTGGCTTTTTGAGTAAGCGACGGCGCAGGCGTTTGTGTCGTCGCATGGTCGCCACGCGCGCGGTCCAACGGCCCAGGAACCCGGGGGCGGCGGGCGAACGCCACGCCGACAAACCCCGCGCCCGAGACGCCTCATTAGTAATTCGTCATTAGTAATTAGTAATTCTGAGCCCCTCAGCCTTCAATCAGATCCGCGGCGGCCGGCGACAAGACGGTTCGGATCTTCTCGATCGCTTTCTTCTCGATCTGGCGGACCCGCTCCTTGGTCACCCCGAAACGCCTGCCCAGCTCTTCCAGCGTCTGCGGCGTGCCGCTCTCGAACAAACCGTAGTGGTTGGTCACCACCGCCCGCTCCCGCTCCGAAAGGCCCTTCATGCTGTCCACCAGCATCTCGCGGACACGGTCGGTGTCGCTCTTGACCGCGGGATCCGCCGGGGCCGCCGTCGCCATCTCCAGCAACTCGTCCTGCCCCGTCACGTGGCGGTTGAAATGATAGTGCGATTCGGGAATCGTCCGGGCATAGTTCTTGACCACCGCCCACGTCGCGTAGGTGCTGAACTTGAAGCCCCGCGCGTAGTCGAAGTTCTCCACCGCCCGCATCAGTGACATGTTCCCGTCACTGACCACTTCCTGGAAGTTCGGCGACCAGCCCACGTGCTTCTTGGCGATGCTCACCACCAGCCGCAGGTTCGCCTGGATCAGCCTGCGGCGGATCGACTGATAGTCGCTCACCAGCGACCTGATCTGAGCCAGATCCGCAGCGGATACGACGCAGGGGTCCGCCGCCTCGATCGCGCGGGCCGCCTTGTACTTGAGGTAGTTGTAACGGCGGAACAGATCACGCTCCTGCTCCGAGCTGAGCAACGGCGTCTCGTACAGCGAACGCAGATAGGCGGGCAGGTCCTTCGGCGGGCGGATCTTCTTGGCCGTCTCCGGGGCCGGCGGCGAATCCACATCCAGGATCAGTTCGTCCGCGTTCGGGGCGTCGAAAAGCTCGTTCGGCACGAACGTCGGCGGCGCGGTCGCCAACTGCCGGATCTCAATCTCCCGCAACACCTGCTCGACCACCGCGCGTTCCATCCGGAGCGTCGCCGCAATCTGCGCCGGGGACTCGCCGGCCTCGTGGCAGCGCCAGATCGCCAGATGATGCTGGCTCAGACGCGGTTGCCCGCCGTCCGTGAACAGGGCCTCCTGGGGATTCTCCCGGTCGTGACGCCGCAACGTGTACCGCACCGTCTCCACGGCCCGGCCCGTCTGCTCGGCCACCGCCTTGGCCACCAGGTGAAGCTTGGTGCGCTGACTGTCCAGCATCCGCCGAGCCAGCTCGACGATCTCCGCTTTTTCAGCATCGGTCAGCTGACGGAACGCCGCCCCACGCCGCACCAGGTCCGCGTGCTGGGACACGAAGCGCTCGATGGTGACGGCCCGGAACATCACCCGGGCCACCCCGTCGCCACTCCGCAACCGGATCCCCATCAACCCCCGCTTCCGCCACCGGCGGATAGTCTTCGTGCTCACGCTCAACGCGTCCGCCGTCTCTTGCAGGGTGTGGACCGTTCCCGGGACATCGTCCACCGACAACTCCGCCTTGCGCGAAAGGTGTTCGGCCATGGTCACCAGGTCACCGATCAGCTTGTCGCCCGCAATGGCCGGCCGATCATCGTCGGCACGCCGCTTGCGATAGCCGGTGATGTGATAACAGACCCAGTCGTAGGGATAGGCACGATCCACCTCGACGATACCCAGAAGCTGATCCAGGCCGTCGAGCTGACGCAGACGCTGCCGCACCGGTGACAGGGTCAGCTGGTGGGCCAATTCCGCCAGATCGTTGTTCGCGTATTTAAGCATGGGCATCGGTCTCACCCCGTGGGATCCCATCCCCGGGCTGTCCTTGGGGAGAAACCGCCCTTTCCGGCGTCCAGCGGCCTGGGCGCCGGCACCTCACCCCGCCCGGTTCGCCCATCACAGCACGGCGATCCACCGGACGAAACACTCCACGCAGCCTTGCGCTGCCTACGGCTGGTGACCCGGCCCGCGTCCGTCGACGCCAGCCGAGCCTTCCACACCACATTATCCCAGCCCCCCAACGGCCGGTCAAGGTTCTGGGATTCCGATAAAACGGGCGCGTCTATCCAATCTCCCCAGTTACTCCAATCGGCATGAACCGCCTAGCGCGGCCACTCGCCGTGCGGGGCGGGATGCCGCCCTGCGCGGGGATGCGCGTGCGGAGCGACCACAATTATCAGTGAGATTGAAAGCCGGCCCTCGGCCGGAAACGGAGTGGGCGGACACTTGAACCGCGACGGGGCTACCGGTTCTCAAGCGTTTCCAGCCGTTGCGCGTAGGCTCGGGCGAACGGGTTATCGGCCCGGGCGTCCACGGCAGCCTGGTAGTTGGCGGTCACGTTGTCCAACGCAGCCTGGTCGCCGAACAACACGCGGATGTACCGTGCGGCGGCCACCGCCGCCGGCATCGTCCAATGGTCCTGGAGCGAGCGACTGGCCCTGGTGAGCGTGTCGGCCGCGTCGTCGGCCAGTACCAGGGCGGCGTCCCGGATCTCCTTGAGTTCCGTGTCGTGCAACCTGATCGATTCGCTGTCGCGCGGCGCGAAGGCCAGCGGATCCGCGACCCGATCAAACAGTGTCGCCTCCAGCAATCCGGCGCGATACCCGTCGTACAGGACCAGCGCTTTGCGGATTTTTGTGTCGGCGATCTGGAAGCGGATGTTGGCGGCCAGCCACCGATCTCCTTCCATCAGGCGCTTCGGCGATCGGTCCCACTTCTCCGCGCTCATCGAGCCGCGATCGACTTGCGTCCGGGCATCCGCGGCCCGAGCCGCGGCTTCGAGCGATCGCAGCGCCTGGTCGAACTTCGCCAGCGCGTCATCGGCGAATTGCTGGGCCCGATCCCGAAGGTCGAGCTGCTTCTCGCGAATGTCGGTGGCCATGGACCGGATCTGATCGACCCGCGCCACGGCGTCGGACTGCCGGCTGGTCAGGTCGACCTTGAGTTCCTGGAGGGTCCGCACGTCTTCCACCGCCGCTTGGATTTGGCCGTCGATGACCTGCCGCTCGAGTTCCGTCCGTGCGAGGTTGCGCTGGTAGTAATCCAGGCCCCGCACGATGTCCCCCTCCGCGAGCGGGCTGGCCCGCCCCGTTGCGTGCTCGGCGTCGGCGTTTCGCGGGTCGGCCAGCGTCCCGTTCTGCAGGATCTCGCTTTCGCGAATGGCATCACGGTAGGTCTTGGCCGCCGTGCGGTAGCGGGCCGAGAACTTCGCGAACCCGTCGGGGTCGCTGAGGTCGAGGCCTTTGTCCTCCAGCTCGTCCATGACGGCGCGGGCCTCGTCGGCGGTGGCCTGCGCCGTGGCGAGCCGCTCCGTCATGTCGTCGATCGTCGCCCGCAACTCGGCGATCTGCTGATCCAGCTTGGCCAGTCGCTGCGAGAACTTCTCGCGCGTATCGTTGGCCATCGCGATCCGCTCGTCGACGCCATAATCTTCGACCACGCTCCGTAGCGGCCGTGCGG
>CAZBUJ010000104.1:0-17900 GCA_964495075.1 uncultured Phycisphaeraceae bacterium
TTCCCATAGAGAATCATCCTGTTCGAGTGAGAGACGCGTCTCAGGTCAACCTCCAAGAGTCCTCGGGACCGGCCACCGCTCAGAAAGGAGCGGTTTTGACCCCTGCCAGACGGGCATGTCGACCACCGACCACCGCGCGCCTGGTGAGGAGAGAACAGCGTGAACCGGCGGACGGTCGATGATCATTAAAGAGTGTACACCGATATCCGAGCCATTGCAAGCGCTTTCATAAGATGCTAGACTGAACGGATGACCGGTGAGCGGAAAGCTGCCAACCCGCGATCGTCGAATCCGTGTGTAGGCGCAAGCTATTTGTTTACATGATATTAGTACTGACCGGACGCCACCGCGAGCGGCCGATCGGGGCACCACCGCACCGCGGCAACCCAACGCGACGCCATGACACCGACTCACGCGGTATCATAGGACAAGGAGGCGACACCATGGCGGCATCGACGCGGCAACTGCGAGCAGGAAACGCAGGACAGAGGACCGGCCCGGTGCGCGCAGATCAGCCTATATTGCCGAAACCGCATAACCGGCGAGGACCGCGCCGACCCATCGCCGTCCTCGCATTGGCGGGCATCGTCGGGTTGGCCCACACACCGCTCCAGGCCAACATCGAAACCCCCGTCGCCAGCTACGAGCCGACAGAGACCGACCTGGAGCTCCAGACAGGCGGCGGTGACGCCGGGCTTTCCATTGCCGTCGTTCCCGGCGGCGTCGACGGAGCCCCCGCCGCCACCCACGGCGACTACCTGCTCAGGCTGGCATTCGAGGACGAAGACGGCAAGGTCGAGTACCGCCACACCTGGAGCCGCCCGCACTACGACTTGGCCGGCGAAGATGCCCTGCTGGCCGACGTCTACATCGAAACGCCGTCCGCGATCCCCGGCATCATGGGCGTCTGGGAGCCGGACTGGCACCCGCCGGACGCGTGGCAGGCCGCGGCCGACCTGCCCACTACCGCCGGCACCTGGCAGACCATCCGCGTCGACGTTTCCCGCCGATCGCAGACGGGCCTGAACCGGATCTGGGCGTTCGTCTTCGAGAACATGCCCGGCGCCGACGGCATCGCCTATGTCGACCACCTCCGCCTGGCCCACGCGGATCGCCCGCCGGCCCCGACCGGCCTGATCGCTCTCGGGACCGAGACGCAGATCGACCTGCGGTGGCAGCCCGTCACCGCACCGGACCTGCACGGCTACAACATCTACCGCGCCGAGGCGCGAACAGGACCGTTCGATCGGCTGAACGAGACCCCCATCCCCGATACCCGATTCACCGACGACATCGGCGAAGGCGGTTGGACCTACTGGTACTACGTCACGTCCGTCTCCGATCTGGGCGAATCGACGCCCTCCGACATTGCGGTGGGGTCCACCGGCGTGTCCGATGACGAGCTGCTCACCATCGTGCAGCAGATGAGCTTCCGCTACTTCTGGGACTTCGCCCATCCGGTCAGCGGATTGATCCGCGACGGGCTGTACTCCGGCAACACGATCGCGTCCGGCGGCAGCGGGATGGGCCTGATGGTTATCGTGGTGGGTGTCGAGCGCGGGTTCGTCACACGCTCCGAGGCGGCGGATCGCGTGCTCCAGATGGTCACGTTTCTGGAGGACGACGCGGAGCGATACCACGGCGGGTGGGCGCACTTTTTCGACGGCGTCACCGGCGACACCATTCCCTTCGGCCCGTTGGATGACGGTGGCGATCTCGTTGAGACGGCCTACGTCGTCCAGGGCCTGCTGACCGTCCGCCAGTACTTCGACGACCCGACGGACCCCGTCGAAACGGAGATTCGGACCCGCGCCACGCGGTTGTGGGAGGGCGTCGAGTGGGACTGGTACCGCCGGTACGCCGGAAGCGACGTGCTCTATTGGCACTGGTCTCCCAACCACGGCTGGGCAATGGACATGGCCGTCATGGGGTACAACGAGGCGATGATCACCTACTTGCTGGCCATCGCATCACCGACCCATCCCATGCCGGCCTCCAGTTACTACAACGGCTGGGCGCTCCTGCCGGGCTACGTCAACGGAAACGACTACTACGGCTTCACGCAGTGGGTCGGACCGCCGCTGGGCGGCCCGCTCTTCTTCACCCACTATTCGCACCTCGGCTTCGACCCGCGGCACAAGCGCGACGCGTTCTGCAACTACTACGACAACAGCCGGAATATCTCGCTGATTCACCAGGCGTACGCCATCGACAACCCGAACGGGTTCACCGGCTATGGGGCGTCGGCGTGGGGCCTGACCGCCAGCACCGACCCGTGGGGGTACGACGCCCATTCACCGACGAATGACAACGGCACGATCGCGCCGACCGCCGCCCTCAGCGCCATGCCCTTCACGCCCGACGAGTCGATGGCGGCCCTGCGACACTTCATCTACCACTACACCGATGACCTTTGGGGTGAGTACGGCTTCTACGACGCGTTCAATCCCGGTGAATCGTGGTTCTCGGACACCGTGCTGGCCATCGATCAGGGCCCCGTTATCATCATGATCGAGAATTACCGAACCGGGCTCTGCTGGAAGCTGTTCATGGCCAACCCGGAAATCAAACCGATGCTCGTCGCCATCGGTTGGTCGTTCGCGGGCGACCTCAACGACGACACCGCCATCGACTTGAACGACTACGCGCTGCTGGCCGGCTGTGTGTCGGGGCCGGACCAATCGGCGCCCCCGCCGGGCTGTCCACCGGAGTTGTTTGACAGCGCCGACCTGGACGACGACCATGACGTCGACGTGGCCGACATTGCGATCTTCTCACGTCTGTTCGAAACGCCCTGACGCGCGGTGGTCCGTGCTGACCTGATCAGCCGGAGGGCACGCGGGCAGGCGAACCGATGACCCGGTGGGTCGCAGCAACCGTTCATGAACCTGCGCACGATCATCCTGACCGTGGTCCTCGGCGTACCGGCGATTGCTCTGCTCGCCTTCGGGCCACGTCGCATCGTCAACATCCCGCCCGATTGCACGGTGGTGCACTATTGGGAGAAGTGGTCGGGCGTCGAGAAGGACGCCATGGTGCGCATCGTCGACCGGTTCAACGCGACGGTCGGCGCGGAGCGCAACATCTGGATCGACTACGGCGCGGTCAGCAACATCGAGCAGCGCATGCCCATCGCCACCGCCGGCGGTGATCCCCCCGACGTAGCCGGCATCTATGACTACAACGTCGCCCAGTTCGCCGACCAGGGCGCCCTCATGCCGCTCGACGACGCCGTACGCGAGGCCGGCATCGATGTCGCCGCGTTCAAACCGATCTGGCTGGCGATCGGCCGCTACCGGGGGCGGCTCTACGCCCTGCCCAGCACACCCTACACCGTCGCCCTGTACTACAACCGGCGTCTCTTCCGCGAGGCCGGACTCGATCCCGATCGCCCGCCGCGGACCACCGCCGAGTTGACCGAATACGCCCTCCGCCTCACCCGCCGCGACGCGAAGAACGAAAAAATCGTGCAACTCGGCTTCACCACTTCCCCCGCCATGCTGGGGTGGTGGCACTGGATCTGGCCGTACTTCTTCGACGGCCAACTCTGGGACGGCGCGCGGTTTCACCTGGACGCCCCGGCCGGTCACGCGGCCATGAACTGGATCGCCGATCGCCGGGCCACGCTGGGCAACGATGCCGTCCTGGCCTTCGAGGCGACCGCGGGCGCCATCGAGGGGCCGCAGAACCCGTTCCTCAGCGGGCGGCTGGCCATGGTCTTCCAGGGCCCGTGGGTCTCGAACTGGATCAACACCTACGCCCCGGACCTCGACTACGCGGTGGCCCCGTTCCCGTCGGTGACCCGCGAGCGGCAGAACGTCTTCGCCAGCACGGACGTGCTCGTGATCCCCCGCGGGGCCCGTCATCCGGCCGAGGCGATGGTCTTCCTGGGCTACCTGTATCAGCAGGACGTAATGGAAGAACTCTGCAAGGCCCATTGCAAGGTGTCGCCGTACCGGCGTCCGGGCCCCGGCTTCTTCGAGGACCATCCGAATCCGTACATCGGCGTCTTCGACGAGTTGGCGCGGTCCGCGCACGCGTTCGGGTACCCCAAGATGCCGCAGTTCGCACGGGCGTGGACCGAAATGCTGTACGTCCTGGAGACCGTGCTCCGCGGCGTGCGCACGCCGGACGATGCCATCTCCGTGACACAGCGGAAGATGGACGACATCGCCCGCGAGTGCGAGTGGATCACGGCCAGGCGTCGGAAGGCCGCCAGACACGTGGAGTAACGCAACCGTGATGCCAAAGTCACCGGCATGGCTGCGAGGGCTGCTCTGGACCTCGCCCTGGTGGTTGGGGTTCCTGCTCTTCCTGGCCGTGCCCATGGGCCTGTCGCTCTACATCAGCTTTTGCGATTACCCCATGCTCCAGCCGCCGGTCTGGATCGGCGGCGCGAACTACGCCGGCCTGACGATCGACCCGGTCTTCCACACGGTGCTGATCAACACGCTGATTTACGCCGCGCTGGCCGTGCCGGCCGGCACCGTGCTCGCCGTGCTGCTCGCCGCCCTGCTCAACCAGAACGTCCGCGGCCAGGCCGTGTTCCGCGCGTGCATCTTCGTGCCGACCGTCGTGCCACTGGTCGCGGCGGCGGTGGTGTGGATGTGGATGCTCAATCCGGAGTACGGGCTGGTCAACCAGACGCTCGGCCACGTGGGCATCGACGGGCCCGGCTGGCTCGACTCACCGCGATGGGCGATGGTGTCGCTGGTTCTGGTCAGCCTGTGGTTCATCGGCTCGCCGGTGGTGATCTACCTCGCCGGCCTGCAGGACATCCCGGACACCCTGTACGAAGCCGCCGAGCTCGACGGCGCCTCGCGCCTGCGATCGTTCTGGCACGTCACGCTGCCGGGCCTGAGCCCGGTGATCCTCTTCAACGTCATCATGGGACTCATCACGGCCTGGCAGGTGTTCGCGCTGCCCTATGTCATGTGGCGGGGCCGACCCGGCCCGGACCGCGCGACCTACTTCTACACCATGTACCTGTTCGATAACGCGTTTCGATACCTCAAGATGGGCTACGCCAGCGCGATGGCGTGGATCCAACTGTTGATCATTCTCGCCCTGACCGGGCTCGTGTTCTGGACGGCCAGGCGAATGGTCCATTACCGTGGAACCTGACCGCGAAGCACCACGTGGAGAAGAGCGGCGCCATAGCACGATGCGAAACCGCCGGACCCATCCTTCCATCGCCACCTACGCCGTCGTGATCGGCGTGTCGCTGCTGTTCATCCTGCCGCTGATCTGGATGCTCGGCCTGAGCTTCAAGCCCGACACGGAAGTGATGCGCCAACCCCCCACGTTCTTCCCGGAGAACCCCACCGCCGACGCCTACGCGCAGGTCATCCGCTCCGAGAGCTTTGACTACCTGCTCTACGCCCGCAACACGCTCATCATCGCCGCCCTCAGCCTGGTCGGCATGGTGCTGGCCAGCGCGATCGCCGCCTACGGCTTCGCCCGCGTTCCGTTCCGCGGCCGTGGCATCATGTTCGCCGTCTGCCTGGCCACCATGATGATCCCGTTTCCCGTCATCATGGTCCCCATGTACATGATCTTCAAGAACCTCGGTTGGATCGGCACCTTTCGACCGTTGTGGGTTCCGGCCTGGTTCGGCAGCGCGTTCAACATCTTCCTGCTCCGGCAGTTCTTCAAAGGCATCCCCGTCGAATTGGAGGAATCCGCGATGCTCGACGGGTGCTCGCGGTGGGGCTGCTTCTGGCGAATCATCCTACCGCTCTCCAAACCCGCCCTGGCCGTCGTGGCCCTGTTCCACTTTCTCTCGGTGTGGAACGACCTGATCGGGCCGTTGATCTACCTGTCCCACCAGTACCAATTCACGCTGGCCCTGGGACTTCAGTTCCTGCAAAGCAAGGCGGGCGACACGCCCTGGAACCAGTTGATGGCCGCCGCCGCCCTGATCGTGCTCCCGGTGGTGCTACTGTTTCTCTTCGCCCAGCGCACGTTCATCCGCGGTATTGCCACCACGGGACTCAAGGGATGACCGCACACCCTGTTGTTGACCATTCCGCCACCGTCGACCACAGTACAGGGCAGGGTCCGCCACTCAAGGCACATCGGAGGAACGAATGATGACGGCGACACTGCTCCTGCCGACCATGATCCTGCTGACGGCCGCCGCACCGCGCCCCGAGCCGTCCGCCGCCGACCTCCAGCCGTCAACGATCCGCCGCGCCACGTACGACAACGTCAACGCGCAATGGCGATTCTCCAAGGGCGACGTGGAAGGCGCCGAATCCCCCCGGTTCGACGATTCGAAATGGGAAACGATCAGCCTGCCCCACACGTGGAACGCCCGGGACGGCCAGGACGGCGGCAACGACTACTGCCGCGGGACCGGCTGGTATCGCAAGCACATCCGCCTCAAAAGCAATGTCGCCCGCAAACGACTGTTTATCCGTTTCGGCGCGGCCAACACCGTCACCGACGTGTACTGGAACGGCCGGCACGTCGGCCAGCACCGCGGCGGGTTTGCCGCCTTCTGCTTCGAGGTCACCGACGCAATGCAGGCCGGCCGTGACAACATGGTGGCCGTCCGCGTGAGCAACGCCCCTGTCGACGACGTGCCCCCCCTCTCCGCCGACTTCACCTTCTTCGGCGGCATCTACCGGCCGATCGAGTTGCTCGCCACGACGGTCGCGTGCATTACCCCGCTCGACTACGCGTCGCCGGGCGTCTACGTCAGGCCGACTCGTATCAACGAGGACGCTGCGGTGGTCGATGTCATCATCCGGGTCTCGAACGGCCACGCGGCCCCGCGGCCCCTGAGCCTGGTCACCACGATCCGGAACGCCCGGGGCCGGCTGGTGGCCGCCGACACCCGCCCGACGCGCGTTTCCGCCGACCCGGACCACGAGTTCGTCCACACCCTCCGCATCGATCAGCCGATCCTGTGGGACGGACGGAACAACCCCCACTGCTACCGCGTCACCGTCACGCTCGTGGACGGCAACCGCGGCGTCGATGCGGTCAGCGTGCCACTCGGCCTGCGCACGTTCAACGTTGACCCCGACACCGGCTTTACCCTCAACGGTCGACCCTATCACCTCCACGGCGTCAATCGTCACCAGGACCGGCTCGACATGGGCTGGGCGATCGGCCCCGAGCAGCACCGGGAGGACTTCGATCTCATCTGCGAGATGGGTTGCACCGCGGTTCGACTCGCTCACTACCAGCACGCCGATTGCGTGTACGACCTGTGCGATCGCCGCGGCCTGGTCGCCTGGGCGGAGATCCCGCTCGTCAACCGCATCACCGACAGCCCCGCCTTCGCCGCCAATTGCCGGCAGCAACTCGTGGAACTCATCCGCCAGAACTACAACCATCCGTCCATATTCTTCTGGTGCGTGCACAACGAGATCACCGCACCCTGGGACCCGGGCCCCGATCCGACGGCCCTGGTCGGCGAACTCGCGGCGTTGGCGAAGGAGGAGGACCCCTCGCGGCGGAGTGTCTGCGCCGGCGCCGACCCGCTCGACCACCCGGCCAACCACCAGACCGAACTCGTCGGGCTGAATCGCTACTTCGGCTGGTACGGGGGCGAACCGGATGGGTTCGGCCCATGGGTCGACGAGTACCATGCCGCCTACCCCGACGAACCGCTCGCCATCAGCGAGTACGGGGCAGGGGCGAGCATTCGCCATCACGAGTGGCCGGCCACGAAGCCCAAGCACAACGGCCCCTGGCATCCCGAGGAATGGCAGGCCATCGTTCACGAGCGCCACTGGCTCGCCATGAAGCAGCGCCCTTACCTGTGGGCGACGTTCGTGTGGAACATGTTCGACTTCGGCGTTGACGCCCGCAATGAGGGCGACACGAAGGGCCGCAACGACAAGGGACTCGTCACCTACGACCGCCAGACGAAGAAGGACGCATTCTATTGGTACAAGGCCAACTGGTCCGACGATCCGGTCGTCCACATCACCAGCCGGCGATTCCGCGACCGCGAGGACCCGACAACAAACATCAAAATCTACTCCAACGGCGACAGGGTCGAGTTGTTCGTGAACGGCCAGTCGCTGGGCGCTGTCACCCCGAAAGACTGCCTGGCGCAATGGAGCGACGTCACGCTGGCGGCCGGCAAGAACCAAATCCTGGCCGTCGCGAACAAGGGGAAACGAACGTGCCGCGACCGGTGCGTGTGGACATACAAGCCGTGGAATCACAAATGACGAATTGCGAATTACGGATGGTGGCTCGCGCGCCGGTACCGGCGGCACAAAAGCTCTGCTGCTCGACGGCTCTACTGATCAACTTTCTCGGCCGCGGGCCGCGCTATGCGCCATTCATCGCCCTCGCGTCGATTCTCATCGCCATCCCGGCGGCTCGTGCCGAGCCAACCACCATCGATGACTTGGACGACCTCGCCGCCTGGACGGTGATCGCGTCCGACGGCGTGGAGGCACGCATCTCCCCCGCGGAGCACGAAGCCGGCCGCGCTATGCGACTCGATTTCGATTTCAAACGCGGCGGCGGATTCTGCGTGGTGCGGCGATCGCTCGATCGCCCGCTGCCGGAAAACTACCGGTTCACATTCGCCCTCCGCGGCGACGCTCCGGCCAACAACCTGGAGTTCAAACTCGTCGACCCGTCCGGCCGGAACGTCTGGTGGGTCAATCAACGCAAACTCACCTTTCCGACCGAGTGGCAAACGGTCGCCTATAAGGCCCGCCACTTCCGTTTCGCCTGGGGCCCGGCGGGTGACAAGCCGCTGTCGCGACTCGGGGCAATCGAGTTCGCTGTCGCGGCCGGCACGGGCGGCAAGGGTACGATCTGGTTCGACACGTTGACGTTCGAAGAACTCCCGCCGCGGCAGCCGGTCACCGAAACACCGCTGGTAGAGTGCTCGTCCGGTGCTGCGAAACCGCTGCCGCTGGTCGAAGACAAGCCGCTCAACTGGCGAAGCGAGGACGCGGACGCAACGCCGTGGCTGCATCTCGATTTCCGCCAGTGGCGTGCCTTCGGCGGGCTCACCATCGAGTGGGACCCCGCCGACTTCGCCCGCGACTACGACGTCCTGCTGTCGGAGGACGGCGAGTCGTGGCAGGCCGCCGAATCGATGCGCGGCAGCAACGGCGGCGTGATTACATCCCGTTGCCGGACGCCGAAGCCCGGCACCTGCGCATCTGTACCCTCGCCACCTGTCGCAACAAGGGGGTGGGCGTCAAGCGCATCCGCATCGAGCCGCTCGATTTCGGCGACAGCCCCAACGCCATGTTCAAAACCATCGCCGCCGACGCACCCAAAGGCTGGTACCCGCGCTACTTCCTCGACAAACAGACCCCCTGGACGGTCATCGGCGCACTCGACGGCACCAGGGAAGCGTTGCTTGACGTCTGTGGCGCCGTCGAGGTGGACAAGGGGGGCTTTCGCATCGAACCGTTTCTCTACGTCGACAACAAGCTCATCACCTGGGCGGACGTGCAACTTGATCAACGACTCAGGGGTGACCGGGTTCCCGTGCCAGCCGTTACGTGGAAGGGCGCCGGACTGGAATTGAGCGTGGCAGCGCTCGTCGACCCGTCGTCGCGTCTTCGGATGGTGTACGAGTTGTACAATACCGCAAAACAACGGCAATCGGTCTCGCTGTTCCTCGCGATTCGGCCGTTCCAGGTCCTGCCGCCCTGGCAGGACCTCAACATCACCGGAGGCGTGTCGCCGATTCGCACCGTCGCCGGCGAGCGGGCACGACTTGTCGTCAACAATCGAAAACTCAACTTCACCGGACCCATCGCGCCCGAGCCGCTCGGCGCGACCGGCCCGACCGGCGCCACCGCCTTCGCGTCGGGAAGCATCGTGGAGTACCTGGCCGCCGGCCGCCTACCGCCTGCCCAGTCCGTGACCGACGATCGGCGGCTCGCCTCCGCCGCCATCCGATTCGATTTCAATCTCGAGAGCGACCAGAAGGACGGTGCGGTCTTGTGGACGTGGACGCAAGACAATTCGGATGACTTGCAGCAGCTCCACGTCGACCGAAGCGAAGCGAAGACGATCGAATCGAACAAGCGGCAGTCGCGAATGAACATGGATCTGCCGGCGTCCGCCTCGCCCATCGTCAAGACGCTGAAGTCGACACAGGCTTACATCCTGATCAACGCGGACGGGCCGGCCATCCAGCCCGGCTCGCGAACGTATGAACGAAGCTGGATCCGCGACGGGGCCCTGACCTCGACGGCTCTGCTCGTGACCGGCCACTTCGACCGCGTCCGCGACTTCCTCGACTGGTACGCCCCCCACCAATACGAGAACGGCAAGATCCCCTGCATCGTCGACACCCGTGGACCGGACCCCGTGCCCGAGCACGACAGCACCGGGCAGTTCATCTACGCGTTGCTCAAGTACTATCGCTTCACGCAGGACAGGCCGTTCCTCGAGCGACACTGGCCCCGCGTGGTGGCCGCGGTGGGATACATCGAGTCGCTTCGCAACCAGCGGATGACCGACGAGTACAAAAACGGCCCGCCGCTCAAGCGGGCGTGCTACGGCCTCGTCCCCGAGTCGATCAGCCACGAAGGCTACTCGGCCAAGCCGATGCATTCGTACTGGGATGATTTCTTCGTCCTCAAAGGCCTCAAGGACGCAACCACGATCGCCGAGATCCTCGGCCACGAGCCGGAAGCCGCCCGCTTCGCCGCCCTCCGCGACGCGTTTCGCGCGTCGTTGTACGACTCGATGCGGCTCGTCATGAAAACGCACAACATCGACTACATCCCCGGCTGCGTGGAACTGGGTGACTTCGACGCCACGTCCACCGCGGTGGCCGCCTTCCCGTGCGACGAACTCGGCCTCGTCCCCGAGCCCGCGTTGACCAACACGTTTGAGCGCTACTACAAGTTCTTCAAGCAGCGCCGCGACGGCGCCATCGAGTGGGAGAGCTATACACCGTACGAGGTGCGGCTGATCGGCACCTTCGTGCGACTCGGCCAACCGGAGCGGGCCCACGAACTGATCGACTTTTTCATGCGCCACCAACGGCCCGCCGGCTGGTACCAGTGGGCGGAGGTTGTCTGGCGCGACCCGGACACGCCCCGCTTCATCGGCGACATGCCGCACACCTGGGTCGGCTCCGACTTCATCAACGCGATCCGCTCCCTGTTCGTCTACGAACGCGAGCGGGACGACGCGCTGGTCGTGGCCGCCGGTGTGCCCTACGAATGGGCAGCGGCCGGCGGCACCGAGTTACAGATGAACGGCGTCTTCGTCGATGGGTTCCCGACGGAGTTCGGCTCCCTCGCGTACGTCCTCTCCGCGGAACGCAACCGGGTTTCGTTCACGCTACGCAATAAGCTCGATCGATTCCCCACCCGATTTGTCCTGCACTCGCCCGGGCAAGGCCCCATCCAGGCCGTCGAGGTCGACGGCCGCCCGCACGCGGACTTCACGGCGCGAACCGTCACGCTGGCGCAGCCGTTCACGCGAGTCGTCATCCAGCACGGCAACTGAAGGCGCGGGCCATTACGGCCGCTCTGACTGACGGGTGCGCCGACGAGGTGTCCACCCGCCCGGACCAGCAGGTGGGTGATTCGGACGTTTCCCATGCGCGTCCGGTGGGCAGAGCCCCCACCAACGGGAGGCCCGCGGTAATACCGTCCGTGCGCTTGGCAGCGCGATGTGCGGCTTGACACCTTCGGTCCCGGGCAACGTACCAACGTCAGGCGTCATCTCGCGCCCATCGGGCAGCGCCCGACCTGACCCCCTCCGTCCAACGCCGCCCGCGCTGCGACCGCTCCTACCGCGTCCACTTCGCTATTCGACGTTCGAAGTTGGCTATTCCGGCGCCGCCGGCGGCGGATCAAAGGCAAGGCAATACTGCGCGTTGAGCAACGGATATTGCACGCGCACCCGATACCCGCGGAGACGGTCGCTGTCCCAGCCGAGCCTGTCGCACACGTACTGCACCATCTCGACGTGACGGCCCACTTCGCTCGCCCGGAACCGCGCCACCCCCTGGCCCAGCGGCTGCATCGACTCGACCACGTCCATCCGGTCGATGTCGCGGGTCGCATCGTCCGGGCTCACCAACCCCCGCACGTGCATGTCGTAGATCAACAACTGCGGATCGCTCCCCGGCCATACGTCCTCATGCAGCAGGATGTTCATCAACAACGTCTTCACCGGTAAATTCACACCGGCCGACCAGGAAGGCCGCGTCGGCGGCTCCGAGGGAGCGCGATACATCGGGCGACCGCCCCGTACGACGTTCGCGGCAAACACGTCCACCGCCGAGTTCGACCCGATCGCATTGCCGGCCAGCACGTAAATCGTCATGTCACCCGCGCGGACCGCCTCCAGCGCAGGCAGCGGCGACGAACAGAACGGCTCCAGCAACGGGTACTGCTCGCCCGACGCGTCCGGCGGCACATCTTCCAGCACGTAGGCCAACGGGCGAGGGCCCCCCGGGTTGGGCGTATGCTCGGCCACGGGGACCCGCACGCTCGGCCGCATCCGCCGCAAATCGACCAACCCCTCGATGATGGCGATGTCGCACCGCTTCCCGCTGGTATCCGGATAGTAGATCGCCGTGTCGAGCTGGACCTCCGCCCGAACGCCCAGGATGTTGGCCATCCCCTTGAACGCCAACTGCTTGTTGGCCAGCTCGAACTTCTCGCGGGCATCGGGCAGCCACTCGGTGATGGCCGCGTCGAACCCGTCCCAGCCGCCGAGTTCGCCGTGCACGATCTGCTCGAACGCCCGCAGGGCCGCCTCCGCCCGCGTGATGAGGTCGCGGGGCACCGCCGGCTTGGCCGCCTGCAGGAACATGCGCAGCCCTTCGCTCCGCGGCATGCGACTGATGGCCGCCAGCGGATCGTCGGTGCGGACCGCGCTGAGGAGCCGACCGGCCAGCGTCCGGTGGACCTTCAGGGTCCGTGCGAACTCCTGCGCGCTGCGGGACTTGGCAGGGATCTGGTCGGTGATCGCTTGCATGGCGTCGTGGAGTTCCTGGCCCACGCCCTTGATTCGCCGGGCGATGTCGGCGGGAGCAGAAGAAGCCGGCACAGGCGTCGTTACCGGACCATTTGTGTCACTTCGAAGGGCCATATCCGCATTAAACGGCATGGATGCCGCGGCGTCAAGTCAAACTGATCCGGCACCGCGTCGAATCCCGGACTACGCCCGGAATGCTCCCAGAGCGCTCACGACCCGGTTCCGCCGCCGGAGCCCTAGACCCGGGAATAGACGCCCCCCACGGTCCCTCGCCCGCCAACCCGCCGCGGAAGGATGCATCATTCCTGCCGACCACCATGCGCGCGGACCATCGCGAGCCGCCGCGGCCATCGCGGTCCACCAGCACGCGAGCGCGTTCGCCCGTTACGGCGTCACATCGTCGGGGTCCGCAAGCCGGTAGCTCGTGCTTCGGCCCCCGCCCGAGTTCCTGACGATGATGGCCCGGTCCAGCAACGCCTGGATGTCCCGAAGCGCCGTGTCGGTCGAGCATTTCGCAAGCTTGGCATACTTCGACGTCGTCAGGTAACCCTCGAAGTTATCGAGCATGCGGTTGATGACCTTTCGCTGACGCGCATTGACCGGACGCGCATTGATTCGCTGCCACAGCTTCGCCTTGTGAAGCACCGATCCCAGTGCCTCGTCGGCATCCTCAATCGTGCGATCGAGGCAGCCGAGAAACCACCGGAGCCAGTTGGTGATGTCGAGATTCCCTCGCTGGGCCGAATCGAGCTGGAAGTAGTACTCCTTGCGCGCGGCTTCAATGCCCGAAGACATGCTGTAGAAACGGTCCTTTGCGCCATCCGATCGCGAGAGCGCCATTTCGGCGATGGCCCGGGCGATTCGGCCGTTTCCGTCTTCAAACGGGTGAATGGTGACAAACCAGAGGTGCGCCACGCCTGCTTTGAGCACGAGGTCGATCCCCGGAGTGGCGTTGAACCACTCCAGGAAGCTTCCCATCTCAGCCTCGAGCCGGCTCGCTTCGGGTGCCTCGATCTGTACCTTCTCGCGACCGATGGCTCCCGAGACGACCTGCATCGGGCCGGCGTCACCGGCGCGCCAAGCGCCAACGGCGATGCGCCGCATACCGCTTCGCCCAGTGGGAAAGAGCGCCGCGTGCCAATCAAACAAGCGCGCTGCTGTGAGTGGCTCTTCGGAATTGCGGGTCGCATCGAGCATCATCTCGACGACGCCTTCGGTTGCTCGGCTCGGCTCGGGCAGACCGGCCACATCAAGCCCCAGCTTGCGGCCGATCGACGAGCGGACCTCGTCGGGGTCAAGCTGTTCCCCTTCGATCGCCGAGGACTTCACGACCTCGTCGGTGAGCGCGGTCAGGCTGGCCTCCGCTCGTAAATCGAACCCCAGCGCCTCCATCTTCCCGAGGTGCCGGCCCTGCTTGTGACGCACGCTGCCTAGCGCCGCGGCCAGGGCCCCGCTGTCCCAGGTGAAGGCTGGCCAGTTGGGCTGCTCGTGGATGTACGTCATATTCGTCATATTCGCCGCATCCTCTGCGGTGATTATATCTTCTAATCGCCGCATCGGCAAGTATTCGCCGCATGCGATGCGGCGATTAGGCGGTGACGTGGGCGCAAGCCTGCATTATCCGGCCGTGGGTCCATCGAGCCGCCGAGCGGGGGTCGTCTCCACCCAGCATGCGGCGACCCGGCCGTGTCAAGCCAGACTGATCCAGCGCCACACCGAATCCAGGACTACGCCGGGAATGCTCCCAGAGCGCTCTTGACGCGGTTCCGCACCGTCTATACCATCGACCCGCGAACACGATTTCCGACCCGCCGAATCGGATCGACGCGAAAACAAACGCGGCGGGCCACGCGGGTGGCGACCGGCACGGGAATCGCAAGCGGCGCTGGGCAGGGGGATGGGCGAACGCGAGTCCGCCCGGAATCAGCCCGACAGCCCGCCACGAACGTACCAGCCACGACCATCAACAAAGCCGGAAGGAGACACACCCCATGCATAGAACCGCTGCGATCATGATGGCTGGCGTCGTGTTGGCCGCCGTCGTGCCCGGGTCCCGCGCCGCTGACATCGTCATCTACCTCTCTGACCAGAACCTGGACGCGATCGTGCGCATCCAGGACATCAACCGGGACGGCGACACCCTCGACGCCGGGGAGGTTATCACCTTCGTCGACGACGACCCGCCCGAGACCGGCATCGAGAACTGCCAGGGAATGGTGCTCCTCGGGCTGGACGACATCCTCGCCACGGACAACTTCCCGCCGCAAAACGTGATTCACCTGCGCGACCTCAACGGTGACCACGACGCGTTGGAGCCCGGCGAGGCAACCGCCTGGTTCGACGGCACCCTGCCCGGCAGCTTGACCCTCGACATGCCGGTCGCCCTCACGCCGGGCCCCTTCGAGTCGATCTACCTCGTGGATAACCCCTACGAGCCCGACACCACCAACCCCGACGCAATCTACCGCATGCAGGACCTCAACGGGGACGGCGACGTGAACGACGCGGACGAAGTCACCGAATGGATCCGGTTCTCCGAGCCCGGCGAGATCCTCTACACCACGTACGATCTCGATTTCGACCTGGACGGCTACGGCTATTTCGCTGACAGCAGTGTCCCCACGCCCTGGCAGCTCATGCGGATCGATCCGGAGACGCATGACATTACCGTCTGGGCCGACGACGACGAGGTGCTGGGCCAGTTGGGCTACCATCTGGCCATCGGCGGGGGCAGCGGCGGCGTTACGCTCGACCCGTACACCAACGAGATCCTGATCGGTGGCTATTACGGGATCAGCACCGCCGTGCTGCTCGCCCTGCGCGATGACAACGGCGACGGGCGGATCCAGCCGCTGAGCGAGATTCGCCTGCTGTGGGACCAGGCGACCCCGACCCACACCGCCTACGTCAACGAGCCGCGGGACCTGTACTTCCTCCCCGACGGCTCGCTGCTCTGGGTGGACATGCTCTACGACCAGGTCCTGCGGCTGGTCGACGTCAACCGCGACGGCGATTATGACGATTCCAGCGAGACCCGCATCGTCTACCGGGCGGACTGGGCGGCCCCGGGCCAGCCGGTGGCGGATCGTCCGCAGACCGTGGTGGGCATCGTCGTGACCGCGCCGGGCGATATGGATGACGACGACGATGTCGATCTCGATGATTACGTGGTGTTCGCCCCGTGCATGGCCGGTCCCAATGAGACCCTGCCGCCGGCCGGGTGCCACTATCTTGACTTCGCCTGCGCCGATCTCGACGACGACGGCGACGTTGACGCGGCGGACTTCGCCTGGTTCCAGAGAGCGTTCCTCGGCGGCGACTGAATACCGGCCGCCGCCGTGACCATCGCAATCGCACGACACTTCCCCCGAACGTCAGGACAGATGCGCCGGCCTCGCCGGCGTATCGCCGTTTTACGCCTCACGTGCCGGGCCCCGCCCGCCGCTTTCGCCCTCCCTCTCCACCCCAAACCAGCTTGCCAATTGGTATAATGGACGGACATGGAGAAGCAACCATGCCCGCGATCATCTGCGCCCTTCTGTCGCTCGTCCTCGCGCTCCCGGCCATCGCCGTTCCGCCGGACCTGGTCACCACCGCGGGGACCGAGTTCGCCAAGGACGGGCGGGCGTACCGTTTCATCGGCGTCAATCTCCGCGGCCTGGTTCACTACGGCGGCGGCGACGGCGCCCTGCCCTACACCCGCCTGGAGCACATCGACGAGAACCTGGCCGGTGCACGCGACATGGGCTGTCGCGTCGCACGCGTCTTCGCCGCCAACCGCAACATCTCGCACGCGGACGCCGTGGCCCGACTGGGGCATGCCCTGGACCGCGCCCATGCCCACGGCATCAAGCTCATCGTCGCCCTGACCGATTTCTACCCCACCCCGTTTCACCCCCAAGGGGACGACGCGTACTACACCGAAAACCCCTGGGGCTGGACGGTGCTCAACGACGAATGGTTCGCCGGCGGGTACGAGGACAACTACCTGCCGTACGTCACGCTGGCCGTCGACGCCCACAAGGATCATCCGGCCGTGTTCTCGTGGCAGTTGGGCAACGAGCTCGCCGACCAGACCAACCCGGCCAACTTCGCGCCGTTCGTGCACGCCGTGGCCGCCCACATCCGATTGATCGACCCGTACCATATGGTGTCGATCGGCATGCTTTCGATCGATCACAATCCGCTGAGCGTGTCGCAGGCCATCGAACTCTACGGCGACGACAACCTGCACTTCATCACCATCCATTCGTACAACGGCGAGACGCGTCCCCGCGACTACGCCGTGCGCGACGCGGTAGGCAAGCCGATCCTCGTGTCCGAGGTCGGCTGCGACGAGGCATCCGCCGGTGGGGACCGCGTCAGCTTTATGGACAATCTCGTGAATCAGTTCGTGCACACCCAGGGTGCACGAGGCTTCATGCATTGGGGGTACCAGGCCCAGGCGTACGACATCGGCGACGGGGATAACATCTTCGGGTTCGATCGATACGCGCACGGCGATTATGACGCGATGTACGCGATGTACCAGGCTCACGCCGCGGTGCTCAACGCCTATGACGAACCGGTCGGTGACGCGCCGGGGCCGCGCGGGCGAAACCTCGCCCTGACCGCCGCGGCGTGGGACGCCGACTCCATCTTCAGCGGCGAGTACGCCGGGGACAAGGCATACGACGGGTCCCTGTCGACCAAGTGGACTTCCACCGAGGCGACGAGTGTCCATTGGCTGGCACTCGATTTGGGCGGCGACTACATCATCACCGGGTACACGGTCCAGATGGCCAGCGCGGGCGGGGAGTGGACGGATTTCAACTTCACCCACTACGAGCTACAGACGGGCGACAGCTTGTCCGGGCCGTGGATCACCGCGTTCGACGTACCGAACCCCGGGCAGCTCGGCTCCATCACGTCGGCGTACGACACGCCGGTCCGGGCCCGCTTCGTGCGGGTCGGGG
>CAZBUJ010000105.1:0-17306 GCA_964495075.1 uncultured Phycisphaeraceae bacterium
GTGCTGGCCGCCCGTGCCGACTCGGCGTCATCATCCATCCTCGGCGGCCACACCGCGGCCAGCACCGGGCTGGGCCGCGATGCGCTGCCCTATCGCGTCCTGCTCGCGGAAGACAGCCCGGACAATCAACGCCTCATCGCGTTCGTGCTGAGGCGAGCCGGGGCCAAGGTCACCGTGGTGTCGAACGGGCGCGAGGCGGTCGACGTCCTCCTGGCGGTCGGCGACGGCAAGGCCGCATTCGACGTGGTCCTATTGGACATGCAGATGCCGGCCATGGACGGGTACGACGCGACGCGCCTGCTCCGCGACCGCGCCTGCCCGATCCCCGTCATCGCCATCACCGCCCATGCCATGGACGACGACCGGGAAAAATGCCTGCAAGCGGGGTGTGACGACTTCGTGACCAAGCCGATCCACTGGCCGACCCTGGCACAGCGGATCCGGCAGCACGCGGGGATCAAATCGACCGGCCGGTCTCGCCCCGACGGGCCCCCCGATTCGGCCGACGCGTCGCTGCCGGCCGTCTGATCCCGACCCGCACCGCCCGGTCTCGGACGACGAGGATGACACCGTTTGTTACGGCCGTGGAGGGCTCGCTTCCGCCTCCGCCGGCTCAGCGTCCACGATCACGACGACTCGCCCCCACCGCAACCGGCTCGGCCGTTCCGCGGTCGTGCTCGGCCGCGCGGCGTCGTGGCGCGAAAGAAGAACACGGCCATTCCGCTGGCCCGTCACCCCGACGGCTCCGCACGCCCGCCCGCCACGCCCGGTAACCGCGCATCGCGCCGATTCTGTTCGCAATTTGCAGCTCATCCGACGTCCGATTCGCCCGCCGCGGCGGCATCCGCGGCTCGCCGGGCCCGCGATTACCGGGCGTGCCAGTTATCTGGCACTCAGCGGGGGCACACGATTCCGAAGCTCGTAGTCGACGGCGAGTCACGCGCCTAGAGTCAAATGAACGGGAGAGAGACACCGTACGGTCGGTTGGCCACGAATCCACGTTCGGTGCCCCACGATTGTCTGAGCCGGGCAGGGCGATGCCCCGTCGTACGGCGGCGCCGATCAAGGAGTCGCGAAGACCAAGCCCAACCGACCGTCTCAACCGGGCCTGCGAGCCCACGTGCAAGGGAGGGAAAAACCATGTTTCGATTGATCGCAGCCGCGAGTGTAGTCGTCGCATGTGTCACCGTGCCGCTCGGCGCCGACATGATTCCGATCCTGCCGCCGCACGGGTCGGAGGCGTCCCACCTCGAGATCCTGGAATCCGTGTACGGCGGCACGTTCGTCGCCGACGATTATGACTTCGTCGGAGGCGGCGCGTCCGGCGCCATCGACGCCATTCGGTACGACGACCTGCTTACGCCGATGGGCACCGTCGACGTGAGCGACCCCGCCGGGCGCGGCCTCGTTGCGGACGCCTTCTGGGCCGACGGTAACCTGCGGGCCACCGCCACCGCCCGCTACGCCGGGCACTCGCAGCGGTTCGGGTACGACGTCGGCGACGGGTTCGAACGGCTGTTTGACGTCAGGGGCAGCGGCACCCACGTGACCGGCCAGGCCGAGGTCGATCTGTCGGGCGAGTCGTGGGTCTGGGGTCGGAGCAAGACCAACGGCAGGAATACGTTTTACTCGGATCCCGCGACCAACAGCGACGGCATCGACCATATGGTCACCTACCGGATCACCGGGCTGGACACCGACGAGACCGTATGGCTGCTGTTCTGGGAAGACCTGCCGGCCCCGCGGTCGGACCTCGATTACAATGACCTGGTCGTGGAAGTGCGCGCGATCCCGGAGCCGGCCAGCGCGGCGATCATCCTGCTGGGCAGCGGCGGGCTCGTGATCCGGAAGCGCCTGCGACCGTGAACCGGAATCCGCTTACCTTTGTTCCAATCACGCGGCGGGCGTCCCGATGGCCTCGGCCAACGGGATGCCCGTTCCGTTTTTACGCGCCAGGATTCAGACTCATGGGCCGACCCGCTTGCCGGCGATGAACACATGCTCGATCTGCTGAGGCCGCAGGGTATACAACAGGGCCGACATCTGCTGGTGGGGGGCGAGATCGCGGATCCACCGCTCCGGTCGCACGACCAGCAGATCCGCCTCGTACCCGGGCTCGACCGCCCCGATCCGGTCGCCGAAGTTCAACGCCTCGGCGGCACCGCGAGTCAGCACCCACCACGCCTCGGCCGGCGCAGGAGCGTGATGGGCACCGCGCGGGATGGCGTGCACTTTGAGCGTCTTGGCGGTTTGAATGCACTCGACGGCGACGCGCGGCATGAACGGGTCCGGCCCGCCGGCAATCCCACTGCCCAGCGCCATGGGAACGCCCGCCGCCCGATGCGCGACGTAGTCCATCAGCCCGCTCTCCAGGAACAAGTTGGCGGTCGGACAGTGAACCACGGCCGTCCCGGCCTCCGCCACCTGCTGCCGTTGGGCCTGCGACAGCACGACGCCGTGCCCGAGCAGGGTCCGCGGCGTCAGCAGTCCCATCTCCGCGAGCACGTCGACGTCGTCGAGCTGATCGGGGAACGCGCGGCGCACCGCGTCGACCTCGGCCGGCGACTCGGCCACGTGCGTCTGGATATAGCACTTGAGCATGCCGGCCAGCGCCGCGGTCCCCCGCATCATCTTCTCGCTGCAGCAAATCGTCATGCGCGGTGAGAACGCGTAGTTCAGGCGCCCGTTCTCGGCACCGTGCCACTTCGCCCCCAGTTCACGGGCGTGGTTCAACGCGTCGTCCGTCCCCTGGCACAGGGGCTCCGGGCAGTGCGTGTCGTTCAGCATCAGGCCGAAGATCGCCCGCAACCCGCGGTTGGCGAACACGGAGAACACGCGATCAACGGATTCGGGGAACGGGCTGCCGAACGCGGCCACCGTCGTCGTGCCGTGGGCGATCATCCCCGTCGTGAAGTCCTCGGCGAGCCGCTCGGCGAACCCGGCGTCCTTGAACCGCAACTCGGCGGGATACACCACCGTCTCGTGCCAGTCGAACAGGGAGAGACCGTCGATGCCGCGCCGGTCCCATTGCGGCACGTGGCAGTGCGCGTCGACGAACCCGGGCAGGATCCAGCAGTCGGCGCCGCCGATGGCGTCACCACCCGGCTCGCGTCCGCTTCCCACCGCTGTGATTTTTCCGTCGGCGGCGATGCGCACCGACGCGCCGGCAACGACGTCGCACTCCGCGGCCGTGCGCGGCTGAAGTACCGTTCCTCGAAGGATTTGCATGGTTGGCTCCTTGGCCGGTGGGACGCCGACGTGCGGCCCGAGGTCGACCCGCTCATCACTCTATCCGCGGCGGCGCGAGCGATCAAGATGCTTGACGGCGGGGCGCCGGCCCGCTACGTTCACCGGATTAACTCGCGGGTGTCGTAGCGAGTGGGAGATTCAGCAGTGCCCTACGACTCGATTGTGTGCGTCAAGCAGGTTCCGGACACGGCCAACGTCACCGCCGACGCGATGAAGGAAAACGGCACCGTCAACCGCGCGGCGCTGCCGGCCATCTTCAACCCGGAGGATCTCCACGCCCTGGAGGCGGCCCTCGCCGTTCGCGACGAACACGGCGGCACCGTCACCGCAATCACCATGGGCCCGCTGAACGCGTGCGAGGTGCTGCGGGAGTGCTTGTGCCGCGGGGCGGACCGGGCCATCCTGATCACCGATCGCCGGGCCGCCGGTAGCGACACCCTCGCCACCGGGTACATCCTCAGCCAGGCCGTCCGCAAGATCGCGAATTACGATTTCGTGTTCTGCGGTCGGCAGGCCATCGACGGCGATACCGCCCAGGTCGGTCCCCAGATGGCGGAGAAACTGGGCATCCCCCAGATCACCTACTTCGAACGCTTCATCGAGCTGGGCGGACGCACCGTGCGGGCGCGGCGCAACGTGGGCAACGGCTGGGAAGTGCTCGAGACGCGACTGCCGGTGGCCCTGACCGTCGTCGATACCGCCAACCTGCCGCGACCGCAGGGCGCCCGGCGGGTGATGAAGTTCAAGCGGGCCCGGTGCCGCGACGAGGTCGCCCGCGGAATCAGAGCGGAGGCCCCGGACATCGACGAGGCCAAGCTGGAGGCGGAACTCACCAGACGAACCGTCGCCCTGAACGTCAATGGCCTGCTGATGGAACAATGGGATCTCGACGACATCAACGCGGATCTCCGGTGGTGCGGCCTCAACGGCTCGCCCACCAAGGTCCATCGCATTCAGTCGATCGTGCTCACCAAAGAGGGCCATACCGAAATCCCGCCCACGGAGGAAGGCGTTCGACAGATGATCCACGAGTTGATCGTCGATCATACGCTGGGCTAGATCCACGTTGGGTGGGGCCGACGCGGAGCCGGACACGCGCCGAGCCGGGTGCCGGTCGCGTGACGACGGGGCGCCGGGCGAGACGATCATCGCGTACGCGTCGGAATGACGGCCGTTCGACCCTCGCGTGCGGCGAGCGAACAATGGTTAGCAAAGAGCGGAATCCATGATCGAACCGAACCGAAATGGCGACGTGTGGGTCTTCGCCGAGCAGGAGGACGAGCGCCTCAGCGACGTTTCGCTGGAACTGTGCGGCAAGGCGCGGGACCTGGCCGACCGACTCGGCGTCAAAGTCGGGGCGGTGCTGCCCGGCTGGAACGTCCGCGAACTTTCCTATCGCCTGATCGCCCACGGCGCGGACAACGTCTACTACGTCCACGACACGCAGTTGGAGAACTACCGCACCGGGCCGTACGCCCGCGCGATGTGCCAGTTGATCCAGAAGTACAAGCCCCAGATCTGCCTCTACGGGGCCACCCCCCTCGGCCGCGACCTCGCTCCCCGTGTCGCCTCCGAGATGCGGGCCGGCATGACCGCCGACTGCACCGACCTGGAGATCGGCGACTACGAGGACAAGAAGACCGACACGGTTCACAAGGACCTGCTGCTCCAGATCCGGCCGGCGTTCGGTGGCAATATCATCGCCACCATCATCAACTATGACCGCTGGCCGCAGATGGCGACGGTGCGGGAAGGCGTGATGGCCCTGGGCCAGGGCGATCCCAGCCGCCGCGGCGAGATTGTCGAGGAAACGGTCGAGTACAACGACTTCGACCTGGCCGTTCGACTGATCGAGCGGCATCGCGAGGCCCGGACGGTGAACCTGAAAGCCGCCCGCACCATCGTGGCCGGCGGTGGCGGGGTGGGCAGCAGGGAGAACTTCCGCCTGGTTCATGACCTGGCGGCGGCGATCGGCGGGGTGGTCGGGGCGTCGCGGGCCGCGGTCGACAGCGGCTTCATCGGCAAAGAGCACCAGGTCGGTCAGACGGGCACCACGGTGCGACCGGCGTTGTACATCGCGTGCGGCATCAGCGGCGCCGTCCAGCACCGGGCCGGGATGGAGGAGTCCGCCAAGATCATCGCCGTTAACTGGGACCGGGAGGCCCCCATCTTCTCGGTGGCTCATTACGGCATTGTCGGCGACCTCAACAAGGTCATCCCCATGATGATCAAGGCGATCAAAGAGCGGGCGTAACAACCATGCCGAATTTCTTCGAAGACAACGACGATATTCTGTTCCTGTTCGAGACCCTCGACCTGGCGAAGCTCGCCGCCCTCCAGGAAGACGACTTCAAGGGCACCGAGGGCCCGGGCGGCGAGTATGCCCCCACCGACGCGGCCGACGCGATCGACAACTATCGCCGCATCCTGCGCATCATCGGCGACGTGGCCGGCAACCAGATCGCGCCGCGGGCGGAGCGGGTCGACCGCGATGGCAACACGCTCAACGAGGACGGCACCGTCACGCTGGGGGAAGCGGTGCGTGCCAACCTCAGGGCACTCGCCCAGGCCGACATGATGGGCTTCACCCTCCCCCGCGAGTACGGCGGGCTCAACTGCCCGGGGCTGGTCTACACCATGGCCAACGAGATCGTCAGCCGGGCCGACGCGTCGCTGATGAACATCTTCGGCCTGCAGGGCATCGCGGAGACGATCTACGCGTTCGCCACCGACGAAATCCGGCAGGAGTACCTGCCGCGGTTCGCGCGGGGCGAGGTCACGGGGGCGATGGCCCTCACCGAGCCGGACGCGGGCAGCGACCTCCAGGCGGTCGGGCTGCGGGCGTGGCAGGACGATGACGGGCAATGGCGGCTGACCGGCGTGAAGCGGTTCATCACCAACGGATGCGGCGACGTGCTGCTCACCCTCGCCCGCAGCGAGCCGGACATCAAGGACGGACGCGGGCTCAGCCTGTTCGTGAACGAACGCGGGCCGCGCCTGAAGGTGCGGCACCTCGAGACGAAGCTGGGCATCCACGGGTCGCCGACGTGCGAACTGGTGTACGACGACGTGCCGGCCCGGTTGATCGGGCAGCGGCAGATGGGCCTGATCACCCACACCATGAGCCTGATGAACGGGGCCCGGCTCGGCATCGCCGCCCAGTCGCTGGGCATCGCCGAGTCGGCGTTCCGCGTCGCCCGCGAATACGCCCACACCCGCAAGCAGTTCGGGGTGGCGATCGAACGGCTCCCGGCCGTGGCCGAACTCGTGTCCGACATGCGGGTCGCGATCGAGGCGGCCCGGGCGCTGACCTACGAGACCGCCGTCTCGTGCGACGTCGAGAACAACAACCTCCGCGTGCTCGAGTTCAAGACGCCGACCGACAAGGACGAACTCAAACGCCGCAAGCACGACGCCCGCCTGCTCAAACGCCGCAACGGCATGCTCACGCCGATGAGCAAGTACTACGCGTCGGAGATGTGCGTCCGGGTGGCCAACGAGGCCCTCCAGGTGCTGGGCGGCTCCGGCTACATGACCGACTACCCGGTGGAACGGCACCTTCGCGACGCCCGCATCACCACGATTTACGAAGGCACCAGCCAGCTCCAGATCGTGGCGGCCGTCCGCGGCGTGTGCGGAGGCGCCTTCGAAAAGCTCGTCACCGAGTACGAAGAGCGGGAGTGCGCCGACCCGCCGCTCACCCGGCTCCGCCAGATGCTCAGCGAAGGCAAGGATCTGGTGTTCGACGCGATCAAGTTCGTGAAAGAGCAAGGCGGCCAGTACATGGACCTGCACGGGCGCCGGCTGGTGGATGCGGCCATGGCGGTGATCGTCGGCCACCTGTTCGTGCAACACGCCATGGTCAGCGACCGCAAGCGGCGGGTCGCCCGGCGGTTCATCGAAACCACCGCGCCGACCATCCGGCGGGATATCGCGCTGATTCGCAGCGGCGACCAATCACCCCTCGAGGAATTCGACGTGCTGGCCGGCCCGCCCGTTCTCAAGGCGTAGGCCCCCCGCGCCGCCGGGCGACTTCCACGCTACGGCATCAGCGGCTCGATCTGGATTCGCAGCCGTCCGCCTTCCACGTGCAGGGACGCAATGCGAAACCAGCGCTTGCTGACCTGCCAGTAGAAGCGGTTATCGGTCGTGAGACCGTCGCGCAGGTACGCCGCGGCGTCGGATTCGCGGAACCGACGAACGACCTCGGCCACGTAATCCGGCATCGCGTCGATGTCCTGCCCCTTCACCGCCAGAATCGGCTGCAACTGGCCGGCCACCGTGGCCACCGGTACCGGGCACGATCCGCCCGCCACCCGCTCGAGGCGCACGCTGACGCTTTTCTCCCCCACCGCGACGCGCAGCTCCCCACTGGCAACGACCTGCCAGCCGTCCTTTTCCACGCGGCCGGCCAGGATGATCCGGCCCGGTCGAAACGCGACCATCGGGCCACGTATGAACGGCGGGATCCATTCGTCGGATTCGGGCCACAGCTCGCCACGCACCGCGATCCACTCGCTGAGCTGCCGATCCGTCAATACGACTTCGAACGGCTCACCGTCCACGAGCCGATCGCCGAAATCGGAAACCACATCGAGCATTCCGTTGCGAACCTCCGCGTACCGCGACTCCGGAACGTAAGGCGGTCGATACCACGACGGCACGTGGGCAATCAGAAGCCACAAGAAAACACACAGCACGCAGAACAAGCCGGCGGCCACGGTCGCGCCGATGAACAGGCGTCGGCGGGTGACGGCGGATTGGGCGTGCTTTCGTTTCATGAGTCGCATCCGTCGGGGCAGTATAGCGGATTCCCCCGACCGATTGACCCCGCACTTCCACGGCTCATACAATCTGCGCGGTACGACGGTCTGAGATGGGACTCTTCGAGGTGTATGGCATGATCTCCCGCGCCGTGGCCCCCGGCATCGTGCTCTTCTGGCTGGCGGCCATGTCGTGGCTGGTGTGGCACGACGTGCGGCCCATCTGGATGGCCCAGGACCCGCCCCGCACGGTGAGCACCGATTGGGTGAAACAGGGCAGTCGCGTGTTCCAGGCCGGCATCCAGGACAAGCACGGCGGCCACATCGGGACGATCTGGACCATCTACCATGCGGCGGGGGGGACGCTGGCCCGCGAGGACATCATTGCCATCGACCGGTTCCCCGGCGTGGCCCCCGCTCGGATTGATATCGAATCCCAGTTCGACGACCGGGGCAAGCTCGACGAACTGACCGCCGACGTCGCCGTCGCGGGCATCCGGATCGGGCTGCAGGCCGAGCGGTTCGGCTCGCAGCTCGCCTGCGAGATCCGCACCAGCATGAGCCCCAGGCGGCACACCCTCAAGATCGCCGACAGCGACGCGGCGACGATCGGCGACCTGTTCAAACCGTTCTCCGACATGACCGATCTCCACGTCGGCCAGACCTGGCGGATGCAGGTGTTCAACCCCATGGGCAAGTTCATGGGCGGCGACAAGTTCATCCCCATGATCGTGCGCGTCACGGGCAAAGAGACCGCGCCCACCCGCGACGGCCCGGTGGAGTGCTTCGTCGTGGAGGCACTCAACGCGCGGGCCCTGGTCGCTCCTGACGGCACGGTGGTGGTGCAGGAGACGGAACTGCCGATCGGCGGAAAGATCGTCATCCGCGACGAACCGTTTGATGAGGACCTGTACCTGTTGACCAAGTCGATGTCCCTCCCGCCCATCGCCGAGTTCCCCGGCAACGGCGGCGACACCGACTGACCCGGACGATAACGAAAACGCTTCTGATTCGGCAGCTTGACCATGACCGCAGCAATCGAGATCGACTCCGTGACCAAGCGCTTCGGCCGAAAGATCGCCGTCGACGACCTGACCCTCGCCATCCCGCAAGGCGAACTCTTCGCCTTTCTCGGGCCCAATGGGGCCGGCAAGACCACCACCATCAAGATGATCTGCGGTCTGCTCCGCCCCCATGCCGGCGAGATCCGCGTGTGCGGGTTTCCCATGGGCAGCAACGGGCTGGCCGCCAAGGCCCAGTTGGCCTACGTGCCCGACCAGCCGTTCCTGTACGACAAGCTCACCGCCCGCGAGTTCCTGAACTTCGTGGCCGACATGTACGGCTTGTCGAAGGAGCAGCGGGACCGCCGGCTCGACGAACTGGTGCCGCAGCTCGCCATCGGCGCGTTCACCGACCAGATGACCGAAACCTACAGCCATGGGATGAAGCAGCGCGTGGTGCTCACCGCCGCCCTGATCCACGACCCGCAGATCCTCATCGTCGACGAGCCGATGGTCGGGCTCGACCCCCGCACCGTGCGAACCGTGAAAGACCTGTTCGTCCAACGGGCCCGCGAGGGACGCACCGTGTTCATGTCCACCCACACGCTCGAAGTGGCGGAGGCCGTCGCCGATCGCATCGGCATTATCGATCACGGCAAGCTCATCGCGGTCGGGACCATGAGCGAACTACGACAACGGTCCGCGGGCAGCGCGACGTTGGAGGACATCTTCCTGCGGCTGACGGAGGAGGGCGATGAGCCGTGCCCTTGATCAACCCGGCCTGATCTCGCCCGGCGTGCACCTGCTGCTCCGCACCAAGACGCGGTGCGTGTTCAACCGCTGCCTGGAAGGCGTGCAGGCCTCCCCGATCCGGATCGGGTCGACCGTGCTGTTCCTCGTGCTGATCTGGCTCGGCCTGTACGGCCTGTTCTGGTCGGTCTTCGAGTACTTCGAGCGCACGCCGCTGGAGAAGGCGGTGGCCGTCCCGCTCGTGTTCAACTTTTTCTTCGTGGCCATGCTGTTCCTGCTGACCTTCTCCAACGGCATCATCGCCTACACCTCGCTGTTCGGGCGTAACGAAACCTCGTACCTGCTGGCGTCCCCGATCCCGCCCAAGGACGTCGTGCTCGTCAAGTACCTCGAGACGTTGTTGTTCTCGAGCTGGTCGCTCATCCTGCTCGGCCTGCCGCTGATGATGGCCATCGCCGACTTCGCCCAGGATGCCAGCTCGTTCAGCCTGCTGTTCATCGCCATGTTCCTGTTCTTCGTCCCCATCCCCGGTGCCCTGGGGATGCTGGGGGCGTGGTTCACGGCCCGGTTCCTGCCCCGCGACGCGCGGCGGTTGCTGCTGGCCGTCGGGGCGGCGACCATGGTCTTCGTGATCGTGTGGGGGATCCGGTCGGTGCAGGTCAGCGGCGGGCAGAGCAACGTGTGGCTCAAGAACTTCTTCCTCAAGATGGAGTTCATTCAGTCCGCCCTGCTGCCCAATACGTGGGTCAGCCTGGGCATCGAACGCGCCATGCACGACAAGCCGGTCGAGGCGGTGATGTACCTGCTCGTCGTGCTGGCCAACGCCCTGCTCCTCAGCCTCCTCACCGTGCGCATCGTCGGCGGCGGGTTCGCCAAGGCCTACGACCGGGCCACCACCGTACGGGGGCGCCCCGGCCGCATCACCAGCCGGGCCGGGGCCGGCCTGATCGGCCTGCTGTTCGCGTACCTCCCGCGATCGCTCCGTCTGATCGCGATCAAGGATTTCCGCACCTTCCTCCGCGACCCGTTGCAATGGAGCCAGTTGGGAATTCTGTTCGGCCTGATGGCACTTTACCTGCTCAACATGCCCCGGTTCCAGATCGAACTCATTACCGAGCGGCTGTCGTTGCTGGTGCCGTTCCTCAACCTCAGCGCGGTCAGCTTCATCCTCGCGACCTTCACCACGCGGTTCGTGTTTCCGTTGGTGTCACTCGAAGGGCGCCAACTGTGGCTGATCGGGTTGCTTCCCATCCCCCGCGGGCACATCCTGCTGGCCAAGTTCGCGTTCGCCATGACGGTCAGCACCACGGTGGCCGTCGGCACGATGACGCTGGCCGCCTGGATCATTCAGATGACGCTCGCGTGGGCCGCGATGTACCTGGCCGTCACCTTCGCGATCTGCGTCGGCCTGTGCGGATTGGCGGTCGGGCTCGGGGCCTGGATGCCGATGTTCGAGGAGCGCAACCCGACCCGCATCGCCAACGGGTTCGGGGGCACGGTCAACCTGATCGCGTCGGTGGGGCTCATCGTGATCTGCCTGGCCGGCATGGGCACGGCGGCCATCCGGGCCGGCAGCGATCCCGCCGCCCCCCGCGTGCAGATCGTTGTCCTGCTGTTCGCCGGCGCGGTCATCGGTTTCGCCGTCGTCGTCGGCATCATCGCCATGAGAATCGGCGCCAACCACCTCAAGCGGCTGGAAGCCTGACCAACAGCGTACCGCGAATGGCGACCGCGCGAGGTTCAGGCCGCCGTCAAGGGAAATCCCAAAGAAGTGCCGCGCAGCGGCACCTTATTGTGATCGCCGCAGGCGGTCACACTATTCGCGTTCCACAGCCTGATAGGCAATATCGCGCCGGCAATACGCGCCGTCGAAATGAATCCGGTCCACCGCCTCGTAGGCGCGGGCCCGGGCCGCCTTCACGTCGTCACCCAGCGCCGTCACGCCAAGCACCCGACCACCGCTGGTCACCACGCTGTCGCCCACGCGGCAAGTGCCGGCGTGGTATACCGTGACGTCCGCCATCGACGCGACGTCCGGCAACCCGGTGATCACCTTGCCCTTCTCGTAACGGCCCGGGTACCCCTCCGCCGACACCACCACGCACACCGCCGGCCGTGGGTCCCACTCCAGCGTGATCTGATCCAGACGACCGTCGGCCACCGCCTCCGCCGCGTCGACCAGGTCGCTGCGCAGGCGCGGCAGCACCGCCTGCGTCTCCGGATCACCAAACCGGCAATTGAACTCCAACACCTTGGGCCCGGCCGGTGTCAACATCAGCCCCGCGTAGAGCACGCCCTGGTACGGGTTGCCGTCCCGCTGCATCACGTCCACGATCGGGACCAGGATCTCCCGTTCGATCCGGGCAAGCACGCTCTCGGTGGCCATCGGGGCCGGGCTGTACGCCCCCATCCCGCCGGTGTTGGGGCCGGTGTCGCCCTCGCCGATCGGCTTGTGGTCCTGCGATGACTCGAGCACGTAGATCGTCGGCCCGCCCACCAGCGCGAGCACCGACAGTTCCGGACCCTCCAGCCGCTCCTCGACGATCACGGTATCGCCCGCGTCGCCAAACGACCGGTCGACCATGATCTTCTCCAGCGCGAGCACGGCTTGGGCCGGCTCGTCGCAGACAATGACCCCCTTGCCGGCCGCGAGGCCGGCCGCCTTGACCACGAGGGCGCAATCCCGCGTGAGCGCGTAACGGCGGGCGTCCTCGAAGCGTTTGAAGATCCGCGCCTCGGCCGTCGGGATCCGGGCCGCCCGCATGAGCTCCTTCGCGTAGGCCTTGTCGCCCTCGATTCGGGCCGCCGCTGCGGAGGGCCCGAACACCCGCAGCCCCTCGGCCGCGAACCGGTCGACCACACCGGCGCACAACGGCCCCTCGGGCCCGACGAGCGTGAGGTCGACCTTTCGCTCCTTGGCCAGCGCGATCAGCCCGTCGATATCTTCGGCGCCGACGGCGACGTTCTCCCCGAGGTCGGCCGTTCCCGCGTTGCCCGGGGCACAGATGAGCGTATCCACTCGGGGTGACTGCGCGACCTTGTGGGCCATCGCGTGTTCCCGACCGCCGCCGCCTACCACCAATACCTTCATGGTCTCATCCTCTGGTGCGGGCTGTGCTCATCGTCCCGCGTGCTCGCCATGATGGTCCAAAAACCGGGACAAGTCCAATGGGTGGGCCACTTGACCCGGCCGCTGCCCGGGATACAGTAATGGGTTACCATGGCGGCGTAGCTCAGTTGGTTAGAGCGTGGGATTCATAAACCCAAGGTCATCGGTTCGAGTCCGATCGCCGCTAGTTTCCCGGGACGTGCCGGATTGCGAAAGAAGGTGGGTCGTCACCCGCGCGTCCGGTGCGCGCGGCGAGTGCCCGTCGTTTCATCACGCGAGGATGCGTCATGGCCTCCACGAAGCGCCACCCGGAGATCGTATTGCTTCTGTCGGTGCTCGATCGTGCGTTCGACAAGACGTCCTGGCACGGTCCCAACCTGCGCAGCTCGGTGCGGGGGCTGACACCGCGGAAGGCGTCGTGGCGGCCGGACCCGTGTCGCAAGTGCATTGCCGAGATCGTCCTCCACACCGCCTACTGGAAATACGCCGCTCGCCGGCGACTGCTCGGACAGAAGCGGGGGTCGTTCCCGCTGAGAGGCAGCAACTGGTTCGCCATCGACGAGCCGCTCTCGCCGTCGCGATGGCGCGACTTCGTCGCGCTGCTCGACGCCGAGCACGCCGCATTGCGGGGCGCGGTGGAGTCGTTCCCCCCCACCCGCCTGACGCGGCGGCTCGGTCGTGGTGAACTCCACGCGTCGATGCTCATCGAAGGTGTCGCCGCTCATGACGTCTACCACGCCGGCCAGATCCAGCTCCTGCGCCGCATGCAGCGGCCTTCGGCCGAGAGCAGATGAGCTGGTGACCGCCGCCTTCGGCCGAAGGTGGCCGCTTGCGATACCACCGACCGGCCGCTTCTCCGCGCGATGGGCCCGCGCTCGTGAACCTTCAGTGGCCGCTCGTCTTGGTCGGCGCCGCCCGACAAGCCCGACCCGACCCCACCGTCCGGTGCCCGCTCCGGCGGGCTGAACCGGTACAGCACCCTGTAGCCCGCCAGCCGTTGTCGGAAGGAAATCGTCCGGTCCGGGAGTTGTTATGCCGCGTAGTAGGCGTCAGCGGCGGATTCGCGCAGGAAGACGGTCAATGCCCGGGTCAGCGACCAGCCGATCGGGATCAAGGCCAGGGTGAGTTGGGCGGCCGCCAGTTGCCAGGGCGGTCGGCGGGACAACGCGGGCCAGCGGCGGAGCAGGATGACCAGCGGCGTGACGCCCACTATCACGAAGGCGTCGAAGGGCACGTCGCTGTAGTTGTTGAACCATCCGCTGGCCAGCAGGCCCAACAAGCCGACGCTCGCCACCGGGGCCAACCCGACCATCGCGGACGTGCCACGCAACAACATCGACACGAAGACAGCCGCGGTCAGCGTGGCGGCCAATCCGCCGGCCAACTGCGCGAGTGTGGCATGGCCGGCCATCAGGAGCAACACCGCCGCCGCCCCCACGTTCATCACCCACAACGCGCCCGGGGCGAGCCCGCCCCACCGAGCGGCCCCCGTCGTGGTACCCCCCGCACGCGCGTCGCCCCCCCGCAGAGCGACCACCGACGAGAGAGTCGTCAGCGCGACCAGTCCTCCGACGCCACACCGCCAGGCCGTCATGTTCGCGGCGACGTCCGGAAACGCGGGTACCAGCAGAACCGCCGCCGCCCCCGCCCAAAGCAACGTCAACGCGACGCCCGCGCCGCGGGGCACCCGCCGCCGGCCGACACACCCCCCGACCACCGCGCCGCCCAGCATCAGGTAGGGCAACCGGGCCCACTCCTCCGTCAGCGACCATCCGACGGTCGCCGCATTCGCGAAGAAGTAGCCGGCCGTGACGGACAGCGCCAGCAGCATCGCCCGAAGCCCGTCACGGCGGCGATCGTCTTGTTCAACAGGCCGCGGGAGCCGCACCGCGATCCCGCCGAGGACCGCCGTCACGCTGGCCGGGATCACAACAGCCAACAACAGGGGTTTGACGACCATTTCAAGCGCATCCTGCTCGCAACGGTCCGGGCGGGGCCGGGTGCGGGTATGCGGGCGACAACGCACCACTACCTACGCGTACGCAACGCGCGGAGAAGCTCGCGGGCGGTCGTAGTGCCGACTTCCGGCACACCACTGGACCGCCGCCATGCGATCCACGCCATACGTTGGCCTTTCCGGTCACGTTGGCGCGACTTTCGTACGGCAGTCGTCTCCAGTTCCATGCTCCACTGCTCTCCGGATCAACTGTCCTCGGACTAAGGCCTCTCCCGGATGCCTTCCACGCTCACGATGATGCGGACCTCGTCGCCCACCGGACCGATCATGTTGTTCATCCCGAAGTCGCTCCGCTTTACCGTGAAAACCGACTCGAAGCCGCACCGATACCCGCCCAACGGGTCCTTGGCGGAACCGACGTACTCCATCGGTGCAGTGATCCGTTTCGTCACCCCATGCATCGTCACGTCGCCCGTCACCTCGTACCGGTCCCCCGCCTTTGACACCGCCGTACTCACGAACGTGATCGTCGGGTACCGCTTGGCGTCGAAGAAATCAGGCCCCTTCAGATGCTGGTCCCGCTTCTTGTTGTTCGTATCGATGCTCTCCGTCTTGATCTCGAGCTGGCAACTGCTCTTCACAGGATCAGCAGCGTCAAACGCAAAACGGCCGCCGATCTCGTTGAACACGCCATACGAGTAACTCACGCCAAGGTGCCGGCAACGAAAGACCACCGCCGTGTGCACCGGATCCACCTTGTACCGCTCCGCCTGCGACTCCGGCGCCGCCGCGCACCACGAGATCACCATACCGCACGCGACCGCAACAACAATTCCATATAACGCCGTTCTCATCGTTTCCTCCTCATCGGGACGGGAATTCTGTAACCCGGTAAACGCCGCCGCCCACCGATCGGCCGCCACGCCGCCCGGCCGAACTCGCGGCCTTTGACAAAGCTCGACATCTCGGATCGCCAACATCGACACCGGCCCGGAGTCGCACTCGAAATCGTAGACCGCTCAAACGCCCGGGACAACCATCCGCTCGGTTCACGGCACGATGTGTGGTTGGACGTACCGGTCCCCTCGCGGCCCACCGATGTCGGGCCGCGCCCGACGTGGCGACCGGCGGCCTCCCGACGATCCATGATCGGACCCGTCACGCCGTCAGGGGCGGACGCCGCCGAGCCCGTCATCCCAACCGATGCCAGTCGGATCCCGGCGACATTACCGCACACAGCCCGATGCCCGCGGCAACGTCGTTCCGCCGTTTCCGGGCAGTGCCAGGCCGTTTTTCCGGACCCGTCGCCGGGTGGCTTCGCCCGTTTTCCTGACCCGCATTCGCGCCATTTGTATCGTACGCTACCGCAGACGGGTACGCCCACACGCCGGGGGCACGGTTAGCGACATCGGCCTGAAAGGGGTATGTCATGAACGACTGGCAGAAGCGATTCTCGCAGAAAGTGGAGACGGTGCGCAATGCATCCAGTGAGCGGTTCGAGGTGCTGGCGAACCGCGAACTCACACTGGCTTTCAAGGAGTTCCAGCAGTTCACCGCGCAGCAGGGACTGACCGCGTCCGCCCCGCTGACGAAGCCGGGCATCCGGACCTTCAAGTTCGCGATGACCGAGAACGCCTACGTCCTGCTGACCTTCAAGCTGAAAGGGTTGGAAAGCTTCGAACTCCTCAGCGAGTTCGTCATCCCCTCCCGCGGCAAGCTGCCGCCGATCAACCAAACCGTCGATCTCGCCGAGGTCACCGACGTGTGGACGCGGCGGGCGTTCGAGCAGGCGCTCGACCATTTCGTCGACGCCTTTGTCGATTCGATGGACGGCCAGAGCAGCGGTTCCGAGAAACAGCCGGTGCCTGCACACGCCTGACGCGACCGGCAATCGCTCACGATCCACGCGACAGCGCGGTTCGCATACCCCGCGGCTGACCAAGGGTCGTGCGCGCGGGCACCCTACGCCAACGAACAAAGAATCTCGCACCCCTCGCGCAACGTGTCGTTCGGCACCGCGTAGCTGAGCCGGAAGTGCGTGTCACGGTCGCTGAACGCGCACCCGGGAATAACCAGCACATTCTTGCCGATCGCCGCCTCCACGAAGGCCGTCGCGCTCTCGTACTTCTCCGGCGCCTTGGCGAACACGTAGAAGCCCCCGGACGGCCGCACGAACTCGAACGATCCCTCCATCGCGCCCACCACTAGGTCCCGCTTCTCCCGGTACGCGGCCACCTGGTGTGACACGTCGGTGTCCATGGCCGTCAGACACGCCCACTGGGCTGGCTGCGGGGCGCAGACGAAAGTGTACTGCTGCAGTTTGGCCATCTCCTGGATGATGGGGGCCGGCCCCGCCGCGTAGCCCATCCGCCACCCCGTCATCCCGTAGTCCTTGCCGAAGCCCCGCAGCAGCACCGTGCGATCCGGCGCGTGGGTGAGCGGACTGGCCGCCGGACCGTCGTAGCTCAGGGCGGTGT
>CAZBUJ010000106.1:0-17037 GCA_964495075.1 uncultured Phycisphaeraceae bacterium
GCAGCAACTCATGAAGAGCATGCCTCACGCCGATTTCACCGAGTTCGAGAAGGACCCGAACGTCTCGCGAATGCCCGACCTGTTCACGGTGAAGGCCATCGTGGATTTCGTCACGATGAAACTCGACCAGAGCGGCAAGACCGCGGAGGCTGCGTCCTGAGGCCGCGTCGCCGGGCTCGGGGCAGCCGACGCCGGCCCGGTAGCCGCCCGGTGCGATCGCGCACCGATACCGAGAACTCGCATGCGTTGGCTTTGGATTGATACATTTCGGGAGTTTGAGTCGGGCAAGCGGGCGGTGGCCCTCAAGAACGTCACCCAGTCGGAAGATCATCTGCACGATCACTTTCCCGGCTACCCCGTGATGCCCGCTTCCCTCATGATCGAGGGGATGGCACAGACCGCTGGCATCCTGGTCGGTGAGGCCCGCCAGTTCAAGGAGAAAGTGCTGCTGGCCAAGATCCGAAAGGCCCGGTTCGACGATTATTGCGTACCGGGCGACCAGATCACCTACGAGGCCAGCATCGAGACCATCGACGACGCGGCCGCCAGCACCTGCGGCACGGTCTACAAGAACGACACGCCCATCGGCGAAATCGACCTGATGTTCTCGCACGCCGACAACGCGAGCACCGACCTCGGTCTCCCCGACCATAACTTCGTTTTTACGGATCAGTTCATGGACCTGCTGACGGCCTACAACGTCAAGAAGGCTGATTGACGTGCCGGCCACGGGGGACCCCCCAACATGACGGGCGAACGACGAGTGGTGATCACCGGCCTCGGCATCGTTACCCCCCTCGGGATCGGGATCGGGGCGCTGTGGGACGGGTTGATCGCCCGGCGGTGCGGCATCAAACCCATCGAGGCCTTTGACGCCAGCGGACTCGCCTCGTGCCTCGGCGGCGAGGTGCCCGCGTTCAAGACGGCGAATTACATTCCCAAGAGCTACCGCAAGGCCGTCCGCGTGATGGCCCGCGACATCGAGGTCGCGGTGGTGGCGGCATACCAGGCGGTCGTGGACGCCGGCCTGATCACCAAGTGCCTGATCGACCGGTGCGATGTGGGAGGACCGTCGAACGTGGACCCGACGCGGTTCGGGGCCAACATCGGGGCCGGGCTCATTTGCGCCGACCTGGTCGAACTCGCCGGCGCGCTTCGCACGGCGGTCGACGGCGGGAAATTCAGCCTGACCAAGTGGGGCAGCGAGGGCATGGAGAACCTGACGCCGTTGTGGCTGCTCAAGTTCCTGCCCAACATGCTCGGCTGCCATGTCACGATCGTGCACGACGCCCAGGCCCCCTCCAACACCATCACCTGCGGCGAGGCGTCCAGCCACCTGGCCATCGGCGAGGCCTTCCGGACCATCGCCCGGAACCACGCCGACGTCTGCGTCTGCGGGGGTGCCGAAAGTAAAATCAATCCGATGGGCGTCATGCGGCAACAACTACTGAACCGCATCGTCACCGATCGCGACGACCAGCCGCACCGCGCCTGCCGGCCGTTCTCCGCCACCCGCGGCGGACTCGTGGTCAGCGAAGGGGGCGGACTGCTGATCCTCGAAGCCCTCGACCATGCCAAAGCCCGCCACGCCCGAATCTACGCCGAAGTCGCCGGCTTCGGTGCCAGCGCCAACACGTATAGCTGGCGAGAGCCGGACCCGGACGGCCGGGCCATCGCCGCCGCCGCCACGGCGGCCATCAACGACGCCGGGATCACCCCCGACGCCATCGACCTCGTCGCCCCGTTCGGGGTCGCCACCACGATCCATGACGCCTCGGAGTTGAAGGGACTGCAAACGGCGCTGGGCGACCGGGCGGATGGGCTGCCGGCGATCGCCATCAAAGGCGCGGTCGGGAACAACGGCGCGGGAGCCGGGGCAATCGACCTGGCCGCCTGTGCGATGGCCGTGCACCACAACACCGTCCCGCCGTCACTGAACACCGAAGATCCGGACCCCTCGTGCACCTTCCGGTTCGCGACGGGCGATCCGTTTGACGCCCCGATCCGGTACGCCTTGAGCACCGCGTTCGCGATGGGCGGGGGTCAGAATGCCGCCCTGGTCATCAAGAAGTATGAGGAGTGAGCCCGTGGCACGCAGGACGGTCATCACCGGAATCGGGTGGGTCACACCGCTCGGCACCGACATCGAAAACGTCTGGGCCAGACTGTTGAAGGGCGAAAGCGGCGTTGAACCGACCACCATTTTCGATGCCCGAACGTTCCCGACACAATTCGCGGCCGAAGTGAAGGACTTTGACCTCGCGCGGTTTATCGGACCGGCCGCCGAGCAGCACGCCGACGCCGCCCGGAACGCGCGGTTCGCCCTCGGTGCCGCGAAGATGGCCTGGGATGACAGCGGGCTCGAATCCGCCCCGAACCTCCGCCGCGATCGCATCGGCGTGTACCTGGGGGGCGGTGAAGGACCGATCGACTTCGATAACTTCGTGGCCGCCGCCGTCGAGGGCTGGGCCGAAGACGCGAACGACCTCGATACCGTCAAGTGGGCCGATTTCGCCGCCACCCATCTCGACAGCACGCGGGAGGTCGAGCAGGACCCCAACATGGCGGCCGGCCACATCGCGACCCTCTTCAACGTGTCGGGCCCGAACTTCAACACGCTCACCGCGTGCGCGGCCAGCACCCAGGCGCTCGGCGAAGCGACCTGCATCATCCAGCGCGGCGACGCGGACGTCATGATCGCCGGCGGCACGCACAGCATGATCCATCCACTCGGCATGACGGGGTTCATCCGGCTGACCGCCCTGTCCACCCGCAACGACAGTTGCAAGACCGCCTCCCGCCCGTTCGACCGGACCCGCGACGGCTTTGTCCTTGGCGAAGGCTCCGGCATCCTGATCCTCGAAGAACTTGAGCACGCCAAGGCCCGCGGCGCGAAGATCCTCGCCGAGATCAAAGGGTACGGCTCGACGGCCGACGCGTTTCGCATCACCGACATCCACGAGGACGGCCGGGGCGCGATCGCCGCGATGCGCGGCGCCATCGAGATGGCCGGCTTCACCATCCACGACATCGATTACATCTCGTCCCACGGCACCGGCACGGAAGAGAACGACAAGATCGAAACACTCGCCATTCGCACGCTCTTCGGCGACATCGCCGGGCAGGTCCCGATCAGCAGCGTGAAAAGCATGCTGGGACACCTGATCGCCGCCGCGGGGGCGGTCGAACTGATCACCTGCGTGCTGGCCATACGCGACGGAATCATCCCCCCCACCGCCAACTACCGCGAACCGGATCCCAACTGCGATCTCGACTACGTCCCGAACGAGGCGCGCCGTGCGCCGCTCCGCAACGTGATGTCGAACAGCTTCGGGTTCGGCGGCCAGAACGACACGCTGGTCATCGCCCGCTACGACGACTGAGCCTATCGCGTTCCCGCGCCGCGCGCGCCGATGCGGCGCCCACTCACGCCGCCGCCGTCCGCCCGCTTCGGATTGCGCGTAAATATGTGTTGACTCCGACCGCGGGTTGTGCGACACTATCCGGCGCGCCACGGCTTACTCAAGCCTGGGTCGCAGGGTGCAACTCTCACGATCAACCGTGGAAGCTGAATCCTGCGGCCCTTTTATTTTGGCGCCGCTCTTGCTAAAAACACACCCGCGGGGACCGCAGCCCCGGGCGCGACGCACGTCTTCACGCCGGGCCGCATCCAGCGTTGCACCGAATCCCCGAGGCAAAGGAGACGGAATGTCCACCGACCCCCCTGGACCCTCGCCGGATTCCGATACCCCAACCCGTCCCCCCGCCCGACGATCGTTCGGCTGGACCTACTGGATGTGCAACGTGATCGAGATGTGGGAGCGGCTGGCCTACTACGTCCTGCGCCCCATCGCCCCCATCTACATCTGCCAGGCCAACGAGCCGGGCGGACTGCACCTCGCGCAGGAAACCAAGGGGTGGATCTACGGGTGGTGGGCCGTGGTCCAGTCGCTGCTGCCCATGGTCACCGGCGGCTACGCCGATCGGTACGGATACAAACGCACGCTGGCGTTCTCCGTCACCTTAAACATCATCGGCTACCTGCTGATGGCACACTTCCACAGCTTCTGGGGCTTCTTCATCGGCATCATCTGCCTTGCCACCGGCACCGCGTTCTTCAAGCCGAGCCTCCAGGGCACGCTCGCCCACCAACTCACCAAGGAAACGGCGTCGCTCGGCTGGGGCGTGTTCTACTGGATCGTCAACGTCGGTTCGGTCGTCGGTCACTACATCTCGCCGCTGCTGCTGGGTCAGCCGCACAGCGCTGACGGATGGAAGAGCGTGTTCCTGTTCTGCGCCGGCTGCACCGCCGTGAATTACCTCATGCTGCTCACGTTCAAGGACGTGCCGTCGGGGGCGTCCAAAACGGAAAACCCGCTGCAGGTGCTGTACCGCACGTTTGCGAACATCCTCGAACCGCGGCTGATCATCTGGCTGCTGATCATGTCCTGCTTCTGGCTGATGATGTATCAGCTCTGGGACCTTCAGCCCAACTTCATCGAGGACTGGATCGACAGTTCCATGGTGGCCGCCCATATGCCGTTCGATTCCTGGCGGGAGATGGGCGATCGCGGACTGGAACGCGTGCCGCAGCAGGTGCTCATTTCGCTCAATGCGCTGCTCATCGTGTGCCTCATGGTGCCGGTGTCGTGGACGGTGCGCAAGATGCGCACGCTGTCGGCCATGCTCATCGGCATGCTGGTGGCCACCGGCGGCGTGCTCGTTGCCGGCCTGACCGGAAACGGGTGGGTGCTGCTGCTGGGCATTCTCTTCTTCTCGCTCGGCGAAATGCTCACCGGCCCGAAGAAAAACGAGTACCTCGGCTTGATCGCGCCGCCGGGCAAGAAAGCGCTGTACCTCGGATACGTCAACATCCCCATCGGCGTCGGCGTCTTCCTCGGCTCGGTGATCGCCGGGTACGTCTACGGCGCGTATGGCGAGAAGGCGACGCTGGCCCTCAACGAGATGGCGGGCAGGCCGGCCTTGCTGGCCCGGGCCGCGAAGTCGACGGAGTGGAGCGACTCGCTCGAGAAACTTCCTCCGCTGCTGGCGATCGATCGCGACAAGGCGCTCGAGGTGGCCGCCGACGCGATGGACACCGATCTCGCCGGTGCCGCGCGGCGACTGTCGGAAGAGTTCTACTACGACCGCGGCCAGATCGACAACCTGTCACTGCAATACCTCGCACTGAATTCCCCGGACCCGGCCGGTGCCGCCCGGACGCTGGGCCGGGCGATCCTCCAGTCCCGCAACTCCGCCCAGACCGGGCTCGGTCAGGCGCTGATCGACGGCAAGATGACGCTGGCGGACGCCGGCGTCGCCCGATTCGTCCACCTGCTGCCCAAGGTCGTGGACAAGAAGCGGGTCGAGGTCTTCGATGCCGTCCGCGCCATGACGGGCAAGGAACCCGACGAAACGATCAGCATGCTCTGGCTCGCGTACCGCGACGACCCCAACGTCCTCGACAACCTGGCCCTCGAGTACCTCGCCCAAGCCACGAACCGGGTCGAAGACGCCGTGGCCAAGCTGACGTTCAAGACGCCCGATCCCCAGTCGAAGGAACGGCGGGACGAGATCGACAAGCGGCTCGGCATCGGGCGGACCAAGGCATTCGCGTCGCTCGCCGCGGCCTTGGGGGCCGAGGATGATGCGGTGAACATCGCGCTGAACGCGCTGGACGTGCCGTCCCGCACGCCGGGTGACAAGGCGTACGTATACCTGATCAACAACGTGTATCAGCGCCGCACGGCCATCGCGCGGCGAAACTGGTTCGACAACATGACCCTCCTCCAGCAGTTGATCGGCCCGGACGAGAAAGCCCGGCAGGTCGTGCTCGAAGGAGCCGACGAGGACACGCTCGGGGCCAAGATGTGGAACTCGATCAAGTCGGTCATTCCGGCAGGCGACGGCAAAGCCGACGTGGTCGTGGACGGCGTCAACTACACGCGGCTGGCCGGCAAGCCCGACCTCGTCCAGCGTGCCCTCGACGCCAAGGACTGGTCGCGGGCCCCGAAGCTGGCCGACGCATTGCTCGGCCTGAACCCGTACGAGGCCCGGGCCCTGGTGGCCGCCGATGTCAACAACGCGGCACTCACCGCCACCGACATGCTCTGGAACACATACAACCCGCAGTACAAGGTATGGATTCCGTTCGCCAGTATCGGCGTGATCGCCGCGATCGCCCTGGGCGTCTTCGGCCAGATGGCCAAACGATGGGCGGATATGAACGCGTAACCGCCGGTGGCGCCCCGCCGCCACGTGCTTCGTCCGAGGCGTGCCGGCACGTGGGGCGCAATGACCGATCACTCCCTCTCGTCGAACTTCAACTGAGGACCGCTCTCGGTGCGCTTGAGCCGAACGCCGGCGTCGCCGGACAGGATCCGGTCGAGCGCGGGACCGAGCACCTCCCACCGCCAGCCCGTCATCAGGGCGGGCGACGAACGGGGCCGCTCGCCGCGTAAACGCGACAGCACCAGCGTGCGGATGTCGTGTTTGTTGGTCACCAACGCGTAGGCGAGATCATGGTCGAGACAGGACGCGCGGATCACGGCCGTCACCAGCGAGATGACCACCGACTCCTCCGGGGTCTCTTCCCAGATCATCGGCGGTTGCGGCAGGCTCTCCTCGGGCTGGGCCTGACCGCGCTTGACCGCGCCGCACAACTGGCGAATCGCCCGATCGTTCAACGATATACCACGCAACGACCGGACGTCGTTCGGCTCCGACCAGCCGCGCCGGGCGATCTCGACCAACAGGTGGTCACGAAGCACCGCCCGCACGGGACGATTCAGGCGCCGGGCCAACTCCTCCCGCTCGGCGGCCAGCTCCTTGGCGACGGCCAACGCACGACTGTCCAGCGAGCCGGTGCCCCGCACGCGCTTCAATGCCGCCTTGGGCTCCTGCTCGTACGATGCCGCCTGCTCGAACCGGGTGAACTCCTCGCGGGCCCACGCCCGGCGGGACATGGACGCCAGCCGATCCTCGAGCCGCTGATGGATAGCCGGCAGGTAACGCACGTCGTCCACCGCGTACCGCTTCTGTGTCTCACTCAACGGACGCCGCTGCCAGTCGGTCAGCGTCTGTGACTTGTGCAGGCGCACGCCGAGCATGCTCCGCACCAATCGCATCAGGCTCAGCGGATAGTCATAGCCCACGAGGCCCGCCGCGATCTGCACGTCGAACACCCGAGTCGGCGGGAGGCCGAGATGACGGTGGCAGAGGGAAAGGTCCTCGGCCCCCGCGTGCACGATCACCTCGACGTCCTCATCGGCCACGAGGCGCCAGAAGTGCGCGAGGTCCAGATCACCCAACACCGGGTCGATCAGCACCACCCGGTCCGCCGTGGCGGCCTGCACGAGACACACCACCGGCTCGAACCGGTCTTCCTTGATGAACTCGGTGTCGAAGGCGAACCGGCCAACCGCGCGGAGCTGCTCGCACACGCGCTCGAGTTCCGAGGCGTCCGTGACGAATTCCGCGTCAGCCAAAGGGCCCTGTTGATTGCGTCTTTTCATCGATCAGGCGTACGGAGGACGAACGGCGTTACCCGCACCGCGAGTCCAGCCCCGTCAACGGGTCGCCGGTCAGTCCGGCTTGCCCTCGATCGCAAAGGAGTCGACCACGGCCGTGCAGATCCTCAAGTCGCGGGCATCCAACGGGCCGGCCGGGAAAATCGCCAGCAAGTAGGCCTCAGTACCCGATCCGGCCGGGGGCGGAACGCCGACCAGGAACACGTCCTTGGTCGGCCGCAGGTGGGCACTCACCCCCACCAACTCGCCCAATTGCCCCGGGTCCACCGATGCGCGGGCGGCCACGCTCAATGCGGAAAGCATCCCGAGGCCGCGCTCATTCTGCAGGCCCGATCGGATCACCATCCGGCAGATCGAGGCGGCGTCGACCTGGCCGGGAAAACGGAACCGCCCCGCCCAGAGCACAGCGTGCCCGCGCGGACTGCGGAACCGATACCCCTCGAATCCGACCACTCGCGGGTCCAGTGGCCGGCGCTCCCAACCGCCCGGCGGCGCGAACGACACGCCCCACCCCGGCGGCCTCCAGCGGCCGCCCAGTGACCCGGACCGCTGCTGCCAGACAAACAGCCCGCAAACCGCGGTCGCCAGTGCGAGCGAGCCCGCGGTGCACGCCACCGCCAACCACGGTCGCCCAGGCGATTCCCGGACGTGAATCTGGTACATCGCGGGCCATGCTACGCGACCCCCCGGCCGACAGCAATGGTTGACGGGCCGGGGCGGGCCATTTAGAGTCAACCACCGCGATCGACTTCGAGCCCGGCGAGGGTCGCAGCACCGGCGTGGCTGCGACCACACTTGGGGATCGGCTGTCTCCTATGGACGACTTCAAGCGGTTCTTCCTTCGCGGCTTGGCGGCGCTCCTGCCCACCCTGCTGACCATCGCGCTGCTCATCTGGGCGTACGAGTTCGTCGATCGCCATATCGGACAGCACATCACGGGGGGGATGATCCGGCTGCTCGCCTACGCCGGCGAGCCGACCGTCCTGACCGAGAACGACATGTGGACTTACGGTACGCCCATCCCCGAATGGGACCGATCCGGGCACCAGGTCACCGCCGAGTATAAGATCATTACCCACAAAGCGTTAGATAGTGTCGACCCGAAGGTGGCCCGCCGCGCGCACCAGGCCAAGAAACTCGCCATGTGGCGGCTCACCTTCGCCAAATACAAATTGCACGTCATTGGTTTCGTGATCGCGATCATTCTCGTATACTTCCTGGGGTTCTTCCTGGCCAGTTTCATCGGCAGGACGACTTGGAAGCTGGTTGAGGGCCTGATCCTCCGGATTCCGCTGGTCCGGGCGATCTATCCCAACATCAAGCAGGTGACGGACTTTCTCTTCACCGAGCGCCACTTCGAGTTCTCCGGAGTCGTCGCGGTTCAGTACCCACGGAAGGGGATCTGGTCGCTGGGCCTGCTCACGGGTACCCCCATGAAGCTGATTCAGGACCAGGAATCCAGGGAACTGATCACGGTGTTTGTTCCCAGTTCCCCGACGCCGATGACGGGGTACACCATCACCGTGGCCAAGGAAGACGTCGTAAACCTGGACCTGACGATCGACGAGGCGCTTCGGTTCACGATCAGCGGTGGCGTGATTAAACCGGGTACGGTGGATGCGGAAGGACATGCGCTCGACGTGCGGCCGGAGCGCCGGAGAGCGCAATAAGTGGCGGCGACCCGGTTCGCGACGGACCAGGAGTGCCGGACGGGAGCGGGGCCTGTGGAGAGGGCCGCCCACCCGCAGACCAAGAGAGGAGGATCGCTGTTGCAATTCTCATTTTCCGGGCGGCACGTGGAGGTCTCGCCGGATGTGAAGGCCTACGCGAAAAAGAAACTGCTGAAAATGCCGCGGTACTATGATCGAATCCAGGCCATCGAGGTCGTCCTCGACCACGAGTCGGACAATTTCTCGGTGGAGGTGATCGTCAGCGCCGACGGCAATCCGATCGTCGCTCGCGACGTTGGCCCGGATACCTTCGCGTTAATCGATATCGTCGCGGACAAAGTCGAACGGCAACTAGTCAAACACAAGGAACGGTTTCGCAATCGTAAGCACCTGGGTCAACGTCCTGATAGGGAGACACCCTGACTCGGTGCTCACCACGGGCTCACGCCGGCCCGCACCATTGGTGACGTCCCTAGACACACGCGGATTAAGCTCATGAAATTACGGGATTTCTTCTGTACGCAAGCGATCATCCCCGAGTTGGAAGCCCGAGACCGGAACGGTGTCATCCGTGAGATGGTTCGTTCGCTCGCCGAAAACGGGGCCATCGAAGCCGATCACATGGAATCGGTCTGCCGCGCGCTCATCCAACGCGAGAACCAGGGCAGCACCGGGTTTGGCAAAGGCGTGGCCGTGCCGCACGTGAAGCACCAACACGTACCGAAAATGATCGCGTCCATCGGCCGCTCCGGACACGGAGTGGATTTCTCGGCCCTCGACCGCGCGCCGGTGTACACCGTCGTCATGCTGCTCAGCCCGCAGGATGACCCGGACGCCCACCTCGCGGCGATGGGCAAAATATTCAGCCATCTGCAGGACGACAAGTTCCGACGGTTCCTGCGGCAGGCGGATACCCGCGACAAAATCGAGGAATTGATCGTCGAGGCCGATGCCGACGACGCCGAGGCGGAATGACCCCGACGCGCTGACGGCGCGACGGCTGGGCCGCCCCCGTGAGGTCGAACCTGGTGTGCGACTCCGAACTGACGGCAACACGAGAAGTCACGGTCACCAACACGCAAGGGTTGCACCTGCGCCCGGCGATGAAGTTCGTCGATATCGCCAACCAGTTCACCGCGGAAATCCGTGTGGACAAGGGCGAAGGCTCCGAGGCCGTCGACGGCAAGAGCCCGATGGCCATGATCGTCCTCGAAGCGCCGAAGGGAACCGTCCTCCGCATCCATGCCGCGGGCGTCGACGCCACCGAAACGGTCGAAGCGCTGGCCGCCCTCGTCAAAGCGAAATTCTACGAGGAGTAGCCCCGGGGCGACCCGTCAACCTCACGGCCCGTCGGCCCGCCACGCCGACGGCGATCGCGATCGCCGTTCCGCGTCGGACCACCGCACCCGACCTTACTGTGGCGTACCGAACATCGGGGATCCGGCCGGGGCCCGGCGCCGCCGGGATCGTGATGGAGCACAAGTAGCCAAGGCCATGGAAATCGTTCAGGGCATCACGGTTGCACCGGGCGTCGCCATCGCGCAGGCCGTCGTCCTCGATGCGGAGGAGTACCGCATCCCCTACCGCCACGTGGCCCCGCCCCAGATCGGCCACGAACGGAGCCTCCTCGCCGCCGCCCTCGACTCCTCGGTGGCCGAACTGACCGACCAGAAGGAAAACCTCGCGTCACAACTCGGGCACGACGCCGCCGACGTGTTCAACTGGCATATCGGCGTGTTGAAAGACCCCGCGATCCGCCGCGCCATCGAGAAACTCATCGAAGAAAAACAACACAGCGCCGCCTACGCCGCCAGTTTCGTCATGCGCAGCCATCAGCGACGGTTCATGCAGATGAGCGACCCGCTGCTGGCCGAACGGATCCGCGACGTGCGCGACATCGAACGACGACTCGTTCGCCATATCCTCGGGGAGACCCGCGAAGACCTCGCCCACCTCAGCAAGGAAGTCATCCTCGTGGCCCACGACCTCTCGCCGTCCCAGACCGCCCGGCTCAGCGGAACCAAGGCGATCGGGATCGTGCTCGATGTCGGCGGGTCGACCTCCCATACCGCCATCCTGCTCCGCTCCCTCGGCCGCCCGTCGGTCATCGGGGTCAAGGACGTCGCCACCCGCGTCAGCGGCGGCGATCTGGTCGTCGTCGACGGCACCAACCAGTTGGTGATCATCAACCCTGACGAACCGACGCTCGAGCACTACCGCAAAAAGGCCCGCGATTGGGAAAGCGTGCTCGAAGGGTGGGTCCCGCTGCGGGACATGGAGGCCGTCACCCGTGACAACACCCGAATCTACCTCTATGGCAACATCGAGTTCCCCGGCGAGGCCCGGGCCAGCGTCGAGTGCGGGGCCGACGGCGTCGGGCTCTACCGGACCGAATTCCTCTTCCTCCGCGGCGAAGGTGAACCGAGCGAGGACGAGCAGTACCGGGCCTACAAGGCCGCCATCGAAGGGGCCGACGGACGCCCCGTCACCATCCGGACCTTCGACCTCGGGGCCGACAAGTACACCCAGGAAAAACACTACGAGCAGGAACGAAACCCCATGCTCGGGCTCCGGTCCATCCGGTACAGCCTCCAGAACCTGGACCTGTTCAAGACCCAACTGCGATCGATCCTCCGGGCCTCGGTCCATGGGCCCGTCCAACTGATGTTTCCGCTGATTATCAGCCTGATGGAGTTCCGACAGGCCAAGATGACTCTCCATGACGCCATGGAGGACCTCGAGGACGAGGGGATCTCCTTCACCCCGGACATCCCGGTCGGCATCATGATGGAAACGCCCGCCGCCGCACTCCAGTGCAAGGAATTCGCCCGGGAAGTCGCCTTCATGTCCATCGGGACCAATGACATGGTGCAGTACCTGCTGGCCGTCGACCGCGGCAACGAGCGGGTCTCCCGGTTCTACACCCCGGGCCACCCCGCCGTGCTCCGGCTGCTCCGCGACGTGATTCGTACTTGTCACCGTGCCGGGGTTCCCTGTAGTCTATGTGGAGAAATGGCCGGCGAGCCGCTCTACACGATGCTGCTCCTCGGCCTGGGCCTGCGCAGCTTCTCCATGGCGCCGCGAAACGTGCCGGAGATCAAGAAGTTGATCCGGCTGGTGACCGTGCCGCAGGCCGAACGCGTCGCCCGTAAGGCGATGACCTTCGAAACCGAACGCCAGGTCATCAATTACTTGCGGGACGCCACAAAGAAAGTGTTGCCCGGCGACCCCATCTTCTAGGTGGGCAGGTCGGGCTGTTACCCATAGTAATGCGTAAGCGGATCGGTGGGGCCGGTCCGGCAGGTTTGTTCGCAGAGAACATTGAGGCTCGTTGGCCGAGACTGGAGTTACGCAATCGGACGATCCCCGGCGTTATGCCGTGGACTTCAGCGTGGATGGTGACATCAGATTCGTGTCCCATCAGGACAGTATTCGGATGTTCGGTCGCGCGTTCGCGCGAGCCGGGCTGCCGATCCGGTACTCGCAGGGATTCAACCCCCATCCACGCCTCTCGCTGCCGCTGCCGCGTGCCGTCGGCGTCGCCTCGGACGTGGAGCGACTCGTCGTGGAGCTAACGCAGGAAGTGCCGTGCGATGAACTGGCACGACGCCTCCAGACGCAGATGCCCCTCGGCATTCAAGTTCACGCAACGCGAGTCCTGGATCCCTCCGACCGTTGCCGGCCGACGCACGTGCGGTACCGAGTTCCGGTGCCCACCTCATCGGGAACTCTGCTCCAACAAGCTGTCGACCACTTCCTCGCTTCTGAGGCCGCCCCAGTGGAACGATCAACCGGGGAGAAGGCTACGTCCCAGCGCGTCGACATACGCCCATTCGTCGATCGGATCGAGTTGACGGGCTCCGACCTCGTCCTGGACCTCTTCGTCACCGACCAGGGCACGGCCCGTCCAACCGAAGTCTGTGAGACACTGGGGATCGCCTTGGAACAAATCCTCGGCAAAGTTCGGCGAATCGAGGTTACATGGCAATAGAAGCATCTGAAGCTCAGCCGCCAAAGTCAAACAAAGCGAAACCGACGACAAAACGACGACGTCGGAGAATACACCCGGTACCCCCGGCCACGTCCAAAGACACAGCCGCCGCCCAAGCTCTGGTCGCCACCACCGTGGGAACCCCCCGGGCGGACAAGGCAGAGGACGGCAACCAGGGACCGGACAACAAGCCGGCTACCCAAGCTCGCCGGCCCGCCAAACGGACGCTGAAGCGGCGGACCCGAGGCGGGGCGCCACCGCCCACTCCGGCGGCCACCACGCCGGCGGAGAACAGACCCGCCACTCCGGACCGGGACGCACCCGCGTCGGCGCCGGACAAACCCGGCAAATCACGACACCGCCGGCGGAAGAAGATCCATCCCGCCCATGACGTCGGTGCCCCCGACACGCCCGCCACCAGCGGCGGGCGCGCGACATCGGCCCCTGAGGCCACTACCACCCCGTCGAGACCCGCCCCCGGAAAAAGCCGGCCCAGACCGGCCCGGAAGAAGCGCAGACCGGCCGCGGTCGCGGCCGCCGCTGAGCCCCGCAAGCCGGAGACGATCGCCCCGGTCGCCGGGGACGCCGACGCCGTCGCCAAGGCACGGCCGGACGCGGAACCGGCGCCACGGGAGCCGTCGCGCCGACGACGAAAACGCAAGCCCAAAAGCGAAGACCGGCCCGCACCCCCGCCGGTGCAAGCGGAACCCGCGCCCGTCAAGGCGCCGATCCGTCGCATCGCGAAACTGTCGACGCCCAAGTCGGGCCGCGAGATGATCATCAACGTCACCGGGAACGACGAATGCCGGATCGCCATCACCGAAGGCGGTCGACTCGAAGAGCTGTTCATCGAACGCCAGAGCGCCGAATCGCACGTCGGGAACATCTACAAGGGACGTGTCACCAACGTCGAACCGTCCATTCAAGCCGCCTTCGTCGATTTCGGGTTCCCCAAGAATGGCTTCCTCCACGTTTCGGATGTCCAGCCGCAGTACTTCCCCAACAGCAGCGGCCAGCCGGAGGCGGTCGGCAAAAAGGTGCCCCGCCGCGACCGACCGCCCATCCAGCGCTGTTTCCGGCGCGGACAGGAAGTCATCGTCCAGATTACGAAAGAAGGCGTCGGCACCAAGGGCCCCACCCTGACCACCTACCTGTCCATCCCCGGCCGTTTCCTCGTCATGATGCCGGGCATGGACCGCCTGGGCGTTTCCCGCAAAATCGAGGACGAAGACGCCCGCCGCAAGATGCGGGACGTGATGAGCCAGTTGTCGTTCCCCGAACGCATGGGCTTCATCCTCCGCACGGCCGGGCTGGACCAGTCGAAGCGGGAACTCCAGCGCGACCTGAACTACCTGACGCGGCTCTGGAAGAACGTCAACGACCAGATCCAAAACACCTCTCCACCCGCGGAACTCTACCAGGAATCGGATCTCGTCATTCGCACTTTGCGCGACGTCTACACCTCGGACTTCGAGCGGGTCATCGTCGATAATCCGGACACCTGCGACAAGGCCGAGGAATTCCTTCGCATCGCCGCCCCCCGGTCATCCAGCGTCGTCGAGCTGTACGCCGACCCCAAACCGATCTTCCACGCGTTCGGCATCGAGGACCAGATCGATCTGATCAACTCGCGGCACGTGCCGCTCCCCTCCGGTGGAACGCTGGTCATCGATCCCACCGAAGCGATGGTCGCCATCGACGTGAACAGCGGCAAGTTCCGCGACTTGGACGACGCCGAAGAGACCGCCTACAAGATCAACATGGAGGCGGCCGAGGAGGTCGCACGTCAATTGCGGCTCCGCGACCTGGGCGGGCTGATCGTCTGCGACTTTATCGACATGCGATTCGACCGGCACAAGCGGGCGGTGGAGAAAGTCCTGCGCGACGCCCTCAAGAAACACAAGGAACGGGCCCGCATCCTGCGGATGAGCCAGTTCGGCCTCATCGAAATGACGCGACAGCGGCAGCGGCCGTCGATCAAACGCGGCATCTTCACCGACTGCTCGCACTGCCGCGGCTCGGGGCTCGTCAAAACGCCGGAGTCCATGTCGCTGGAGGTGATGCGCATCCTGCAGCTCGCCGCCCATCGGAGGGACATATACTCCATCGTGCTGACCGCATCGCCCACGGTCGCCCTGATGGTGCTCAACGACCGCCGGGCCGCCCTCTACGGCCTGCAGGAGGAGACAAAGAAAAACATCACCGTCCAGGCGAACCCCGCGTTCACCCCCGACGAAATCCAGTGCCTGTGCCAGGATAACCGCGGACGCCCGGTAGCTTTCAAGCCGTAACACGATCGAACGGCGATGCCCGCACAAAACAGTCCGTGGCGATGGCCGCACGGGGCGGACTGTACTGTCGCCGCCGGACGGCCGGCCAACCATCAGGGTCGGGCTCCGCCCGATACGTCGTTGCGCCGCGAACGCACAAAGACGTAAACGCAACGATCGCGCCATGAAACGGCCGAACGTAGTACCGCAGGCTTCCGGGCTTGCGACCGGAGCTTGGGTACGATCCTCCCCCTCGGTTCCGAAGGTGCTTTGTTCCCGTTGTGCAGCCAGACATCCGCAACGATTTCTCGCCCTCGCCCCAGGTATTCGTATGCAACAAAACCGGCGTCACAGGCGATCATCGCGGATACATCGTCGAAGACGTCGTCAGGGACGGACAACCAATCGCCGCCGGCCCACCTCGCAACACAACTCCCACCTCGACGGAAGTCTGCCCCTACGCGGAGATGCCCCCGTACGATCCGTCTTTGGGGGTCGACGCTCGCGACGGCCGCACACCTACCATCGACCGCAGCCGTTCGAGGTTCACGACATCCAGGTCCACCCCCGCGTCGTTCGTGCCCTTCGGCGTCTCCAGAATCTTCGGCACGGACGCCCAACGCGGGTCGCTGACGAACAGCTTCAGCCCTGCGACCCCGATACACCCTTCCCCGATATGCGCATGCCGGTCCACGCGACTGCCACACCCGCGGCGGGAGTCGTTCATGTGGATGCAGACCACGCGATCCGCTCCGACCTGCTCGTCCAGCTCCGCCATCGTCGCCGCGTATCCGTCACCGTGCGACACTTCGTAGCCGGCCGCGAACAGGTGGCACGTGTCGAGACACACGCGCAGCCGCTCCGGGTCCGACACCCCCGCGAGAATCGCCCGCAGATCCGCGAACCGCGATCCGATCGAAAAGCCCTGACCGGCCGTCGTCTCCAACGCGATCCGCGTGGCAAAGCCTCGCGTGTGACGATGTACGCCATCCAGGGCCGAGACGATACGCCCGATCCCCTCCTCATACCCCGCCCCGCCGTGCGAGCCCGGGTGCAGAATCAGGTGCGGGATGCCCAACGTCTCACACCGCTCCAGTTCGTCGACCAGGGCCGCCTCGCTGCGAGCGGCGATTTCAGTGTTGTCAGCCGCGAGATTGATCAAGTACGCCGCGTGGGCCACCACCGGGGACAGCCCGGTCTCTGCCAGCGCCTCCCGGAACCGCGCGACCGCCTCGTCGGTCAGGGCCGGCCCCTGCCAGTGCCGCTGGTTCTTGACGAAGATCTGCAAACAGTCGCACCCCACGGCCACCCCCGCTTCGAACGCACGGTGCAACCCCCCGGCTATCGACATGTGCGCCCCGAACCGCTGCCGGACCAGACCCGCGTCGCCGCCTTTCTGAGCCCGCTTCGTTGGCACAACTCACTCCACGTCCACTCGCCGCTCCCGCGAACCCGGTTGGCGCGCCAGCACGTCATCCGCAGGTTGCCGCCGTCGATAGTGTAGAGGACAGCTCCGGCTTCGACCCGCCCGATTCTCGCCCCGCGTTCCGGCGCCTGCAAGGCACGCGATCGTCCGG
>CAZBUJ010000107.1:0-16562 GCA_964495075.1 uncultured Phycisphaeraceae bacterium
CGCCGGTCCAGCCCTGAAGGCACGAGTAGTTGACCGTGGGTGGGCCATCATCGACGAGGATGAGCCACTCCTCATCGCCCCAGAGCACGCAGTTGGTGATGGACATCGGCATCCCGCCCCGCACGGCAGATCCATGGTCGTAGGAGCCGTTACTGGCGAAAGTGCAGCCAAGGAGTTCGGTGTCTACGTTGGCCGCCGTCCGAATCCCGCCGCCCCCGTAGGTGTCCCATACCCGCGGGGTGTGATCGAAGGCGTAGTTCCCGCTGAACAGGCAGTTGATGGCGGTGACGGTCGCCCCATAGAGCGCACATACCCCGCCACCGTCACCGGCAATGTTGCCGATGAACCGGCTGTTGACGACGTGAAGCGGCAACCCCTCGACGCACACCCCACCACCGTCCAACGGCCACCGACGGTCTAGATCGCCGTTGTCTACGAAGGTGCAGCCGGTCAGGTTCAGGGCCCCCGAATCCGCGTAGAGGCCAGCCCCCCGACCTCCCGCCACGTTCCGCGCGAAGCGGCACTGGTTCAGCGAGGAACCGGTGCCGCTGATGGACAGCCCGCCGCCATTAAGCATGGCCCTGTTGAGTTCAAACGTGACGTTCGTGAGAGTCGCCGACACCATCCAGAAATGCGCGCCCCCACCGTTCGCGTGCGACATTCCACCCACAACGACGTTGTCCGAAAACACGCAATCCCGCAGTTCCGGGGAACCGGCCAGAATGAACATCCCACCACCGTAGGTCAACGCGGTATTGCCCGAGATCACGCAGTTCGTGATCGTAGGACTGCACAGCGTCTCCCCGATGATGCCGCCCCCGTACTCATTAGGGGCGGGGCCTGAAGCGTTGCCGCCCGTGATCGTGAATCCGTCGAGAATCGCCGTGGCATCCGTGTTGTCGACCCGCACGACGTGATACGAGTTCTCATCCGTTCTGGTGCAGACGCTGCACATCAGTGTCGCGATCCGGGCGCAGCCCAAGTCCCAGCTCGTGCAGCATCCGGACGCCACTTCGCACACTCGTTCGACGCAGGTGGCGTCCTCACACATCTCACCACTCGTGTACTCGCAGCAGTATTCTGCAACCCCTTCCGGAGGCAGGTCATCGTCCCCATCCAGGTCCCCACTGAGTACGGAAGGGTGGAAAGCGACGTCACGAGCGTCCGGGTCCGATTGGCCGAGTCCGGCAAAGCCGCCGCGCAGCGCCACGCCGTTGATCATCTGAAAGCTGGCCCACCGGTCACCCGCGCCGCGATCCGGCGTGTACGTTCCACCCGCCACGTGGATTTCGTCTACCGTACCCTCCGATGCCGCGGCGGCGGCCAGCGCGTCCTGGAGATCAGCAGACGCCGTTGCCCACGTCAGCCCGTCCCCGCCCGCTGGCGCGTCGTCGTCCACGTAGAGCGTGCTCGCACTCACGCTCCCGGCCGTGCCGACTGCAATCACGATTGCCCACGCCGCCAATGTCCCTGGCTTCATCGCCATGCCTCCAGTCGGCCGCCGTCTAGCCGGACCACCGTGGTTGCCGCCCGATGTGCGACCCCGGCTATCAACGCCCGCCACCGTTATCATAGTGCGTTCGGCGACCCGTCACGGCACCCTTCCAACTGGCCTCTTCACGCCAGCAGATACGCAACGATGGCTACAGCTCCTGCTCCAAGGTGACTGCCGCCACGCAATCTCCCCGGACGATATGAAACAAGCCGCACCAGGTGCCCCAAGCCTCGTCACAAAAGTCACCAGCCTATCGTCACTCATGACAATGCTGCGGAATACTGTAGGGACGTTGCAGCCGGGCCCCTGCGGTATCACCCGCCCAGATCGGGGCCCAACGCCGTTGCCCTGGCTACTCTGGGTGGCGATTCCGGCTGTCGCGCGGACAGCCAGCCACTGAATCGACCGGCGGCCGCTCGGAGTTCCTGCACCGCTTCGCGGGCGTCGGCCAGCAACTGTTTGGCCATCCGCGGTAGGTCAAGCTTGCCAGCACTCCGATCGTCTTCGGTCCTATACCCCTCCAATTCAATCGCCCACACCGCAGCCAGGTTCTCTTCGATGTTCGCCTCTAGCTCCGTCAACTCGGTCAGTTGCCGCTCCGTGAGCAACGCACGCACGTCGTCCCTGAAGCGAGCACGGACGGACTCCAAATGATTCGTTCGATGCCACTGGCGAGCGTCCCTCAGGATACGGTCCCGATCCTCTTGTCGCGCCAGTATCTGCTCACGCTGTTCATCGGTCAGGTCAAGCAAACGACACGGGGAGTCGATGCCCGCGTTGACTGACACTCGAAGCACGATCTGCAACAATCGTCCATCGTCACGAGATTCAGTCCAGAGGAACGCCTGGGCAATTGGTTGCATGTGCTCGATCAGTTCAGTGCGACGACTGCGGACCCGACTAAATGCCTCACGTGCTTCCCGCCCCCTCGACACGGCTCGACCGACTTCACCTTGGGCCTCCGCCAAGTCTTCTAACAACGTCCCCTCGAACTCCGGGCTGGCAGCGATGGCACGGAACCCCGCGGCGAGTAGACGCTGCTTGTCCGGCGGCACGTTCATAGCAGCCAAGTCGAGAGGTGACAGGCCAAGTTGGCCACGGACTCTCCATGCAGCATCCCATTCCGGTTCTTGAACACGCGCATCGCCCAAGACCACCGCGCTCATTGCCATGCCTATCACAATTGTTGCGCACCGCATAGTATATAGCTCCCAGTCGCACCTTGATGCATAAACCGATTTCTACACTCTCAGCAGACGATTGCATGAATCAGTCGCCACGCCTGCCACCTCCCATCCAAGAACCTCCAATTCGACAGAAACGCCCTTGAGGTGTACCACGGATAGACACGGTCATGCGTCTGTAACGAAGCATCGTCGCTGCAAATGCGGGCTTCAGCAGCCGATGCACTTCCGCGCGGGGCGACCATCGCGTGGCAGGCTCTGCCCGGATCTCGTGCCGGCCGTTCGTTCTGCAACGGCCTTGTATGGGTCACTGGTCTACGACTCGCGAACTGACAGCAACTTAGCGACTTTCCGACAGCCACGACATTGTCTCGACCACTGCCGAGTCCACGCACCGGGTGACCAACCGCATTTTGGGCGGACCTGGTCAGCCCCTTCTGCCCATCTCTTAGGCGACACAGCGTACCGCGCTCATGAACAAGCTACTCACGATCGTGGCCATTCCGCTCGATTCCCACCTCCTATTTCGCCGAGCTCGTGGCCGTTTATCCGCGGAATTTCTCCTCCAATCTAACCGTTCCCGCGATAATCAGGATTAACCCACCGAACATCGTCCGGAAGATGCTCCTCATAATCACAGATTGGAACTGCATGAAACCCGGCAGCTTTGAGTAAACGCACGAGTAGAGCAACGCTCTCCGCTGCACTCGAGAGGTCGCAGTCGCAGTCGTCTAGGTCGACCTCCAGGTAAAATGGGTAATGCATGAAGTTCCCGTCTGGACCACTGTATGGAATACCGGGCGGAAGCTTGTTCTGCCTCACTGACAAGGCATCCCGTTGCTCGGTTGGCAAACGAAATGCCATGTCGGTTACGAACTCCTTAAGCTGATCCCACGCCACAGGGCAGTGGATGTATATGTCGGCGTAGAGTTTCATCTTCGTCATCTCCGATCAGTCGAGCCGCCAGGATGTCAGCAATGCTTCGCGAGCCCGTCTACCGACATCAACATCACGTGCGCCCGTCATGGAGAGGGAGGACCCGGCGATTCTGGCGCTGGCGGCGGCTGTTGGTCGAGTGGCACCGGAATGAATGGTCCCTGGTCGAATGGCCCTCCTCGCCTTACTAACGAGATGTCCACGTCCATGCCAAGCTTCGCTTCCAGCGATCTCCCAAGACCTCTGATACCAAGTTCCCCACGGAATATCCTGCCGTGCTCGACGGCATGCCTCATTGATGCTTCTTTCGCACTTGCCGGATTAGGGCGGCCAAACCTCTGCTGAATAAACCGATCGAATACATCCGGACTCACTCTGATCGCGATGTCAAGATCTGTCCCAGGCGGCACGTTGCGTGCGGCGGCTCGGCTCCCGTGCACTTGCACGTCGTCAATAGGAATGCCCTTTTCAGACAGCACCTTCCTGATTTCAGCCCCAATCTCACGAAACGTCCCACGGCTAATGCCCCTGGGTGATCCCCCGTTTCGACAAGTGACCTTGCACTTCACTGCGGCAAAAGTCAAGACAACTCCAGCACCACCTTGGAGCCCACGCTGGGTTCGTTCCAACGAATCGAGACGGGAGACTGTCGCCAAGTCGATATCGTACACTGACTCGGCAACGAGATCCGTTCCTATGAAGTCTTTTGCGAACTGCCCCGCTAGCGTTGCGTAACCCAGCACCTCCGTGTCAGTGTTTATTTCAGGGTTGAACGTTATGGCTTTGCCCACCATGCGTTCGGCGGTCGGTTCAATCACTGTCTCACCATAAGCTACCAAGAACTCCGCCCGTGCCTCCTTGTGCTCGATCAGGCCGACCGCGCCTTCAAGCACGATTGCTGCAGTTGCCTTCGCATCGCTAGCCAAGCTGCCTGCGAACGTGCTTATGTACTCCCAATCGCTAGCTGACGAGTTGCCTTCTAGCCAGGTAATAAGCCCTAGACCACTCGGATCAAGCCATGCATTCGGGTTGTTTCGCACGTACGCGTATAGAGTAACTCCGTCAATATACCCCGCAGGATCGCGCTGCATAAACCGCCCGTTGCCCGGATTGTACGACCGTGCGCGGTAGTAGTACACTTGGCGAGGCTCGTCATCCACGGTGTCGTCGGCCTTCGACAGGAAATCCAGTCGTCGGCCGGTGAAGAAGTATGGGTTCCCGACCGCACTGGCGGGGATGGCCCAGTTGGCGATCTTCTGCCAATACGTAGGGCTCTGAATTTTGGCGAGATCCATCCCAGTGACCCAGTCATCCTCGTTCACATCGAAGACCGTACTGCCATCACAGACTGGCTTATTCCAGTAGAGCGGACTTTGGACCGCGGCAAGGTCCAGCTGGTACACGTAGCCGTCGCGGTTGGCATCCGCGCCATTCTCGAACATGGCATAGACCGATGTTCGGCCGTATGCGTCGTGAGTGTACCATTCGACGGCCTTGCCTCTTTCATTCAAAAGACCAACGACCGTGTACAGATCCTTCAGAACGTAGTAGTAGTCGGCCGCATCCAAGCCTCCGCCTGGCGCATCGTCATCGTGGATCAGAACTCGCTCGTCCACGTACTGCGTTCCGTGCACGAAATACCGCTGCCGCACCGGCGTGCTGGCATCGTCGTACTCCGCCACGACGTTCTGCCCATCGTACACATAGCGCGTAGCGACAGGACCAGCTGGGTACATCCCGCTCATGTCGATCATGTTCGTGAACGCGATGCGTCGTCCAAGGGCGTCGTAGACGTACGTGGCCATAATCGCCTCGTCGCCCGAGCCTGTGTCGCGCTGACCATTGCCGTTCATGTCGTCGAACACCATCACGAGCTTGTTCTCGAAGTCATACGCGTAGCCGATGTGCGAAGTATCACTGGCGTCGCGGACGTCGTTCGGGCCGGATACCAGATTGCCGGCTCCATCGTAGTCCACGTCCACTAAATTAAGATCGGCTTCGCCAGGTGCGCCCGGCGCCTCGGGATTGTCTTCGTACTCGTTGACCGCATTGTTGGGCCCGTAGTTCACGCTTGCCGCGGTGCCCGGCCGTGTATCCACGTAGCCGGTCGGACCGTCCCGATTCCCCAACAAGTCGTACTGGAACGCCTCATGCGGCGTGTTATCGAGGCTCTCGTAGTCAATCTGCGTCAGGCGGTGGAGGCCGTCGTATTCGAATTGCAGATCCCGCAGCAGCGGGTCCAACGGCGGTGTCGTCGTCCAGACGGTCTCGTACCATCCGTCCGCCGTTTGCCGGGTCCGGTTTCCCACGGCGTCGAACTCGTAGTCGTACTCCGCCACTTCAACCGGGCTCGCGGCCGGGGGCACGATCCGGTTCGTGATGCTGTTGTTGTTTCGATGTTCGTCGTACCCGAACTCCAGGTCTACAAAGACGTTACAGTCGCCCGCGTAGGTCGTCGTCACGCGCCGCCGGGTCAGACGGCCTCCCTGGTAATCATAGCGAACCAGCGGCTCGAAGGCCGTGTCGCCTGGTCGCTTGCGACTAACCACCTCGGCCCGATTCAGGCTGTCATACGTATAGGTCAATTCGAGCTCTGTGCTCTGGTCTGGATGTACCAGTCTCAGCAATGTCCGATTGCCGGCCTGATCGTAGCCGTACTCCGTTCGGTGCGGCGCGGGCCCGCCGAACAACGTCTGGGCCTCGGACATGAGGTCCGACAGATCATTATAGGCCAGCACGCTGTGGCTGATGGGATTTCCATTATCCGTTCGCGAGGCGGTAGTCATCCGGCCCACGGCATCATACGCGTACGTGTCAATGATGCCCTGGTTCTCCGGTAGCTCCACACGCCTGGTCAGAAGCCCGCGACCATCGTACTGATAGGTCGTCTGGACCAACCGCTGGTCCGTACGGTGCGTCATCCGCCCGGCGACGTCGTAGCGGGTCGTGATTGAATCGGCGTCGTCACCCGTGTAGTCCGGGTACTTCACGCGTGTCAGCCGGCCCGCAAGGTCGTATTCATACAGCGTGACTTGCGCCTGCGCTCCATCATGGGCGGTCAGGCTCGAAGCCTGACCAACCCTATCGTAACCGGTATCAGTTTCTCGAACCAGCTGACCGAATACGCCGGTTTCGATAGTCTTCGTTCGCCGCCCAAGCACGTCATACTGAAACGCAGTCTGCAAGCCTTTAGCGTCCGTGGTGCTTGTGCGGCGATCCAGCACGTCGTAAGCGAATGTCGTTTCGGGCGGCGGTGAAGTCCCGTGGGCTGTGATCTTCGTGTTTCGCCCATAGTCATCGTAGGAGTAGCTGAACAGACGTTCGCCGAGACCGTCGTATTCTGCCCGTTGCGTCAAGCGGCCGGTCGAAGCGTCGTACCGCATTTCGAACCAGTTTCCGACAGGTTCTCCAGGATCCGTTGTGCGAGTCATGCGACCAATATCATCGTAAGCCGTCACGGTCTCCAGGGCAGTCAGCGTCTTCATATTGTACGTTTTCTTCGTCACCTGGCGGCCATCCGCATCGTAGACATAGTCGGTCACGCGGTCGGCGTCCGCAGCCGGCGCCGTCTCCGGTGCGGCGTTCGCGTGCTCCATGCGCGCGTGTTGCGCGAGGCGCCCGGCCTCGGTGTATGCCCAGCGCTCCTGCGACTTCGCTGTCCCGTCTGCCTGGTGCTGCGTGCGCCGTATCGTGTGGCCTCGGGAATCGTAGTGGCTCAGAGCATAGGAGCCGCCTGGCACGTCGGTCCGCGTGATGCGTCCCAAGGCATCGTACGTCAGCGCCGTCGTCAGGTTCAACTCGCCGTAACCGACAATCTGCTGCGTCCGTCGGCCGGCGCCATCGTACTCGTGCTTCACGACCTCGTTGCGTGGCTGCCCGTCAACGACGTTGATCACCGTTTCTGTGCTGAGTTCGTTGGTGTCATCGTAAGCGTATTCCGCGACTTGGTCGACGCCGACCTCGATGACGCCCGCATTGGGCCCAAGTTTCCGAGCCGTTTTTTTGGCGTTGCCGGCAGCGTCGTACTCTGTGAGCGTGATCTGATCATCGAGTGAGTCCTGCCCCGACGCCGAGTACGTGCTCCGCTTCCGCTCGCGGAAGACGCGACCGAAGGCGTCGTATTCGGTCACCGTGTCCATCTGATCCGGCACGTACTGCCGTGTCAGCTGGCCCGCGTCGTCGTATGCGTAATGCGTGATTCGATCCCATGTCGAACAGTCCGGGCTCGTGCAGCGTTTCTCCGACGTCCGGCGGCCGAGCGAATCGTATTCGTATTTCGTGGCCGTGCCGTCCGGGCCGGCGACCACATCGACCCGGCCGTCCGGCGTGTACGTGGTTGTGGTGGTCAACTGGCTCGAACCACCGGTGCTCTCCACGATCGACTGATATGTCTGACCCCGGAAATCGTACACGGTCCTGTTGACCACCCCTTCCGGCGATCGCGTCTCGGCAGGTCGGCCTTGCGCATCGTAGACGTACGCGGTGAGTTCACCCGCAGATGCTCCCGGTTCCCGCATCGAGTAACGCCAAACACCATTCACATCGTAGTTCGTAACCGTGTCGGCGAATACGCCGCTGCCCTGGCCGCCGAGGTCGGCCGGGAACGGTACGGCGTCGCTCAATGCGACTCGTCGTCTCGTCATCTTCCCTGATGCGGTGTGATACTCAAACGTCGCGTGTTCCAACGCGTCGGGAGGACTGAATCGGTCAACGCTGTCAATGCTCGTGGCGCCGCCGTCAAATGCATACTCGTCGGTGACGTGCCCGACGTCGTCGTACAGGGTTGCCCGCACGAGGCTTGCGGGGGCGGGGTCCTTGCTCAGCACTTGCTCGGCATAGGCGTTGTACCGGTAGTGCGTGTCACGACCGACTGCCGTCATCCTCGTAAGCCGGTCAAAACCGTCGTAATGGTATTCGGTGATGAGGTCGGTGCCGTTCGGGCCTGGCCGGCTTTCTTGCGTCAGGCGACCCGCCGCGTCATACTGATAGCTCGTCGTCGTCGCCCCGACTCCACTGCTGATTCCGCCGGGCGGCGACCGCACCTCGGACGAAACGAGTGCCGGCTGACCCGAGACCTCATAGTTGTACGCGGTTGTAACGCCGCTCGGCTCCTGGGATTCCTTAAGTCTGTAGTCTCCCAGTAGCTCACTATACTCGTACTCTTCGATACGAACTTCCAGGGCCACCGGCGCGTCCGCGGCCGGATCGCCGTTGGTGATGTACGACCGAACGGTCTTCGTGCTGCCTTCACCAGCGACCGGCGCGGTAATACACCATTCCTGTACGTCGGAACGATGGCCATCGGCCACCGCCTCCCGCGTCCAACGCCGCACAAACTCGGCACAGTCAGATCCCGCGGGCGCTGTCGTTCGGATCCCGTACACCGTGTCGTGCGCCGATCCACCACTGGCCAGAAATTCGCGCGTCACCGTTATGCGACCCTCCGCGTCGTACGACTCTTCGCGTACTTTTTCCCCATCGCGGTAGATCTCGACCGTATAGGCCCCGGTCGGCCCACCGAGGTACACCCGGCTCTCGATCGTCTCTTGCCACACGCGACTCTCCCCTACCGGGACGCGCCGGATATGCGACTCCAAGCGGTCGTCGATAATCCCGTCGTCGTTCTCGTCATCGATGATGCCGTCCCCGTCGACGTCCTCTTCCACATAGGTAAATCGTTCCAGCACATCGTCGGGGGACGACGTCGGCACCCCGCCCTCCATCTTTGCCGCGGTGAGTTTCACCACACGGTTGCGAGAATCGCGATAAGCAAACGTGTTGTCACCCGCTCCGCACCCGCAGCCGCCCGCCAGGCGGCCAATTAAGTGATCCGGGTTGTCGGGATCATAAACGAATATTTCCTCCCGTACGGTGGGTGTGAAGCCGTCATCACTCGGCTCGTGCGTAGCGCGCGTCACGCGGCCCAGGGCATCGTACTCGTACGTCGACTTCAGGATGTGATTGTCCGGCGTGCCCATGTACCGCACGAAGCCGTTTGCGTTGTACTCGAACGTCTGCGTCACGGCGCCGCTGCGATCCCGTACCTCATCCACACGCATCTCGATCTTCGTGGACAGGTCACAGGCGTCGCCCAAACCGTCCTCGTCCCGGTCGAGCTGGTCGGGGTTCGACACGTCGACGCAGTTGTCACACACGTCGCCCAGTCCGTCCTCGTCTGTGTCCGTCTGAGTCGAGTCACCGTGGTCCGGACAGTTGTCGCACAGATCCGGCACGCCGTCGCCATCACCGTCTGCCGATAATCGGCACCAGCGGGCGAGGTTTTGAAACGGCAGCCCGTCCACCGTCTCAAACGTGCCGCCCACGTACAAACACTCCTGCCCGCCGTCGTCGAATACCGCCGTCGTGAAGATATGCCCATCCACGCCACTGCCCAGCAGGTACCACTCTTGCGCATCGTGGTCCCACCGGTGCAGGAAGTCCAGCGTCTTGTCTTCGTCTTCGTCATACACGTAGGACTGCGCATACAGCCCCGACCCGACGCCGTCGGCATAGCATGCGAGCGTGCGGACGAACCCGCGCATCTCGCTGCCCAGGCCAAACCACTCCGTACCGTTCCAGCACGCGAGGTTTTGGCCCGGACTCACGAACGCCCCACCCACGCACAGGTCCGGCCCTGACCCCGTGACGTCGCACGCCGCGAGCGTCATCGCGACGCCCGGCCCGTCGCCGCCTTCCTCGACGTCGGGCAGAATCAGCCCGCCGCCGAGGGCCTCCCACGCGGTGCCCGTCCAGCGGGCAATGCCGTTGGCGGTCACCCCCCCCGCCATTTCGAACTCGCCGCCGACGTACAACACGCTCTCGTGGACCAGCAGCGCGAAAACAGGCCCATCCGTCCCCGAGCTCACAGACTCCCAGGAAGACCCGTTCCACCGGGCAATATGGTTTAGGATGAAACCGCCGGCCGTCGTGAACGCCCCGCCGGCATACAAATCGCCGTTGAACATTGCCAGTGCATAAACCTCGTCGTCCATGCCCGACCCGACCGGGGACCAACTACTGCCGTCCCACACGGCAATATGGTCGCCCGGCGCGCCGTTCGCCGACAGGAAGCTACCGCCGGCGTAGATGTTTCCGGAACCATCGGCGGCCAGCGCGCGCACCACGCCGTCACCGATGCCGTTGCCCAACGGGGACCAGGCCACGCCATTCCAGCGGGCGACCCGGTCCGCCGGCGTGGCCGTCATGCCGGTATCCACTTCTGTAAATGCCCCGCCTGCGTACAGCGCCCCGTCCGGCGCGGTCATCAGCACCCGAATCGTGTCATTTGCACGAACGGAGCTGAACTCCGTGTCCAGCGGCGGCGCGCACCAGGGATCGGCCCCGCCCCAGGACGTCATGGCAAGGGTTGCGCCGACCAGCCCGAGGAGCACTGTTTTCCTTTCGTTCGCTTTCATGGTGGTTCATCCTCCGAACGGGGCGGCCGCCTTACTGACCCGACGCTGGCGATATCGTGATCGCCTTGGCTTCCGGCTCAGGACTGATCAACGTGCGCCCAACGATCTTCCACCCTAACGCGTGTCCATCAAGGACGCGGCCTGATCCATCGCGTTCCGGCCATGCGACGAACGGCCGGGACAGGCTACCCATGACGGGACCGCTCGAACCTGACGCACACACTTGTGGGCAGGCGGGAATCTGCAACTCAATGTCTTCGCTGCCGTCGCTCTTGATCCAAACGGCCCCCTGAGGATTCACAGGGTTCACGATCGCCGGTATGTTGGGAAGCGGCTCCACCCGGAGGCTCAGGTCACCTCGCTCGTGCTGGAAACAACACTCCCGCGTGTCCCACCAGTACCAATCAAACGAGAGGGGCAACGTCGACACGTTGCGGCACACCCCGACCAGGACGTTGAACTTGAAGATCTCGCCCTCGCTGGCATCGAGCGGGATCCCCTCTTCCGTCATCGAATGCCCGGACGCTCCGGCGGCCGTATGCCAACCCGTCGGGTCGCCCAAATCCGCCTTCGCTCCTTTGAACTCGGCCGGCGAATTGGCGTCATCCACCATTACGTAGAGCAGTCCCTCCGGCAGAATCGTCGCGCCGTGACTACGCCGGGCCGTTGGACGGAACTCACCGTTCGCCACCTCGCCGTGCTTCGGACCATCCTGCACCTGATCACAGATCCCGTACAGGTCCCTCGTCGATTTGTAGAACTGCAACTCGCCGGGCGCGAAATCGCTTACGGAGTCGCACGAAAAGCAGTCAACCGTATCCTGCGACAGCGGCGTCCCGCCCGGCGTCAGGTCCGGTGGCGGCACGTACAGGGTGTACAGATCCTGAAAACCATCTTCGAGGCTGCAGCCGTTCTTGCCGCGAATGTCGATCCGCCGCGGGTAATTACCACACGTGAGCGGAATCTGCACCGGGTCCAGGGTGTATTGGACGAACTCGCCCTCCGTGTCGTCGGACGGAATGCTCAGCGGGATCGGATTGCCGATGGCCCATCCGTCGCAGTCCCGCAGAATCGCCTCGACTTCGAATGGGGGGGACTCCAGCGAGATATTTCGTTCGCCCGACACCTCGAGATGAAGCTCACGGGGGAAGCCTGTGTCCTGCTCAAGATGAACGGTGACGGAGGCGGAGTCCACAGTAACATAGCGGCACTGGTACGGCCCGGGCTCACCCATCCCCAAGGTGCCGAGGACCGACAAATCGCCGAAAATCAGCGACCAGCCATACGGCTGATCTCGGAACAGGCACACCCTCCACCACCAGTACCACGACCACCACTCCGGTTCCTCCTCCCAATCCCAGCAACAGTCGCATTCCCCGCCGGAGCATCCGGCCCAGCAACCATCGGTGAAGCGCGTATGCTTTGAAAAGTAATCGCGCTGCCACGTCCATTGCTCATCCCAGAGCTCACCGCAATCGTGGTCACACCAATCGATAATCTCTTCACAGGGTTCGGAACATATATGGAGTTCCTTCGGTGCGAAGTACTGCGGTCCGACCCCCGACGCCAGGGGTAAACCACCATCCCAGCACCTGGGAACCATAATCCCTTGAGTAAATCTGTTCCGGAGAAACACGCTCGATGCCCAATTATAACCCCACCACCAACTCCAATAGTAATACGAAGTGACATCGATTCGCGCGGCCTTCTGCCCGTCTTTCAGCTTGAAGTAGCGCGTACTGTCTCCCCACCAATACCAATACGGATACGGGTCCGGGATGTACTCCTCCAAAGGATTCCGGAACAAGACGCCATGGTAATGATAAAAGTAGTAGGGGTCCCCATCACATATGTACCCCGACCAGGTGGTCGGCTTCGACGTAAGGACTGTGTGCCATCCCGCCACCGCAACCTCCCAGGATGAATCGGACCAGTTTGTCTCTTCGTACCCCGCGCAGATCCCGCTGCAGCCGCACCAAGCACCGACGCTACCGCCGAGGCCCGTGGTCCAGATCGTGGTGCCTACCAAGGTGTACGGGGCAATACACAGATCACCTCGCAGTGCCGTGGGGGCATCCACCGGCGAGCGATCCTCCCACGCCTCGCCTACCCGTTTGTAGAGGCCCTTGGTCGTCCCGGCGTAGAGCGCCTCGCCGGTCCCGTCGTCGAACACCACCAATCCGTGAACGTACTCCCCCGGGTCGAAGCCGTTGCCCACATCCGTCCACTCGCTACCATTCCACCGCGCCACGTAATTCACCGCTTTGCCGGCACCGCTGCAACGATCATCTTCTGAGTCATACGCCGTCGTGAAACGCCCACCGACGTAAAGATCGTTATTCAACACCACCAATGAGTAGACTGTTCCGTTGACTCCGCCACCACCCGCACGACTCCATTCAAAACCACTGGCCATCTTTGCAAGGTTCCTGATTCTCGGGCCCTGAGTATCGTCGCAGTAAAGACAGCTTTCGTACGGTTCGTCAGGCTTGCAGACTTCAAACGCCCCCGCGACAACGAGGTATGTCTCCGATTCGTGCTGCCACATAACCATGTCGTTAATGACCCCGCTCCCGCTGGAGTCCAGGAATCCCCGGTCGAGCCCCATCAACTCCAGCCACATCTCGTCCTCTCCGGACAAGACTAGCTTGCCGACCCACGCTTCCTCTGGGGTGCCGCCGCCTTCGGGCCATGCGCTTGCGGCGTAGAGCTCGTTACCGGCCGCGAAAAGGGTTTTTACTGGCTGCCTCATGCGGTAGAGAAACGGTACGTCCTCGGCCGGGTGCCACGATGTTCCGTCAAACTTCGCCACGCCGTGGACGTGGACGGGACTACCGCCCTCGTAGCGACGAATCAAATCGAATTCGCCAGCGGCATAGAGCATCCCATTAACGGTGGCCAACGCATATACAGTGCCCGCAATCTCTGGCGGATCAGCCCATTCCTTCGTGGCGATGCCCACTTGCTCCCAGGTGCAGTCGCCCGTTCCAAGCCATCTACGAACCAGATTCCCCCCCGCGGCGTACAGGGCCTCGGTCGGTCCGTCGCCATAAACAGCCAGGTCGCTGACTCCGCTGATACCCACGTTGAACCAACTCGAGTAACAGTCGTCTGCGAACAAAGACCCCCCGCGCGCAAAAGTGATGATTGTACACGTGGTGACGATCCACATTGTTGATCGTTTCAACACGGCGATACCCTCCTCTTGCCTTGCGCCGCCGGCGCAAGAACCTGGTGCGTGCCGACCCGGCGAACCCACGGTTTCGCCATCGATCTGGTCATTGCTAGCCGAAGTGTCATTTGCCGGTCCCCACCAAACGCGAGGCCGGTTGGTCTACCGCGCAGTCAAAATCCACGGTCGCCCCGCCAAGCCGCGGGCGCCCGAGGCGGTATTCCGGATCGAATCGCGCAGGTCGGATGGGCTGTCGTCCCATTCATTTTTGTCGGTCCCGATCAGATCTCGCTCGCGCCGCCGACCATGGAAAGGCATGCGGTTGCGGCCACGAAAACAAGATCCCCCCCTTCGTGCCCTCCTGAGTGTACCACATGGCGTGCCGCCGACGCAACCAGCAAATCGTCTCCAAAACACACGTGCATTGCCCACTTTGCGTGCGTGACAAGCGCCTCGTCGCACGCGTTTCCGCATCAAGAGCGCCCAGCGCCTGCGGGCGCCCGCGAAGGAGCCGGCCAAGGCGGAAGTGCCCAAGACGGAAGCGCCGAAGGCCGCGATGCCCAAGCCCGACCAATCGCCCACGGCGAAACCGCCGACGAAGGTGGCCCCGGCGGCCAAGGCGCCCGCGCCCGACGCCACCCGGGCCAAACGTGGCGGCGACACGGCGAAGGAGGACGCCAAGCCCAAGCGCATGGGCGCGCTGGAGGCGGCTGCCGAGGTACTCAAAGAGGCCGGCAAGCCGATGCGGGCCACGCAGCTGATCGTCGCGATGGCCGAGCGGGGGCTGTGGGAGAGTCCCGCCGGCAGCACGCCGCACGCCACGCTGTACGCCGCCATGCTCCGCGAGGCCCGCGACAAGGGCCCCGCAGCACGTTTCAAGAAGGTCGATCGCGGGCTGTTCGCGTTCAACGCGGAGGCGAAGGAATGAGCACGCAACGAGCAGACATCCACCACCGCGGCTTGGTCGGTCAAAGCAAGTGGGAGCCCGAGACGGCGCCGCCGGGCGGCGAATGCCCGGACGGCAACGAATCGTGCACGGACCGGCGGGTCCGGATCGACGACGGCCGCGTCGGATGCCGGACGTGTGGTGCCGTGTCCGACCCGCGTGCCGGCAAGGCCCATGCGTACCGCAACTCGCACAGGAGGAGTGAAGATGCCCGCAACGCGTGAACGCAACGAACGGTTCGAGGTCCGCCGCGAGCACCTCATACGGACGGTCGCTCCGGCGCGAGGCAAGCCGTACGTGCATCGATGCCCGCTGGCGTCGTACGAGGAGCTCGCGCACGTCGCCGACAAGATCGGCCATGCGGGCTTCACGGTCGAGGAGCTCGCCGAACACGCGAACCTGCCCATGACCCAGGCGGCCGTCGCCCTGGCGTTCTGGAAGGAGCGCGGCTGCGTGACGACCGAGCACCGCCGGAGTTACCCGGCGTCCCCGTTCCTGTTCGAGGACGCCATGCTCGAGTTCTACGCCCTCGGCCAGCAGCGCTGATCGCATCACAGGCCTTCCCCTGAAGCCTCGGCGACCCCCGGGGCTTCCTCTTCGGCCCGACTCCGTTCCGCCTTGCGCCCCGTGAATCTCTCCCGCAATTCCAACAACAGCCGATCGAGGCTCCACTCAACCGGGCCGAGCTTGTGGGCCGCCTTCCGCCGCGAGTACCCCCAGACCGCGACGCCGTCCTCGTCCACGACGATCGGCTGGCGGAAGCCGAATTCGGCGAGGCTGGCCGCAACGGCGTCCACCGCCTGGTCGTTGAGGCGTGGGTTCCGCTCGTATGGACGGATGTCGTCGATCTTCCGCAGCTCGACGGCGAATTTCTGCGTGGTCGCATCCTGCGTAGCGGTCATGAAAGGACCTCCCTGTGCCTTGGGTTGGAGCGCCGACAATTCGGCGCGTTGCCGACAAACTGTGTCTCCACAGCCGACGCGTTCGCGTGCCATCTTGGCCGTCCGCGCCGGGAAGGAACCATGGGCTTCTTTCACCCCACCCCCATGCGCGCACGCGGGCGGGTTTTTCCTTCGCGCGCGCACATACGGGTGAAAGGGTGAAAGAAGAAGAGAGAGTGTTGTTATTACTATACTTATGGCGTGTGCTTCTTTCACCCCTACCGGGTGAAAGAAGGGGTGAAGCATGGTGAAGGAAGCGCGGGTATTGGAGGCAGATTTCACCATCTTTCACCTTCCTTCACCTTCGTTCACCCCCGGTCAGACGGTACGTCAGGCGCTGGTGCGTATGGTGGAACGGCGCCATCGACAGACGGTTCTGGCGACCCGCGACGTGACCGAGGCGGCCCGGTCGGCGGCTCCCGCGCCAACGCTCGTGGCGCGGCCGAGGCCGTACCGGGAGCATCACCTGCCGC
>CAZBUJ010000108.1:0-16243 GCA_964495075.1 uncultured Phycisphaeraceae bacterium
GGGGTGGGGGGGGGGGGGGGGGGGGTTTCCATGTTTTGTTCACCGGGGGGCGCCCCCCCCGGTTCGTCGGGCCGACGCCGTGCTTGGTTGAGCCCCATCGGGCATAACGGCGTGTCCAGAGGCGAGGATGCTCCCTCGTCTCCTCAAACGCAGGCATGGAGACTCGGCCATGAGACCACACCGACGTCAGGCGATGGCGGCTTGCTCGATCGCGTTGATAATCATTCTGGCGCCGCCCGCACGGGCGGAATGGGTCGTCACCGAAGTGCCGATGGACACCGGCTGGACGGGCAGCGTCGAACTGTACGACATCAACGACGCCGGCGTGGCATGCGGCAACGGGGACTACGTTTCCGGAGAATCAGGGGTTGCCATCCGATTCGACGGCGTTACCGTCACCGAACTGCCCTACCTGGACGCCGATCCGGCCACCTATCCCTTCGCGTTCGCACGGGCGATCAACAACCATGGCGTGGTGGCCGGCTACTCGCACGACGCGGACGGCATCGATCGCGCCTGCCTCTGGATCGGCGACGAGATCATCGGGATCCCGCTGCCGGAGGGCGCCAATCCCGGCAGTGACATGCGGGCGTATGGGATCAACGACGACAACGTCGTGGTCGGCTATTACTGGAACGCCGAAACCGATACGGCCGCCCCGTTCTACTACCAGGACGGAACGACGCACTCGCTTCGCCCGGCCCTGCTCGCCACCGGCATTCCCGCCCTGCGCAGCTATGCGGACGACGTCAATAACAACGGGATCATCTGCGGCGACGTGACCGATGCCTCCGGCGAATACAACTTCTACACGTACGACTTGAGTACCGGGGAGGCCACCATCCTCGGGCGGATGTTCATGTACGAGGGGTGCCACGCGTCAGCACTCAATGATGCCGGGCACGTCATCGGCCGCGGCCGGTCCGACTTCGTCACGCCCATCCATGCCCTGGTACACGACGGCGAGTTCCGCATCGTGGACGATACGGTTTCCGTCTCGCAGTGGGCCAGCGACATCAACAACGCGGGCCGGATCATCGGGCACGCCGACACCAGTGACAGCAAGTGGAGCTGGTACAGCGACGGGCCGGGTTCCGGGAGCATAGTCCGCGTCGATCTGCCGGGGTGGACGCGAGTGACCCTCGAGGGGCTGAACGCCGGCAACGTCATGGTGGGGTATGGCCGGACGGAGGCGTCCGGCGACGACACGCGTGGATTCGTGCTCAGCCGGCCGGGCGACGGCGACTTCGACGGCACCATCGACCTGCGCGACGCCGGCCGCTTCCAGACCTGTTTCGCGGCCCCGGATCCGCCGGGAGCCGGCTGCCACATGTTTGACTTCGACGAGAACGGTGCCATCGACCTGGTTGATTACGTTGCATTCGAAGCGGTCCTGACCGGTCCCGCCGGCTAGGCGCCGCAGGAGCATTCCCATGCGCGAGATCCGGCTGCTCAGGCCACCGTGCTACGATATCGTCGCCATCGGCGTGATCGCCCTGGCCGCCTCGGCCGCGTCCGCGGCCCTCCCATGGTCGGACGCCGCCCCGTTCAACAACAACGCGGCCACCGACGGTAGCGTGAGCGATTACTACTGTCACCTCACCACCGACGGCACCGGCGCGTGGGTATGCGTGTGGTGCGCCGCGGTGCCCGGGGCATCCGATCGGGATTTCGACATTCTGGTCGCCCGCAGTGAAGACAACGGGGCGACCTGGACGGACCCCGCCCTGCTCGACCCGTCGGCCGTCGATCCCCCCGAGATCGAAGACGATTTCCACCCGTTCGTGGTGACCGATCGGGCCGGGCACTGGGTCGCCACGTGGTACACGCACGACGATCATGGCGGGACGCTCGGCGACGACACGGACATACTTGTTTCCCGCAGCACGGACAACGGCGCGACGTGGACGCCGTCCGCACCGCTCAACTCCGACGCGACGACGGACACGACCGGTGACAACACACCGAGCATCGCCACCGACGGCGCCGGTCTGTGGGTCGCAGTGTGGCACAAGAAGGTGACCGAGGAGGGCGACTACGACATCTACACATCCCACAGCACGGATAACGGAGAAACGTGGTCGCCGTTGAGCCTCCTGCACGACGACATGGCGGACGACGCCGGCTACGACGGCAGCCCGAGCATCACCACCGATAACAACGGACACTGGGTCGTCGTCTGGAACTCGGACGACCCGCTCGGCGACACGATCGGCGTGGACATGGATATCCTGGTCTCGACCAGCACCGACGGGTTGACGTGGAGCGGGCCCGCCCCGCTCAACTCGGACGCCGCCCTGCCCGAGCAGCTCGACGACAAATCCCCCCGCCTCATTGAGGACGGGGCCGGCCGGTGGCTCGCCGTCTGGTACTACGGCGTGTACGAGATCGACTACGACATCAGATTCTCTTACAGCGATGACCACGGCGCCACATGGTCCCCCGTCGCGTACCTGAATAACAACGCCCTGACCGACATCGAAAAGGACTTGTACCCCGTGCCCTCCACCGACGGCCGGGGGACGTGGGTGGTGGTCTGGCAGTCGAAAGAGCCCATCCACCCGCTGGTCGGTCTGGACTACGACATTCTGTTCGCCTACAGCGTCGACAACGGCGAAACCTGGTCGTCGCCGTGGGTCGTCAATTCGTTCGCGTTTGACATCTTCGATTCCATGTACGATCGCGATCCCGAGGTGGCGTACCTGGGGGACGACACCTGGATGACGATCTGGGGCTCGCAATACGATCTTGACGGGGCGATCGGCCCGGACTACGACCTGATGATCGCCACCGCCACCCTGGTGCGCGACGGGGATCAGGATGCGGACGGCGACGTCGACCTGTACGACTTCGGCGCGTTCCAGGCGTGCTTCGACCCCGACGGCCCCCTCCACACCGGATGCCTCGTATTCGATTTCGACGGCGACGAAGACGTGGGCCTCGACGACCTGGTGTCGTTCGAATCGCAGTTGACCGGCCCCGGATAACGAGGCTGCGAGGTCCGACAGCGTCACTCTTGCCCCCCTTTTCGGATCACGGCGTCGACCGCGTATTTCTCGAAGCGGTCGTCGACGGAGGCTGCCCCCATGGTCGACCAGCGACGAATGCCGGGCTCAGCGCCCGGCGCGGCGATTCCACTGGGTTGAGCTGCCGACCCCTTTTCCAACGACAACCACCGGAGCGAACTGTCCCTCGTGGCTTGCCGAATGGGGGCGGGACCCGCAAGATGTTGAGCCGTGGCAGAGGATCGCCGCGGTTGAACTCAGGGCAAGCTGGGAACGGAGGACCGCCATGTTCCGCAAACGTCACCCGCCGGCAGGGTCGAAGCCCGGCACGCTCGTCATGCACGCGCAGGCGCAACGGCCGGTCATCCGGGTCATGAAGTACAAATCGGATCATCTGGAGGAGCGCGAAACCGCCGCGGTGGGGCAGTTGAAGGACCTGCTCGAAGCGAACACCGTCTGCTGGATCGACGTGCAGGGACTTGGCGACGAGGTGATCCTTCGCGAACTGGCCGATCTGTTCTCGATTCATCCGCTCGCGTTGGAGGACGTGGTCAATGTTCCGCAGCGACCGAAGACCGAGCAGTTCGAGAAGCATACACTGTGCATCACGCGAATGGCGCTGATGCGCGGAGAGACGATCGAATGCGAACAGGTCACTCTCTTCGTCGGTCCGAACTACGTGCTCACCATCCAGGAACGCAGCGGGGATGTCTTCGATCCGGTTCGGAATCGGATTCGGCAGGGAGGTCCGATCTTCCGGAGTTCCGGCCCCAGCTACCTCGCCTACGCCCTGCTCGACGCGGTCATTGACGGGTACTACCCCATCCTGGAGGTGTTCGGGGAGAAGCTCGAGGGCCTGGAGGACGAAATCGTGGCCAATCCGCAACCCGCCAACCTGCGCGAGATCTACCGGGCCAAACGAGATCTGCTGGCGCTGCGGCGGTCGGTCTGGCCTCAGCGCGAAGCGCTCAACGCGTTGGTTCGCGACGAGAACCCACTGCTCACCGACACCGTCCGCGTGCACCTGCGCGATTGTTACGACCACTGCGTGCAGATCATGGACGCCATCGAGACGTACCGCGAGCTGGCCGGCGGCCTCATGGACGTGCATCTGTCCAGCGTCGGGAACCGGCAGAACGAGGTCATGAAGGTCCTGACCATCATGGCCAGCGTCTTCATCCCGCTCACGTTCATGGCCGGCGTCTACGGAATGAACTTCGAGAACATGCCGGAGCTGCGGACCCCCTGGGGCTACCCGTTCCTGTTGGTTTCCATGGTGGCGGTCGCAAGCGGCATGGTCTGGTACTTCCGCCGCAAGGGTTGGCTCGGCGGCCACCCGCGGGCCGGCCGTGAGTCCGGCGCCTGACCCGGCACAACGACGCGATCCCGAGGCTCCGCGCCGGTCGAGTGTCACCGTGCGGCACCGGCGCCACCGGCGGGGGCGACGGTACCCATGCACTGACCCGGATCGCTTTGCTGAAAGCGACCCGGGTCAGTTTGTTGTCCGTCCATCACTGTCGTCCGGTGCCACCGCTGGGCCATCACTCGGGCCGCGGCGACTCCGCCGACGTCCCGCGTTCCTACGGTCCGGTCATCAGCGGCGCGAAGATCACGTGGTCGAGCACGTCGATGCTCCCGTCGGTATCGATGTCGGTCCGGAAGCACTCGTCGCTGACCGGGCCGAGGCATTGCTGGTACCGGTACCAGTCACCCAGGTCGACGTCGAAATCGCCCTGGTAGTCGCCCCGGAGAACGGCAAACTGCACGGTTCGATCGCCGGCCAGCGGGTTGCCCGCGTAATCAGTGATCTGATCACTGAGGGTCGCAGTGTAGTAGTCGTCGGGCAGCGGCGGGTCGAACACGAGCGTCAGCACGGCACCATCCACGATGGCGTCGGAGGGAGCGTGCGTGCCGGTCGCGTCGCCTTCCACGACGACCACGTCCATCTCCGGGATCTCGATGCCCTCGTCGAAGGTAATCCGCAACTCGGTCTGGGCCGCGTCGCGGCACTCGACGCCGACGGCGTCGTCAACCACGCCGACCGGCAGAGGGATATCGCCCCGGAACGGCGGGGCCAGGATCGCGAGCCTGCTGACGCCGAATCGGTTGGGCGACTGCGCCGCGTCCCAGTAAACGGCGTCGATCCGCGCTTGGTAGATGTGCTCACCCAGGCTGGGATCCTCGAACGGTTCGTCGGCGCTGTCCACCGGCCGCGTCCAATCGTGCCACTCGCCATCCGTCGGGACGTCAAAGTAGTAGCTCTGGTAGCCGGCAAACTCCCAACCTTCCGCGCCCTCGGTGCCGGAGTACAAGCGCACCCAGAAGCCGATCGAGCCGCTTTCCGGCGGGACGCCGGGCGCGATCGCCTCCCACAGGAGCGAGGTATCCAGCCAGGCGCCCGTTACGGTGATGTCGAGGCCCGGCCATTCGACCCCGAAGTCGACGTCCATGAGCATGTAACCGGTGCTGCCGATTGGCACGTCGCCCACGGCCCCGCCATCGTACAGGTAGGGGGCGCCGACGGGCGGCCGCGTGGTCACCCCGTCGAGCGTGTCGAAGGCGTTCTGGTAGATCGGCTGCGGGCCACCGTGTTGCGCGGAGCTGTCCCACGCCGTAATGGTGGGCGGGATGTTGTCGCCGCGCAGCGCGATCAGCTTGTGCGGCTCCGGATACTCGAAGTAGTAGATGTGCTGGTCGGACCCGTCTCGCGAACCGGCGGGCGGCAGCGGGCCGAGGACGGGGCCGCCCGGCGTTGTGAAGGTGTTGTCGGCCACGATGCCGGTGTCGTAGGCGAAGAGGATGTCCGCCTGCTGCGGCTGCGCCGTGCCGGTCAGCGTGCCTTCGACTTCGTAGTCCCACCCCCGCAACTCGTCTTCGCCCGCGAACGGGTCCAGGAACTCGACGTCGCTCGTGACACCGTCGACCGTGACAGTGACTTCGAAGTTGGTGAGATCGAACCGGTAGGTCACCGTTTGCCACTGTCCGGCGGTCAGCGGGACGCCGAACGCGAATTGCCGGGCGTACGCCTCGCCGGTTGCGTCCCAGTGAAGCGCCCACCACTTGGCGAAATCCAGGTGTTCGGCCACCCAGCAGTTGTCGGTCAGGTCACCGCGATACTGCTCCCAGGACATGGTGACGACACCGCTGGTGAGCGACGTGCCCAGCTCGCCGAAGATGCCCTGCCAGCCGCCGCACCCGCCGGTCGCGTCGACGGCCAGCACCTGCCCCATGCCGCCGCCGGTCGGGTCATCGACGATCTGCGGCTCGCCCAGTCCCGAGTCGCCGCCGCCGGTGTCGTTGATCCAGGTCAGTGTGCCGGAGCCGGTACCCGCATACGCCTGGTCCGGGAGGCCGGCGAGCGTGTACCCTTCGAATCCGTCACTGACGACCGTGCTTCCGTCCTGCACGATCCGAAGATTGTCGATGTAGACCGGGCTGTCGTCCAGATCGAGGCAATCGTTCAGATGCGACGTCGTCAGGTCGATGGCGATCACGCGGGCCGTGTTGTCCTCCCCGGCGCTGTTGGTGGCGGTCAGCATGATGCTGTGGTCGCTCGCATCCTTGTAGATGCCGCCGTACACCCGCGGCTCGCCGTACCAGGTCTCGGTGGCGTACCAGCCATCGGTGGTGGTACCGCTCCCGTCGTCCATGTAGCGAACGAAGTTCCCCTCGAAACCGCCGGCGATGATGTCGCCATTGAAATCGAGGGCGGCCACGTCGTAATAGCCGTGGCCATTGTTGATCGTATTGGTGTTCTCGCCGACCAGGCCACCGCCGGTCAGGCTCGGATCATAGCTGTAGAAGGTGAACCCGTAGTCGTTCCAGGTGGCCGTGTAGAGCAGCCCGGTCATCTCGGAGTAGATGACATGGCTGTGGCCCTGCCCCTGGCCCCAGTCGACCGGGGCCACGAAGCCGCCGTGGGCCCGCCATCCGAGCGTCGCGGTATCGGTGCTGGTGTTCACGGCAATGGCGTAGACTTCACGAACGCCCTCGGCCCCGGCCTTGGCACCGTTGAAGTAGAGACCGTGCACGCCCGAAACTCCGTCCGGTTCGGGAACCAGGGTGAGCGCCCCGCCCGCCTGGACCTCGACTCCGGTCACCACGCTCGCCCCAAGCAGCGCCCCCGTGGCCGCGTCGATCTGATAAACGCTGGTGTCGCCGTTGGCGGCGGGCACGCCGACCACGTAGAGGCGGCCGTCATAGAGCGCCGGGGTCAGCTTGGTGCCCTGCTCCGCAAAGTTGGACGGGGCGGAATCATCGAGATCGACGGCCCAGTCGACGATACCGGTCGCCTTGCTGAATGCGGCAGCGATCCCGTGGGCGTCGGGTTCGGCGCTTTCGGAGCCGATCGCGTATACGAGGCCCGTTTCACCGCCGTCGCCGACGACCGGGGTGGTCATGTCGGCGGTGAACAAATTGAAGACGGTGGAACCGTCCGTGGTGGCCTCCCACCGCGGCGTGCCGTCGGGAGCGACGGACACGACCTTGGGGTCCGGCGCCAGGGTCCGCCAGTAGAGGTTCCCCGCCTCATCGAAGCTGATGCCGCCGCGGGCCATCGGGCTGTCCCAGCCGAGGGCCTTCACGTCGAGTTCCCAATCCTTGACGACCCCGCTCGGCAGCGTCCACTGGAGGGCCGGGTCGTCGGACGCCGCGGTGGCGGAGATGTTCCCGTGAATGGTACCCCACGGGGCGGCGACGTCGTTGGCCATGGCCCAGCCGCCAATCGACGCGACAACCCCCACACACATTACCGTCCAAAGCTTCCTGTTCATTACGCTCGACCTCCAGCAAGGGTGAAATCCAACTGTAACTCAAGTTTCGACCGTACACCGAAGCATCCGCCCGGGACGCACGTCGCCGTTCGTCCGATGAGCGGCAACTGCCCATGGAGCGGCGGGTGTGGCGAACGCCCCGCGGCGCCACGAGCCGTGGCCACAGGTGGCGGCCTCTCCCTCGCGTTCCGGAATGCGGTCTCTGAATTCCCGTGAACGTGCGACAGGCACGAATGCTCCTTCTTTCCTTCTGCCCGACAAGTCGCGCGTGACGCGCTGGTCGCCCCCGATTCACCGCAACGGTGGGAGTGCCCATCCGCATCTGAACGAGCATGAGGTGGTGGGTTCGGCTGCCGATGGCTTGACATTCGACAGTCGCACGGCATTCAGATCGGATGCCCCCACGTCGCATCGCATACGGAAGCGATGTCAAACGCAACGGCAGTCGCCTCGAGCCTGCAACGGTGCCTCGATCCAACTGCTGCATTGACGCGCGGTGCCACTCGCCTCCGCATGCCGTCTATATTACTTGATCGTCCCATGGAGTTCCACTGGTAGTGCGGCTGATCCGCCTGTTGCCTGGTACCGTGACCATGTTAAGGTCGGCGCCCGGATGCAGTTCGCGCCGTCTGCTAGTTCCTCGCGTCACGCTTACAGAGCCGGCGCGCACCTCACCTGCGAAGTGGAAGAGACGTGTCACGTCGAAGAGGAGCCTGCCCCTTATGGGAATCCCACGCATCCCGCGGCCACGGCCGGCAATACGGCCAACGCTAGTTTCTCACCCAGCCTTTGCGTTCCTTGTACTCAACCGGCCACTGATGGTTAATCGTATACCACTTGGGATCGAGTTTATCCGGCCATTTGTACAAGTCAGCCAACGGGTACCTGTTGCGATCCGTTGGGAATGGTTCTTCGTCGATATCAATTGAGTTCCACTGGCTGCTCGGCTGGATATTCGTGTGCTCACCCTGACGCCAGAAGTACTCGTTCGTGGTGCGCAGCCCGCGGAGCATTCCGTCCTCGTACCGGTCGCTCATGTTCATGGCCAGTGTGCGCGTGCTGCCGTCCTGAAACAGGAAGCTGGCCATGGGACGTTTCGCGGAACCGTGCCGCCATCCCACCATGTTGGACCCCCAGCTTGGATCGTCATACTGGCGCGAGATCAACGCGTTTGCGCCAAAACCGTGCATGAACGTCCAGAAGCCGTCGCCAACCACGACTCGGCTGCTCGTATGTCTTTCGCGAGCGAAATCCATATCGAGCGTCTTTCCCCCGTACGCCGCAATCGGAACGGAAATCGCGTAGCTGTAGTCCGCCCCCGGCCCACCACCCAAGGCTTCCGGGTAATAGAATAGCCAGTTCTGTCCTCGTTCAATGTTCAACGGATCGGGCAGCATGTCCTTCGGACAGTAGCCCAACCGATAGTCGCCGATGTAGTTCAGTGTGTACAGCACGTCGATCCACGTGGCCATTCTGCGGAAGTGGCCGTAACTGCCTGAAAAGAAGACCTCACCGTCATCCCACGCCGGGTACTCGTTAAACTCCTCAAACGCATAATTCAAGCCGAGCCCGATTTGGTGCAGATTCGAGCCGCAAGCAACCAGCTTCGCCTGCTCGCGGGCCTGCTTCAGCGATGGCAGGAGTATTGAAATCAGCAGCGCGATGATCGAGACGACGACCAGCAACTCGATCAGCGTAAACGCGTTGTACCGCCACTGTTTCCGTCTCACGGCCGTACCTCCTGGCGCGAAAGGATCTATTCGTACTGGACTACTCCTTTGGCCGGGTCTCCATCCTAACCGCTCCGGTCGTCGTGCTCCCGCACTTCGGGCACGTGGCGATCATGGGCGGCCACGGCGGGTCCCCTTCGAGTGGCGGGAGAAAGACCTCTCCGCATTTACGGCACTGCTTCTGCATCCAGGCTTCCCTCTTACCGCACTTCGGGCAGACGTACGGTGGCTGATCGCGCAGTTGCACCGTGGCGGTGTAGGCATGGCCACAACCCATGCACTGCAGGCTCGCGTTGTGCTCGGTCCAGTCCGTCGGACTCTTCGTTTCCGACGATCGCGATACGTACAGACCGATCGCCACGACGAGAGCCGCGCCCGCCACGACCAACTTGATGCCTTTTTTCACTCCGCGGTCTCCGCGGCATGATTCCGAATTGCACTACAGGATCTCGGCAGCCCGCCGATCCTTCTCCATTAGCAGTTTAACTCAGACGGCGCGTCGTGTCCAACGTTTCTTCGGCCTGCTCATTGGTAACGTTCGAGGAAACGATGATCAGCCGCAATGCAACTCAATTTGAAGTGACAGCCATGCCGCGTCGCGCGGCGCAGGCGGTGAGTTTCAGACAGAATGTACATTCCCGATCCCACCACGGCTCGCCGTGATGGATTTCGATCAACGCACCCCGGCGCACGCGGCCGACTCTCGGCCACGTGCGCCCGGGTTCCGCGCTCGTTCGTCGTCGCGCCGTGCTGGCTAGCGCCTCCGGCGCAAGACGGCCATGCCGCCCAGGACCAATAGCGACAGCGAGGCCGGCTCCGGAATGCTCCCGATCCCGAACGTGATCGGGTTGGCCTCCCCGGCGGTCCAGTGCACGGCGTCCACGCGGTACTTGTAGATCGACTGGTACAGCGTCGGATCGCCGAACGGCTCGTCGAAGTCGGCCACCGCCCTCGTAAACGTGTGCCAGGCACCGTCATTGGTGACTTCAAAGAACGCGTTCGCGGTGGCGCCGCCGAACTGGTATTCGGTGCCGTCCCACGTCCCATAGTAGAAACGCACCCAGTACCCGACCCACTCGGTACCGTCGTCGACATCGCAGTACAACTGGACTTCAACCGTGTCGTCCGTCATGTCCATGAACGCGCCGTCGTGCATGATGTTGGCGTCGACCACGTTGTAGCCGGGGTTGATGCCTTCATAAAACGACCCGACGGCATCGCGTCCCATGGGCGTGACACCCGCCCGCGGGGCTAGATCGGTGTCCGGCGTGATGTCACGCAGCACGATCAGATCCGCACTCGCCACGCTGACCAGCCCCAAAACTGCAATCAGCCCGATCACTACTCTCATGTTGTTTCTCCTCCTCGCAATGATCTCCAGACTCGTCCACGCCGCGAAGCCGTCGCGCCGCCGTATCAGCGGTACGCACCAGTTCGCTCGGCGCCGCGCCGTGCGCGGCCAAACGCCCGCCCCCTGCCGCCCCGTGCCCCGGTGGGCGACGACACGGCACTGGCCGACCGGCGCCCGGCGCGTCCCCCCTGAGAATCCCGCGTTTGTCGATCCGTTCGAAAAAGCCGGGCGTTCCCCGATCACCTTTGCGGCCGCTTGCCGCCCGACTCGATCAGTCGAAATGGTCGCCGCTGTTTCGTCGACGCACTGAAACACCAAAAAAAGAGTGCACTGGACCCTTCGACGGGACCCACGCACTCTCTCCGCACACCTCGTGTGCCAGAGTTCCTATGTCACGCCTAAGCACTCCGCTCCCAAGCCATTACTATACTCCTACGCGGATTAAGGGTCAATGCCACCCGTCCGTCGGAGCGCAAAGGAGTTTCTTAATCACTATTCAGGCAGTCCGGCGTCGCTTCAACGGCTGGCTCCTTTCGCCCAATGATTCGTGTATTCAGCCGTCGGTCGACGCAAATGGAAGGTTTCGCGCAAACGCCATGCGCACCGGCGTCTGTTTGCGTTGCCGACCACGCTCCGATGCCGGCGGGGCCGACCCGTTCCTGGCGGGGCTGCCTTGCCTGCGAACCGCTTCGCCCTACACTGAAAGGCGGTCTTCCGTCGGCCCGGGGACGCAGCAGAGTGTGCGTGCATGGGCCTCCAATCCTCGAAAGGTGCAGAAATGAACAGGTTCTTTGCGTGTCTCGCCACCGCCGTCAGCCCGGCCGTCATCCTCGCGCCTGCTTCGTCGAAGGAGATTCCGCTGGACCGTGATGATCTCGTCATCACAACCGACGCGAAGATTCGCCCGGGTACCTACAACCTGCCCGACGCCGCGGCTGACGGAGCCGTCCGCATCGAAGGGGATGGAATCACAGTGGACTTCCAGGGTGTCGAGTTGTGTGGCTGCTCACCGGACCAGGTCCCCGACAGCTACACCGGCAAAGGGATCGTCATCCGGGGGCGCGACATCACGCTGCGAAACGCCAAGGTGCGCGGGTACAAGGTGGGGATCTACGCGGCCGGTTGCCCCGGACTGCTCATCGAGAACATTGACGTGTCCGGCAATTGGCAGAAACGCCTGCTGTCGACGCCGGCCGCGGAGGACGGGTCGGACTGGCTCTGGCCGCACCGTAACGACGACAACGAGTGGGTGACCAATTACGGGGCCGGTCTGTGCATCGAGAATTCGGACAAGGTCACGGTACGCCGCGTGCGGGCCCGCAACGGCCAGAACGGCATCATCCTGGACGCGGTCAACGACTCGAAGATCTACGACAACGACTGCTCGTTCCTGTCCGGCTGGGGGCTGGCCATGTGGCGATCGAACCGCAACGTGATCAGCCGCAATGCGTTTGATTTCTGCGTCCGGGGCTACAGCCACGGCGTGTACAACCGCGGCCAGGACTCCGCCGGCATCCTCATGTTCGAACAGAACAGCGACAATGTCCTCGCCGAGAACTCGGCCACCCACGGCGGGGACGGCTTCTTCGGCTTTGCCGGCCTCGAAGCCCTGGGCGACGCCCCCCCTCCCAGCGATGACTTCGACTACGAGCGGCGCGGCAACAACGACAACCTGCTGATCAACAACGACTTCTCCTATGCCGCCGCCCACGGCATCGAGATGACGTTCAGCTTCGGCAACAACTTCATCGGCAACCGGTTGGTGGACAACAGCATCTGCGGCGTCTGGGGCGGGTACTCGCAAGAGACGCTGATCGCCGGCAATCTCTTCGAAAAGAACGGCCAGCTGGGCTACGGGCTGGAACGAGGCGGGATCAACATCGAGCACGGGACGGGCAACGTCTTTCAGCACAACACCTTCAAGGAGAACAAGTGCGGCGTCCATCTTTGGTGGGATCCCGACACCGGATTCCTGGAGAAGCCGTGGGCGAAAGCGAACTCCACGGCGTCGACCAATAACACGATCGCCCACAACACGTTCGAGGGAGACCAAGTGGCTCTGCACATCCGCGAATCCACCAAGACCCGGATGGTGAGCAACACGATGAGGGGGGTGGGCAAAGAGGTCGACGCAGACCCGAAAAGCGATATCGAGTTCACCCAGGAGCCGGCCAGGCCGTGGACGCCCCCGTCGTACACCGCCTACGGCGACACGCGACCGGTCGGCGCACGCAAGCACCTGTGCGGCCGCGAGCACATCATCATCACGGAATGGGGGCCGTACAACTTCACGGACGTCGCCGTGCATCCCGCCATGGCCTCGGGCGGCCGGCAGGTCACGTTTCAGGTGCTCGGGTCGTCGGGGCGATTTGCGGTGACCAAGGTCAATGGAGCCGTGACCGTGTCGCCGAAGAAAGGGGACCTGCCGGGCTTGATTACCGTTTCGACCTCTGATCCGGGACTGCACCCGTTTCGGCTCGACATCGAGATGAATGGCACGCGGCGAGACGCCCGGGGCACGTTGCTGTTGGCCGAGTGGGGCGTGAAGTTCTTCAAGTGGGAACCGGTGGACGACCCCCGCGAGCACCAGGACAAATGGGACGCCCTGATCGCCGGTCCACCGCTCGACCAGCGCAAGACGGAAGCCATCGATTTCAAATGGGGCGGCGGCGGGCCGGGGCGCGACGTGCCGGCCGATCATTTTGGCACGGTGGCCACCACGACGCTGCCCCTGCCGGCCGGCACGTACAAGGTGCACACCGTCTCCGACGACGGCATACGCGTCTGGGTCGACGAGGAACGAGTAATCGATGACTGGACGTGGCACCCCCCGAAGGAGCACACGGCGACGGTGACGCTCGAAGCCGGCAAGCACCACTTCCGGATCGAGCACTTTGAAATCGACGGCTGGGCCCAGCTTCAGTTCGACCTGGAGCCGGCGCCGTAAGAGCGGCGGACAGGCGTCCACAACGGTGGCGCGGCCGGTTCAGTCGCACTCCTCCATGGCGTCGGCCGGCCCGGTCATCGCCTGGGTGAACGCCGCGTGGTCGCTCCCGTCCACGTCGCAGTCTTCGTCCCAGTCGAAGACCTCGCATCCGCTCGCGGCGCACGGGCCGTCACCGGAGAAACACTGCTGGAGGCCGCGAAAGTCGGCCAGGTCGATGCGGGCGTCGAAGTCGGCATCGCCGCGACAGAAAGGCTGCGGATCGAAGCGGAGTCCGTCCACCCACATGATAAAACCACTGTCCCACGTGTCGGCGTGGATCTCGATGTACTGGATATTGTCCATGCTCGGCGTGCCGGACGTCGTGCGTAGCCAGCCGCCGGCCGGTGATTCGCCGGCGAGTGGAATCGCATACTGCCGCCACTGCCCCCGCGTTTCGTTGAGCTTGTCATACGGCGAGCCACTGACGTGGTACTGGTACTGGAAGTAGTTGTTCTCCGAGTCCATCAGCCGGATCCAGGGGCTCCCGCCCTGGAACAGATGCTCGTTCTCGGTGCGGAGCCAGATGTTCAGGGTCTCCGCGCCCGACAGGTCCCACTGGGCGGTGACGGTGGTCGGGTACCGGATGGACGTGTCGAACCCGCCGTCGGTGACGAACTTGACCGACGCCTCACCCACCGGGTGCCGGTCGGCCGACGTGTCATCCTCCACGTAGGTGTGTTCGGCGTCCGAGCCCTGGGCCCAGGCGAGCCAGTCGTACGCATTGAGTTCGGTCATATCCGGCGGCGGCACGAACTGCCGCGGTCCGCCCACCGCGACGTCACGCTCGAACACCGCGACGTCCGTCTGCCCCTCCCAGAACGCCACGTTGACCTCGGTGATATCGAGCCAGGCGTAGTCCACGGCACCGCCCTTCTCGACGCGGAAGTGGAGCAAGCCGTTCTGGCCGACCACGGCCAGGTATCCGAACGGGTTTGGATTGAGCGTATCGCCGGCGTAAGTCGTGGGCACCATTCCCGTGTCGATAGGCACGTTGGGCAGTTCCCATTCACCGTTGGCGTCGGTGGTGCCCTGGGCCTTGATCTCGTCGGGGATCACGATGCCGACCCCAGGTCGTTCGATCTTCTGGTACATTTTGACGGTCGCACCCTCGAGCGGCTCGCCGTCCACGCCGCGTAACCGCAGGCGAATCGTCGCGGGCATGGAGTACATGTACTGCCCGTAGTAGCCGTGAGCCACGTCGTACCAGTGGTTCATGGCCAGCGCCGAGTGGGCGGAGAAGAAATCGCTGACCCCGTGCATCAGGCAGGGGACGGCGGAGTACCCCCGCCCGCTGACGTGGTTGTTCTGGCCGGCGATATCCAGCTGGTAAATGTCGATCAGGCCGAGCTGGTGCGCCTTCTCGTGCAGCAGGCCATAATCGATGTCCACCTGCGGGCGGTAGTAGCCGGACCCGGCCCGCAAGCTGCCATCGCCGGCTCGGTACCGGAACGGAAACACGGCGTAGTAGATGGTATCGACCGCCGGATCGGGATCGTGGTCATGAAGGACCTCCAGCTTGTCGAAGCGGACGCGTTTGAGGCTGCCGGCCTCCGCGAACATGCGGTTCATCTCGGCCATATGCAGGTGCAGCCAGTAGATGAAGTCGTCGGTGGTGGCGTCCGGGTAGTCGGGCGTCTCCTCGCGGTGATCTTCCTCGTAGGTGCGGTCCACATAGCTCAGGAATCCCACGGCGTTGGTGTCGTCGGCGAGCGTATTGTTTTCGGGGCGGTCGTCGGCGGTATCGATCGTGAAACGGAGTTCGTGCGACGCGCCGTCCCAGGTCCGGGTGATCGACGTGGAGGCCGATTCGCCCGGTGCCAGCGGCCCCGGGACGGCGGACGTGCCGATCACGTCCCCGTCGTACCGCCAGGTAATGTCGATCGGGCCGGCCAGGACGGTCGTGCCCCGATTGCGGAGGTGGGCGGTATAGGTGACCGTGTCACCGATGTCGGGGAACCGCTGGGTCGAGCCGCTTTGGCCGTGGGACAAGCCGGTGGCTGCCGTGAACGCGTACGGGCCGAACCCGCTCGGCTCCGTCACCGTGTAGTACGTGTACGTAGGGGCGTAGCGCGGGTAGCGGGGAGTCCGCTCGATGTAAAGGACGTGCAGATCGGTCTCGTGGTGCGGGGTCCGCGGGCCAACCGACTCCACTTGCGTTTCTTCCCCGCCCCCCGTGCCGACGGCGGTGATCGCGTAGTAATAGCGCGTGCCGTTGACCGCAGTGGCGTCTGCGTATGTCGTGGCGTCGGGGTCGGCGATCGTGTCGATGGGGGTGAGCCCGGCCACCGAGGCGAACGGCGTCGTCGTGCGGTAGACCGCAAAGTGACTGAACCCGATGCCCGAATCGTAAGGTCGCCACTCCAGGAATACGTGGTTGTCTCCAGCGATGGCCATCAGAC
>CAZBUJ010000109.1:0-16194 GCA_964495075.1 uncultured Phycisphaeraceae bacterium
TTCAGCATCCCCAACCCGTTCGCCGTCCAAGAGCCCTTGGCCCAGCTGGGGCGGCCCCAGTGGTAATGCGTCCAGCACTGTGACTCGAAATCCGGTACTTCGCACTCGCGGGCGGGGGGTTCGCCGACCCGCATCTCCGTGAAGCCGTCCAGCACGGCACAGTGCTCCGTCTCGTTCCATCGGCTCCACCGGACGGTGTCGCTCCACTGGTCCGCATGATCCAGGGTGATCGCGATCTCGCCGCCTGCCCCGGACGCGTCGTACAGTTCTACCCAGAGACGCAACGGCGCGTAACGGGTCGTGCCGGCCGCGAGCAGGGCGTCAAACGCATTCAGGTCGTAGTCGTCCAGGTCTCCGTCGCCGTTGATGTCGACGAGTGCCCGCACTTCGGATTCGCGAACGCCGGCGTAGACGGCATGACCGGCCCGCCAGGCATCGAATCCCGGCTCCCCGGTGCCGATCAGGGACGCCAGTTCGACCCGGTCGGCCGCGTCGTTCGGTTCCACCCCGTCGCCGTCGAGATCGCCGAGGATACGCAACGTGTGGACGTATGGATGATCCAACTCGTCCGGCTCCAGCAGGCAATCGCCACCGGCGCAGTCCGTCGACCCGCGCGTCGGCGATCGCCAGATACGCAACAAACCCGAATGGAAAGCGAACTCGTAGCCAACTGTCCCTTCGGGATAGAGCCGACCCCCAACCGTTCTTTCCGGATAGTCCACGTCATGGCTGAACTCGACCACCAGCGGCACCAGGTCGTTCTCGTCGAGGATCTCGCCGTCCTGAAGCCAGTCCGCCTGCCCGTCCCCATCGTCATCGTCATCGTTGAGCCACAACACCTTGCCGAAGACGGACACGCGACTTTCGCGGGACTCCTCCCACCGATCCCGCCGGGGCATGCTGATCCCGTCGTTGTTGTCGGAATCGATGTCCAGGTCGACCCACGGGAACTGGCACGTGTCGGGCACACCGTTGCCGTTGGTGTCGACGTCGCAGCCGGTGGTGATATCGCACGAATCGGGAATGCCGTTGGAATTGCAGTCGAAGCTGGTCCACGTGGCGATGTCGATCCCATCCGCCACGCCGTTGGAATTGCAATCGCTCTGCGGGTCCGGGTCGCAGCATTCGAACCCGAGTTCGCAACAGGCCGATCCCTCCATCGGACACCCCTCGCCGCAGGGATCGTCATCGCAGGGCCCGGCCCAGCATACGTCGCCCGCCATCCGCGCAACAGCCGCAAAGCAGAGCAACAGCACTCCCCACGTCAACAACTGGATTGATCCGCCGCCGACGCCGTGCGGCATCCGGTTCCTGGCTGGCTGTGTCATGGAACGTGGCCCCACTGGTTAAGACGGTTGGACTTCAGCGAACGGACAACGAAAGCCGAGTTCACCGTGGCGTCGTGGGAGACCGCGAAGGGAGCCGCATCTACCGACGCGCACAGCTTCCCCGCCCTGCTACGATGAAACGACCAACTCACTTCGCCCGTCAAAGCAAGAGGGAAGCGGTCGCCTGCATGATTACGAACTGCGTTTTCGGAAGCCGTTTCGCAGTCGACGTGGCCTCCACTTTCCCCTTAGAGCACAGATGCGCAGCCGACAATTTGCGTGCGAGGCGCGAGTGTCGCGCCGTCAAGCGGTCGCCTCGCGCCGATTCGTGCAATGCCCATGAATACACAATCGGCCCGAATGAGTCAACGCAGTCCGGAATCGAAAACGGGCTTCAAGCGGCGACACGCCTTAATTACGGCTTTAGTAACCAGTCCGCGCACAGCGCATTCGGGTGAGTGTATGACGCCACGCATTTCGTAAGCTCACGGCCACCACGCGTCGTGCGTTAGCATCGTGCATGACTGCTTGCAATCGTCGATTCGCGCGGCTATGGTACTTGCAGATGCAGCTACAGTGGCTGTTACGTAGCTTTACGTGCTGTGCGTTGATTCAGCACCGCCGCGTCTGGAAGTGCTGGCAGGCGGTCAGCAGCCCGACTTAAGATTCCACGCTGCGATTGGGCGACAGCGTGATGTCGGGCCGTGCCAAGCATTGGCACAACACCAAAGCTAGCGGAACGCACTCGATACGGCACCGCAGCTATACGACACAAAGCGGGCTCTGACATCCTCATATGATGTGCAGAAACCGCGTCGTGTTCGAGGGGACGGAATCGATCGCCCGACGTCTCGGGCAGAACCAATTCGGATTCGTCTCAAGGGGATCAATTCAGGACAGCGTCTTGGCCAAGGAGAGGATGATGTCAGCGAGATTCTTAGGCTGGGCCGTCGTTCTCACGGTCTTCATCGGCACGGCGGCGGAAGCCCAACCCGTCATCCGGGTAACCGCGGACGCACCCGAGGGCGGCTTCGCACGAGAGTTCGCCGCGGGGGACGTTGTGTCGGTGACGCTCTACGCGCAGGTCGAGGGTGACGCACCGCTGTTTGGGGTCGACCTGGAGTTGGCAACCGCGTCCGCCGATCTCCGGATTGCGTCGGTCGATTTCAATCCTGCCCTTTCGCGGGCTTTTGACCGCGAAGCACCACGGCTACCGGCTTCGCGCTTCCGGGCGATCCGAGCCCAATCGAGAGAGCGCCTCGATCGACAACTCGGCGCGGACGGCGGTCGGATTGAGCTCGCCACGGTGGAAGTGGAAGTGCTCAACGACAACGCGTTCGACTCGGCACTGGAGGTCGGGGCTCGTGTAGGATTACTTGGCAGGCTTCCGCAGCGAACGGTGGTCCTTGGACAGTCTCGGGAACGGCCGAGCGCGGCGCCCACCCGGGGAAAAATCCGCATCGCCAACACGCGGGCTTCTGCCGATCGGTCCGGGGACCGGCGGGCACCAGAACCGGAGGCCTCGTGGTCGCAACGGGAAGTCAGCCTGACATTCGAGCTTCGGCCCATCGGCGGTGGCCAGGCCGTCACCGTCCTTCACCCTGACACCGAGTACGAACTGCACTACCGCGCCGGGATTGATCAGGCGAGCTATTACGTGTTGGGGGCCGTAGCGACATCGTCCGATCAGGGCCTGGCGTCCGTGGCGCCGCCGGCGGACGGCGATTGGGCCAGCACCGGCGCGTTTCAGTTCTTCGACGTCGCACGTGACTTCGGCGAAGTCGTCGAGGCCCCGGATTTCCCGGAAGGCTACTACCGCACCGACTGGGCGACCGACGCGTTCTGGACCGATTTGGATCGTCGCGTCGCGGCCGACGGGCATCTGTGCACCGTCACCACGGCGGGCGAGGGCGAATTCTCCCTCGTTCTCTACATGGACTGGCTGAACCTCGATACGGCCTCCGCCGTCACCATGGAAGCCTCCCGGGACTTCGTGGTGCAGCGGCCCGGAGGATGACCGGGACTGACTTGACCCCGCGAACGACTCCAGGTCGTATGTTAGTGTTCATGCGGGCCAGACCGAAGAGGGCCCCTGCGTCGACGCCGGCGATCCGACGTCCGAACTCGTGGGCGGCACGACCAGAACGGACTCGGCCCCCGACGAACCGCCCGTGGATACGGGGTACCACTATTAGCCACCATCCGTTCGGCGATGGCACAAGCGAGTGCTCGTCGGGCCGGCCGCCGCGTCACAGCAGTTCGCCATAGACCCCTTCCGTGCGTTCGGCGATCACGTTCCAGCTGAAGCCGTACGCCGCTTTGACCCGGCCCTGCTCGCCCATCCATTCGGCGTGCTTGAAGTCGTGGAATACCCGGCAAATGCCCCACGCGACGGAACCGGGGTTGTCGTAGACCAGGAACCCGTCCTTCTCGTGCGTTACGAACTCGCGGGGACCGCCGTTCGTGGTCGTGACCACCGGCTTGCCCGCCGCCCATGCTTCCAGGATCACGATGCCGAACGGTTCGTTCCGACTGGGTACGCACACTACATCGGTGCTCTTGTAGAGATTGACCAGGTCACTGTCCGCTCCCATGGCACCCGGGAACCGCACCGCGTGGGCCACGCCCAACTCGTGGGCACGTCGTTCGAGGTACGACCGCATGTCCCCGTCACCGACGAAGACGACCTTCGCGTCGCCTCGCGCGTGCAGGATGCTTGGAACGGCCTCCAGCAACAGGTCGCAACCCTTCTGCACACTCATTCGCCCGACGTACAGAACCATCGGGTCCATGGGACCGATGTTGTACGTACGACGGCAAACGGCCGGATCGATGTACCCGTCGTAGCGATGCACATTGATGCCGTTGTGCACGACGCGGAGTTTCCAGTCCGGCACGTTGTACTCGGCCTTCACCTCGTCGGCCAACGGGCCTGACACGGCGATGACACGGTCGGACACGTAGGTCCCTTCTGCTTCCACCCACCGTACGCGACCGGAGCGGCCGTCGTGCCGGTGATTCCCGCACCGCCCGTACTCGGTCGAGTGAATCGTGAACACCGTCCGTCGGCCCAGGTTGTTCTTCGCCTGAACCACCGCCTTGGCGCAGAGCCAGTCGTGCCCGTGCACGATATCGAAGGCCCCGTTCTGGTACGACTCTGTCTGGGAGAGGAACCAGACGAAGGCATTCCCCATGTTGTTCATCTCGCTGATGAAGTCGGGATCGAGGTCGATCGGGCAGCGGTGATAGTGCACGCCGTCGATGACGGAGTACGTGTCCTGCCCCTCACCGAGGCGCACGAAGACGTGTACCTCGTGCCCTCGGCGTTGCAGACCAGCCGCCAGCTCCGTGACGTGCCGGGCAACCCCGCCCACCGCAACGGAGTGCAGACTCTCCCACGAGAACAGAGCGATCCTCATCGTGTCCCCGAGCCTTTCCCGGTTGGCTTGTGTTTTCCGGACACCGCGGTCGGTCCACAGGACCCCGAAGGGGACCCTGTCGCTCCGGTTGGCTACCCGCCGACTTCCCTGTTGTCCGATGCCATGGCGACTTTCAGAAATCCCGCCAAGCCGCCGATCAGCACTGGCAATCCCGAACGGGGCCGGAATCATACCGTAGGCCCGGCGCAACGATCAAGCGCCACACCGGGGAAGGGCGCCACCCGCCCCGACGCGTTTCGCAAACTCCGTCACGGAGGAGCATTAACACAATCTCGCATCGCCCGCATCGCCCGACTCGCCCCGGCGACGGGTCATCGCCCCCGAAGCCACGCCTCAGGTTCGGCCCGCCGCTGGTTGGCGTCAATGATAATCTCAACTTATTGTTGATGTTATGTAGCCATCGGGGCAGTAGTCACATCCCGTCGGGGCCGCACCGCGGCAACATGACGCCAAGCATCCCCGCCCATATGACTCCAGGACGACGCGGCTGGCCGCTGCCAGATACTCTCCATTTTCCATCTTGACGGATGGGGAGTTTGACCCTATATTCCGCTATCAGTCGGGCGTATCGCTGCTTGTCGTAACTCCCGGCCTGCAAGGCGTTGGGGTACGAACGTCAAACTAGGAAGATCATACCGGGCTTATCAGCGCAACACGACAGACGAACGGTGGACTCGTCGGACGATTGGCGGCTTTCCGGAATGGGGAAGGATGTTGGAACGGGCCAAGTCCGTGACACGAATGTGTCGCCGGCTTGGCTTTTTCCCTATGGGCTGCTCGCCGGCATTTGTGACATCCAATCGCTCGGCGGGACAATTCACAGGCAATCAACCTGGCCTGTGGGCGCGACCGTTCTTACGCCGCGCGGTGAAGACGCCGTTTCGTGGGCGCCCGTTCCCGTTGGCCGGGGCCCGCAGCGGATAGCGGAACTTCCGCGGCAGCTTCTCGGCCAGAAGATCGGTTATGGTGATCACCCGGACCCCCTTGGCGGCCATCTGGCGAAGGGCCAGGTTCGCCTCCATGGGGTTCCAGTAACCGCACGCATCGGCCACGACCAGCACGTCACGGTGCCGGGCGATCAGCCCGAGGGCCAGCGACTTGACGGTGGTCTCCAACGCCACGCCGTAGAGGATCCACCGCTGGGCGGTGAGTTGGGTGACGAATCGATCGGCTTTGGGGTTGCCCAACAGGTCCTTGGTCCGCTGGCGGAAGATTACCTGCTGATACCTCTCGAAAAGGTCCGTGGACACGGACAGCGTGTTGTCGCCTTCCACCCGAACGCTGGTGCCCATCACGGTGAACACGAGCTTGCGCTGGCCGGCTGACCCGTCGATGCAGTACGGCACCGGCCCGTCGGGATCGATTTCGTATCTGCGATGCGAGTTCAGGGAGGAGATCACGGGGACGTGGTTCCGCTTGGTCCAGGCGACGATGTGACGCAACGCGGGGATCAACTCTCGAGCGTTTTCCACGGGACACGCCCCGGTCGGCGACAGAAAGTCCGACTGCGTGTTGAGGTCGACCACCACACACGGTAGGCCGCTACCATTCCGCCCCACGCCCATAGCGCCCTCCCAGAGTTTTTCAGATGACCGCCAGCGCCGTCCGCGCCTCGATGAAGGCTCGCTCCGCGCGTTCAAGTGAGTATGGATCGGTTTTGTCGCCCTCGGGAGGGGTGTGCTTCTTCCCCACAACGCCCGTCCCGGCACCGAATCGACAGTGATTCTGATACAAATATTAGCCATAATCCGCGTGAAGGCAATTGGATTGCCCAGTGAACGGCGGAAAATCGATCAACCGCAGAATAAAAAGGCAGTTACCCTGGCCGGCAGGGAGCGGCGGCGTGTCACAAGCTACAAAGGTTGCCTCGTTTGCCAATGAAGAACAGAAACGCAGCAACGAGGCAAGACGTCCGATAATCGTACAATTCCGACTGGCGAGGACGCGAGGACGCGACAATCCTGTCGCGGATACTCATCAACCGGTCACCTGGTCAAGCCCCGGCCGGGCATTGCGTTCCACCCCGGCTGTCGGCGACTTCGGTAGAATGCAGCCATGAAGATCAACCTTGACGAAGCGTTCGCCCGGTTTTCGGAGCATTGGTCGCCACGGATTGCCGCGGAATTGAACGGGCAGCACGTCAAGCTCGTGAAATTGCGGGGGGCATTCGTCTGGCACTGTCACGCGCACGAGGACGAGTTGTTCCTGGTGCACCGCGGCCGGCTGGTAATGGAGTTCCGCGATCGGCGGGTTGAGTTGGGGCCGGGCGAGTTCATGGTGGTGCCGCGTGGCGTGGAGCACAGGCCGGTGGCGGAGGAGGAAGTCGAGTGCCTCATCTTCGAGCCGGTGGGGACGCTGAACATGGGCAACGTCGAGAACGAGCGGACGGTCCGCGAGGCGAAACGGCTCTGACGGCGGCACGGGGCGTTTGCGTGGTGGTGCCGCGGGTACGCCCGCCTCGCCGGCAAGACGGTGGCGCTCGTTGTCAGGCCGGCGAAGCTCGTTGGCCGTCCGGCGACGGATGTCTGGCACTGGTGCCTTTCCGCACCTTTGCTTCATCTGGTCGGCGCGGTACATTCGGCGTCACGCGTGCGATTCGGCGGGCGGTTGCGCCCCAGACGTGGAGTCGCTGCGGGGAGTGTCCGGACGCCTGGTGGGTCCCGCGGCCTTCAAAGCCGTTGAGGGGTCGTTCGCGCGGCTCCTGGTGGGTTCGATTCCCATCCACTCCCGTTATTTTTCACACAGTTTTTTCTGGGTGATACAATAAATAGACGGCACGGACAGCCATGCGTTCAGGCACCAAAGCGCTGGCGGAATCTCGCAAGCAGGCGCCGGTCAAATCTACTCTCGACGCCTTGGCGGCAATCCCCGAGGAGCAGGTCTGGCTCGCCAGTCGGAAGAGCCCGCGAACCCGCCGGGCCTACCGGTCCGACGTTCAGCACTTCATGCGAGTGCTCGGCATCCACTCGACAGACGAGCTACGGCGCATCGACCACAAGGCGGTCCTGGCGTGGGAGGCGTACATGCGGGAGGCGGAGCGCGCCGAGTCCTCAACCATCCGCCGCCGGCTCGCGGCCCTCTCCAGCCTGTTCAAGCATCTGGTCAAGTACGATGTCGCCGACCGCAATCCGGTCCGTGATGTCGAGCGCCCGCCGATCAATCGTCGTGAGGGCGTCACGCCGGCGTTTTCGAAGCCCCAGGCCCGCCGGCTGCTCGATCTGCCGCCGGAGGGCACCGTCGCCGGTCTTCGCGACCGGGCGGTTCTTTCAGTGGGGCTTCAAGTCGGCCTGAGACGGGCCGAGATCGCCGCCCTTCGGGTTGGCGATCTCCATGTCAATTGCGGCTTCGACTCGCTCCGTGTCATCCGGAAGGGGGCGAAGAAGGACGCCCTCGCCATCAACCCGCAGGCGGCCCAGCGAATCCGGGCTTACCTCGCCGCGGCCGGCCACGCGGACGATTTCGACGGCCCGCTGTTCCGCCCACTCCGCCACAACGGCCGGCAGCGCTCGCCCCGGCGGCACCTGGACCCCGACGCCATCGACCGCATCGTCAGGAAGTACGCCCGACCGATCGGCCTGAGCCGCGGCTACTCGGCGCATTCCATGCGGGCCACATTCATCACGACCGCCCTCGACAACGGCTGCAGCCTGGAAGACGTCCAACGCGCCGCCGGCCACGCCGACCCGTCCACCACAAAGCTCTGCGACCGCCGGGGTTACAACCCCGAGAAGTCTGCCTCGTTTTTCGCCAACTACTGACCGGATGGCCGATCAGTGATCGCGGGGCCTGTACGCGACCACGCGAACACGTACAATTGCCCTTGTCTCAGGTACTTGTGACGGCCGGCCAAGGCCCATCGGCCGGTTGCTGCCCTTGGACGGTCGGCGGCCATGAGGCCTACTTCGCGGCTTGCCGAAGCCGCCAACCGCCCATTTGAGATTCCTGGATACGCGAATTTCATGCAGTCGGAGCTTCGGTCGTGTCAGAGTCAGAGTCAGAACGGGAGACTCGCAGGAAGAGGATTGACACAAGGCTCCGAGCCCTTGGCTGGACCATCGCTCCCTTTCAACCCAACCTCGATATCAGCGAATTCCCGCAACACGCAATCACCGAGTTCGAGACGCGCAACGGACCGGCCGATTATGTGATCGTGCTTGATGGCCAAGTCGTCGGCGTCGTGGAAGCGAAGAAGCTCTCCCTGGGGCCACAAAACGCGCTGAGCCAGGCGGAGCGGTATGCTCGCGGCCTCGAAGACACGCCATTCGATTTCGACGGCCTCCGGGTCCCGTTCCTCTGGTCCACCAACGGCGAAGTCGTTTGGTTCCACGATGTTCGGCACCCGCTGAATGCCTCCCGCCAGGTCAGCGGGTTGCCAACACCAAGCGGGCTGCGAGAAGCCCTTTCTCACGACTTCGAAGCCTGCTGCGCCACGCTGGGAGCTACTCCCAATGACCACCCCCGGCTCCGACCGTATCAGCGCGAAGCCAACGCGGCGATCGAGGACGCGATCGCCCATCGCTCGCGCAGGCTGCTCGTCGCGATGGCGACCGGGACCGGCAAGACCTTCACAATGGTCAACCAGGTATACCGGCTGATGAAAGCAGGATCAGCCCGCCGCGTTCTGTTCCTCGTCGATCGCCGTGCCCTTGCCGCGCAGGCTGTGCGAGCCTTCTCGGCGTTTGAGCCTGAACCGGGCCTAAAATTCACTAGCATCTACGAGGTTTACAGCCAACGATTCCGACGCGACGACTGGGGAGAGGACGAGCCGTTCGACCCGACGGTCCTGCCCAGCGAATATCTGCTCGACCCTCAGCCCAAACACGCATTCGTGTATGTTTGCACGATTCAGCGGATGGCCATGAATCTCTTCGGTCGTGATGCGGCAATCCACGCTGGCGACGAATCATTCGACGATGACGCTGACGAACTGCTCGACATCCCGATCCATGCTTTTGACGTCGTCATCGCCGACGAATGCCATCGCGGCTACACGGCCGCCGAACTCTCGGTCTGGCGCAACACACTGGAACACTTCGACGCCATCAACATCGGCCTGACCGCAACCCCGGCCGCCCACACGACCGCCTATTTCAAGAACGTCGTTTATCGCTACGAATTCGACCGCGCCGTGCGCGAAGGGTACCTTGTCGACTACGACGCAGTCAGGATCAAGTCGGGCGTGCGGATTGACGGCGTCTTTTTGAACGAGGGGGAGCATGTTGGCCTGATCGACCCCTCGAGAGGAACCGAGCAACTCGACATCCTCGAAGATGAGCGACAGTTCGACGCCTCACAGGTAGAGCGCGACATCACTGTCCCCGAATCGAATCGGAAGATCCTCGAAGAGGTGAAGCGCTACGCGATTGAGCACGAACAGCAATATGGCCGTTTCCCCAAGACTCTCATCTTCGCCACGAACGACCTGCCACACGTGTCTCATGCGGATCGGCTTGTGGCGACTTGTCGCGACATCTTTGGCCGAGGTGACGCCTTCGTTCAGAAGATAACCGGGAGTCCCACCGTTGATCGTCCGCTTCAACGCATCCGCGAATTCCGCAACCGGCCCGCCCCCTCCGTCGTGGTGTCCGTCGATATGTTGACCACGGGCGTGGACATCCCCGACCTTGAGTTCATTATCTTTTTGCGCCCCGTGAAAAGCCGCATCCTGTTTGAGCAGATGCTCGGGCGCGGCACGCGGAGAGGCGAGCGGCATCCGGACAAGTCTCATTTCGTCGTCTTCGACTGCTTCGATGGGACCCTTTTGGAGTACTTCCGCAACGCGTCTGCTTTCGAAATGGAGCCCCCGCAGCGCGCAGCCAAGACGATAGCCGAGCTAATCGAGGATATCTGGCAGAACCGCGATCGAGACTACGCTACGCGCTGCCTCGTCAAGCGACTGCACCGCATCAACAAGGAAATGTCGGGCGACGCCCGCCAGCTCTTCGTGGCCTTCATCCCCGATGGTGACGTAGGCAGGTTCGCGACCAGCTTGCCTCGATTACTCGCAAAGAGTTTCTCGGACACGATGCGGCTGCTGCGTGATCCGGCGTTTCAAGACCTCTTGATCAACTACCCGCGTCCGGAGCGCCGCTTCCTTGTCGCCTACGAGGCGACCGACGAGGTCTCGTCAGAGTGGCTCATTCGCGACGGCACAGGCCAGGAACATAAGCCTTCGGATTACCTGGCCGCCTTCGCCCAATTCGTGCGCGAAAATCCGGCTCAGATCTCGGCCATTGAGATTCTGCTCGAACGCCCGCAGGATTGGAGCACGGTGGCGATCGACGAGCTGCGACAAAAACTAGCGGCCTCGCGCGAGCACTTCACGGTTGAAGCCCTCCAACGGGCTCACGCACTCCACTACCACAAGGCGCTCGTCGAGCTTATCTCGATGGTCAAGCACGCGGTTCGTGAAGAGGAGCCGTTGCTTACAGCGGCTGAGCGGGTTGACCGAGCGCTGCACAAGCTGGCCCCGCACCCGGCCGTGGGAGACGCCTGGCTAACGCAGTTTTCCGAGGACCAACGGCGCTGGCTGACGCGGATACGAGCCCACATGATCGAGAATCTGTCCATTGACCGGGAAGACTTCGACGACGTCCCCATCTTCGCCCGCGAAGGTGGTTGGGGGGTCGCCGACCGGGCGTTCGACGGCCGGCTTGAGACGTTCCTTCGGAGCCTGAATGAGGCAATCGCGGCGTAGCAATCTCGCCGCGACGCGTGGAGACGAACATGTGTACACCTCAAATAGTGACAACGGTCGGCCGATCGGTACGCATCCGTCCTGAAGGGTCGAGAGGTTGGTGGGTCCTTCTCCAGGGAATCGGCAGCGATGGCTCTGTATGGGAGGAAGTGTGCGCAGATCGGCACGCACCTATTACGAGCCTGGAGGAGGCAAGGCGAGCAGCCTCATTCGTTGCGTCTCATTTCAAGAACGACGATGGATCGAACGTGTCTGTAGTCGAGGAATAGTACCTACCAAGCAGGATGCAGCGATGTCCGACATCGTCCAAAAACTCTGGGGCTATTGCCACACGCTTCGGCACGACGGCGTGGGCTATACCGATTACGTCGAGCAGCTCACGTACCTGCTCTTCCTCAAGATGGCCGACGAGCGGAAGAAGATCGAGCTTCCCGCCGGCTGTGACTGGCCGACGCTTCGCGACGAGTCCGGCACCGACGTGCTCGACCGGTACATCGACATTCTGCGTAAGCTGGGCAAACAGAAGAGCATTCTTGGTGACATCTTCGCCGAGGCGCAATCCCGCTTCACAAAGCCGACCAGCCTCAAGCGACTAATCAACCTGATCGACGAAATCGAGTGGACCAGCCTCAACGTCGACGTAAAGGCCGAAGCCTACGAGGGCCTGCTCGAAAAGGCCGCCAGCGAGGGCAAAAAGGGCGCCGGTCAGCTGTTTACCCCGCGCGTGCTCATCCAGGCCACCGTTCTTTGCATGCAGCCCGACCCGCGTTCCGCGCGCGATTTCACCATTTGCGACCCGGCCTGCGGTACCGGCGGCTTTCTCGTCTCAGCCTACGAGTGGTTGATGGAGCAAACAGGCGGCGGCGCCATCGACCGCAATGTCGCCAAACGAATCAGGACCGCGACGTACTTTGGCCAGGACATCGGTTCCACGCCGCGCCGACTGGCACTCATGAACCTCTACCTCCACGGCATCGAGCCGCAGATTACGCTCGGCGACACGATCTACGACCCGCCAAATCTAAAGAACTTCGACGTCGTCCTTACGAACCCGCCCTTCGGCACAAAGGGCGCGGGCCAGGCGCCCACGCGCGACGATTTCACGATCGAGACGAGCAACAAGCAGCTCAACTTCCTTCAGCACGTCCACACGATCCTGAAGCCCGGTGGCCGCGCTGCCGTCGTCTTGCCGGACAACTGCCTCTTCGCCGACAAGGCGGGCGAGGTGATGAAGATCGTCACCGAAGACTGCGACCTCCACACCGTCCTCCGCCTGCCACGCGGCACATTCACGCCCTACGCCCAGGGTGTCAAAGCCAACGTCGTCTTCTTCACGAAGGGTCCGAGAACCGAGAAGGTCTGGATCTATGACGCTCGCACAAACGTCCCCGGCGTCACAAAGAAGGACCGCCCACTTACGCCGCAGCACTTCGCCGAGTTCGTGCATTGCTACGGCACCGACCCGAACGGGCGCTTCGGGCCCGCCAAACGGAAGTCGCGTCGCGAGTCCGACAGCCCCGCCGGCGAAAAGGGCTGGCTGGGCGGCGACCGTTGGCGCAGCTTCTCAATCAACGAGGTCAAGGCTCGCGATTTTAAGCTGGACGGCTTCAAATGGCTCAAAGAGGAATCAGGCAACAGCGGTGACGAGTTGCCCGAGCCCGCCGAGCTTGTCACCGACGCGATCAGCGAGCTTGAAGAAGCGATCGCAGAGCTGAACCAAATCGCGTTGCTGCTGGAGAACGGAAACGGTGATCCGGCCAAACAGGAGTCGCCGGCGTGAGCATCCGCGCGCGAATCGAAGACGCAATCGCCCTCTACGCTGCCGGCCGGGCCGAAGGCGCTCTTCTGTCTGTCTTGGTTGCCGTCGCCGCGACATCCCGCCGACGCCGGCCACGCAAGACGCCGTCGTCGCGCAAACCCAGCGAGCAGATGGGCGACGGCGAGGCCTTTGAGGCCTTTCTCGGCGAAGAGATGGTCAACATCTGCCGCGTCCAGAACTACAACGTCAACTTCCGCGGCAAGATGCAGCGGATAGAACACGTGCTCTACAAGTGGCTCCGCTGCGAACTCGCGCACACCGCGACGCTGCCGCGCGACGTGACATTCGTTCGCACTGAGCCCTCGACCAGTCGCATGGTCAAACTGGACGATCAGACTGGACTCACGCTGTCTCACGGATGGCTTGATGGCTTTGTAGACGTGGTCGTCCGGGCACCGGAAAACCACGATGAGTTCGGCGACCCACCAGAATTGCCGACGCCGCTGTATCTGCCCGGATTCGATGTGACCGTCGCAAACGAGCCTCCAGCGCAATCGGAACAGGGACAGCCTTAAACCGGAGACTGCCCGCATGAGCGATATCAAACTATTCCGGCTCCACGGCGATGCCGTCACCGAACTCGACGGCCAGTCCGTCGCAGTCGAAAAGTCCCTCCAGACGCTGATCGAGCGCCACCTCGACACGTTCCTCGGCGTCCGCATGCTGGGCAGCGAGTATACGACGGGCAAGACGCACGGTGGCCGAATCGACACGCTCGGCATCGACGAGAACGGTTGTCCGGTCATCATTGAGGACAAGCGCGCGACGAATGAGAACGTCATCAACCAGGGCCTCTTCTATCTCGACTGGCTGCTCGACCACAAAGCCGAATTCAAGTTGCTGGTGCTCGACAAGCTCGGCAAGGACGATGCTGATGAAATCGAGTGGTCGGCTCCTCGCCTGATCTGCATAGCCGGTGATTTCACCCGTTACGACGAGCATGCCGTTCAGCAGATCAACCGCAACATCGAGCTTATCCGCTACCGCAAGTACGGCGAGGACCTCGTGCTCCTCGACCTCGTGAACGCAGTCACCGCCACAACCACCGACACAAACGGCCCGGTAAGTCCGCCCGGCACCGCAACCTACAAGACGATCTCTGAGACGCTGGAGCAACTGGGCGGTGAGTTGAAGGATCGGCTCGAATCTCTCAAGGCGTTCCTCTTGGCCTTAGGCGACGACGTCCAGGTGAAAACGCTCAAGCTGTACCTCGCGTTCAAGCGTATCAAGAACTTCGCTTGCGTGGAGATCCGTACGCAGGAGAAAGAGCTTCTCATATACGCCAAGCTCGACCCGACCGCGGTCACGCTGGAGGACGGGTTCACGCGTGACGTGTCGAACATCGGCCATTACGGCACCGGCGACCTGGAGATCACGATCCGCAACACCGACGACTTCGAGAGAGCCAAGCCGCTGCTCGTCCAGGCGTACGAGGGGAGCTGACGAATCGTGCCACTGTCACTTCCCGATAACGAGCTTCCAGAGGGCTGGGCAACCGCACGCATTGCCGATGTTGTCCAAGTCAACCCACCCAAGCCGCCACTTGGCGAGTTTGAGCCCAGTGCGCCCGTGACATTTGTGCCAATGGCGGCCGTCGATGATAAGAGTGGGGAGATTACAGCACCGGAAGAACGATCGTATTCGAGCGTTCGCAAGGGATACACGGCCTTCAGAGACGACGATGTCTTGTTCGCAAAGATCACCCCGTGCATGGAGAACGGCAAGGCGGCCGTCGCTCGGCAGCTGCGAAACGGCCTCGGTTTCGGCTCCACTGAGTTCTTCGTACTCCGTTCTACCGGGGCCGTTGTTCCAGAGTTTCTTTATCACTACCTGCGGCAGGAGGATTTTCGCGCCGGAGCCGCAAACCGCATGCGTGGCACCGCCGGACAGAAGCGCGTTCCCAAGGAGTACCTCGAAAACGTCGTTATCCCATTGCCGCCGCTTGCCGAGCAAAAGCGGATCGCTGCGGCTGTCGAGGCGCTACGCAAGCGTGTAGACAGCGTGCGCGACCGGCTGACCAAGCTGATTGAGGACCGCAAGGAAGGCGACCACGAAATCCCGTCCATCCTCAAGCGCTTTCGTCAAGCCGTCCTTGCCGCCGCCTGTTCCGGCCACCTGACCGAAGATTGGCGAGAATCTAACCCCGACGTGGTCGATGGAGCAGCGCTGCTGGCGTGCATTCGCGAAGAAAGAGATCGCGTGGGCACACGCAAGCGTAGGAAGCCAGCAGCTGAAGCGGAAGAGGCGCGCGTTGTCGACGCCCAAGCCACGACGTGGGAAACGCCGGAATCATGGACTTGGTGCCGGATTCGCGAAGTGCTGCACTACGAACGAAGCGCAGCCTACGGTGTGCTGCAACCCGGCAGTGATATCCCGACCGGCGTTCTGTTCGTTCGCGTGTGTGACCTCGAACGGGGAACAGTCGACACCGGCAAGATCAAGCGCATCGACAAGAAGATCGATGCGAAATATCCGCGAACGCGGCTTCAAGGAGGCGAAGTCCTAGTCACTCTCGTGGGCACGATTGGGCGCACTGCTGTGGCGCCATCAGGACTCGTAGGAGCGAACATCGCCCGGGCTGTGGGCATGCTTCCGCTTTGCCCTCACGTCGAACCTGCGTATCTCAGGATGGCGCTTGACCAACCGGAGAAGAACACGGAACTCGTCGATTTGGCCCGCGAAGTTGCACGAAAAACGCTCAATCTCGGGCTCCTGAAGGCCGTTAGCTTTCCATTACCGCCGCATGCAGAGCAGGTGGAGATTGTCCGACGTGTGGAGCGAATCACCGGACTTTGCGAGATCATCGAACGCCGCGCCGAAGCAGCCGTAGGGAGATCTGACAGGCTCACTCAAGCCGTCATGGCGAAGGCGTTCCGCGGCGAACTCGTTCCAACCGAGGCCGAGCTAGCC
>CAZBUJ010000110.1:0-16123 GCA_964495075.1 uncultured Phycisphaeraceae bacterium
CCCGGCCCACCGCCCGCGCCTGGCACCCCCCCCGGCCGCCCCCCCCGCCGCCCCCCCGCCCCCCCCGGCTCGTACTCGACCCGGATCGGGGGGTCGAACACGCGCTCCATCACCCGCCCCTCCATGTCGTCCGGAACCCGCAGCCCGAGCATGGCCAGCACGGTCGGCGTCGAATCCGCGATGTTCGCTTCGACCGTCCGGCCCCGCGCGATCCCCGGGCCGCGCACGGCGAAGATCCCATCCTCGCGATGGGTCCCCTCGATCCGCTGATCGGAGAGCCACCGCACCGGCCGCGAGGACCGGATTCTGCGGACCACGGCGAGGCTCTCGTGCGGCACGAGAAGCAGGTCCGGCAGCCATTCCCGCCCTTGACGCTTGCACCCGTAGAGTTCTTCCGGCTTGTGGACCTCCCGGAACAGGCGAATCGTCCGGCCCGCCCGATCGCGGTCGGTCGCCTCCAGGAAACGACGTGTCAACTCGTCGCGGATCGCTTCGTACTGATGGGGCGGAACGATGCCCGTGTCCTGGCGGCCGGCGAGATTGATGTACAGGAACCCGCTCATCCCGGCGTGCATGACGCACGCTTTCGTGCGGGCGAGGTCGACGGCGAGGTCTTTCTCGATACCGAACCGGCCCGTCGAGAACTTGCCGCGCTTCCGGCCGGTCAGCCGCCGGAGAATCCGGCGCGTACCCGACGCCGACTGGGCGGTCGCCTTCTGGGTCAGGTAGCCCCATTGCCGGAGCAGGAGGTTCGCCTGAACCTTGCCCTCGAGGCTGCCGTGCCCGTGGTCGGACATGACAAAGACGGCCGCCCCGTGCGACTCGGCGTAGTCCATCATCTGCCCGACCGCACGATCGAGTTCGGCGTAACAGCGGGCCACCATCTCCGCCCGCCGCGGATGCCGCGGCGCCCACCGCGGATCGATGTACTTCCACGTCTTGTGTTGCAGGTTGTCGACCAGCTTGAGGACGACCATCAGGACGTCCCACCCGTAGTGGTCGCCGCAGTGCTTCGCCAGCGCGTAGCCGTGATCGAAGCTGCGAATGACGGCGTCCAGGTTCCTGGCGAACAGGGCGTCGCCGCCGAATGCCCTGCGCCGCCACCGACTGCCGAACCCGTAGTCGGGGCAGACCCGCAGCACCTCCTCTTTCAGTTCCGGCGGGTACGTGAACTCGCTGTCCCGGTTGGGCGTGCCAAACCCGCTGATCATGAACCCGTTGACCGGTGTCGGCGGATAGGTCATCGGGATGCTCACGCAACCCACGCGGAACCTCTTTTCGCCGAGGATCTGCCAGATGGTTCGCACGCGCTGGAGGCAGGTCGTCGAGTTGAGGGTGAGCCGGTTCGTGCCCACGTCGTAGCGCTCGAAATCGATGATCCCGTGCGTGCCGGGGCTCTTGCCGGTCATGAAGGTGGTCCAGGCCGCCGGCGTGATGGGCGGCTTGGTGGACCAGAGCACGCCGGATGTGCCCTCCGCGAGAAACGCCTTCAGCCGCGGCATCAGCCCGCGATCCATCATGGGATTCAGCACGTCGAAGGTGGCGCCGTCCAGCCCGATGATGAAGAGGCGGTCGGCCACGGCGGCGGTGTCCCGGATCGGGGCATCGCCGGCGGCGGGTTCGGGTTTTGCGGAATCCCCGACCATGTGAGTAGTTTTTTCTCGTCCTTCTATCTATCTGTCGACCAAACGCGTAGCGACGGGGAAAGTGTACCGATCGCGCGGCCGCGTTGCAATTGCGTGCCGTGGCAACTATCTAAGTTGCGGCGGGCACCGGCGTTTCCAACGCTCGGACCTGGCCGGCAACGAACGAACGTGCCGCGGGTCCCGCGTGGATGGACTGTCCCGGCGGCGGCGCCACGGTCGCGACAAGGCAGGAGTGGATCATGCGTATCATCCGTGAACCGCAGGTGTATTTCGTGGGTCGACAGGCAACCAATGACGCGGAAATCAACCGGTTCTTGACCGACCACAACGTGGCGCACTGGTCAACTGACTCGTCGGTGGCCGGCGAGCAGTTGTGCGAAGTCGCCGGGCGCGTGTGCTACATGAGCTTCGCCAAGCCGCGTCCCGGCGGCAACGCGGCGTACATCGAGCGGCTTCTGCAAGTCGGACACGGAAGCGTGCTCGAGCACAGCGTGTTCAATTTCATCATCGCCGGCGTGTCGCGATCGTTCACGCACGAACTGATTCGCCACCGGGCCGGCTTCGGGTACTCCCAGTTGTCGCAGCGGTACGTCGACGAGTCGGTCGCCGATTTCATCGAGCCCGATTGCATCGCCGACGACGCGGAGCTGCACGAGGTGTGGCGATCGGCGGTCGAGCACGCCCAGGAAGCGTACGTCAAGCTCGTGCACCGACTCGAACGCGTGTTCGCCGCCGAACCGGACAAGACCCTGCGCCGCAAGATGGCACGACAGGCGGCCCGCTCGGTGCTGCCCAACGCCACGGAGACCAAGATCTTCGTGACGGCCAACTGCCGGGCCCTCCGCCACTTCATCGAGCTGCGCGCGAACGAACACGCGGACGTCGAGATCCGCAAGGTGGCCACGCGGATTCTGGAGCTCGCCCGCGAGGCGGCCCCCAACCTGTTCGGCGACTACGAGATCGTCGATCTCCCGGACGGCACCCAGGTCGCCCGTACGGCGTACCGTAAGGTGTAACCCGCGCGGTGCGCCACCGCTTATCGGTCCACACAAGGCGCTGCGTCTGGGGTGTTGTCCCCCCGCCATACAGACATCGACGGCACCGCCGCGACGATCCGCGCGTGCACCGGAACTCAGGCCAACCTCGGTCCCGCGGATATCCGATATCCCGTGTCAGACACGACCACGGCGATGGGCGGGCCGGTAACGGGACCCGCGCGCCTCGCCTACCGCGCCCGGATGCCGATTCGATGCTGACGATCAAGCAGCGCGAACAGAAGTCGAACGCCGGCGGCTGCTGGCTTGGCCCCGCCCCCTGGATCGAGACGCCGCCGCCGGGGCCGAAAGCCCGCGCCGCTATCGAACGCGATCGACGCGTGACGGCCATCGAGTGCGATCGGCGGCAGCCCCTGGTCGCGCACCGCGCCCACGGGTCCGTGATCGAAGACGTCGACGGCAACCGGTACCTGGACTTCGCCGTCGGGTTGGCCACCTGCGCCGCCGGTCACACCCACCAGCGGGTGGTTTCCGCCATCGCCCGGCAGTCCGAGCGGCTCATCCATCTGAGCGGGTCAGACTTCTATGACGAACCGCGGACCCAACTGGCCGAGCGGCTGGGCGGGATGGCCCCGGGCGACGGGCCGAAGCACGTCCTGTTGACCGGCGGCAGGAACGAAGCGGTGGAGGCCGCCGTCAAGATGGCCCGCAAGGCGACCCATCGGCCGTGGCTGGTTGCGTTCACCGGTTGCGCGCACGGATGGACGATTGGCGCGATGACGCTGACCATGGCCAAATCGCATCCCCGGCACGGATTCGGGCCGCTGGTGCCGAAGATCGCCCACCTGCCCTACGGCGAGAGCGCCGACCTCGACCGCAGCCTGCGGCACAAGGGCATCAAGCCCACCGACATCGCCGCGTTCTTCGTCAAGCCGATGAACGCGACCGATGGATTCGTGCTGCCGCCCGCGTCGTTCCTGGCCGACCTGCGGTCGTTCTGCGAGGCCCACGGAGCGCTGCTGGTCGTCGACGAAGTGCTCACGGGCATGGGCCGCACCGGTTACATGTTCGCCTGCGAACACTTCGGCGTGGTGCCCGACATGATCGTGCTGGGCGAATCGCTGGGGAGCGGGATGCCACTGGGGGCGGTGATCGCCGACGCGCGGCTCGCCGGCCCGGTCGCGCTCGACCTGGCCGCGATGATCAACGGCAGCCCCGTGAGCTGCGCGGCCGCCCAGGCCACCCTCGATCTGCTGAGCGGGTACATGGCCAACGCCTGGCACGTGGGACAACAGTTGCGGGACGAACTCGAGCGGCTGGCCACCCGCCATCGCTGCCTGGCCAACGTGCGCGGACTCGGCATGATGTCGGCCCTGGACATCGTCAAAGGCGCAGGCACGGCTTCGCCCAAGCTGCGGGACCGCATTCTCCGCAACGCGTTCGAACGCGGATTGCTGCTACTCGCCTGCGGGCACAGCGGCATCCAGTTCAGCCCACCGCTCTGCCTGAACCAAACGCAACTCGATGTGGCCATGCACGTATTCGGAGAATGCGTGCAAACCGTCACCTGACCGGCGATTCCCCGCGATACGCCGGGCGCTAGTGGCTGCGACTCGCCACCGGCCGACGCAACTTGATCTTCATATCCCGACGGACGCCCTGCTTCGTCGGCGAATCCATCGCTCTCAACGCCTTCTTGGCATCGTTCACCTTGAACACCACCGTGGTCTTCGCCCCGCGGCCACCGGTAGTCGCGTACATGTACGACACATGGACCCTGGCGTCCGAGAGCCGCTCGCACAGATCGGCCACGGCTCCGACGCGGTTGGCCACCGTGGCCATCAGCACCTCCGTTTCGGTCATCGGGATATTGAGCCGCTGAAGCACTTCCCGTGCGTTATCCGACTTGTCCGCGGTGAACCGCAGCACCCCGCTCTCGGCCGTGTCCATCATGGTCATGCCGGTGATATTGATCTTGTCCCTGGCCATCGCCCGGCAAATCTGGGCGAGGACGCCGGGCTTGTTCGCGGTGAAGACGGAGAACTGGGTCGCATGGATCATGGGTAACCTCCGAGAAACTTGTGGACTTGAGGCAGCCGGTCCCCGGCCCCAAGCACCGACTGCTGCGCATAAGTATAGGCCAGCCCTCGCATAACGCCAACCCCTCCCCGATGGGTCTGGACCACCCCCCGGGTGCCGCCTACAGTACGCCGTTACGGGGAACGGGCCCGGACTGGGCCGGGGGGGCGGAACACGGCGGCCGAACCAGGCGGACCGATGAATCAACGCGGTTTTCGCCTGCCGGGAGGACGTTCTGGCCGATGCGGTTCGATCAGCACATGCACTCCAAGCACTCGTTCGATTGCGAGACGGAGCCGCTCGACAACGTCCGGCGCGCCATTGAACTCGGGCTGGACGGAGTCACCTTCACCGAGCATTTCGACACCCACGAGAGCGAGTGGCCCCACTGCCGCTACGACGACGCATCCTACACGGCGGACCTCGACCAGTGCCGCCACCGGTACGGCGATCGGCTGGTCGTGGGCAAGGGCATCGAGGTGTGCTTCCAGCCGCAGAACGAGGCGATGATCCTCGACCACCTCCAGCGCCATGAATTCGACCTCGTGATCCTGAGCGTGCATTGGACCCGGCGGGGAACCCTGCACCGCCCGCGAGACTGGGACACCCTCTCGCCGGCCGACGGCACCCGAGAGTACTTCGAGGCGGTCCTGGAGGCCGCCCGGTGGGCCCGCATGCTGGCCGGCCGCTACGGGCGTGTTTTTGACGTGCTGGGACACCTCGACCTGGTGCGACGGTATACGCACCGCTTCTTCAACTACTACGATCCCACCGACAGCGCCGACGTCGTGGACGAGATCCTCCGCACCTGCCTGGAGGCCGGCCTGATCCCCGAGGTGAACACGTCGACGGTGCGCACGGATTCCGGTCGCGCCATGCCGGACGGGCCGATCGTCGCCCGTTACGCCGCGCTGGGGGGTCGGGCCATGACGCTGGGGTCCGACGCCCACCAGCCCGAACACGTCGGGGCCGGTCTCGACTACGCGACCGACATGCTGCGGCGTCACGGAATCCGCGGCCAGGCCGTGTTTCGCGGTCGACGGATGTTGATCGAGCCACTGGATTAGACTAGAAGATTGGCGACGCTGCGGTTCCGCCGGCCATGGGGCGGACCGGATGGTAGGGGGAGTGGGTGGTGGAATCGCGAGCCGCACGTAGCGCGACGTGTGGCGGCTCGTTCAGCGAACACGCAGGTGAACATGGTTTACGACGTGGTCATTGTTGGCGTCGGACCGGCCGGCGCGACCGCCGGGGCGCTGCTCGCCAGGAAGGGACACTCGATTGCCCTCGTCGGGCGCGGTCGGGCACTGGGAGAAGACTCGGGCATCGGATGGGTGGGTGCCCAGGCCGCGACGCTGCTCGAAGCAACCGGCACGGATGTTGTCGGGGTCCTCGACCGGCCGATCCAGCGGGTCGAGTTCCTCAACGCCGAGCTGAATCAGACTACCACCCCCACGCTCGCCTCGGCGCCGGGGTTCGTGATCAACCAAGGCGCGATCGAAGACGCGTTGATCAAAACCGCGGCCGCGGCCGGGGCGCAGACCATGTGCGACAGCGCGGTCACCAACCTCGTCGTGCGCGAGGACGCCGTGGACGTCCACGTAGAGGGCGGTGGTCGAATCAGCGGTCGCATCCTTTTGCTGGCCACGGGGCGCCGCTGCTCGCTGGCCGACCGGTTGGGTCTGACCGGCCCGGCCGGGACGCACTGGTCAGCCCACCTGCGGGTCCCGCTCGCGAAGGCCTCCGGCGACGGCGAACCGACCGCCACCATCGTACTGGGCCTGACCCGGGAAGGCGGGTTCGCCGTGATCCTCGCCTGCGGCAACGAGAAGACCGTGTCCGTCACCATGCCCGGCTCTCAGAACGACGCGCTGGCGTGGCTGGGCCGGCTGTGCCGGCTGCTCACCAGTCTCCAGATGTTGCCCGGGGGGCTGGACGACCCGGTCGGGCAGGCGATCGTGGTCCCGCCGTCCCCCGCGGCGCTCGAAATGGAATCGCACGTGGGCAAGCACGCGCTCATCATCGGCGAGGCGGGCGGGTTCGTGGCGGCGGTGTCCGACGAGGGCATCGTGCCGGGCATCTGGTCCGCGAAAATCGCGGCGGAAGTGGTGACGGACGCCCTGAGCAGTGTCCAATCGCAGGACCGGTTGATGACATTCGACACGCGATGGCGGCTCGAGATGGCGGAGTATCTCCGACCGCCCAACACCGATATGCAGTTTTTGGTGCCGTTGATCTTCTCCAATCAGCCGATGGCCGACCGGATGGCGGCCGCGTTCTTCCTCGGTGAGAACATCTGAGTTCTCGGGACGACAACGCGTCACTGATCATCCGTGCCAGATCGTGGCACGGCATATCATCCAGCGGGGCCTTCCGGCAGCAGCTCCAACACCTTGGCCGCCACGTCCTCCGCGGCCATTAGCGTCTCGCCGACCAGCATGGCCACCGCGCCGACCTCCTGCACCTGCAACACGTCGGCCCGGGTCTTGATCCCGCTCTCGGCGACCAGGCGGGACGTGTCGCTCAGCAGGCTGGCGACCCGGGCCGTCGTCGACAGGTCAATCACCTGCCGCGAAAGATCACGATTGTTGATGCCCAGCAGATAACGCCGCGGATCCGCCGCCCGCACCGCGGCGTAGACGGTCAGGAGCAGGTTCGGGCGATGGGCCTCGATCAGGGCCGTCATGCCCAGCGAATCCGCCAGTCGGACCAGCGCCACGATGTCGTCCGTGGCGAGCACCTCGGCGATCAGCAGCACGGCGTCCGCGCCGGCCGCCCGGGCCTCGAACACCTGGTACGCGTCCACCGTGAAATCTTTGCGGAGCACCGGCAACGGCACCGCCTGCCGGACCGCGTCGATGAAGGCGAGATCACCCTGAAACCACGTCGCGTCGGTGAGCACGCTCAGGGCGGTCGCGCCGGCCCGGTGATACGTCTCGGCGATCGCCACCGGATCGAAGTCCGCCCGGATCACCCCGGCCGACGGCGACGCCTTCTTGATTTCGGCGATCAGATGAATTCCACGGGACGGCGTGGACCGGATCGCCGCGAAGAAGTCGCGCGGCGGGGCCGCCGCCCGGGCTCGATCCGCGATATCCTCCAGCGAAACGCGGGCCTGCCGCTCAGCGACCTCTTTTCGTTTGGCCTCGGTGATGGCGTCCAATATAGTTGCCACGATGAATCCCTGCCTCCCGCTGCCTGTGAGTGTAGCTGCGGCCATCCCCAACGCAACCGCGACGGTCGCCGATGCGGTCACCTCACTGAACCAGGCCGACCAGGTGATCCTGTGGACCGGCCTCGCGATGACGATCGGCGGCGCGGTGTACTGGGTGCTGCGGCAGCGCCGCGACCCGTTGGCGAACCGCCCCGTGCGGACCGCGTCCCTTCCGCCCGAACTCCTGCTGCTTCCGGTGCTCGCGTATTTCCTGGTCAGCGCCGCCGTAAGCCCGCTCGTCCTGCGCCTGTCCCAGGGCCACGCGGATCAAGCCGCCCTGCTGAGCGCGGGGAATATCGGCATGATCAGCGCCGCGATTGTGTGCCTCGCGATCGGGGCAAGCCATTTTCGCGGCGGCCTCCGCGGGTTCCTCACCGGCGACACGCCGATCGCCCGGCACGCCCTGCTGGCCGGCGGGCTGCTGATCATCTCGTTCCCCCTCTGCTTCGTCGCCCTGGAAACGACCCTGTGGATCGTCGATCTCATCCAACCCGGCTTCCTCGCCCCGGAACACCCGGTCATTGACGCCCTGCGAAATCCGGACGAACCTTCGTGGGCCCCGCTGGCCCTGTGGATCGGAGCCGTCGTGGTGGCCCCGCTGGCCGAAGAGTGCTTCTTCCGCGGCCTCGTCCAAACGACGATCGTCGTGTTGTCGCGTCGGCGGTGGCTGGCTATTGGCGTGACCGCTACGGCGTTCGGGATCGCCCATGCGACGCAGCCCCAGGTGATCCCCGCGCTGGCCGTGCTCGGCGTGCTGCTCGGCGTCGCCTACGAATGGTGCGGAGGGCTGCTGGCCCCGTTCCTTCTCCATATGCTGTTCAATCTCAAGACGATGACGTGGGAGTTCTACGGGGCGGGCGGTTCTTGATCCGCCCATGGTGGACCGGTAGCATCGCCGCCGACAGACCGTCTCGATCCCGGCCGGCTCGGGAGCGAGGCCGCCCTCGAACCATCGACGAGCCCAGACTGACCCATGAAAACCGTAGACGAGCAATTGGCCGTCCTCACGCGAGGCTGCGAACACATCTACTCGGCCGAGGAGCTGCGGGCCCGCCTCGCACGGTCCCGGGAGTCCGGCACCCCGCTGCGGGTGAAGCTCGGCATGGACCCCACCGCCCCCGACCTGACCTTGGGACACACCGTGGTGCTGCGCAAGCTGCGCGACTTCCAGGATTGCGGGCACAAGGCGGTCCTGATCATCGGTGACTACACCGCGCGGATCGGCGATCCGACCGGGCGATCGAAGACGCGGCCCGTCCTGAGCGAGGACCAGGTGTCGGCCAACGCACGCACCTACCTCGACCAGGCCGGCAAAGTGCTGGACCTCGCCCCGGACAAGGTGGAGATCCGCCGCAACAGCGAATGGCTGGCCCCCATGGACTTCGCGGACGTGATCCGCATGGCGGCCCAGACCACGATCGCCCGGATGATGGAGCGCGATACCTTCCACAACCGGATGAAGCAAGGACTGGAAGTGCACACGCACGAACTGTTCTACCCCATGATGCAGGCACAGGACAGCGTCGAGATCCGGTCCGACGTCGAGCTCGGCGGCACGGATCAGACCTTCAACAACCTGCTGGGGCGGGAGTTTCAGCGCAATGCCGGTCAGCCGCCGCAGATCGTCATGGTCGTCCCGCTGCTCGTCGGACTGGACGGCAAAGAGAAAATGAGCAAGTCGCTGGGCAATTACGTCGGTGTAAGTGAGAGCCCGTCCGATATGTTCGGCAAACTGATGAGCATCCCGGACGAGCTGATGCCCAATTACTTCGAACTGCTCACCCACGTGCCGATGGATCGCGTCCGGGATCTGACCGACACCGCCCGGGCCAACCCCCGCGACGCGAAGGTCACGCTGGCCAGAGACATCGTGGACCAGTACCACGGTGCCGGCGCGGGTGACACCGCCGAGCAGGAGTTCTTCCGGATTCATGGGCGCGGCATGAGCGGGCTCCCCGACGAGGTCCCGGAGCACGCGGTGTCGGGCGACATCATCGAACACGGAGAGGTCGGCGTGGTCGACCTGGTCGTCGAGTGCGGGTTCGCCGCCTCCCGGAGCGAAGCCCGGCGGCTGGTCAACGAGCGCGGGGTCCGCCTGGACGGCGCGGTGCTGGACGACGCGAACGGCCGCGTCGCCGTCCGATCCGGACAGGTCCTGCAACGAGGCAAACGCAAGTTCGTGAAGCTCGTGATTCCGTAGCGAAGCACGCGATTGGAGTTCCGCCCGGCGGTGCGAAGACAACCATGCAATTGATCACCAGTGTAAGCGGGATCCGCGGGATCATCGGAGAGACGCTCACGCCGGGCGTGGCCGCGGACGCGGGCTGCGCGTTCGCGTCCTTCACCGGCGGCGGAACGATCATCGTCGGACGCGATTCGCGGGTGAGCGGGGAGATGGTCAAGTCGGCCGTCATCAGCGGACTGCTGGCCTGCGGCTGCGACGTCGTCGACATCGGCATCGGCACCACGCCCACCACCGCCCTCGCCGTCGCGCATCGCAAAGCGTCGGGCGGGATCATGATCACCGCCAGCCACAACCCCGCCCCGTGGAACGGGATCAAGTATTTCAGCGCCGAGGCGGTCGCCCCGCCCCAACCGGTCGTCGAGCAGATCCTCGCGCGGTTCCACAACCGCGACTTCACGCTCGTACCGGCGGCAGAGACCGGCTCCGTCACGCGCGACGACACGGCGACCGCGCACCACGTCGACACCGTGCTGCGAACGGTCGACGTCGACGCGATCCGCGCCCGGCGCTTCCAGGTCGTGCTGGACAGCGTCAACGGCGGCGGCGGCCCCGCCGGCCGGCAACTGCTCGAAGCACTCGGCTGTGACGTGGTGCACGTTAACGGCGAGCCGACCGGACGGTTCGCCCACACGCCGGAGCCGATCGCTGAAAACCTGACCGACTTGTGCCACCAGACGCGCCGGGCCGGCGCTGCCGTCGGCTTCGCCCAGGACCCTGATGCCGACCGGCTGGCCATCGTCGACGAGAACGGCCGCTACATCGGCGAGGAGTACACGCTCGCCCTGGCCGCCCGGCAGGTCTTTGCGACGAACCCGGGCCCGGCCTGCGCGAACCTGTCCACGTCACGCATGATCGACGACGTGGCCGCCCGGTACGACGGGTGCACCGTCCACCGCTCCGCGGTCGGCGAAGCGAACGTGGCCGACGCCATGAAAGCCCACCGCTGCGTGGTGGGCGGGGAAGGCAACGGCGGCGTCATCGATCCGCGCGTCGTCTACGTCCGGGACAGCCTGGTCGCGATGGCCCTGGTTCTGCAGTTGATGACGAGCGAGTCGAAGCCGGTGTCGGCCCTCGTGGACGCCATCCCCCGCTACGCGTCCTTCAAGCAGAAGTTCGAGTGCCGCCCGCCACGCATCGCGGCCGTGCTCGCCGCCATGCGTGACGCATTCAAAAAGGAACGGATCACCGAGATCGACGGCATCCGCATCGACTGGCCCAACGGCTGGGTCCACGTACGCGGGTCCAACACGGAACCGATCATGCGCGTTATCTGCGAGGCCGCCGACGCGAAGGCGGGAGAGGCGCTGATGGCCCGCGTCCGTCAAGTCGTCGATGCCGTGCCCGCGTAGCGGCTGCTACAGACCCAACGCGTCCACAATCATCCGCGCGTGCAGCGGCGGTTCCGCCCTCGCCTGGTGGAAATGAAAGCGCACCGGATGCACGTGTGCACCGAGCGGGCACCAGACGGCCGGATCGGTGGGGCCGTAGAGAGCCACCGTACGCAGCCCGCACGCCGCCGCCACGTGCGTCATGCCCGCATCGTTACCCACGAAATCCGTGGCTCGCTGCACGCGGTCGGCCGCCTTCACCAGCGACGGCTCATGCACCACCGGGGCGAGGCGGGCCCACGCGTCGAGCTCCTCGGAACTGTGACGCTCCATCTCCACCGGTCCCACCATCCATCGAACAGGATGACCTCGCTCCACGATGAGCCGGACCAGGCATTCCAGCACCGCTACCGGGCAGCACTTGCGATCACCACCGCTGCCCGGATGCACGAGGATGTCGCGCAGCCGATCCGGCGGGGCCGGATCACCGAATTCGACGGGTACCAGGTCGCCCAGCTCGACCCCGGCCTGGCGAGCGCTGTCGCACCATTGCCGGGTCACGTGGATGCGCCGGGCCAGCGTCTCGTCCGCGGGTTGCGGCCGTAAGCCGATGGTGTGTCCGCGATGAAGCAGCGCGAGGTTGTGCGAGACCGGCGATCGCGGCCCGCCCAGAAAGCTGATGACCCAGTCGTACTCGCCCACGAAACGCGCGAACGGCCCATCGAGGGACGGCGGGTGCCTGTACACGTCACGCAGACTCACGCTGTCGGGATCGAACGCGGCGTGGATCACGTCGTGCTCGACGGCCCAAGCGGCCAGCCCGCAGCGGGCAACCACGTGCACCTGCGCACGCGGGAACTGCCGGCGCAACGTCGTCACGAGGTGCAGCGTGAGCACGAAGTCCCCTAGCGCACCGGCGTGCAAAACGAGGACTCGATTGGGCGACTGAACAAGCGGCATGATCGGATGACATCCGGCCCGCCCGACCCGGGCGACCCGCACGCGACCGGGGCACGATCGCCCCCCAGCCTATTCTAGGCCCCCCGCCCGGCCCGGCGCAGAAACTCCGCCTCGTCAATCGCCTCGACGCCGAGCGACCGGGCCTTCTTCAGTTTCGAGCCGGCCGCGTCGCCGTAAACCACGAGGCTGGTTTTCTTGCTCACCGAGCCCGCCGCCTTGCCCCCGAGCGATTTGATCAGGTCCTGGGCCTCCTTGCGACCCATCGACGACAGCGTCCCCGTCACCACCACGGTCATCCCGGCGAACGGGCCGTCCTGTGCGACCTTCTTGCGGGCTTGCCTCATCTTCACGCCGGCCGCGGCGAGTCGCCGGACCAAGTCGGCCCCCGCCGCGCTGTCGAAGAAGGCGCGCGCGCTTCGCGCCACCTCGGGCCCGACGCCCTCGACGTCCGTCAGAGCCTCTTGCGACGCCTCGGCGATCGCATCCATGGAGCCGAAATGGTCGGCCAGCAATTCGGCCGTGCTGCCGCCGACATGGCGGATGTTGATGGCCGCCAGTACGCGGGCGAGCGGCCGGCTCTTGCTCGCCTCGATGCCGGCCAGCACGCGATCCGCGCTCTTCGCCCCCATCCGCTCCAGGGCGATCAGTTCGTCACGCCGCGCGGCAAGCGAGTACAGGTCCGCACAGTCCCGGACCAGTTCCTGGTCCACGAGTTGCTCGATCAAGACCTGGCCGGCCCCGTCGATGTCCATCTGGTTGCGGCCGCAGAAGTAGATCAACCGCTCCTTGCGCTGGGCCACGCAGGCGGGGTTGACGCAGCGGAGGTACACCCCGCTCTCGTCCTGCTCGACCGTGCCCCCGCAGGCCGGGCACTCCGTCGGGCGCGTGATTCGCCGGGCACCGCGGGGCCGCTTCTCCCCCACCACCCGCACCACCTGCGGGATGATCTCGCCCGCTTTTGCGATCACCACCGTGTCGCCGATCCGCACGTCGAGGCGGTCGATCTGGTCGAAGTTGTGGAGCGAGGCATGCTGGACGGTGGTGCCCGCGATTAACACCGGTTCCATCACCGCCCGCGGCGTGATCGTGCCCAGCTTGCCCACCTGAAAATCCACGCGGATCAGCTTCGACTCGGCCTCCTCCGCGGCGAACTTGTAGGCGATGCACCAGCGGGGGTACTTGCTGGTCGTCCCCAGCGTGTCGCGCTGCCCCAGGGCGTCCACCTTGATGACCAGCCCGTCCGTCTCGTAGGGCAGTTCAAACCGTTTCGTTTCCCACGTGTGCAGCATCGGAATCACGTCGTCGATCGCGTCGGCTGTCGCCCGGTCCGGATTGACGGGGATCCCCCAGCCGGTGATCCTATTGAACAGATCCGACGCCGCCTCGTCCCGCCACGGGTCGATCTCGCCGAAGCCGTGGGCGAGGAAGTCCAGTCGCCGATCGGCGATCTTCGACGGATCCAACTGCTTCAAGCTGCCCGCCGTCGCGTTGCGAGGGTTCTTGAACGTCTCCTCGCCGGCCGCCGCCCGGGCGGCGTTGAACCGGGCGAAGTCATCCTTCGGCCAGAAGACCTCGCCCCGCACTTCGAGCACGCGGGGAAAGTCATCGCCGATCATGCGTAGCGGCACGCTGCGCACGGTCCGCACGGTATGGGTGATCAGGTCGCCCGTCGTGCCGTCGCCGCGGGAGGCTGCCTGCACCAGCACGCCGTCCTCGTAGCGCAGCGACACCGCGACGCCGTCGATCTTCGGATCCACGATGTAGCGATACGATTGCTCGCCCAGGCCCCGGGCCACGCGCTCATCGAAATCGCGCAGTTGCTGCTCGTCGTACGTGTTGTCCACGGAGAGCATCGGCACCCGATGGATCACGTGCTCGAACCCCTCGATCGGCGAACCGCCCACCCGCTGAGTCGGCGAGTCGGGCGTCACCAGTTCCGGGTGCTTGGCCTCCAGCCCGCGAAGCCGCTCGAGCAGTCGGTCGTAGTCGCGATCGGAAATCTCCGGCTTGGCCTGCACGTGGTACAAGTAGTCGTGCCGGCGGATCCGCTCACGCAGCAATTCGACTTGTCTGGCCGCGGACGTGGGCATGCGCCGCTCGCTTACGCGCGAATGATCTTGCTGCGACCGTTGCGGACCTTCCCCGTCGCGTTGCGGGTGTCGACCACCAGCTTCGCGTTCCGGACGATCCGCGGATAGTCATAGGCGGAGTGATCCGTCGAGATCAGCACGCAGTCGTACGACCGGACCGTGGCGTCCGTCAGCTTCCGGCTCCTCATCCGGAGATCATGCTCCCGCTGCTTCGGTGTCGCCGGGATGTACGGGTCGTTGTAGTCGACCTTCGCCCCGCGCCGCTTCAGCAACTCGATCAGCTCGATCGACGGCGACTCACGCAGATCGTCGATGTCCTTCTTGTAGGCCAGCCCCAACACCAGCACCTTCGACCCGTTGATCGGTTTGCGGTGCCGGTTAAGCCCCTCCGCCACCTTGCTCACCACGTACTCGGGCATCGAGGTGTTGATCTCGCCGGCCAACTCGATGAACCGCGTCGGGCTGTCGTACTCGCGGGCCTTCCACGTCAGGTAGAACGGGTCGATCGGAATGCAGTGCCCGCCGAGACCCGGGCCCGGGTAGAAGGGCTGGAACCCGAACGGCTTGGTGGACGCCGCCTGGATCACCTCCCACACGTTGATGCCCATGCGATCGAACAGCACCTTCAACTCGTTGATCATCGCGATGTTCACGCAACGGTAGACGTTCTCGAGAATCTTCGCCGACTCGGCGACCTCGCAACTCGACACGGTGACGGCCTGCGCGATCGCCGCCGCGTACAGCGCGGTCGACACCCGCCGGCTCCGGGGGCCGATCCCGCCCACCACCTTCGGCGTGGTCTCGGTGGTGAAGTCCGTGCGGCCGGGGTCCTCGCGCTCCGGTGAGAAGGCCAGGTAATAATCGCGGTCGGCCTTGAGCCCGGACGCCCCCAGGATCGGCTTGACCACCTCGCGGGTCGTCCCGGGGTACGTCGTGCTCTCGAGCACGATCAGTTGCCCCTTCCGCAGCACGCCGGCCAGCATCTCGCACGTGGCGATGATATAGGTCATGTCCGGCTCGCGCATCCGGGTGAGCGGTGTCGGCACGCAGATCAGGATCGCGTCGCACTTGCGCAGGTCGGGGGGCGACGAGGTGGCCTTGAACTGACGGCTGTTCACCAGCGCCGCCATGGTGGCGGACGGAAAATGCTTGATGTAACTCTTCCCCGCGTTGAGCTGTCGGACCTTCGTCGCGTCGATGTCATATCCGAGGCACCGGAACCCGGCCGTGCAGAACGTCCGCACCAGCGGAAGCCCCACGTACCCCAGGCCAACGACGCCAACCAGCGCCTTGCGGCGCTCGATCTTCGTGATCAGTAGGTTCTCGGCCAATCGATTCACTCCTGCTGCACACCGGCCCCATGGACGTCCGGATCCGGGGGCGTCATGATAGGTCACGGGCGAACGCCGCCGCAACCCCTACACGCCAGTTCGACGAGCGCCTCCCCCTGCTCTCCCCCACTCTACTCTCTACTCTCTACTTTCTAGGACCGCAGAGGTGCCGGGGTGATCCAGAAAACATCCCCGCCCCGCGGCGGCCCGACTCCACCGGGTCCAGGATGGCCAT
>CAZBUJ010000111.1:0-15623 GCA_964495075.1 uncultured Phycisphaeraceae bacterium
CCCCCTCCTGCGCAGTTACTACCACGACGCCGACTTCAACGGCTGGATCGACAGCGACGACGAAGGCCACCTGGATGCCTGTGTCCAAGCCCTCTCGACCGATGCCGAGTGTGTGTTCATCCACGACCGCAACGGCGACGGCGTGGTCGATTTCCTCGACGCGTCCATCTTCGAAGCGGACTACGGTCCGCAGGGATCGGACCCGCCGGCCGACTGGCGGCGGCCGTCCTGCACGGCGTTGGATTTCGACCGGGACGGCGACATCGACGAACAGGACGCCCAGCGCTTCCAGGATTGCTTCGGGGAGTCATCCGAGGCCTGTTTGTACCTGTTCGACATGAACGGCGACAGCCAGGTCGATCTGACCGACTACGTGGCGCTGGTGACGGTCCTAAGCGGCCCGGAAGCCTTCGGGCAAACGGACGCCTCCCGTTTCGACAACCCCTTCCTGTGGACCGGCCAGCGCTATGAGCCGTCGACCGGTTTCTACCACTTCTGGGCCAGTGCCTACGCCCCGGCCCTCGGCCGGTTTCTACAGGAAGACGCCCACGGAGTACTGGCCGCGCGAGGCGTTTTGGACTTCAGTGGCCACGGGCACGCGCCAAGTGCATCACCGCCGGTGACTCGTCCGGGCGACGAATTCCCTGATGGCATGGACCTTTATCAGTACGTCGAGTCCAACCCGATGATGTTCGTAGATCCGCACGGGTTGGACATATGGGACGACTGGATAGACGACACAGTTGCAACGATGATCGGGGAGCGCGTGGCTGCTGCCGCAGAGGTCCGTGAATACCTTGGCCAAGCTGATAGCAGAACTGGCGATATCTGTGACGCCCGCAGGAAATGTCTTGCTGCTGACGGCAAAACTGGCGACGGGCAACTTCACCATGGCGGACCTTGCGATCGCCGCTGCCGGCCCAGGGATGAAGCTGCTGGCCAGAGGTTTCGGCAAATACCGAGCGATGCGCGGTTTGTACAAGGCTGCCCGTGCAACTGGAAGAAACCGAGCGCGACTTCTAAACGTGCTGAAGCGGTTCGGTGGCAGGCAATATCGCGTGGGATCGCATACATACAAGCTTGACAAACGAGGAATGGGGCACATACTGAAGCGTCATCACCCCGATTTCTGGGACGGCTCTTCCAAAGCGAGCCGGACGTTCTTCGATCAAGGTATGGGTGTCGATGACGTTGCGGACGTCATCACCTCCGTGATGAAACAAAACAGTGATCGGCTACTCAGCCGCGGTAATCTGGATACATTTCAGATCGATGGGATCGTTGATGGCGTGAAGTACGTTGTCGGTATTGCCAAAGGCCGGATTGGGCAGGCATTCCCGGTGTATTAGTGATTCGGAGATTGCATTCGATGATCCACGTGGAATCGTATGTCAAGAAGGGCGATGTGTTCATTCCCATTGCCGATTTTCAGGGCAGTCTCTCGGACCCAATGTACATCGAAGGCGCTATCGAACTTACAATTGGGCGTGTGCCCCTGTTCACGCTTGAAATGTGGGACTACGTCGATCAACTGTGGTCTTATCTTGTCAGCGGACTATGTGAAGTCTGTAATGGTAACCAGGCGCGCACGTACTTTCCCGATCAGCCAATTGAGATCGTTTTGACGCCAATGCAATCCCGGAGTGAAATCAGGGTTGACGTGACTTACAGCGCGAGTCAGGTTCCCGGGGAAGTGGCTCCGAAGAGGGTTCATCGTACCGCTTCGGGTGACCTCCAGGAATTTGTGCGGGCGATGACACAAGCCGCTGGTGCGTTTTTCCTTCGAATGGGCGAACTGCTGCCAGGCGAACAATCGTCCTACCAAGTCGACTTGGAGAAGATCCAGCGAATCGCGGACACATATCGAGGACAATCGAGTTCTTGACCTATTCGTCCATCCATAACCGACTCTGCCTATTGGCTGTACGAAGGTATCACCCTTTCGCCCTCGTGGTCGGCTGACAAGTATCCCCAGGCGATTGATCCTTGTCGGTCGGACTCGGAGCCCGCGAATCGTACTTCGGAGGGCCCTTGGTACGCGCGCCGGACTTCGCTCGTGTGGTCCTCGTGCTCAGCGGACACGACTTGATGGCGCCACTGGCCATCGCGCGACAAACGGTCACGAAGGCACGGGCTTTCCTCGCGGAGCCGTCTTCGGCGTACGATAACGTCCGGGATTATGCGCACATTGAATGACCAGCCCTCCGGTTGAAGATCCTTTTGTGCAGGCCCTTTTTACAAGGAGGACTGATCGTGAGCGAAGGTACTCGATTCCACGACGGGATGGAACAGGTTTTCCAGATCGACAAGGCGAAGATTCGCGGCCGCGTCGATCAGGTGGTGCAAGTGTCGGTGGAGGAGACGCTGAACGCCTTGCTGGATGCCGAGGCGGCAGCCGAGGTGATCAGGCGCGCGGGGCCCAACAGTGCGACACTTAACGGCCGTCTTACTACCATGAGATTGTCTCAGCATACCGCACAATGCTTTTCAGGATCGTCTTTGTACGGCCGATTGAACCGCGCAGCATCATAGCCTTCAGGGGGCAGTTTTTACCGTGCTCGTCAATCTCCGCAGTGAATCGTTCGATGATCGGGTGTCGTCCTCGTCTGGCAAGGCGTCAGGAATAGCGACCACGCGGAACTCGTAAGGCATTGTTGTCGTGAGGGATTTCATACTCGAGATGGGCAAACGTCAACCGACCGTCCACGTCATACTTGCGAACGGCACCAACAAAAGGTAGCCCTGCTTGTGCGAGAGGTTTTGCCGGCGAACATCGCGTTGCTGGACAAAGCCCTCACCGAAATCCGGGGCGAATGCGAGCAACTCCGCCGCGAGGCGGCTGCGATCGAGCGAGCACTCTCCCGGCGGCACAATGCGGTCTGCAGCGCGGATCAGATCATTGAATCGCTCGATCGGTAGCTGCGTCAGTTTGACCTGTTGTTTGACAAGGGCACGCTGGAAGAGCAGCGATCGTTCCTGCGACAAATGCTGCACCGCATCGAGATCGATCCCGTCACGAGGGAGGGCACGGCCTGTTGGTACCGGCTCGAGGACGTGGTGCTCGGTCGATGTGAAGCTCGTAGTCTCGGTGAACTCGGGGCGACCCGCGTTGAACCTGAAAAGACGCCCATTTGCGACGCGACAGAGGTGTTTCTCACAGCTTGACGGTTGTTTCCGGTGACACTCGACAAGCTGTATGACGAGCACGCGCGACGTCTACGCCGCTGGCCAGCCAGTACGGCCGGCCCGGTTAAGATCCGAATCCGACGCCCGTCGAAGAGCTCATTCGACATGAAATCCGGCGACCCGTTCTCGTTAATGCGAGTCGCTGGGGGGCGGCGGTCCTGGCGAACTCGGCAACTCTTCCGACGGCGCGGCGTCTTCGTTCGCATGGTCAGCCCTTCTTCGCGGTAGAGCCGGTGCACCCGCTTGTGGTTGATGGCCCACCCTTCCCGGCGAAGAAGCACATGCCGCCGCCGGAAGGCGATCTGCTCCTCCGTGAACCGCGACTTGTTCATCAGATTCTCCTCCCGGCTCCGCCGGGTCTCTGATGACCTAAATCTAGCAGGTTCTTCTCGTTCTGTCTGGATCAGCATTCGGGGTGAAGGTCACGGGACCATCGGCCGAATTACGAATCCGGTCGCAGGCGAGTGCGAGAAACTCCACCCGTTCCGAATGCGCCCGCGTGTCTGGTCCGGATTCTACCCGGCCGCGTTCGCTTCGAGCACGCTCGCTTCGACGTTCGTCCCGTCCCCCAACGACGTCGGTGGCGCCAGGATGACGCGATCGCCGGGTGCGATGCCTTCCCCGATGGCCACGTACTCGTCGTTCGTCAGGCCGAGCGAAACGTCGACGAGCATCGCCTTGTCGTTGCGAATGACAAACACCTGCCACACGCCGCCCGGACCGCGGAAGAGTGCCAAACGCGGGATGATTACTGCGTCCGGTTGATCGGCCGTGTACATGCGCACGCGCACGCGGTAGTCGCTGCCGAGCCTGTGCCCGGCCTCTGCAAGCCGCGCCAGCTCGCCGCCGTCAAACCGAACGATCACCTTCACCCGCTGCTGCTCGACACCGAGCGAACTGACCTTGGTAAACCCCTCTGGATAGATGCGCGCGATCGTCCCCTTCGCGGGCTCGCGACCGATCGCAGGCCCGAAGATGTCCACCGGTTCGCCGACTCGCAGCGCGACCGAGTCCTCGGTTAGCACCTCGACTTCAACCTCGAGATCTTTGAGCCGCCCGATATCGAGCAGAAGCGTGCCGGCCGGCAGCACGCGTTCATTCGAGACCCAGCGCCGCAGCACGACACCGTCAACCGGGCTCACAAGCGTGTCGCGCTCCTGGCTCAGCTTGAGCTGCGCAAGCTCGGCTTCGGCCGCGGCCTTCTCTTGCTCGTACACGGCACGGCGAAGCTTTTTCTTCTCGATATACTGCGTGATCATCTTCGGCCCGAGGTTCCACGCAATCTGCAACGCCTGCATCGCCCGGAACGCCAGAACGCTCGTCTTGTGCTTGATGTTCGCGTTGATGTCCTCGAACCGGGCATCCCGGAGTTCCTTGCCCGCCGCGGCCTTCTCTTCGTGCAGCTTGCGGATCCGGTCGAGGTCCCACACGGCCAGGTCGACGCGTGCGCTCGTGGCATTCGTCTGCTCCTCCGCCGCCTGCACGGCACGCTCCATCGCCTCCACCTCGCTCTTCATGGCCACGAGCGCCGTGTTCTCGAGCGAGTTGTCATCCTGCTCGACAATCTGCGCCGCCAGACCGGCCACACGCGCCACGCCGATGTCCACCGCCAGTTGCAGGTCCTGCGGGGCCATTCGCGCGACTATCTGACCGGCCGAAACGGCGTCGCCCTCCTTCAAATCAATGGCCAGGATTCGGCCATCCGATGGCATTGTGATGTGGTACGTCTGCGGAAGTCGCGTCTTGCCACGCTCCTCGACGAATGACCGCATGAGCCCCTTCTTCGCCACACTGGCCAACACCACCTGACCGGGGGAGACGGAGACCGCGAGGCTAATCCCGACGATGGCGATAACAACGATGCCGATGATGATCCAGCGTTTCATGACGAATCCTTCCGTTAGCCCGATCTACGATCGCGTCGCGATCACTCGCGAATGTTCAGCGCACCGAGCCAATCCAGCTTGTGGATCGCGCGCTGCACGGGCCAGTGCGCCACCAGCGTGAACACCAACGCCAGCACCCAGGCCCAGGCAAAACACCACGGCGTGATGACCGTCGGAAACCGGAATGTATCGAAGTCGAACGCGCCGGCATACGCCATCGACAGCCAATACCCCGCCCCCAACCCAATCAAGGCACCGAACAGGTTTACGACAAGGCTCTCCCGCAAGAAGATGCGCCCGACCTCGCCCGGCGAATAGCCGAGCACACGGTACGTGGCTACCTCCCGCTTACGCTCGCTCAGCGAAATCAGCGACGAGTTCAGGATGCTCCCGAAATAGACAAGCCCGGCGAACCCGATGAGCATCGCCGTCATCGCCCGCATCGACCCGAGCATCGTCTCCACCAGCGACGTCTTGCTCTCCCGCGCCGACCGAATCGTCTGCACCGCCGGCATCGCCTTGACAGCCTTGTACAGCGCAAGACGCTCGTCGAGACCGGGCGCAGCACGGAGTTCCACGGCGCTGATCGCACCGCTCTCACCCACTAACCGGTTCAACCAGTCGTAGTCGGCGTAAACACCCAAACCGAGGTACGAATCCACGACACCGGCCACGGCGACGCGCCGCGGCGTCTTCAACCCCCTCACTGGGACAAGGGTCAGCGGTTCGCCAGCCTCGACGTCGAGCAGCTCGGCAATCTTCCGCGTCAGCAGCAGCCCGCACGGTGGGACGGCCACGCGCCCGCCGCGGCTGTCGCTCGGAACGGTCAGCACGGCGTCAGGCCGAACGCCTTGCACCGCGGTCTTGCGGCGGTGCAGGCCGTTGCGTAGCGTGCAGGCCACGGTGAACGTGCCCTCCGCGTAGTGGACGCCCGGAAGCTTGCGAGCCTCGAGCAGCACACCCACGTCCTGGTCCTCGCGGAAGACGAGTGTGTAATCGCTTACCAGCACCCGATCGAACTGAAACTGCACGAGAAACTCCATCGCGTGCGACGAATAGAACGCCGTCACCATCAGCGCCGCGCCGATCATCGCAGCCACCACCCCGGTCAGCGATCGCCCCCGATCACGATGAAGGTTCCGGAGCACCGCCTGCCACATGACCCCGAGGCGCTCCCAGACCGCCGGCATCCGCTCGATCGCAACCCGGTGCCCCGCCTTCGGCGGCGCCGGCCGCATCGCCTCGGCTGGACTCAACCGGAGCAGCCTCCGTGCCCCCCTGATGGCCCCCAGCACGGCGGAAACGACCGCAATCACAACGCCCGCCAACAGAATGTCGCCGTGGACATTGTTGACCAAGTCGGGGAACTTGAAGAACTGCGAGCGATACACCTCCGTGAACACGCCGGCCAACAGATACCCGAACACACATCCCACGGCGCTCCCGGCCAGCCCGACGATGACCGCGAACTTGACGTAGTGCGCAAAGACGGCCGCGTTCGAGTACCCGAGGGCCTTGATCGTGCCGATCACCGTGCGCTGACGCTCGGCCGTGCTCGTAATCAGCGTGTTCAGGATCACGGCCCCGACGCCCAGGAACGCGATCGGCATGAACCACGCCATCGTGCGCAGCCCGTCCATCTCGCCTTCCAGCGAATTGTTGCTGACCTGTTTGGCCAACTCGGTCGTCGCGAAGACACCGAATGCATCGAGCCGGCGCTCGATCACGTCGAGCACAAGGCCCGGGTACGATCGAACGCTGGGGTCCAGGATCCCCACGACCTGGTTGCACGCGCCCTTGAAGTCGAGGACCTCCTCCGCGTAGCTCCGCTTGACCCAGAACACTCCGTACTGCGCCGGCTCCGGCACGAGCCCGCCCGGCGGCAGCAGATACACGTACTCGCTCGTGATCGCCGTTCCGACGATCAGGAGATCCACGCGGCGGTTGTTGAGGATCAGCCGAAGATGATCGCCCGGCATGAGGTGCCGCGCCTGCGCGAAGTCCTCGCTCACGACCACTTCCCGCTGCCGGTGCGGGCTGAAGTAATCGCCCTGACGAATCATCAGGTCATTGATCACCGGCTGCCGCACGTCCGGCATGGAGATGACGACGCCCGTCAGCGGTCTCGCGACGTCCGGCACATCGACGATCGCCTCAAACTGAATCCGGCTCCGCAAATCGGCGATCCCCGGAACGTCACGCAGCCGCTCCACGTCGCTCAACGGTGCCTTCTTCAGGTCCACCCAGAAGTCAGCCATCCGACAGCGGGCGTAGTAGGTGTCCTTGCTCTGGCTCAGGTTCCGATGCGCAGTGAGCATGGCCACGAAGGACATGATCCCGACCGCAGAGATCAGCGCGATGGCGATCAGCACCCCGCCGCCGTGGACGATCTCGCGCACGAGCATCCGATTCAGCTCGGAGATGCGAAACACCCCGCGACTCACCACGCAATCTCCTCGGCCGGCACCAGCTTATCGTTCACCGTGACGTCCGCGATCACCCCGCTTGAAATCCGCACCACGCGATGGGCCAATCCGCGGATCGCCAGGTTGTGCGTGACAATGACAATCGTCGTCCGCAGCTGCGCGTTCAGCTTGTTGATCATCCCGAGCACGAGCTTGCCGGTCCGAAAGTCGAGCGCCCCGGTCGGCTCGTCGCAGAAGAGGATCTCCGGGCGCTTCGCGATGGCCCGCGCGATTGCGACCCGCTGCTGCTCGCCGCCCGAAAGCTGCGACGGAAAGTGGTCCGCCCGGTCCGACAAATCGACGAGCTCGAGCGCCTCCACCGCGTCCATCGGGTCGGCCGCTATCTGCGTGGCCACCCGCACGTTCTCCAACGCCGTCAGCGTGGGCACCAGATTGTAGAACTGAAACACGAACCCCAGCGACGTCCGCCGAAACCACGTCAGCTCCGCGTCGTTGAGCTGCGCGAGGTCCGTGTCGCGGAACAGCACCTCACCGTCGGTCGGGCGCAGCATCCCGCCCGCGATGTTCAGTAGTGTGCTCTTGCCCGAGCCCGACGCCCCGGCGACGATCGTGATCTCCCCCGCGCGGATTTTGAGGTCGATCCCGCGCAGCACCGGCGTCTCGACCTCCCCACTGTAGAACGTCTTCGTCACACCGATCAGCCGAAGCAGCGCCTCGCCATTCGTGTTGGCAGTATCATCCACGGCCGGTCCCCATTGCTGTCAGGCCCCACACCGATCATTCCCATGCCCGCACGTTCCCGCGCATATCACAGAGCCTGTGCCTAGTAGAAATCCTATCCGGCACCGCTGCATCCTTCCAGATGCTGCGATCAGCGCCCTTCGGAAGCCGACGGGGCCTTCAAGATCAGGGCTTTCAGATCGGGGCTTTCGCCACCCTTTCTGTGACCATACCGCCGGATTCGGCGTACCTCCGCGTACCATCCCGCCGCATACCGAAGCGGGCATCCCGGAGTGACTCACGCGGCGCGGCAGTATCGGTGACGTGGCCCCCTGTCCCCCCGAAACCGGAGAAAGTCTCCCATTGCGAACACGTTTGCGCGAGCCACTCCGCATCGGGAGCTTTCGCGTGTCTCCGGATCGCGGGGGCACCTGAGGAGATGGCCCTTATCGAGCAGTTACATGGCGTGCTCGGATGCGCGATGGCGGCCGCGAGATGAGGGCCGGGGGCGGCCCGCACTCGCAGGCAACCTCTGTGTCGCTTGCGTCTGGCTTGCTGAGTCGATTCGCGTCGCCGAGGCTGGTCGCCAGGCGAGCGGAGATGGCCGAGCAGCTTCGGGCAGCGCTCGAGGTCACGAACCCGATCGATCGCGAGGTATTGGCATTGCGGCACTTTGAGGAACTGGGCAACAGCGAGGTGGCCGAAGAGCAAGGCAGCGCGGGCCGAGCGAAAGTCGCCGGGGGGTGTTGTCTCCCACTGAAGACACGCACCTTGTTACGGCGCACTGCAAAACCCGGCTCAGGCGTCCGAGCGGGCCCTGGCCAGCACCTCGCGCACCTTCGTCAGCAGCCCTTGCCGGGTGAACGGCTTCTCAAGGAACTCGACACCGTCGTTAAGCACGCCATGGTGGGCGATGACGTTAGACGTGTAGCCCGAGATGAACAACGTGGCCACCCCCGGGCGCACGGCGATCAGTCGCTCGGACAGGGCACGCCCATTCATATCGGGCATAATTACATCGGTGATCAGCAGGTCGATGTGACCGTTGTGCCCCTCTGCCGCCTCGAGGCCTTCCCGACCCGTGCCGGCGGAGATCACCGTATACCCGGAAGCTCGCAGCGACTGCGCGATCAGTTCGCGCACGGGGCTGTCGTCCTCGCACAGCAGAATGGTCTCGTGGCCACGCTCGTATCTGTCGGGTCGCGCCTGCGGCGCAGGTTCGTCGTGCACCACGTCAGTTGTGGGTAAGTACACCTTGAACGTCGTACCGCGGCCAACCTCGCTGTATGCCATCACGTGACCACCGGACTGCTTGACGATCCCGTGCACCGTGGCCAGTCCCAGGCCCGTACCCTGGTCGCTCGGTTTGGTGGTGAAGAACGGTTCGAAGATCCGCTCAAGTGTGGCGGCGTCCATGCCATGACCGGTGTCGCTGACGGCGAGCATCACATGAGGCCCGGGTCGCGCGTCAGCATGGCGGCGCGTGTAGTCCTCGTCGAGCATCACGTTCTTCGTTTCCAGCGTCAGTCGCCCGCCGTCCGGCATGGCCTGCCCGGCATTGACGACCAGATTCACGATCACCTGCTCGAGTTGGCCAGCGTCCGCGCGAACCCAGTCGAGCCGCGGATCCTGCATCATCTCGAGCGTGATGCTCTCGCTGATCAGACGCCGCAGCATGGGGTCCAGGCCCCTGAGGATAGTGTTCACGTCGAGTGACCGCGGCTGCACGACTCCTCGGCGACTGAAAGTCAGTAGCTGGCGTGTGAGAGTCGATGCGCGCTGCGCCGCTTTCTCAATCTGTTCGATCGACCTGACCACGCTGTGATCGGCCCCCAGCGCGCGGCGCACCGTGTCGATGCTCAGTTCAACGTTGCCGAGAATCGCCGTCAACAAGTTGTTGAAGTCGTGCGCCACGCCGCCCGCGAGTTGTCCCACGGCCTCCAGTTTCTGCGATTGGCGCAGCTGGGCCTCGAGATCCCGGCGTTCCTCCTCGGCGCGCTTACGCTGCGTAACATCGGCTATGATCCAGATCGAGAACTGCCGCCCCCCGATCGCGCTCCGGTTAATCGTGACCTCGACCGGGAACTTCGCGCCATCCATGCGCTGATGAATCGACTCGAACCAGACGGAGCCGGCTTCGTCGAGCCGTGCCCTGTGCTCGCGCCAGCGCGTGCTGTCGAACGTGGGATCAATGTCGAAGATCGACATACCGCAGAGTTCGTCTGCGGTATAGCCTAGGCTCTTGCACGCATGCTTGTTGACGCTCTGTATCCGGCCATCATTGGAGACGCAGAACACCCCGACGGACAGGCTGTCGATGCTGAACCGCGTGAGTTGCAAGGCTTCCTCGGCACGCGTGCGCTCGGTAATGTCCGTGCACACGCCGGCCATTCGCGCCGGCCGGTCCTGGTTGTCCAGGAACAACGCCCCACGCACCTCGACCCAGCCCACCGCGCCATCACCACGGACGATCTTGTGTTCATACTGAATCACCGACGACTTGCGTGCGCTGGCCAGAAACTCTCTGACACGTTTGTCCACATCCTCACGGCCTTCCGGCGCCGCCAGCTCGAGGTAGGCCTCGTATGTTTCCCCGAACTCTTCGGCGCTGATGCCGAAGATGCCCAGCGTCTCCGGCGACCAGGACATCCGGTTGCCCAAAACGTCCCATTCCCACGTGCCCATGTGGGCGGCCTGCATCGCCAAGCGCAAGCGCTCGCCGCTCTCACGCGCCACCTGCTCCGCCCGTTTGCGTTCCGTGATGTCGAGATGGGTGCCACAGGCCCGAAGCGGCTTGCCGTCGCCATCGCGTTCAATCACTCGGCCCTTGTCGAGTACCCAGACCCACCTGCCCGCCTTGTGATGCAGACGGTGCTCAGTCTCATAGTGATCGGTTCGTCCCTCGAGATGCGCATTGATCGCCGCCAGCACGTCCGGCAGGTCGTCGGGATGAATAAGCTTCTCCCACGCATCCACGCGCGGTGTGATTTCGTCCTCGGCATAACCCAGCATCTCGGCGCAGCGCTTATTGAACACCACCTCGCCCGTCGTGACGTTCCAGTCCCACGTCCCGAGGTCGGCACCGTGTAGCGCGAGCTCCATGCGCTCTTCGCTTGTGCGCAGATCCCGGAAGATCAGCCGCGTCGAGAGCGCGTCACCGATGCGCCGCCCGATCTCTGCAAAGAGCCGCCGCTCTTCCGGCGTCCAGACACGCGGGTGCGAACACTGATGCAGGCCAAACATCCATGGCTTGCCCACCTTGGGGCGAACAGCGAGGGCCAACAGCGATTTCGCACCGTTTAGCCGTTCCTGGTCGGTTTCGTCAATGGGATAATCACCGCCGACCCCGTACGCAACCGGAACATCCGACGCGAGTGTGCGAGCGCAGAATTCAGCCGGCCCCCCGTTCATCATGATTCGGGTCTGCATCTCGTTGGCCCCGGGGTACTCCGGCCGAGTTGCCTCGACCGGCACGCGACACTCCGGAGCCTCCGGATCGCACGGGTACAGCAACCAGGCCCGATCACACCCGAAGATCTCGAAAACCGCGTGGACGACACCCCAGAGCATCTGCTCCGGATCATCCTCCTGTTGGATCACACGGTTGATACGATCAAGGCTCTCGAGGAAGTGGAGATGGGCGCGCCGCTCGCGCTCCGCATGCTTGCGATCCGTGATGTCCAGGCAGGTCCCGAACATGCGCACGGCTTTCCCATCCTCGTACTCGATGCGTCCGTTCGTCTGGACTTCGATTACCTCACCGTCCTTGCGCACCAGACGGTACTCGTTGGGTCCCAGTGACCGCACGCCGGACGCGATGCTGTCGCTCAACCACTTCGTGACCCGCTCAAGATCATCAGGATGGTGGACCTTGTCGTGGACCGTATTGATGTCAATGACCTCATCCCCGTCGTACCCGAGCAGGTCGCACATACCGGCGGACCATGAGACTGCGCCCGTCGCGATGTCCCAGGTGAAATCCCCAACCCGTGCGATGAGCTGCGCCTGCTCCAGCTTCGCTTGACTCTCCCGCAGTGCCGCCTCGGCCTGTTTTCGCTCCGTGATGTCCTGCACTGTCCCCCTGATCGCGACTAGGGCCCCATCATCGCCGTAGAGACCCTGAAACGTCGAGTAGTAGTAGCCGATGCTGCCATCGGGGCGCAGGAATCGCTGTTCATAGGATCCTTGCTCACCGCTCTCCATCGCCCGGCGGATGAGTTCCTGGTCGCGCTCGTGATCCTCCGGCCATGGCGATAGCGCCAGAATCGAGTCGATCCGGGGCGTGAACTCGCGCGGGTCCAGGCGGAAGATCCGGTACACCTGCTCCGACCACTCCACGTCGCCGGTCTGGATATCCCAGTACCAGTTGCCAACCCGCGCCATCCGCTGTGACTCGCGCAGCCGGCTTTCGCTTTCGCGCAGGGCATCCTCGGCCCGCCGCCTCTCCGCGACCTCGCGCCGCAGACCGTCGTTCGCCTCCCGTAGTTCGTCGATGCGCTGGAGCAGCTCCGGGTAGTGGCTCTTGCGCAGCGACTTCTCGCCCAGTCCGATGATCTTTTCGTACAGGGCGTCGCGTTCGGTCGAATCCTCAGAGGGCTTCTTCATAGACCACCTCTACGTCGCGCTGCCCCGGCGGTCGCGGATTGGTCACCATGCACGGGTCGTTGACCGCGTGCCGAGCGAGCTCCGGGATGTCGGTCCGATGCACCCCACGGTGCCTCAGCCCCGCGATCACGCCAGCGTCGGCGCGGATACGCCGCACGGCTTCAAGCACGGCACGCCGTGCTTCGTCGGCCGTCATCCGGTCGAGATCCATGCCCATTGCCTCGCCGATGCGTCGGTAACGATCGACGGCGGCGGCGAAGTTGAACGCGACGACGTGATCGAGCAGAAGCGCGTTGCATTCGCCGTGCGGCAAATCGAGTAGCCCTCCCAGGCTGTGGGACATCGCGTGCACCGCGCCCAGGCTGGCATTCGAAAAGGCCAAGCCGGCTTCCAGACTACCGAGCATTACCTGCGTGCGCAGCTCGACGTTCGCCGGGTCCCTGACCGTCCGCAGCAGATTGTCCCAGATCAGGCTGATCGCGTGCAGCGCGTGGAGATCAGTAATCGGAGATCCGGCCGTGCTCACGAACGCCTCGATCGCGTGGACGAGCGCGTCCAGTCCGGTGCAGGCAGTCAGTAGTGGATCCATGGTCGTCAACGTCGTGGGATCGACCAGCGACACGTCAGGGACAACCGCCTTGCTGATGATCACCTTCTTCACGCGTTCCTGCTGGTCTGTCATGACCGCGAACTGCGAGACGTCAGCCGAGGTGCCGCCGGTCGTCGGAATGCAAATCACCGGCGGCAGTGCGACGTCAACCTGATCCACACCCTCGAACTCGAGAATGGGCCGCCTGTTCGCAACGACGATCGCAATGCCCTTGGCGCAGTCGATCGGGCTTCCTCCGCCGATCGCGATAACGACGTCGCAACCTTGCTGCCGGTAAAACTCAGCCCCAGCCATCATCTCCTCGGCGCGCGGGTTACTGGTGACGTCGGAGTACACGGCATACGGAACCAGCGCCTCGTCGAGATCAGCCGTCAGCCGCCCGGTCCAGCCCGCCGCCTGCACTCCCGGATCAGTAACCACCAGGACCTTTCGCGCTCCAAAGTTGGTGGCATACTGGGCGGCGAGCGCCCGGGCCCCCGCGCCGAACACAATCTCGGGAGCCACGAATTTCCGCAACTGCATCGCACCTGAGTCTTTCATGTCCGGCGGCCTTTCGCTCCAGATATGCTGGTCTGAACCGCGTGCCGTGGTCGTCGTATCTGCCGACCACGGGTAAACCAGAAACGCGCGGCAGGACCCCGGCCGTAGCGGATTGGCCCACGAACACCACGCACTCCCTCGACTGACCAGGACGCGGAGCGAAGGCACACGCGCGACCCTAGCGACACGCCGATACCGCAAGAACCGTACCCGCCCGTGCTACGCACCGGTCTCCGAGAGTCCGTTCATCGCCCGGATTACTCCCCGCGGCGCAACCCACATCGCCGGCAACGCGAACGAATCCAAGCCCTGTATCGCGCACCTCGCCGCAGAGGAGACTGGTCAGACTGCAAGGGCAGGAGATTGGCGCACGTACGCAGTCCCTCGCTCGGCATGATGTCCGCGACTGGGTGCCGCAGTCCGAGCCCTGATCGGCTCGCACGCGCCACCGGCAATCGCGCCCGCAACGACACCCAAAGGATCGTACTAACCCGCGGCGCTCTCCTGCTACAGACCCGAAGCCCGTTTCCGGCCCAATTACGAAAAAGGCGCCGGGCTCGCAAGTCCAGGTTTTGCGAACAGTTCCATCAAAAAGCGGGCGATGACCCACTTTTGACCCATTGGCCCGAGAACGCGGTTTTTATGGACCAATTGCCCTTCTCAAGCAAGAAGACCCAGGCTCGTAAACCCCTGCCTTTCAAGCACTTCCGCCAAAAAGCGGGCGATCGGATTCGAACCGACCAACTCCAACTTGGGAATGGGTAGTCGCAGCGATATAACCGACGCATTGGCAAACTCTTACCACTTCGACCGTCCGAGCTTGGTGTCCTGCTTGGTATTGCTTTGCCGACACTCCTCGTTGTTACGGCTGGTTGAAGGAGAACGCCATTGCGGTGTTATCCGACGTGCGCCATGGGCACTTGCGTGCCGATCGCCGATCTGATCGCAATGTATCGAGAGCGGAGGGCGGAGTAACGCAGACCCCGCATCACGATTCCATCCGCGCCTTCCGTTGCTGGCGATTCAACGGCGGCTCGGAGGATTAAATACCGCCACGGAGGTCTGGTCCAGTTCCGGGGGTTGTGGGGATTTGTCGGGCGTCATATCGTGCGGCGTATTGTTGCGTAAGGTGCGCATGTGGGCCGACGCGTGGGCGTCGGCCGGTGTTCTAGCACGCTGAGCGCGGCGAGACGGATCTGCGGTGCCGCGGATGTTCACGGAGCAGGGCCGTGGACGCAGTCCGTTCGCCGCCGGCAGCGCTCGCAGTTTGGCGTGCGCGGGCCACCCCGATGAACTGAGGAGACTTCGGATGAGGTGATGGGACGGATTGGTCAAGCAGTCTCTCTGGAGGAGCACGCCGCGCGGGGCGTGACGGTGGAGACGGTGGCCAACGTGACGCGCGAGTTGAACCGCTGGGGGATCTGGCGCAAGACCCGCCGGCCGCGCCCGCGGCTCGAAGGCGTCGGGCCGGACCTGCTGGTGAGTTACATCCAGGGGCGGACGATGTTCAAGGCCAAGGCCACGGTCTGCACGACGACGTGGGTCCTGCACGCCATGGGGGAGGATGACGGGCAGCGTCGAGAGTGGCATCACCACAACCCCTATGCGCGCCAAGGACATCCTCCGGATGGTCAAGCGCCGCTTCAGAAC